>NCEM01000017.1:134029-143045 GCA_002280725.1 Alphaproteobacteria bacterium 32-64-14
AGGATCACCGGCTGCTCCAGCGGCGCCAGCTCGTTCAGCCGCAGGTCCAGCGCCGTCGGCGGCGCGCTCAGGCCGACCGACGCCGTGCCTCTCAGCACTTCCGTGCCGTCGCGTTTGGTCGCCCAGATTTTCGCGTGATCCTCGCCCGGCTCGCGCTCCATGAAGGCGCGGACTTCCTCGCCCTCCATCACCATGTTGCGATAGTGCGCCGACAGGCAGCCTTCTGTCAGGAATCGCTCGCCCCAGATCGCCACGCCCAGCGGCGCGAACTGGCTGTAATGCGTCGGCCCCTCGATCGGCCCCGCCTTGAAGCCCAGCTTCTGCGCCATCGCGTCGTCATGCAGCGACAGGTGATTGTCGTAGCTCTGCTTGAGCAACATGTTCACCGGCTTCCGCCATGGCCCCGCCAGAACCGTTCCGATGGCTTCCAGCTGCGTTTCAAAGGCGCGCGTCATGTGAGTCTCCCCAAGGGGCCGGTAATGCAGAACCGGGTTATTGCAGCCCAGCCGCCTCAAGCCAACCTTGGCGATGACCGCAGGGACATCCTACATAGAGAGCCAAAGGAGCTCCGCCATGGCCGCCAAACTGCGTATCGACTTCGTCTCAGACGTGGCCTGCCCCTGGTGTGTGGTCGGCCTCCGGTCGTTGCAGGCCGCCCTCGACAAGGTCGGGGCCGAGGTCGAGGCCGATATCCACTTCCAGCCGTTCGAGCTGAACCCCGACATGCCCCCTGAGGGCGAGAACACGACCGAACACGTCCAGAAGAAATACGGCTCGACCGCCGAACGCTCCGCCGCCGCCCGCAACGCCATCCGCGAGGCCGGCGCCAATCTCGGCTTCGATTTCAACTACAACGCGGAAAGCCGAATCTGGAACACGTTCGACGCCCACCGCCTCCTGCACTGGGCCGGCCTTGAAGGCCGTCAGCTGCAACTGAAAGAGGCGCTCTTCGCCGCCAACTTCACCCAGCAGAAATCCACCAGCGACCACGCCGTCCTGATCGAAGCCGCAAAGGCGGCCGGCCTCGACGGCGAGAAAGCCCGCGCGATCCTGGAGTCAGATGCGTACGTGGCCGAAGTCCGCGCCGAACAATCCCTCTGGCGCAATCGCGGCATCAACGCGGTGCCGTCCGTCATCTTCAACGGCCGCTGGATGATCCAGGGCGGCCAACCCGCGCAAGTCTTCGAACAAGCCATCCGCCAGATCGTGGCTGGAACGGCGACGGCGGCGGAGTAGGGCGCTTACCTAAACACGCCTCGTCCTTCGACAGGCGCAGGATGAGGCTTGTTGGTCGCTGAGAAATTTGAGTCGAGCCGCCCCGCAGGCCTCATCCTGAGCAGTGAGCGAAGCGAGCGCCCGCCGAAGGACGAGGCCGTGCTTACCTCTCTTGCGGCGAGCCCAGCTCCTAAGGCGTAACAAACAACGTCCGCTCCCGCGCGCGCCTTTTCGCCAGAGCCGACATCACCACGCCGTTCATCCTGTTCCACAGCAGGAACGCATCCGCCGCGCCGGGCCGGTCGTCCACATTGACCTTCTTCACGATCGAAGACCCGCGCGTCTTGCCCGATCCCACATTGTAGCAGAACGCCACCATCGCGCTGAACTCGTTCAGCGTCACAGGCACATCGACATAGCGCTCGATTGAGCCCTCGCACCAGTGCAGGTCCTCGCGCAGGAAGTCCTCGGCCTCCTGCTCGTTGATCACGTCCTTCTCGCCTTCCAGCATGAGATGGCCATAGCCGATCAGCCACACGCCGCCGAGCTCATAGGCCTCCAGCTGCAGCGTCTCTTCTTCCTTGATGATCTGAACCGCCGTGTGGTTCGTGTTGTACTCGGCCGGCATGCGATAGACCGCATCCGGCTCCAGCGGATCAAGGAAGTTCACCGGCGCAAACACGGGAACGAGCGGCACGCCGTTCATCGTTGGAATGCTGGCAGCCTCAACATCGGGAACCAGCGGGAGCACTGCGGGTGCGGCCTCTGCCGGCGCCTCTCCGGTCTCCACCGCGTCGGACGTCCGCCCACACGCCGCGAGAACCAGTGCGGCAGCCAGACTCACGCCGGCAAGCAACTTCCCCCCGTCCGCGTTCCACACGTCCGCGCTCCCTCGCGTAGTTTTACGGGCGCGAGACAATCACACGCCAACAGGTTGTAAAGCGGGCGCCGCAGCCGCCCCGCATGACAATCCCGAAATGTCGCGGTATCTCTCCCGGCATGCTGCTGGAAGCCCCCGTTCGCGAGCTTGGACCTGTCGATTACCTGCCGTTGAAGCAGGCCGTCGAGGCCGTGAAGGCCGAGGCGTGGTTCGCTGACCAGATCCGCCAGCAATCCTTCGAACAGCACCGGCAGACCCAGTCGCTGGTCATGCTGTTCTCAACCGCTTGGCCCGATCCCGTGATCGAGAAGCGCAGCGGGTGGGACTATTTCGCCGAGCCCGCCAACACGCTGATCGACAGCATCATCGCCAACAACTATCCGCCCGGCGGCCGCATCATCCGCGCCATGGCCGCCCGGCTCACCGCAGGCGGGCGCATCGCCAGGCATCGCGACGTCCATCCCAGCTTCGCCGCCGCCCACCGCATCCACGTGCCGCTGGTCACCAATCCCGATTGCGACTTCGTGATCCGTGGTCTCAGCCACAACCTGAAGGAAGGGCAGGCGTACGAGGTCAGCAACCTCGATTATCACGCCGTCACCAATCTCGGGTCCGACCGCACCCATTTCATCTTTGACTACACGCTGCAGTAGTGGCGGCGCTCCCTAGGCTTCTGGTCAGTTCCGTCGTGCGCGGCTCGCAGCAGGGCGACAGTCATGGCGGGCTCTATCTCGTGGACATGGAGCGCGGCGCCTCGCAGCAGGTGCTCGACTGGAACGCCAGCGGCATCTCCTGGGACGGGCGCGGCGCGGACCGTGGCCTGCGCGGCATCGCCATCGTAGGGCAGGAAGTCTTCATCGCCGCCGCCGACGAGCTGTTCGTCTACGACACCCGGTTCCGCCCGCTGACTTCCTACCGCAATCCCTATCTCGGCCACTGCCACGAGTTGTCCGTCCATCAGGGCAAGCTCTATCTGACGTCCACCGGGTTCGATGCGCTGCTGCGGATGGATCTCGCCACGCGCCAGTTCGATCTTGGCCTCAAGATCAGCAACGATGCCGGCGTCTACAACGTCCGCGCGTTCGATCCGCGACAGCCGGGGCTGGCCGCCGCCAGCAACGCCATGCACATCAACAGCGTCCATGCCGACAGCGCGGGCGTCTTCTTCTCCGGCCGCAATGTACCCGCCCTCGTCCAGATCACGCGCAACGCCATTGGCGCCGTCGCCGGGCTGCCGCGCGGCACGCACAACGCCCGGCCGTTCCGGGGCGGCGTCCTCTTCAACGACACCGACAGCGACGCGCTCGTCTGGGCCGGCCCCGGAAAGCGCATGACCATCCCGGTCCCGCGCTACGATCCCGCCACGCTCACGCACACCGACGCCGACCAGACCAAGGTCGCCCGCCAGGCCTTCGGGCGCGGGCTCTGCGTGCTGTCGGATACGCTGATCGCAGCGGGCTCCTCGCCCACCACCGTCTCGCTGCACGATCTTGGCGCAGGCGCCTGCATCGCCTCGCACAACATCAGCCTGGACGTCCGCAACGCCGCCCACGGGCTTGCTGTATGGCCGTCCTAGCCGCCGCGATCACATCAATTGCCCGCTCCGCGTTTACTTCTCGATTACAATAATAACCGGAAGAATATCGAAGAAAGCAGAGTATAAAATTGCGTCAAAGTCGTTGCACTTAGGGATTGCTTAGTCAAGCGCGTGTATCTTCACACCATAAGCCGAGCAAATCGGCACGACGACAAAAACAAAACGATGGTGGTGGTGATGATGAACGCGAAAGTCCGCTCCGGCGGTCAGGACGAAGTTGTTGAGCAGTCCTTCCTGAAGGCGCTCTCCCTGCTCGAACAGGCGCACCGTCGTCTGCACGACGTGGTCAAGGACAGCCTCGAGCGCAATGGCGAGCGTTCGCTCACCGGCGTCCAGGCCCTGCTGCTGTACGAAATCGGCGAGAGCGAAACGCCTGCCTCGGCGCTCCGCGCACGCGGCTCCTTCGCCGGCACGTCGATGTCGTACAACGTGAAGAAGCTCCAGGAAGGCGGCTATCTGATCCAGTCGCGTTCCAGCGACGACCGCCGCACGGTCCGCCTGAAGCTCACGCCGTCGGGCAAGGCCGTCCGCAACCAGGTTGCTGAACTCTTCGAAAAGCAGGCGACTGCGCTCGAGCCGACCGCTTCGGTCCGCACGGACGATCTCGACCAGCTCAACAAGTCGCTGGCCCGCCTCGAGCGTTTCTGGTCTGACCAGATCCGCTTCCAGCTCTAGTCTTTACGGAAAACCGGACTTCGCCCTGATAGTGCGGAGCCGTATGCCTCGGGGAGGAAACCGCCGGACTTGGCCGAAAAGCGCCGACCCGCGCGAAAATACCCGACACCGCCGGTCCTCGCCTCGCGAGCGCCGGCGGTTTTGTTTTCAGGGCTTGGGCTTGCCGGCGGCTTGTTCCAGTAGCCGGGCGCCCAGCATCATGCCGCCGATCGAGTAGTTGCCCTCATGGCAGGCGGACTCGAAGATCAGAGCGTCAGTCCGCATCAGGTTATACTGGACTCGCAGCGGCTCGGTCAGCATGGCGCTGTCTTCCAGCACATAACTGTAGTCGATCTGATCCGCGTCGATCAGACTGAAGCGCTCCGTCACGCGGCGCTGTTGGTCGAATGGCGGCGCGCCGGGCGGGGCAAGCTGCGGCCGGATCTGCGTCGTGACCACCACCAGCGTGTCGTTCTCCCAGGTCGCAACCGAGTCCCCCGCCAGCGAGACGAGACCCACGGGCCGCGGTGCCGCGCCGATCCCGATGACGCGCGTGACCATCTGGTCTTCCGTGTAGATCATGACATGGCCCGGCGTCTGCACGATCTGGCGATACATGCTGCCCGGACTGATGCCGAGCGGCGTGCGCCCAGTCGCGCTCATGCAGCGTTCATCGTTCGACAGGCCCTCCGGGTTCTCTGCTGCCTTGCGGATGTCCCGTCCCAGCGCGCCGACGTCCTTTGCAACCTGCGTCTGCGGCCGCTTCCCGTTCGCGGGCTCGACGATCAGCGACGTGCGATAGCTGCCATCACCTGCGGGCAGGAGGGTGGAGAAGTCGAAATCCTCCTCCGGATGCAGCGCGCCGCCGTCTTTGAACAACTCCGCAACCCGTGCGGCGGCATAGGCTTTGGCGGCTTCGCCCGTGACCGTAGCCTCCGTTGTCCCATCCAGCCGCTCGAACGGCGTCAGCCACCGGCTCTCCCACACGCCATGAAAATCCGGTCGCCCGTCTACGGTGCGCGGAATGTCGGTGGCTTGTGCGAACGCGGTCGGGATCAGCGCAAATACGAGAAGCAGCGTGCGGATCATGGCTTTGCCTTTGGCGCCGGCTGATTGTTTGACTGTTCTCGTATTGCACGCTCCTCGGCAACGCGAGCGCCGCGAAGAATGCCTTCAAGGCCGTGATTGCCTTCGTGGCAGCCGAATTCGTGTGGCGGCAAAGTCGTCCGGGTGAATGAGTACTCGGCTTTCCAAGGCTGCGCGTAGAGAGCGAAGTCTTCGATGGTGAATTGGTAGAGCAACTCGTTCGGCGACACATAGCGAAAGCGCTCCACCACCCGCGACTGCGGGCCCATCACCACGCGTTGTCGCGCAGATTCATCCGGCCGCAGGTGGGTGGTCTCCACGACCAGCGTGTCGCCGTCCCAGTTCGCGATTGAATCGCCAACCCACGACGTGAGTTCGGCGGGACCGTGTTTCCCGCCGATGCGGACAATGCGGACGTCGTTAAAATGGTCCGGCAAGAAAACGAATGCGTCCGGCGTCTGGACGATCTGATTGAACATCCCTTCGACCGGGATCAGGATCGGGGCCCGGCTGGGTCCGGCTAAACAGCGCTCCGTGTTGCCCCTCTCCTCGGGATTGCCCGCGGTTCTGTCGTTCATCACCGGGAACGCAGCGCGCTGCGCCTGGCCCCTTGGGGTCAACGGCAGGAGGCCGTCCGGAGGGTCGAAGATCAAGGATGTGCGCCATTCTCCCCTGACCCTGGCAAGCTGCTTGGCTTCTGGGACCGCTGTGGCCTCTTCGAACTTGTCAGTGGCGCGCTCTGCGCGGATGCCGTCGACCAGCGTTTCGGCCTCTGCGTCTGAGATGACGAGCGCAGAAGCGCCCTTGATGCGTTCGAGCGGCGTCAGGAACTCGTTCGACCAGTAACCCTGAAAATCCGGCCGGCCATCAGCCGTGCGCGGGATATCGCTGGCCTGCGCGTACGCAGCCGGGATCAGGACAAACGCGAGAAGCAGGGTGCGGATCATGGATTGTCCCTTGGCGCCGGCTGGTTGTTCGCTTGTTCGCGTGTCACGCGCGCTTCAGCGACGCGGGCGCCGCGGAGGATGCCTTCGAGACCATGATTGCCCTCATGGCAGGCCGACTCGAACATGGAGGCCTCCGTCCGCAGCATGATGAAGTCGACGCGCATCCCGGTCGAGTGCCCAAGCCAGGAAACCACTGCATCAGGCCGTGTCCGTCCCGTCATCTCGATGATGCGTGTATCGCCGAGTTGCTCCATCCAGATCACCACATGGTCGGGCGTCTGGATGATCTGGCGGTACGACTGGTCGGCGCCTACGCCCAACGGCGCGCCGCCCGCCCCGCGCAGGCAGCGTTCGGTGAGGCCCCGCGCCTCAGATCCTTCTGCCCTGTCGGTATTGTCCTTGAGGATCTTGGCCCAGTCCTGGGCCGCCTGGTTCAACGGGCGCTTGCCGTCAGCCGGCTCGACGATGAGCGATGTTCGATAGCCTCCGCCCGGCGCGGGCATCAGCGGGCCGAAGTCGAAATCCTCGTCAGGCGATTGATTGCCCGCAGCCCTCAGCCGGTCATACATCGCCTTGACCATCGCGTCGGCCTTGTCGGCGGCGACGATCGGGCCATCGGCCTCGACCGGCCGCTCCGTCGGGGTGCGCCAGCGCGCTTCCCAGACGCCCTGAAAATCTGGGCGTCCATCGGCGGTGCGCCGAATATCGCTCGGCTGCGCATACGCATGCGCGCCCGCAGCGGCCAACACCGCCAGAACCAGCATGCGTTTCAACATCGCCCTGTCCCCGCCCTGTGAGGGCGTGCAGACTGTCGCGCGATTGCTGCAGCGCGGCTAGAGCCAACCAACCACCTGACACCGTCAGAACTTGCGACCCATTCTCAAAAACTACTGCGACTTGAAGGCGCTATCACGGTCTTGCGCTTGATCTGCGTCTAGGAATGCCGCGCGCGGACGGCTAATTAGGTCGTAACGCGCCCTGCAGAGGCGTGAGTCAGCCAGCGAGAAGCGCCGCCCATGAAACACCTGGTTCACTTCGAAAACGCCCTGGAAGAGATCAGGTCGGAAGGCCGCTATCGCGTCTTCATCGACCTCAAGCGCTACAAGGGCGAATTCCCGAAGGCCTCCGTCCGCCACACCGATGGCCGCGAGCAGGACGTCACGGTCTGGTGCTCGAACGACTACCTCGGCATGGGCCAGGATCCCGATGTGATCGAGGCGATGAAGGTCGCGGTCGACACGTTCGGCGCCGGCTCCGGCGGCACGCGCAACATCTCGGGCACCACGCGCTATCACGTCGAGCTCGAGAAAGAGCTCGCCAGCCTGCACGGCAAGGAAGGCGCGCTGCTGTTCACCTCCGGCTACGTCTCGAACGAGGCGACGCTCTCCACGCTCGCCAAGATCATGCCGAACGTCATCATCTATTCGGACGAGCTGAACCACGCCTCGATGATCGAGGGTATCAAGCGCGCCAACTGCGCCAAGCGCATCTTCCGCCACAACGACCTCGGCCATCTGCGCGCCCTGCTGGAGAACGATCCGGCTGACGCGCCGAAAGTGATCGCCTTCGAGTCCGTCTACTCGATGGATGGTGACGTCGCCCCGATGGCGGCGCTCTGCGACCTCGCCGAAGAATTTGACGCCATCACCTATCTCGACGAAGTCCATGCCGTGGGCATGTATGGAGAAGAGGGCGCGGGCGTTGCCCAGCGCGATGGCGTGATGGACCGCATCACCATCTGCGAAGGCACGCTGGCGAAGGCTTATGGCGTCATGGGCGGCTACATCGCCTCGAAAACCGCCATCGTCGACGCCATCCGCTCGATGGCCCCCGGCTTCATCTTCTCGACCTCGACATGCCCCGTCCTCGCCGCCGGCGCGCTGACCTCGATCCGCAAGCTGCGCTCGGACTACGGCCGCAACCTGCGCAAGATCCACCAGGAGAAGGCCGAGTTGCTGCGCCAGAAGCTGATCGCCGCAAAGCTGCCCTTGATGATGGCCGACACCCACATCGTGCCCCTGCTGGTCGGCGACCCGGAACGCTGCAAGGCCCTGTCCGACACGCTGCTGTTCGACTTCGGCATCTACGTCCAGCCGATCAACTATCCCACCGTGCCCAAAGGCACAGAGCGCCTGCGCTTCACGCCATCGCCCCAGCACACCGAGGAGATGATGGACGAACTGGTCTCCGCGCTGCTCGCGATCTGGAAGCAGCTGGGCCTGAAGCAGGCGGCCTGATCGGCACGCAGGGAGGCAAGCGCCATGCACGTTTGCCAGAACTGCAAGAAGATCGTTGATCGGCAGTCCCTGCACATGGACGGAACGCCCGAGGATCCCATGTGCCCCTGGTGCATGCAGGACTCACGCTACAGCCCGGTCGCGCGCGTCGTCCGGTCGGTCTGGTTTGGCCTTGGCCTTCTGGCGCTCGTGGTCGCAGCCGCGATCGTCTTCCTGAAGCCAACAGGCTGATCACGCGGACGTCGCCGCCCGCAGACTCGGGCTCCCTCACCACCGCTTGTCATCCCGGGTCTCGCTACGTTCGCCCCGGGATGACAACCGTTGCAGAGGCCTAATCCAGAGCCCGTCGAAGGACGAGGCCGTGCTCACAGACCGGAAATCCGCGGAAACAGCCTTCCCC
>NCEM01000018.1 GCA_002280725.1 Alphaproteobacteria bacterium 32-64-14
TCTTCGGACGATTTGCGGGTGTAGATGGCGCACCGGATCGTGCGCTTGGTCTCGTTCATTGAGCCTTGCCCTTGATTCCGAAGAACCGCGGCCCGGACCAATGAGCGCCGGTGATCTCCTTCGCGATGGCGGTCAGGGAGGCGTAGGTCTTGTCCCTGTAGCGGAACCCAATCTCCACGATGTCGACGGTGTGGGCGATGCCGTTCCACTCTCTGACCAGTCGGGCGCCGGTTTTCATGGTCGCGGGTGGGGTCGCCTTCTTGTTCGCGGCAATCTGCAACAGCGTCTTCCGGTGGGCAGGCGACAGGCCGCCATAGTGCTTTGCCTGGAGGTCGTAGATCACTCCCCGGCGCACCAGGCTGGTCGAGAGCCCGTCGGGGGCGGGGGAGCCATTGAGTTTCTCCCAGCGGAGGAGCAGTTCCTGTCGGCTCGCCGCCGACAGGAACTCGACCTCCTTTCGGATCGGGTCGTCGGTCATTGGGCCGCGCGACCGCGCTTCGCGTTGATGCGGTAGCGGGTGAGCTCGCCATCGCGAACCGGCATCTTCTCGACCGCGACGCCCGCCTTGCGCAGCCCGGTGAGCGCTGCGCGCACTGTGTGCGGCTGCCATCCAAGTGTGTCCGACAACGCTCGGACATCTGCGCCGCCTCTGCCCTGAAGCAGATCGATGAGCTGGTCCTTCTTGGATTTCGGGGTCGCGTTGGCTGGGGCGCGGGCCCGCGTTTTGCGGGGCGAGTTTTCTGGGGAGGTGTTGGCTTGCATGGGACTGTCTCCAGGTGGGGCAGCGATCGACATGATCGCGCTTCCACTGAGACGAACCCGGCAAAAAGCCGGGCCAAGGTGAATGCGTATGGACCTCTCCAGCTACGAGGCTGGCTTCCTCGAGATCAGGATCGCCATAGCGGCGGCCAGTGTTGCCGCGTGCTGTGTTGCCGTGGCCAGAGCCGTCGCGTGACGGCTCGCTGCGGCGTGGGATCTGGGGACAACCCTGATGGCCAATGTCTCGGCTTCTTCAAGGGACTGCATGAGCGCTTCGTTCAGGCTGGAGAAAGTCATCGGCGGTGGCGTTTGTCGAGGCAACTCAACTTCCTTTGGCATCGGTCGCCACTAGCGCTCTGGTCCGCGCTGAAGTCGAGTGGAATGTGGGGCACCCGCGAAGATTCTGATTTCGGACACACGAGCCAGAATCTCAGAGCAGATCACTCACGCGCTGCTTCGCGCAGAGGTCCACTAGAAATGTGCTGGCATGCTCGCAACCGACACTTTCTGGCGTTGGCGAGCGTTGGACAACGAGACCATCACGCTTCAGCGCTTTGTCTCCTTGGCGCCCCAGGAGGCCAGCACGCCTGCCGACGGCGATACAATCTCAACCGATGTGAAGGTGCCTGATAGAAGGCATTCCTGCCAGTTTTCATTATACGGATAGTCAAACGAAGGTTTCGTCTTGTCGGTGTTACAGGCGATGACCGACTTGTATTTGCGATCAATGGTCAGGGTGCCGGCCAACCGAACTTTCAAACCCTGGGTCGCTGCGCGCGCTTCGTCAGGAGTCATTGAGACCTCCTTCTGAAGTGACCCGTGAATGAAGCGCCCTTCCTTGGGAAAGAGTCCGAGCTTGGCATTCTCAGACGCAATGCCTACGCCGTAGCGCTCATGACGTGAAACCTTGTAGGTTCCCGCCACACCGAAAGCATTCGAGCCGGCTTCGATGCCTTCCACGGTCGCAATGTACGTGAACGGCACGTATTGAAAATCCGGTTGGTACTTCTTGCCTTGATAGTGGCGAGCATTGGCGAGTGAAAGCTGCAGCTTGAGCTGGTTCCTTTCCGCGTCATACCCGTACCAGAAACCCCCTTGCGCAGGCCATTCGGATTTAGAAAGCTCGAACGCAAACTCTCTGCCCGCCAGGACGCTGTCGTCGAACTTGCGTGGCGAGAACTCATCCGCCGGCTCGTAATCTTGAAACGCCGCTATGTAGGCGTCCAACGTAGAGACTCCGAGCGGCCCGTCTGGCAGCGCCAGAAGGTCAACCGGTTCGGCGGCAATTACAGGCTTATCGCCGATCTCCGCTGCAGCTTGAGAGGCTGTGTCGATGTTGGTTTCCGAGGGAGTTGCTGGGCTGCACGATGCAATCGTAAGCGCCGCAACCGCCGTGCGAACCAAGTTGCCTTGGCGCCTGGAGAGTTCTCGCCAGGCAGGTGTCGGTCGTATCATCAGGTCCCCCTCCGAAGTCGCAGATACATACTAAAGTCGATAACGCCCATAATGCGTATTCGGCAAGCAGTCCACATGGACATGCGCAAGCTTGTGGGCACCAATTTCGCACGCCTTCGGCGCGAACGCGGCCTCACCCAGGAGCAGGTCGAGGCGAAGTCCGGTTTCAGCCAGCAGTATCTGAGCGGGCTTGAGCGCGGGCAGCGCAATCCGACGGTGGTGACCGTGTTCGAGCTTGCGCAGGCATTGGACGTGAGCCACCTCGAGCTTCTCGCGCCCCTGGCCGAACCTGGCAGGCGTGTGCGTAAATCACGGCCCTGATAACGCGCTCGTACATTGCGCCGGCGCTCGACTTGACTGTCGCGCCACACAGAGCGACCGGACACGTGTCGTAACAGGAGACGCGCATGTGGCTCATCACGCCGACTGGATTTTACAGTATTGTCGAGAAACCGACCGACCAGAAACAAGACACGCTGACAGTTCGTGCGCGTGTACGAAGCGATCTTGTCGGATTGAAGCGGACGTACTGCCCATCTCTCGGGCGAATCCGCGAAAGCGATGACACCGACTACCGGTACCGCGCAACCGCGAAGCGGACGGATGTAGCGGACGCTGTCGCCCAGATGATCGCCGGCCTCCGCTATTCCAACTTCAAATCCGAAGTTGCTGTCCAGCAGGGCCTCGAACGCGCTCACCTCTATCACGATGTGTGGGACGCTCTTCACCGCCTGCAGGATGATCCGATGTTCGCAGCTTCGCGACCCGCAACGGGACGAGCTTGAGATGAAAATCCCGATTGCCGATGCCTATGGCGGTGTGCTGATCAACGCCCGCGGCGAGGTCCAGCTGCGCGAGCCTGCCAATCATTTTGGCGGCTATGTCTGGACATTCGCCAAGGGCCGGCCTGATTCCGGCGAGACACCCGAGCAGGCGGCGCTGCGAGAGGTTCAGGAGGAGACCGGCCAGGCATCTCAGATCGTCGCGCTGATCCCCGGCGTGTTCGCTGGCACGACGACGTCAACGGTGTTCTTCTTGATGGAGCCGGTGGGCGAGCCGGGACCGTTCTCGGATGAGACAGTCGCCGTCCGCTGGGTCGACTACGAAGCGGCCCGCCGGCTGATCGCCATGACCACCACGGCGACGGGCTGTGAGCGTGACGTCAAGGTCCTCGACGCGGCCTTCGCTGCCTGGAGACCTCAAAAGTAACCGGCGCTCAGGCTTAGGCTTTGTCCTGCGCCCCACGCGCACAATCCTAGCGAGCTGCTGAAGCATATTGTCGCTGTCTGGCCCGCGCACGACGCCGCGCGAACCAACTAGAGCGGGCCTATGATCGGCGGGTGACCAGCAATCTCGAAGCGGCCGGCCTCGCGAACCGTTCGCCTGCGGTAACGCACAATGACAAGCGGTTGATAGCAACGTTTCTCCTCAGACGTCGCTACGTCAGCCGATCAACATGCGACAATTTCCACTCTGTGATGCACCCGCTGCCCGACGGATACCCGCCGCGATTTAGCTTCGGGGGCACCTTTGGATTTCGGCGAACGCGAGTTTGAGTGGATCACAGAGTTGGTTCGAAGCCATCGGGAGTCCATCCAGCAATTGGAAAGTCTACCCGCTGCGGATCGCGGCAATCTGTCAGCACAACTCGCGCGCAGGCAACTCGTCCTTGGAAGTGACGGCTTCGTAAAGCTCACCGAGTCGATGAGTGCTTACCAGCAAGAAATCTCCCGATACCGCAACCAGGCGGAACATTTATCGCCAGAAGCGCTGAAGAAGCTGGAGCAGTCGATGGTTGAGCGACTCGCCGCAATTCGCGAGAAAATTGCGTCCATCAAATATCTCCTCACCAGCGCCTGAGGCGGTCGAAGATCACGGCCGTCAGTCCTTTTTGCGTTGCTATCAGACGAAGGCGACCTAACCTCTGGTGACCGGCCAGGCATCTCAGGTCCTTGCGCTGATCCCCTGCGTGTTCGCAGGCACGACGACGTCAACGGTGTTCTTCTTGATGGGGCCGGTGGGCGAACCGGGGCCGTTCTCGGATGAGACCGCCACCGTCCGCTGGGTCGACTACGAAGCGGCCCGCCGGCTGATCGCCACGACCACTACGGCGACGGGCCGTGAGCGCGACCTCAGGGCCTTGGATCTCGCCTTCGCGATCTGGCGCGGGTTGCGATAGTCCGCGCAAGAGTTAGCTCGGCTCCGTCGTTGGGTCCGCGCAGGCGGCGCCGCGCCAGGAAAGGCGCCGAGCTACATACCTACAAACTCAACAAAAGCCGATCACTCAGGCAAGCGGTAGTCGAGGTCGAAAAGCTCTTCGATTGTCGGACTGGGCGATGGATGAAACTCTTCCAGGAGGTCGATCAGCGCGAGCACTTCTTGCGGCGTTCCGTACCGCGGCTTCCCGTTGAAGAGCTTGTCCCAGATTTCCCGCTTGGTCACCTTCAACTTCTTGCCGTCACTACCGAGGGGAACCTGGCGCAGTAGCTTCTTCTTCAACAATTGCAGGTCCGTCGGGTTCTTGCTCCAGCGGCGCCTGCGGGGCCAATGCGCGAGACGCAGATTCAGGTCACCCAAGTCATCGTCATCAGCGAGATTGTCATCGCAATCTGGCGTTGGGCGCTTTCCGCGCGATCGCGTTTCATGGTTGTTCGGCACTTTGCCTATCCTTCAATAAAGCGGCTTCCTGCGGTCATCGGCTTCCGTCGCGATATCGATGCGGAGACAGATGATGTTGCCAGGTTTCCGGAGTTGAGACGTTGCTCGCCCGGATGATCAAAGCGAGTAGATCAAACTTTGGCCTGCCCGTTCGGTTGTCCGCCGTGCTGCGGCCGGGCGGGGGGCGGCGAACTTGCCAGGCGAACCGAACCCCGCCCGCGGACGCAGAATCCTGCGAGCGGGGTCCGAACTCGAACCGACATCAGTCTTCGTCGAGCAGCGAGTTGAGGTCGAACGGTCCGCTCCCTTCAAGATTGCGGATGAGGTCGATGACGCCCAACTGATCTTTCACCGAGCCTTTCATCGCCTTGGTCGCAAGCGAAAGCAGGAGCGCTTCCTGCGTGGACATCGTCTTCTTCTGGCCGTTGACGGTCAGGGTAATGTCGCGAGTCAGAATCTCCGACATCATCTTGTAAATCTTCGGCGGGCGCTTCGGGCGTCCGGAGAGATTGCCGGAGGAGCCAGGCGGGAACTGGCTGGCTTTCGGCGGTTTCCCTTTTCCGACTTCGTAGTCGCGTTTCGGTTGGTTGCCTTTGCGTTTCGGCTTGGGGTCGTCTGTCATTCTAAGTTTCCATCTCGTGTTGCTCCCCTGATTTTCTTTTCGCCCGGGTCCGCGATATGGCGGGGGCGTGGACGGTGAGCCGCCCTTATTCGAGTTGCTTCAGCGTGCGGCCATCGGACGTGCGGACGGGCTCGATGCCGTAGAGACCACGGAAGCGGCGCAGCGCGGCGTCGACATACTTGGGTTCGATTTCGAGGCCGAAGCCGCGGCGCCCAGCGCGCTCCGCAGCGATCAGTGTCGATCCCGAGCCGCAGAAGGCGTCCAGGATAGCGTCGCCCCGGTTCGAGCAATCCATGATCGCATCCTCAATCATGGCGACGGGTTTGACGGTCGGGTGGATGGCGAGGTTCGCGCGCTCCGCACCGAACGTATTCACGCCGGCGTAGGTCCAGACATTGCTACGACTCCGGCCGTGCCGGCCCAACTCTACATTGTTGATGTGCGGGGCCGTGCCATTCTTGAAAACGACCACCAGCTCATGCTGCGAGCGATAGAGACTGCCCATGCCCGCATTGGTCTTGGCCCACACGCAGATGTTCTTGACCTCGGAATAGGTCTCGCGTCCGGCTGTGAGCATGTCGTAGATGTGACGCCAGTCGATGCAGTGGAAGTGGATCGAACCGGGGACCGTGGCTTCAACCAGGTTGGCCATCACCTTGCGCAGGAAGTCGGTGAACTCGGCTGCAGTCATTTCACCGGAAGCCATCGCAAACTCGTCATGGTTGGCGGAACCCAACCCGGACACAAATCCGCGGATCGGGATATTGTAAGGAACGTCCGTGAACACCATTGTGGCCTGCTCGTCGCCCATCAGTTGGACGAGGTCGTCGCGGTTAAGGGCGTCGCCGCAGCCAAGGCGGTGCACGCCGAGCTGCCAGAGATCGCCACGCTTCGTGATGAGCGGGCGCTCAGGATCAATCTCAGGTTCATGGTCCTCTTCGTCGCCTTCTTCGAGCGCCATGGGCTCGGCGAGCAAGACGTCGATCTCGCCAGTCTCGAATCCGATGTCGGTCAGGTCGAAATCGGCGTCGATCTCGATGATGGACTTGAATTCGACCGCGAGAACCGCGCGATCCCATCCCGCCTGCTCGGCCAGTTTGTTGTCCGCAATAACGTAGGCGCGCTTTTGCGCCTCGCTCATGTCGGTGAGGCGGATAGTGGGAACTTCGAGGAGACCGAGCTGCTTCGCAGCCTCGAGGCGCGCCTGTCCGGCCATCACCCGGTTGTCCTCGTCCGTGAGGATGGGGTTCGTCCAGCCGAAGGTCTCGATCGACTTGGCGATCTGTCCAATCTGCTTTTTGGAGTGCGTACGGGCGCTGGACAGACTCGGTTTCAGCAACGCGATCGGGGTCAGTGTGACCTCCAGGTCGCGAATCTTGGGGGGCAGTTCGGACAACGACTTTCTCCATGCCAGCGATTGCTCGCTTCACGGCATGGCGCATTCAGACTCGCAATTATAACGGTTAAAGTGCAGCCGGAGGGCGCTGGAGTGGGTTTACAGTTGCTTGTTTCCGAGGTGGTCCCGGTACCTTGAGTCGGCCGGTCATAGCGGGGTCAAGAACAAGATCAGCCATTCCGCCCGTGCGTGGCCAGCCCGTCTTGCGCGGCAGGGGACGCCAGAACACGGGCGGCTCCCACATGGCGGCGCCGGCGAACGGAGGAGATGCCGCGGGTGTCGGCCGATTCCAGTTAAGGCCCCAGCAGCGGATCCACTCGGATTCAGCCAGGAAGGAGTGGAAGTCCTCGCCCAGGCCGTAACCGATAAGCGGTTCCGGCACGAATTTCAGATCCCGCAGACACAGCGCCGCACAGAGATGAGCGACGGATTTGAAACGGCCACACTGAAGCTTGAGGTTGGCGCTGCTAGCGCGACGCTTCACAATCGGCCCCGCGTGCCTGCTAGCCGTGGCGTAGGCATTGGCCCACGACGCTGCCCTTCCTTGGCTCCAGCCGAGAACGAACAAGGTCTTCCCGACCTGGCCAACCGCAGTCACTTCAAAAACGCGTTCGTCGAGATCGGCCAGATCGCCACCGACGATAGAGGTCGCCTGACCCATGAGTTGGTCGTAGAAGATTGCCTGATACGACTGCCGGTGGACTGCGATTATTTGCGCAAGACAGTCGGTGAGAGTCTTGCGCGGCCCTTCTTCGCCCGCGCTCGGATAATGCATGATCGCCAAGGTCGCGGCGAGCGGGTCAGGATGGTTCAGTGGGAGCGTCGGCACGATAGGCTTCTCGATACTTCTTGATTTCCGTGAGGACTTCCAACCGTAGTCTGATTCCACCGGGGTTCGGCGTAGCCGGCCAGCGGGGAGGGCAAGACACATGTGGACTGGCTGTGGATAAAAGAAGGAGCGGGGCGGGGCGCGGCCGCCTTCTTGGCGCGCGCGGCGAGACAATCTGGGCGAGTTTTTCCCTGATAGTTACCCTGATAGCAGGGAATCCCGTCCACGTCCGGCACTGCGCTTTCCCAGGCAAGTGGGACCGATGTTGCAGCGGCCAGGTACACGGCCGGGAAATCGGCGCGTGGGCGGCCGTTCCGACAACAGGAGAGACTGCGGCGCGTGCACAAAACTCGCCACTGGTGGGCTAGTGTCCGGAACTGTTTTGGAGAGCCGGGACTTCCTGAGGGGAGGCCGAGATGCGAGCTGCCGGTCGCGTCAAAGCGGGCCAGAGACTAGGTCGCGAAGGTCTTCCAGCACCGCCAGATGCTCAGAAACTCATTCAGTATCCACCGCGTGCTGCGGTCGGGAGCCTGTCCAAGGCTCGACTGCTCCATTCCACTGTGCCAATCGAGACGAGGTTCGGTGTGACCTCGAACCTCATGTTCCTCGTCGAGCGAGGCGGCATTTACTACGTCCGCCTGACGGTCCCTAAGGCTCTGCGACGGTGCTTCCCAGTATCCGAAC
Organism: Alphaproteobacteria bacterium 32-64-14; assembly: GCA_002280725.1. Taxonomy (GTDB): domain Bacteria; phylum Pseudomonadota; class Alphaproteobacteria; order Caulobacterales; family Hyphomonadaceae; genus UBA7672. The sequence goes on from NCEM01000018.1 coordinate 8,404, forward strand.
TCAGGTGATCGCTCCGGACCCGCCATGAGAGGCGCGCAGGTATGCTCGCCTTGAAGGCGCGGGACGACTTCGACCGCCTCTGCAAGTTCATCAGGAGCATGTCCGCGCCTGGACGTTAAAGTTCGGCCCCAAGATCGCGGCTAATCTCCGTCGTCGCAAGCTACCGCCATCGCCGCGTTGGCATCTCGACAAGATGGTCTCGACGATTGTCGGCCAGCACGTGTGGATCTGGCGCGCCGTAGATGACGAAGGGGAGGTGATGGACGTGATCGTCCAGAAGCGGCGCGATGCCAAAGCCGCCCTCTGGTTCTTGCGTCGGCCATTGAAGAATCAGAACGTCGAGCCGCAGCGAATCGTCGCTGATGGTCTCCGTTCCTACGGCGCGGCGCTTGGGCGACTTGGTCTCGGTGAGCGTCATCATCGCGGTCGACTCCGCGACAACAACCGAGCTGAGAATTCCCACCTTCCGATCCGAAGGTGTGAGCGGAAGATGCAGGGCTTCAAGAGTCAGAAGTCGGCACAGCGTTTCCTCGAGACACACGCGGCGATCTACAACACGTTCGACATTCAGCGGCATCTGCTCAGCCGTCGCGCGATGCGCATCCTGCGCGCACGCTCGGAATCCATCTGGAGCAGGGCAGTGGTGTGAAGGCCGGAGGTTTGTCGAAAGCCCGGCAAAACCTCACTCAGTTACCCTGACAGTCCCCCCGCCTCACATGGCATTCGCGGGGATTTCCGCTCTAGAACATCGGGTTGTTGTTCGCGCGGGTCTCGGGCATTGGCATCATCGCATCCCAGTGCTCGACCAATTTGCCGTTGGCGACGCGGTAGATATCGATAAATCGCCATTCTTTTCCCGCCATTTGGTAGGGAGTATGCAGAATGACAATATCGCCGTCGGCAATCACATGCTTGTACTGGCACTTTTGTTTCGGGACTCCCTGCGAAATAAGCATTTGTACAAGTTGCTTTACGCCCTCGGGACCATCAGGCGTTGTTGGATTGTGCTGGACAAAGTCCTTACTCATGAATTCGTCTACTGCCGAGACATCCAAATCGCCGAAAATTCGCTGGTAGGCTTCAGTGACGATCTGCTTGTTGTTCGCGCTCATTGCGACTCCTTGGAAAAAGCGAAGTGGTCGTAGCGGGGGTGCCTTGGTTCCCGCTACAGTAGATGCCGTGACCTACTTGCCCCAGAAGGCGTCTTCCTGCTCGGGGTCCGAGGAGAACAGCCACACTTCGACGATCTTGCCGTCCGCAATGCGCAGCAGATCGATACCGCGCTGGTCGACCTTGGCGCCTTCGCGCTGGCCGGAGAATTCGATCTCGATGGCAACAAGGTTGCCATTGGCGAGATAGCGATGTGCATGGGTGATGGCAAAGCTGCCGCCAGACTTGGACATCATGGCGCTCATCATGGCGCCGAATTCGGCGATGCCGTTCTTGGTACCCGAGAACTGGTTGCTGCCCGGCTGATGCCAAATGATCTGCGGGGATTGAAGACTACCGAGCGTGGCCTGGTCGTTGGTCTGGACGGCTTTGATGTAGCTTTTCGCGATATCGATGTTGGTCATTTTTCTCTCTCACCGCGATTACTCGAAGTTGCTGCGACGTGAACCGCACTGTTCATGAAGTGATAATAACGCGCGATATGTCTGGGTGTCGTGGTTCATACGGGCCAAAATCTGATACTTATAGGACATCAGGGCTGGAGCGGAGAGGCGATCGTGGCGAAGAGCCGGGCAAAGGTCGACCAGATCGCGTACCGTCCCCAGGGACGCGATCTCGATGTCGAAGTCTTCCTGTTTTCGGAGCTGCGTCGCCGGGTTCCCCGCGCAGAAATCCTGGCGCTGTATCATTATTCCTTCCACACGCTGATCTGCGTCACTGAAGGCGATGTGACCCAGCTGGTGGACTTTCAGCCGGTCACCTGCTCAGTCGGATCCCTCCTGGTGCTGCGGCCTGGGCAGGTTCACAGTTTCGGCACTGACGAGGGCTGGGACGGATGGATGGTCCTGTTCCGGGCCGAATTCCTGCCCTCTGAAACCCAGCCGACCGCCGATCTGCGGCCAGCCCTTGGTCTCGACCGGCTGCCGGATCATCTGTCGCTGTCACCTGCCGATTTCCAGGCGGTCAGCGAAGTCATTGCCAGGATGCGGATGGACGCGGCGAGCGAAGCGCTGGCCAAGGATGTCCACGCCCTTCTGCGATACCAACTTTGCGCACTGCTTCTGCGCTTGACCATCCTGCAGGATCAGCACGTGGGAGCCGCGGTCGCGCGGACCCCGGGCGTGCAGCGCTTTGCAAGGTTTCGCAGGCTCGTCGAACAGAACCATGCCGGCTGGCATAAGGTCTCTGCCTATGCGGCGGCTTTGGCATGCACCGAGAAAAGTCTGACAAGAGCGGCGCTGGAAGCCACTGGCCAAAGCGCCAAGAGCGTCATCGCGGCTCGTATTGTCCTCGAGGCAAAACGCCTCCTCGTCCATACTGACAGATCCATCTACCTCATTGCAGAGGGCCTCGGCTTCGCGGAGGCAACCAACTTCGTCAAGTTTTTCAAGCGCGAGACCGGCTTAACTCCGCTTGGCTTTCGCAAGGGGATACGAGTGTCGGACAGCGTCCCGCTCGCCAAGCCGTCCCCCCCCCCCGCCGCGCAGATTGTGACCGCCGCCACGACGCTTCTGAATCGGCCCGAAGTGCAGATGACCTGACAGACCGGGCTCGACGGCCTTGCATCGCAGCACCCGTTCAACATCCAGAGGCATCTGCTGAGCCGTTGCGCCATACGCATCCTGCGCGCACGCTCGGAATCTGTCTGAGCGAGGGCGGTGGCGTGACCGCGCGGCGGTCACGAATGTCCAGCAATCGCGCGCGCTGTTGACTTGACAACTCCAGGGCAGGGCAAACGAGGCGGACCGCAAGGAACAAGTCAGCGTTCTCTGCCTGCCATGCCGCGTTCCGCTAGCCGGTCTCTGGATTTGAGTTGGCTGCGGTCGCTCGGGGGCCGGAAAAGGCGAGTTTAGGTTTGCGCGACGGCCTTTCGACAAGCCAACTTAATGCGCTCTTAATGTCGCCGACCAGCGCGCTCACTCGCTCCTTAATGTCGCTTCGGCCAGTTTGCTCCCTTATCAGAGCGGAGCCTCGCCATGGCGGCAGTTATCGCAGTCACTTTCATTCTCGTCGCGTTTGCAACGCTAGGCGCGGTCGTCGCCGGCCTGAGCCGGTTGTAGGGGGCGGCGCCATGTCACTGGACCTCTCGCTCGGCGCGGCGTTGGCCGTCTGCCTGCTTGTCTTCTTCCTGATCGCGCTTCTGCGCCCGGAAAAGTTCTGAGGAGCGCACGATGAAGATCGAAGGCTGGATTCTGATTTTCGTGTTCGCGGGGCTTGTCGCGCTGATCGCGCGCCCGATGGGCCTCTATCTTGCGGCTGTGTTTGCCGGGCGGCGCACCTGGCTATCGCCCGTGCTCGCGCCGTTGGAGCGGGGGTTCTACCGTCTTGGCGGCGTGAAGGATGCCAGCGAGCAGGACTGGAAGGGCTACGCCGCTTCTCTAGTCATGTTCAGCCTGCTTGCGACGCTGGCGCTGTTCGCGCTCATGCAGCTGCAGCACCTCCTGCCGCTTAACCCGCACGGCTTCGGGCCTGTGGCGCCGAACGTGGCGATGAATACGGCTGTCAGCTTTGTCACCAACACCAACTGGCAGGCGTATAGCGGCGAAAGCACGATGAGCCATCTGACGCAGATGGCGGGGCTGACAGTCCAGAACTTCCTGTCGGCTGCCGCCGGCATCGCGGTTGCCGTGGCGTTCGCGCGCGGGTTTGCGCGGCGTGGCACGGGTCAGATCGGCAACTTCTGGGTCGATATGACGAGGGCGACGCTGTACGTGCTGCTGCCGATCTCGATCCTCTTTGCGATCTACCTGATGGCCTCGGGGGTGCCGCAGACTTTGGCGGGTTCGCTGCCGGCGACCACTCTGGAAGGCGTGCCGCAGGACATCGCAATCGGTCCAGTCGCTTCGCAGGAAGCAATTAAGATGCTCGGCACAAATGGAGGCGGGTTCTTCAACGCAAACTCCGCCCACCCGTTCGAGAATCCGGACCCGTGGACCAACCTTGTCCAGATGCTGTCGATCTTCGCAATTGGCGCAGGCCTCGTGGTGATGTTTGGCCGCATGGTTGGCGACGAACGCCAGGGCTGGGCCATTCTTGCGGCCATGTGCGCTCTCTTCCTGGTCGGAACCGGCATTGCCTACTGGTCCGAGACGCAGATTACGCCAGCGCTGATGTCGGCGGGTGTCGATCCGTCCCTGGGCAACATGGAAGGCAAGGAAGTCCGGTTCGGGCTCTCCGCATCGGCGCTATTTGCGGCTGTCACGACAGCGGCCTCCTGCGGCGCGGTCAACGCCATGCACGACAGCTTCACAGCGATCGGCGGCATGATCCCGCTGGTGAACATTCTTGCCGGCGAAGTCATCGTCGGCGGCGTCGGCGCAGGCTTCTACGGCATCCTGCTGTTTGCGATCCTCGCAATCTTCATTGCAGGGCTTATGGTCGGACGCACGCCGGCCTATCTGGGCAAGAAGATCGAGGCGCGTGAAGTGAAGCTCGCTGTGCTGGCCATCCTGGCGTCGCCCCTCGCGATCCTGATCGGGACGGCCATTGCGGCATCGACGGATGCGGGAAGGGCGGGCATCCTCAACCCCGGTCCGCACGGCTTCTCCGAGATCCTGTACTCGTTCGCCTCCACCGCCGGCAACAACGGTTCGGCGTTCGGCGGCCTCACGGCCAACACCGACTTCTACACCTACGCCCATGCAATCGCGATGCTGGCTGGCCGCTTCCTGGTCATCATCCCGGCGCTCGCCATCGCGGGCAGCCTCGCGGCCAAGCCGACGGCGCCAGCCTCCGTTGGTACGTTCCCCACGAATGGCCCGTTGTTCATTGGCCTGCTCGCCTTTGTGATTGTGATCGTCGGCGCGCTCACCTTCCTGCCGGCTCTTGCCGTTGGCCCTGTCGCCGAAGCGACCGCCAACACGCTCAACTGAGGTCTGCTTCCATGAGCAACAAACCCGTCTCGCTGTTCGACGCCGCCATCATGCGCCAGGCGGCTATCGCCGCTTTCGCCAAGATGAACCCGCTGCAGCTCTGGCGAAACCCGGTGATGTTCGCCACAGAACTGGCCGCACTCTACGTGCTGGTGCTGTTCGTGCGCGACCTGACGACGGGCGGCGAGGGCGCCGCGTTTGCTGGACAGATCGCCTTCTGGCTCGCACTTACGGTGTGGTTTGCCACATTTGCGGAAGGCGTCGCCGAAGGACGCGGCAAGGCGCAGGCGGCAAGTCTTCGCCGGGCGCGATCTGAACTGACAGCGCGCCGGCTTGTCGATGGCAAGGCGCAGCCACCCGTGGCCGCGAGCGATCTTGCGGTGGGCGAACTGGTTGAGGTTGTCGCAGGAGAGCTGATTCCGGCAGACGGCGAAGTCGTCGAGGGCGTGGCAACTGTCGACGAAAGCGCCATCACCGGGGAAAGCGCTCCTGTCATTCGTGAAGCGGGCGGCGACCGCTCGGCCGTTACGGCGGGTACGCGCGTTCTGTCCGATCGGATAGCGGTGAAGGTCACGGCGACTCAAGGCGATACGTTCCTGGATCGAATGATTGCGCTCGTCGAAGGCGCGTCGCGCCGGAAGACGCCGAATGAGATTGCGTTGGGCGTGCTGCTGGCGGGCCTGTCGCTGATCTTCGTGATGGCGGTCGCCACCATCCCTGCCTTCGCGGCCTATTCAGGTGGCCTGGTCAGCTCAGTCGCACTCGCCTCCCTGTTCATTGCGCTGATCCCGACAACCATCGGCGGCCTGCTGTCTGCCATCGGCATCGCCGGGATGGACCGTCTTGTGCGCTTCAACGTCCTCGCCACGTCCGGCCGTGCGGTCGAGGCGGCGGGTGATGTCGACGTTCTGCTGCTCGACAAGACCGGTACGATCACTCTGGGCGACCGCCAGGCTGTCGCCTTCATTCCTGCTCCGGGCATTGACGAGCGCGAACTTGCTGATGCTGCGCAACTTGCTTCTCTTTCGGACGAAACGCCCGAAGGTCGGTCGATCGTCGTGCTGGCGAAAGACCGCTTCGCCATGCGGGGACGTGACATGACCAACGCGCGCTTCCTGCCATTCTCGGCGCAGACGCGCATGAGCGGCGTCGATGCCGACGGCGCGACAATTCGCAAGGGCGCTGTCGATGCCGTGATCGTTCACGTCCGTTCAAGGCCGGATGCCGTAGAGGTGTCGCCTGAGGTTCGCAAGGCCGCCGACAAGGTCGGCCGCGAGGGCGGTACGCCGCTGGCCGTCGCGCGCGATGGTCGCGTGCTGGGTATCGTTCATCTGAAGGACGTGGTGAAGGGCGGGGTGAAGGAGCGTTTCGCAGAGCTCCGCCGTATGGGCATCCGCACCGTGATGATCACCGGCGACAATCCGCTGACAGCAGCGGCTATCGCAGCGGAAGCAGGTGTTGACGATTTCCTCGCCGAGGCAAAGCCCGAGGACAAGCTCGCGCTGATCCGGAAGGAGCAGGCGGCTGGCCGCATGGTCGCCATGTGCGGCGACGGTACCAACGATGCGCCCGCCCTCGCGCAGGCCGATGTCGGCGTCGCCATGCAGACCGGTACGCCGGCTGCGCGCGAGGCCGGCAATATGGTCGACCTCGACAGCGATCCGACCAAGCTGATCGAGGTAGTTTCCATCGGCAAGCAATTGCTGATGACGCGGGGCTCGCTGACGACCTTCTCTATCGCGAACGACGTCGCCAAATACTTCGCGATCATCCCGGCGCTATTCCTCGCAATCTATCCGAGCCTGCAGGCGATCAATGTGATGCAGCTGGCCTCGCCCAACAGCGCCATCCTGTCGGCGATCATCTTCAACGCGCTGGTCATTCCCGCGCTGATCCCGCTGGCGTTGCGGGGTGTGAAATGGCGGGCGGCGCCGGCGGGCAAGCTGCTGGCGCGCAATCTCGCCGTCTACGGCCTCGGCGGGCTCGTCGCGCCCTTCATTGGGATCAAGCTCATCGACCTCGTCGTCTCTGGCGTCGGCCTGGCTTAGGAGAAATCAGATGCTGAAACATGTTCGTCCCGCACTCGTTCTCCTCGCGCTGTTCACGCTGCTGACCGGACTCGTCTATCCGCTGGCGATGACCGGCATCGGGCAGGCCGCCTTCAGCAATCGGGCCAATGGCTCGCCCATTGTGCGGGATGGCGTGGTGGTCGGCTCCAGCCTGATCGGCCAGCAGTTCACCCGGCCGGAGTATTTCTGGGGCCGCCCGTCGTCGGCAGGGCAGGGCTATGACGCGCGCTCCTCATCCGGCTCCAATCTCGGCCCGTCTTCGCAGGCGCTTGCTGATCGCATCAAGGTGGAAGCTGAGCGCTACGGCGTGCCTGCCAGCGACATTCCGCCAGATCTGTTGACCGCTTCCGGATCCGGTCTCGATCCCCATATCTCTCCCGCTGCGGCCCAATTCCAGCTCGCTCGCGTGGCGAATGCCCGCGGCTTACAGGAGGATGTGGTCTCCAGCCTGATTGACGCGCATGTGGAGACGCCCTCCCTTGGGATCCTCGGAGAAGACAGGGTCAATGTCCTCGAACTCAATCTTGCTCTCGACGAACTTGGCCGTGCACCGGCTTGAGGGGCGGCATGCCTGAGTCTGTCGAACGTCGACCGTCGCCAGACGCGCTGCTGCAGCAGGCGAAGGCGGAAGCGCGCGGCAAGCTCAAAATCTATCTCGGCGCCGCCCCGGGCGTCGGAAAGACGTTCGAGATGCTGTCGGACGCCCGCAAGAAGCGGCTGGAAGGCGCCGAGGTTGTCGCCGGGGTGATCGAGACGCACGGCCGCTCCGAAACAGCCGCGCTGCTTGAAGGTCTTGAGGTTGTGCCGAAGCGGCGGCTCGGCGAACCAGGGCGCACAGTAGCCGAGATGGACCTGGACGCGCTGCTCGCTCGCAAGCCCGAGATCGCGCTCATAGACGAACTTGCCCATACCAATGCGGAGGGGTCGCGTCACCCCAAGCGCTGGATGGACGTGGACGAGCTCCTGGCGGCCGGCATTGATGTGTGGGCCACGCTAAACGTCCAGCACATCGAGAGCTTGAACGATATCGTCGCCCGGATCACGCGGGTACGCGTGCGCGAGACGATTCCCGATGCCGTGCTAGAGCGCGCAGACGAGATTGAACTGATCGACCTGACGCCCGACGAACTCATCGAGCGCCTGAAGCAGGGTAAGGTCTACGCGCCGGATCAAGCCCAGCGGGCGCTGCGTCACTACTTCGCACCGGGCAATCTCTCCGCCTTACGCGAGCTGGCCATGCGCCGGGCCGCCGACACGATCGACGAGCAGGTTCGCGGACATCGCAAGGCGCAGGGCGAGGACGCGCCGTGGGCAGCTGGAGAGCGCCTGCTGGTCTGCGTCGATGAGCGTGAGGCGTCGGCCGAGGTCGTACGTCACGCCAAGCGGCAGGCCGATCGCAGCAAGGCGCCTTGGCTCGCCGTGCATGTCGAGACCGCGCGGAGCGCCCGGCTTACCGAGATAGAGCGCATGCGTCTCTCGGAGACGCTGCGGTTGGCAGAGCGCCTTGGCGCTGAAACAGCAACTCTCCCCGGTGATGCAGTATCCGAAACGCTGCTGGCTTATGCCCGGGACCAGAACGTCACACAGATCATCGTCGGCAAGGCGAAGCGGTCGATCCTGTTCGAGGCCATCTTCGGCTCCGTCGTTCGACAGCTCATCGACCGGTCTGGAACCATCCCAGTCGAAGTTGTCCCCGAGTCAGCAGAGCGCAGCGACAAGACGCTGTTCTCGCTTTCGGCCGCATGGCCGGCGCTGACGTCACGCGGTGTGGCGGAAGCGTTGGCGATGACATTCATCGCGACGCTGGTCGCGTGGCCGCTGGATGTCTGGCTCGGCGTGTCGAACCTCACGCTTGTCTACCTCGCCAGCGTTCTGGTCAGCGCCCTCACGCGCGGCCTTTGGGCTGGCCTGATCACGGGCATGGCGTCCGCCCTGGCGTTCAACTGGTTCTACACTGAGCCCCGCTACACCTTCACAGTCGCTGACCCTGACAACGTTCTCGCTATCTTGGCATTTTCCGGCGCGGCCCTGATTGTCGCCATCCTTGCCGGGCGCGCGCGACAACAGACACTGGCGGCGCGCGCTGAAGCCAAGACGTCGCGGGAACTGTTTGGCCTGTCGCGGCAGCTGACCTCCGCCAAGTCAGAAGACGAAGCCGCAGAGTCGCTGGCTCGCTATGTAGCGCGGGCGTTCGAGGTTGAGTGCGTCGTGCTTGCCCGGGTCGGATTCAGCGAGCTGCGGCAGGCGGGTGTGTCTGCTCAAAAGCTCGACCTGACTGATGCAGACATGGCTGCCGCGCGATGGACTGCGCAGAAGGGTGAGCCGACCGGGCGCGGCGCTGACACGCTTCCGGGCGCCCGCTGGCTGTTCTTGCCGTTGCGAACGTCTCGGCTGGTTGCGGGAGTTGTAGGCGTCGCCCGCGCAAGCCCCCTCACACCGGGAGAGCGCCGCCGCCTTGCAGCCATGGGCGATCAAACCGCCACCGCGCTTGAACGCGCGCACGTGGCGCAGGCGCTTGAAGAAAGCCGCGTCGAGACGGAAGCGGAACGACTGCGTGGCACGATGCTGGCGTCGCTCAGTCACGATCTGCGCACGCCTATTGCCGGTATCCTCGGTGCGGCTTCTAGCCTTCGCGCCTATGGGGATCGTCACGATCCACCGACGCGTGACGGCTTGCTTGTGTCGATCGAGGACGAGGCAGCGCGCATGCAGCGCTATGTCGAAAAGCTGCTGGACATGACCCGCCTCGATGCTGGAAGTATCGAAGCTTACCTCGAACCCCTCGATCCATCCGACGCGCTGGCGGCCGTTGTATCCCGCGCTCAGAAGATCGATGAAGGTAGAACGATACGTCTGGACGTGGAGCTTGATCTACCCATGGTACGGGCAGACGCGGCGTTGCTCGACCAGGCGCTGTTCAACCTCGTGGAGAATGCCTTGGCTCATGCGGCCAGCGGAGAGATTGTCGTCGGCGCCGCACGTTCGCGGGGCGGCGTGGCGTTCACGGTCGTTGATGAAGGGCGAGGCATAGCGCCAGGCGACGAGGCGCGCATCTTTGAGCGCTTTGCGCGCGCTGCGTCGTCAGGCGTCAGTGGCACAGGGCTTGGGCTGGCGATCGTGAAGGGCTTTGCGTCCCTGATGAACGCGCAGGTTTCGGCTGGCAATCGCGCAGACAAATCGGGGGCCGTCTTCACTATCGCGTTTCCCGCGGAAAGTCTGGCATGAGCGATCAGTTGGAAAAGCGAGGATGTGGCCAACGCCTTCGGGCGCTGATTGTCGATGACGAGGTCGCGATCAGGCGTTTTCTGCGCTCTGCGCTGGTTGCTGAGGCATTTGACGTGGAAGAGGCCGCCGATGTCGCGGGCGCATTGAGCCTTGCTGCCGGATTGAGGTTCGACCTTGCTGTGCTCGATCTCGGCCTGCCGGATGGCAACGGCGCTGACCTGATCGGCCCGATGCGCGCGGCAGGCGCCCCTGCCGTCATTGTTCTCTCCGCTCTCGACGACGAGCCGCGCAAGGTCGCCGCGCTCGACGCAGGGGCCGATGACTTCGTGTCGAAGCCTTTTGGCGTCGCAGAGTTCATGGCCCGGGTTCGCGCCGCTCTTCGCCATCGCGTCCAGATGCAGGGAGGCCTTCCGCTATACGATGATGGTGGCCTCATCGTCGATCTGGCTCGCCGTGTGGTCAAGGTCGCAGGCGCTGATCCAAAGCTCACACCGCGTGAGTACGCCCTGTTGCACGAGTTAGTTCTGCACCAGGGCAAGGTGCTAACTCACCGGCACTTGCTGACCAGGGCCTGGGAAGGCGGCGACGCAGACGTGCAAGCCCTCCGTGTGCATATACGGCACCTGCGACAGAAGATTGAAGCGCGCGCCGAGCAGCCAGCGCGAATTCTGACCGAGCCCGGTGTCGGCTATCGATTTGTCCGCCCCAAGGAATGACTCCCTTCGGCGATTGGCTGCCGCTGTGGGGACAGGAAGAGAATGTCAAAATGCGTTGGAGTGGTATCTGCTCCAACGCCAGGGGCCCGACATGCGGTGTTCCGCTAGCTGGTCTCTCGACTGAGGGCGGGGCAAGCGCAGGTGGACGGCCAAGAGCAAGCTCGCGCTGCCTGCCCGCCATGCTGGTTTCCACGAACTCGACTCGAACAGTCGCATCCCCATCGAGAGGAGTCTCCAAAGGTGCGAGGGACTCGAGGGGCTCAGACCACTCCCAACGTTGTGACCCAGCCCCCTGAATTCCGGCCACGAAATTGCAGAGTCCTCGACAGAGAGGATGCAGGATGCGCAAGAGCAGGTTTTCGGAAGAGCAGATCATCGGGATGCTGCGGGAGCACGAGGCGGGGGTGGCGACAGCCGATCTTTGCCGGAAGTACGGGCTCGGCACAAAGGAGCTGATGATCGCCAAGCTTCCACAGGTCGCCGGGCTTCGTGATCGCCGGACGATCCGGGTCGATGGGCGGCTGGGCATCCGCCTCGTCCATCTTCTCCGCAGGCGCATGCTCGCCGATCATCACGTCAATCGCGCCCATCTCGAAGCCGGTGACGGTGACGTCGATCCCGAAGGCGGAGCCGCTCAGCAGTTCGTTGAAAACCGCATCGAACGCACGCCCATTAAGGAGCATGATGTTTTGGCTCGTTATCAGGGGCGGCGCTAGAACGTGATCGAGCGCCGCTCGCGCCTCGGCGCGCGAGAATACAAGGGCTCCATCCTCATGAAACGGGAGGCCATCAAACAGCGCGCCTTCGAACAACGCCGCTTGCAGCACGCCAGACGCGCTGTTTAAATACCAACACCAGATGAGCAGAATCCTCCGTTAGGAAACCGCCCTCGCTGTCTCAAGTTATCCGACGCCGGACAGAGCTACGACGCACCCAACGTCCACATTACGCATCTCGGCTGCAACTCGGCGAAGAACAGGGCGAGCGTGGAGGATTGGGATGAGTTTCTCGCGATGCTGCGGCGGGCAACGTAGCTGTTGCGAAAACTGCAAAGCGCTTTCAGATCTCAACGACCTTGGGAAGCCGTGCGCACACAGAAGCGAACAACTCTACGGGGTCACGCTTTAGCGCGCGGGCTATGGCATAAAACTCAACGACGTCGATCCTGCGAACACCTCGCTCAATCTTGGAAACAAAGGGCTGCGGCTTCCCGAGACGAGCATGCGGTCTCAACGCATTGCGCCCGAGCGCAGTTTCGTTGGGGGGAGGAAACCCCGACGGCCCATGGCCGCTGAGCACAAAGGGCGAATGAATGAAGAAGACGACCAAGCACCGGCTTACGGTGCGTGAAGTGCAAACCCTCGGGCCGGGGAAACATGCCGACGGTGGCGGGCTCTATCTGATTGTCGGGGCATCTGGCACGCGGCGCTGGCTGTTCCGCTACACCGCGGGCGGTAAGCGTCGGGACCAAGGGTTCGGGTCCGCGGGCAAGGTTTCGCTGGCGCTTGCTCGCGAGAAGGCTGCAGAAGCGACCGCCCTCCTGGCCGGCGGCATCGTCCCCTGACCCAACGCGAGGAACAGCGCGCCGCGGAGAAGGCCCGGGAAGCCGGAGCGCAGACCTTTGGCAGCTTTGCCGATGCATAGTTTGAAAGCTCCGTCGCGCAGGAGGTGATGGATATGATCGTGCAGAAGCGGTGCGACGCTGCGGCCACGCATCGACTGTCGCGATGGCTATTGAAGAACCAGAACGTCGAGCCCGAGACCATTGTCACTGACGGATTGCGGTCCTATCGCGCGGCGCTCGATCGCCTGGGCATGATAGATCGTCATCGGCCCGGACGGCCGCGCGAGAATAGTCGAACGGAAAATCCGCACCTCTCTATTCGACAACGTGCGCAAAAGATGCAGCGGTCTACAACACGTTCAACATACAGCGGCATCTGCTGCGCCGCGACGCGATGCGCGTACTTCGCGCACGCTCGGAATCTGTTTGGAGCAAGGCGGTGGTGCGACCGCCACGGGCGTGCAAAAGCCCAGTGAACGTGCTCGCCGTCAAGTTGACAGGTCTCTTCTAGAGCATGGGAGCCGGGGGCTTTTTCGAACTTCATTTCGGCCGCAGTGCTTTCCTCGCGCCGCAACGCGCAGTAATAAGTCTGCGGTCTTCGGCGAGACAAAGGTCATTGCCATGCGGGCTGCACTGATTGTCTCCTTGGCGCTTGGCTCCGCCGCGTGCGGCGGAGGCGGATCGAGTTCACCCCCACCACCTCCGCCACCAGGTCCTGTAAATCTCTCGCCAGCCTTCACTTCGGGCGTGACTGCGTCGGTGCAGGAGAATGTGATCGGGAACTTCTATCGCGCGATCGCTGCCGATCCGGAGGGCGGTGCCGTGAACATCAGTGTAACGGGTGGGGCGGACCAGGCCCGATTTACCTACAACGCGGTAACGCAGCATCTGCGCTTTGCCGCGCCGCCCAATTTCGAGGCGCCAACGGATGCAAACGCAGACAACGTCTACGAGGTGCGGCTTGCCGCCTCTGACGGTGTCAACGTCACCTCGTTGGACCTCCGGGTCACGGTGGTGGATGTTCCGAATGGCTTTCGTGTTCGGCGTATATCGAGCGGGGTTCTCAATCAGCCGGTGCTGCTCACAAACTTCCCGGACGATAGCGGCCGGGTAGCCATGGTCGAGCTTGGCGGGCGCGTGCGCCTGATGGACCCGACGAATGGGGCCGTTGCGTCGGCGCCGATGCTTGACATCACAAGTGAGGTGCGGCGTCAGGGTGAAGAAGGATTGCTGGGCCTCGCGTTCTCGCCCCGCTTCATTGTGGATCGGACATTCTATGTCCACATGATCAACGCATCAGGCGACACCGAGATTCGCCGATACCGGATGTTGGCCACCGACATTGCGCGCGCGGACACCACGACCGCTGATGTCATTTTCACGGCAGACCAGCCGGCGCAGTTCACCAACCACAAGGGGGGATCGCTCGAGTTCTCCGGGGACGGTTTGTTGTTGCTAGCCCTCGGCGATGGCGGCGGCGGTGGCGATCCGCTGGGGAGCGGACAAAACCGCGACACGTTGCTGGGCAAGATCCTGCGCATTGATGTATCGGGCGATGCCTACGCAGCCGACTCGCTTCGCGATTACCAGATTCCGGCCTCAAATCCCTTCGCCACGGGCGGCGGCGCACCGGAAATCTGGGCGATGGGACTGCGCAATCCATTCCGCACCACCGTCGATGCGTTGACCGGCGATGTGATGATCGGAGACGTCGGACAAAATGCAATCGAAGAGGTTGATCGCATTCCGTTCGGCGCGACGGGTCTTTTCAATTTCGGCTGGTCGCGTCGCGAGGGGACGCAGCCCTACAATGGAGGGACAGACGATCCTTCCTTCCTGCTGCCGGTAACCGAGTATCAGCACGGCTCAGGCCCGTTGACTGGAGCATCGATCACCGGCGGCGCCGTCTACCGAGGCCCGATTGAGGATCTGCAGGCGTTATACGTTTTTGGCGACTTCATCTCTGGCAATATGTGGACCGCGCCGTTGGCAAACCTGAACCCCGGCTCGACTCTGCCGTCATCCGCCTATGCTCAGCGCAATCTTTCCTTTGCACCTGATGCAGGAACAATCGGCCAGATAACAAATTTCGGGACGGACGGGACGGGCAACCTCTACATCGTATCGATCAGCGGGCAGATTTTTCGGATAGAGCCGCTACCCTGACGAAGGCGTCCAGCGTCGCCCCTTGAAGCAGGCTGGCATCAAGCGACCTCAAGCACCTTTGGCGGCGAGGGGAAGACTGCAGGTCTACAGACGCGATCTCGGTAGGCGGCTCCCTGAAAAGGTACATGATTGATCATTGTGGCGGGCCAACTCGACACAGCCTTGCAAGCCGGGTTTAATCTCCCCTGACACTTCCAGTTGAGCCGAGTATCTTCCCATGATCCCCGCACCTGGTCGCGCAACTCCCGGCTTACCCCCGCGACACTCGGACGGTCTCCGCTCATCCACATTGGCTCGGCGGTTGATTTTGCGCGGGAAATCCGTGTCCAAGCAAACTGACTTTTATGACGGCGATTGCGACGATGACTTTCCAGGTGCATGGGCCTGGCGCGTTGGTGCCCTCTCGGGTTTGTTGCGATTCGGCTTTGCGGGAGCCACGCTCGCGACGGTGTGCTCCCTTCCGGCTATAGCTCAAGTCATGGAAGTCGGGCCGACCGGCGTAGCGCTGATATCTGGCCCATCGGTGATAACCACAGACGGTGTCCAGCCCATCGTTCCTCCCCGCCCGGTCACACGAACACCTGCCGTCCCCCCTGCGGTGCAACCCGTTCTGCAGGCGGCGGGCGTGATGAGCGGCCTTTCTCCACGCCTGCTTGAGGCCGTAGCGTTTGTCGAATCCCGGTTTCGCGAGGACGCGGTTTCTCCGAAGGGCGCCTTGGGCATGATGCAGCTAATGCCGACTACTGCGAGCGATCTCGGTGTCGATCCTTCAGACCCAGCTCAGAACGCGCAGGGCGGGGCGACATATCTGCGCCAGATGCTCGCGATGTTCGACGACAATTTGGAGTTGGCTTTGGCCGCCTACAATGCAGGACCATCTGCCGTTATTCGTCACGGCGGCGTACCTCCCTATGCGGAGACCCGCGCCTACGTCGCCGCCGTGATGGAGTACCTCGCCAGCACCAGCGCACCGGAGATCAAGTGATGCAGTTTGTCCGAGCTATCATCTCGTGCCTCACAACCGCATTGCTGGCGGCTGGGCATGCCTTCGCTCAAGGAAACAATCCACCGGGCTCGGGGCCGATCCTCGGTGCAGTGAACTGGGTTCGCGGCACGATGGAGGGCGGCATTGCAACTGCCGTGGCGGTGATTGCGGTAGCCTTCGTTGGTTTCATGATGCTGACTGGACGCATGAACTGGAAGCACGGGATCACCGTGATCATTGGGTGCTTCATTCTATTTGGTGCGGCGACCATAGTCGGCGGCATTCAGTCGGCCGCACAAGTATCGGCGGGTTAGCCACATGGCGAGCCTGGAGCGTGACATCGTCTTCTCTGCGCTGACACGACCACAGATGTTTGCGGGCGTGAGCTATTCATTCTTCGTCCTGAACCTGGTGATCACCACCGAAATGTTCCTGATCACCAAGTCGTACTGGGCGATCGTAACTGCCGTCATGCTGCACGCTTTCGGCTACATGATGTGCATGCGCGAGCCTCGATGGCTTGACCTCTGGATCCAGAGGGTCAGCCGCTGTCCGCGCGTGCCAAACTTCTCTCACTGGCGCTGCAACTCATATTCGCCATGACGAAAAAGCCGCGTCCAAAGTCGGATGGCAAGGCAAGGACGCGATTCGTACGCCGTGAAAAGCGAGCGAGCGACATGCTCCCGTACGCCCGGCATATAGATGAAAGGACCATTGCTACCCGCGACGGCGCACAGATGCAGGTTCTGCATCTCGTTGGGTTTGGCTTTGAGACCGCCGACACGCAGGAACTCAACTACCGGAAGAATGTGCGCGATACCGTCCTGCGCGGAATAGCCTCATCGCGCCTGACGATCGGCGCCTATGTCATCAGGCACCTTGTGCGTCCGGGCCTGCACGGCCGTTTCACCAACCTCTTTGCGCGTGGTCTCGACGAAAGCTGGCGTGAACGCCTCGCGGGAGGCCGTTTGTTCGTCAATGACCTCTTTCTGACGATCATGCGCAAACCTGCGATGGGTCGCGCAGGTATTGCGGGCTTCGGCAAGAACAAGCACTGGGACGCGGTTAGCCGCATGCGTGATCGCCGCGAGCTCGACGCGGCTACGGATAGCCTTCTTGCAGCCTTGCAGCCCTATGGCCCCCGCGTGCTCAGCGCATACGAAACCGTCGGCGGTCTTTTTTCGGAGCCGCTGGAGTTTCTTGCCTTCTTGTTTGATGGCGAGTTGCGACCGGTACCGTTTGAAAAGGGCCGCGCCGAGTTTGTCGATCGCCGGATCAGCTTTGGCCGGGATGCGTTGGAGTTCTCCGGCAACGCACGCAGTCCGCGCATGCTCGGCGCGATGCTTTCGGTCAAGGATTATCCGCCGCATACGTCGAGCGGTCAGCTCGATGGCCTCTTGCGTGTACCGCATGAGATGGTCATCGCACAGAGTTTCTCATTCGTAGATCGCCAGCCCGCGCTCAACCGCATGAATCTGGCTCTTCGCCGCATGCGTGCTGCCGATGACGAGGCGTTGTCGCTCCGCCGCGATCTCGTCCAGGCCAAGGATGACGTCGCCGCAGGCCGTGCCGTATTCGGCGAGCATCACTTGACTATCATGGTCCGTGCGCCGGACTTCGAGCCTCTGGACAACGCTGCAGCTGACGTTCAGGCGGCTCTTACCGAGATCGGCGCCATTGGAGTGCGCGAGGAGGCAGCTTTGGAGCCGTCCTTCTGGGGCCAGTTTCCCGGCAATGCCGCCTACGTACCGCGCAAGGCGTTGATCTCTTCCGCAAACTTCGCCGGACTGGCCAGCCTCCACAGTCATCCGATCGGTCGTGCGAGTGGAAATCACTGGGGTTCTGCCGTGACGTTGCTCGAAACGACCGCGGCATCCCCTTACTATTTCAATTTCCATCGTGGCGATCTGGGCAACTTCCTGGTGATCGGCCCCTCGGGGGCCGGTAAGACTGTCGTGCTCAACTTCCTGATCGCTCAATGCGAACGCTTCGAGCCGAAAATCGTTTTCTTCGACAAGGATCGCGGCGCGGAAATATTCCTGCGTGCGATGGGCGGCCGCTATGATGTTATCCGGCCGGGCACGCGAACGGGATTCAATCCGCTGCAACTCCCCGATACGCCGGGCAACCGCCGCTTCCTGCAGCAGTGGGCGGCCAAGCTTGTCACCTCGAACGGTGAGGTACTCTCGGCAGAGGACTCTGCGACGATATCGGCGGCCATAAGCGCAAACTACGATCAGGCGTCAAATTTCCGGCGTCTGCGTTATTTCCGCGAGCTTTTTCTGGGTGGGCGCAGACCCACGCCAGGTGATCTCGCCTCCCGGCTCAATCCATGGATCGGAGAAGGTGATCGCGCCTGGCTATTCGACAACGAGAACGATCATCTCGACCTGGATACGCGCATCGCTGGATTCGACATGACGCATCTGCTGGATGATCCTGTCGTGCGTACGCCTACCATGATGTATCTCTTTCATCGGGTCGAAGAGCGGCTCAATGGTCAGCCCTCTATCATTGTGATCGACGAAGGGTGGAAGGCGCTGGACGATGAGGTGTTCGTTGCGCGGATACGCGACTGGGAAAAGACCATTCGGAAGCGCAATGGCATAGTTGGATTCGTGACCCAATCGACGGGGGATGCACTTGAGTCTCGTATCGCCAATGCCGTGATCGAGCAGTCCGCAACACAGGTCTTTCTGCCAAACCCCAAGGCGCAGGAGGCTGAGTACTGCAAGGGGTTCGGCTTGTCCCGGCACGAGTTCGACTTGATCCGCACACTGCCCGATACCTCACGATGCTTCCTGGTAAAACACGGCGCCGAAAGTGTGGTTGCGCGGTTAAACCTGAACGGACAGCGCGACCTGTTGACGGTGCTGTCAGGTCGCGAGCGGACAGTGCGCATGCTCGATGATATCCGGGCGGAAGTCGGCGATGATCCTCAAGCGTGGATGCCGCAGCTTGTGGCGAGGGGGGCATAATGGCGCTCTGTCCGTCTCCCGCAGAAGAGGGCATGGTTGGCGGGGTTCTCGAGACCGTCGATTGCCATATCCGTCTCCTGGTGCATGACACCTATCGCGAGCTTGTGGGGCCGAACACCTTGTTCGCGACCGCCTTCACGGGCTTGCTGACGATCTACATCGCTCTTCTCGGCTACCAGCTTCTCTTCGGGCGAGGCGGGCTTCGAGTGACGGAGCTGCCAATTGTGGCGCTGAAGCTGGGTCTAATTCTGGCTTTTCTAACGTCCTGGGCGGCCTACCAGACGCTTATCTTCAATCTCCTGTTCGATGGACCGGCCGAGATCATGAAGGTTCTGATCGGCCCTCTTTCCGAGCGCGGCGCAGGCTTCGACGGTGACGTCATGGGCGGAGTGCAGCGAGCCTTTGAAGACATGAGTGGCGCTGCAAGCATATATGGCGGCATGGCGAGTCCGACGGCGAACCTTCTTCAGGGAGGACCCATGCTCGGTTCGGGACTGCTATGGCTGACGGCGATAACGCTGCTCTTGCTGACGCTAGGCCTGATCATCGCCGCCAAGATCGTGCTCGCATTCTTGCTTGCTATCGGGCCAATCTTCATCGGCATGCTGCTGTTCGACCAGACACGCGGCCTTTTCGAGGGCTGGATGCGTGCCGCCTTCTCTGCTGCAATGGCGCCATTGGCCGTTCACGTGTTCGGCGCGGTGATGCTGATGATCCTGCAGCCATTCCTCGAAATACTGGTTGGCAACGCGGCCAGTCTGAAATTCGATATGGGACCTGTGATCACCATCACTATCGTTGTGATCGTATTCTTGATGGTGATGGTGTTTGGACTTGGCGCGGTGGCCGCGATTGGCCGCGGTTTTGCCTTCTCCAGGGGGCGCGACGAGCAACCCACGCTGCGGCGGTTGCCCGCGCCGGATCGACCGCTGAGCGAGGGACCGGGAGAACGTGCCGAACAGATTGTCGCGCGAATAGCCAGAACCGACCGCCATTACGCAACCGAAGGCGGTGGGGTCTACTCGAATCCCGAGATGGTAACCCGCCGCACCGGAGAAATCGCTGACGCGGTGGCCTCGACGCCACAATTGGCGAGTGACAGGCTGGGCCAGACCTACAACCGCGCTCCCCGGGTAGCTGACCGACGGGAAGATGGCTGATATGGTTGGGACCGGAGATGGAATCTGCGTTGGCGCGGCGCGGCGGCTGCGGGCGTAATTTGGAACGGGATGCCATGCGGTCGGGCGGTCGTATCATTTTGGACTTGTCTTGGCGCGCCGCCGCTCTCGGGCTGTGCGCGCTGGCGATCACTCATTCCGCCTCCGCTCAGATCGCGTCATTGCCCGGACCCGGCCCGGGCGATCCGCGAATCAAGGAGTTCCTGTACGACCCTGACGCGATTGTGGAGATACGCGGTCAGCTTGGCTATGAACTGATGATTGAGTTTGGGCAGGAGGAGCGCATCGAAAATGTTTCGATCGGTGACTCACTTTCCTGGCAGGTCACGCCAAACCGCAAGGCCACGCTGCTGTTCCTGAAGCCGACATCGAAGAGCAATCCGACGAGCATGACGGTCGTGACCAGTGAGCGCATCTATTCGTTCATGCTCAATGTCGTCGAGAGCGCCGACCCCTCCGACCCGGAAACCATGCTTCGCTTGCGTTTCCTGTATCCTGAGCCGCCTGTCCCCGTCGTGGTGGCGCAGATCCCTCCACCGCCGCCGCCCCCTCCACCTCCGCCACGCCCAGAGGACTTCAACTTCGACTACGCGCAGTCCGGTACGAAGACCCTTTATCCCGTGCGCGTGTTCGATGACGGCGTGGTCACCTACTTTCAGTTCGATACCAGAAGCGCCGCACCCGCCATCTTTGTGATCGGTCTGGACGGCAAGGAAGAAATGGCAAACACGCGGATCGATGGCGACTACACCGTCGCGGATCTGATCGCTGAGAAATTTGTCTTGCGATACGGCAAGGCGCAGGCTGAGCTCCGGAACCGGGCGTGGAGCAAGCGTCCCAAACCACAACCCGCGCCGCTTCCACAACCAAGTCAAAGTGGCTGACATGATCGAACCGTCGTCACCGCCTCGCACCGGCCTTGATCCAACCTTCAACATCGACGCACCCCCGCGCGTTGCCGGCAGCAGCTCACTTTGGCCGATCACGTTTGGCATCGTTGGTGCGCTGGGACTTGGCGCTGTCGTTTTCCTGCAGCTGGAATCCAGCCGTACGAGCGCCGAGACCGCTGCGGTGGCGCGCCAGCAAGCTGCCGAGATTGCCGCTGCACAACAGCTCGCAGCGGCTGCGGCGGCGTCAGCGGCTCCGACCACGATTATTCCGGCGGACCCAGCGCTACCAATCCTGCCACCGCCTGAACTTATCCCGCTGGTGGAGGAGCAGCCCGTACCGCCTCCGCAGGTCGTTGCCGGACCAACGCAGATGGAGATCGACCGTCTTCGCGCACCCGCTCTCGTGGTCGATCTGGGATCGTACGAGCCATTGCCGTCGCGCGCTGCGGAGCCCGCTACGGGAAGCCCGCTCGACGCGGCGTCTGTAGCTGCGGCGATGTCTTCCGCTGCAAATCAGAATCTCAACGCAGATGAGCGGTTCGCACAGCGGTTTGGTGTAGGAGATACGTCGAAGCCAACAAAGGCGAGCAGGCTGGGAGATCTCTCAACGACGATCATCGAGGGAACCGTCATTGCGGCCGTTCTCGAGACGGCGCTCAATTCAGATCTGCCGGGATATGTGCGCGCTGTGGTAACGCGCGAAGTACGAGGGTTCGATGGTAGCGAGGTTCTGGTTCCCCGCGGCTCACGTCTGATCGGCCAGTATAAGTCTGGCGTAGCGCTTGGTCAGAGCCGGACCTTCGTAATCTGGACGCGCATGATCCGGCCCGATGGCGTTACGATCGAACTGTCCGCTCCGGCAACCGATGGTCTCGGGCGTGGCGGTCTTGATGGCGACGTCGATACGCATTTCTTTGAGCGCTTTGGTGGAGCTGTCCTCCTGTCGCTTCTCAACCTGGGTGTCGGCGCGGTAGTCGATGCGGGCGATACGAATATCGTAATCGCATCGACACGAGCCGGCGTCGATGCAGGTGCGAGTGCGGTCACGAGCGGTGTCAACATTGCTCCGACAGTTACGGTGCCGCAGGGCGCGCCCGTGCGTGTGTTTGTGAGCCGGGATCTCGACTTCTCGACGGTCGGATCGGTCCAGACGTTGAGCCCGTCCAATTGATCGCCGAGGGCGTCTATCTCCGAACTTACATGGCGCCGTTGGCGCCATGGCTCGATCGTGCCGATGTGACGGATATCCTCGTCAATCAGCCTGGGGAAATCTGGATCGACGGCGCCTCCGGCTTCGAACGGATTCAATCTGCCGATGTCAACGAGGTCATGCTCCAGCGCCTCGCCCAGCAGATCGCTGCGCACTCCAGCCAAGGTCTAAGCCGGGAGTATCCGTTGCTTGCCGCAACGCTTCCCGATGGAGCGCGAGTCCAGGTTGTAGCGCCGCCCGCGACCCGCAAGCATTTCGCGCTGGCGATCCGCAAGCACGTACTGCCGGATCTCCGGCTTGCTGATTATGAGAAGGCAGGCGCATTCGCGCAGGCTGGCCGCGTAGCGGGCGGCGAGCGTGCTGCAATGGACGCTGAGATCAACAAGCTACTTGAAGCCGGCAATCTGTCACAGTTCTTTTCGAAAGCGGTAAAGGCTGGACGCAACATTGTCATCTCCGGCGGTACCGGCACAGGCAAGACCACATTCCTGAATGCGTTGCTCAAGGAAATCCCGGAGGACAGCCGCCTGATCGTGATCGAGGACACGCCCGAAGTGGTGCTCGCGCACCCGAATGCGCTAGGACTGGTTGCGGTTGGAAGCGAACTAGGAGAGGCGCGGGTTGGAATCGACGAACTATTGCGCGCCAGCCTCCGCATGCGGCCTGATCGCCTGATGGTCGGCGAGATTCGCGGACCCGAAGCATTCACTTTCCTGCGCGCCGTCAACACCGGCCATCCCGGTTCATTGACGACAGTGCATGCTGACAGCCCGCAGGGCGCGCTTGAGCAGATTGCTTTCATGACCCTACAGGCAGGGCTAACGCTCACGCGATCGGACGTTATCGAGTACGCAAAATCCGTCGTCGACGTAATTGTGCAGCTGTCGAGGATTCAGGGCCGGCGGGTCGTCAGTTCTGTGACGTTTCACAGGCGGTAAGCCGCGGCTACGGCACGGGGCCGGCCGAAGCAGCCTCAAGCCGCCGCCGAAGACATGAATCCGACATCGCGATTGAAATTTCGCAGGTTCGGGAAAATCGAATCCAACTGGCCCTCGGTCAGGCCGAACCAGCGGCCGATCGTGCCTGCATATTGATCGACAGACATCGACGGAACGAGAATGTTGCCCGACATATCCGGGTTAGCAAAACCCGTCTGATCGACGCCCAAGGTCGGGTATTGACCGTATATGTTCCCGCCGTTGACGGCGCCACCCATGACGAACTGGTGTGAGCCCCACGCATGATCGGTTCCATCACCATTCGTGGTGAAGGTCCGCGAGAAATCCGATGCCGTGAATGTGGTCACCTGCGGACGCATGTCGACGCCGTTGAGGTTGGCCATCGCGCCGTCGAAGTAGGACAGCGCATGGGCAAGTCGCGCGAGAAGCGGCGACTGGGTCGCGTTCTGGATGTCGTGGTTGTCGAACCCGCCCATTGAGACAAAAAAGACCTGCCGCCGCATGCCAAGTACTGCGTTCGCAGCGATGGTCTTGGCGACGCTCTGCAGCTGCACGGCCAGCGCGTTTGTCTCGTTGAGGCGGGTGATCGGGTTGAGCAGTTGTGTCGGCGCCGCCACGGATGCTCCGGGACCTCCGGCGGCGAACTGCGTGTTGAGCAGGTCTGCCGCGCCCATCGAGCGGATCACCTTTGCGCCGTGATCCTGCATGAAGTAGCTGCTCCCGGTCACGTCGCCGATGATCTCGCGTACGCGCGCGCCTGCGTTGCTAGCTCCAAAGACGGTCGTTGTGGGTGTTGCTGCCGACGTAATGCGGACGGCCGGCGCCGTCTGGCTGGTCGATATCTGGTATTGCACAACGCTCTGGCCCGCGAGCAGCACTGCATTGCCCGCAGTCGAGATCGCCGTGAAAACCGAATTGGCGCCGTTGGTCGACAGGAACTGATCGGCCATCAACCCGCCCCAACCGCGTCGCGCACCCTCAGTCGCGCCTGCCTGCCAGGTCGACTGCTGGTCGTTGTGAGACATGAGATTGGAGGGAAGCGGTACGTTTCGGGCGCGGTACTGCGCCTTGGTCGTCGGCTGAATCAGTGGCCCGACATTGGACGCGATAGCAAGCCGGCCGCTCGTCCACAGCGGGAGCAACGGACCCATATGCGGGTTCAGCGCGAAGGTGCGAACCGCAGCGCTGGTCCCTGCCGGAACAGGGTTTGGCGTTGCAGGTACAATGGGAAGTACGCCTCCCCATGCCTCAGGCAACAGGAAAGCCGTAGCGTTGCCGGGCAGCGTACGCCCCGTAACCGGGTTCGTGCCGCCGGGCGGCGTCACTGCCGTACCGGCGGGCATGAGGGCGATGGGATCGACGCCGCCGTTGCGTGCGCTGAAGTACCGGCCCCAACTATCGGTATCGGTTGCGAGTACCATGTTGTTGGAGTCATTGCCGCCGAACAGGAAAATGCACACCAACGCCTTGTAGCTGGGCGCGGTCTGCGCAGCGGCCTCGCCCATGGTGGCAAGCTGGAAACCGAAGGTGGAGGCGGCGGCTCCTACGCAGCTAAGCGCGGTTGCCCGACGGAGTATCTCGCGACGGGTGGCGGGCGACATTGGCTTGTCGGTCATGCTCGGCCTCCTCAGCGCTGAACAAGGTATTCGGGGGAGATCATCGAAAAGAAAACCGCCGTCTTGGCTCTGTTTAGCCGAGCTGTGTCTATCGCCGTCTGGTTGCTTCCGGTCGCGGCTGGAACGGCAACCGCGCTGATCGCCGCGTTGAGACGAGTCTGCAGTGTGGACGTCATCTGGCCGTAGAACAGCAAGGTGTTCATCCGGTCGACCAATGCTGTGGGGTTATCGGCAAGCGCGATTTCAGCGGCATAGGCGGCGCGCACATCGCGTCCTGATCCGCCCGTGGGGGTCGATCCGATGCCGGCGTTGATCCAGTCCTGCATCTGATTGATGTAGGACGCTGTGGTGACCTCATCGACGACCTGAAATTCAGGCGCCAGCAGCATGTTCTGACCCAGTTGGGTTGTAGCTGGCGGGGTAAACCCGGGGCGCCAGAAATTGAATACCGACGGCGAGGTGAGGGGGGACTGGTTGAGAGACGTGTTCGCGCTTGTGGAGGTGATCAGGAAGTTGCCCGTTTGCGACGTGGCGCCAAAAGATCGCGCCCAGTTTGTGACCCGAATGACGGGCTCGCGCAGCTTGCCAAAGCTCGCCGATGTGGCGACCGAAATGCTGCGTGCTTCGGCATCGGTCAGGATGGCCCGGACAACTGCCGCCAGATCGCCGCGTACGCCTGAGCCGTTGTTGGCAAAGACGGCGGAGATGCGCCCAACATACGCGGGGCTGGGGTTGGATGTGACCAACTGCTGTATCAGACGCTTGGCTATGAACGGACCGGTGTTGGCATGATTGAATAGCCGGTCGAGCGCGATTCTCAGGTCGCCTGCCATATCGACGGTCGTGCTGGCCGGAATGGTGACGCCAAGAAAGGTCTTTGCCGAGGTCGAGTGGAAGTTGGGATAGAAAATCATTGGCCGCACAGAGCGGTCGGAGTGTGCGTTTCCACCGGCGAATGTCGTGTTGTTGGGAGAGGTGTTGTACCAACTGATCCCAGTAAAAACCTTCGCGAGCCCCGCAATGTCAGCAGGCGTGTAGGTGGGGATCTGTTCGGTCCCATTGAGGCGAGGCGTGCCGTCGGCATTGAGCTCGATCAAGCCGATGGTCATGAGCTGCATGACCTCCCGCGCATAGTTCTCGTCTGGTGTACGCGTGCCGGCCGCATCCTCCTTCTGGTTGCCCAGGTAGGTAAGGTAGCGGCCCATCATTGGATGTAGCGTCACCTCTTCCATCAGCGTGCGGAAGTTGCCGAAGGCATTGGCTTGCAACATGTCATACCAGGAGGCGGCCCCGCGCGTATCGACCGCGGGATCAGCCAGGGAAACAACAAAAATCTGAGACAGGGCGAACGTAACGCGCTGGCGCAATTGATCCGGCTCGTTGATCGCCTGTTTCCACCAGGTCTGGTAGAAATTGTTCGCGTTGACGGAGCCGTTGGCCGCGAGGGCGATGTCAATAAACGCCTCGTGGCTGAGCCCCGGCCGGGGCAGGGCCATCTGCGCTGTTATCCAGCCATTGATGCCCTGACCCTGCACCTCACCGATGCCGGCCTCTGTAACACCAAACGTCCCCTGCGTGAGCAGACGGGCAGCTTCCTGCGCTGTTGGCGGTTGGGCGGCTGGGCCTTGTCCGCCTCCGCTGCTGCCTGTGTCGGTTGATGAACCGCCTCCCCCGCACGCCGCGAGCAAACAAAGGAAGGCCGCGAAAATCGTGTGGCGCATGGGAGCTTCCCGTCAGGAAGGCCGCGATTCCGGTGGGTCACTGCAGCGCGCAAAAAACAGACGGCCGCCGCAACAATTGGAAACCTGAAGTCCGAAACACAGCCAAGCAATGCAGAAAATAGGCGCAGACCATGCAAACGGAGACATGCGCATAACCATCGACAGGGAGGATGCCGCGGAAATGATTCTCGATGCCGCGAAAGTCTATCGGTTCGCAAAGGGTGCGCTAGTGAAATCTGAGCAAAGCGGGCGCTATCAGACCAACGCTAGCTAGTCTTGTATGGACGGGGCGCCGCCAGACCTACGCTACCTGGTCTCTGGGAAAGGCCGTAGTGATTGGCCTGGCGGAGGCCCCAATGGCCGCGACACTTGTACCGCGCGTTAACCACGGGCTGGCCGGGGGTGGCGCGCAGGGAGACGGCGCAGGGCTTGCTGTAGGAATCACGATCAGTGAAACCGCAGCGGCCTGGACATGAAAGTTGCCTTCTTCGTCCACCGTTTCCCAGTGATCTCTGAGGCATTCGTCGCGAACGCGGCAGTGGGTTTGATCGACCAGGGTCACACCGTGGATATCTACGCGCTTGATGGGCCGGCAGATTCCGCCCACGAGCGCCATGCGCTGGTGGAGCGCTATCGTCTTGAAGACCGGACCCGCAGCTTCCGCCTAGGTGAATCGCCCCGCCGCCGGGTTGCGCTGGCGCCGATGGCCGCTTTCAAGATCGCAACAAGTCACGGTCTCAAGGTTGGCTCGGTTCTGGACGCAGGTTGCTTTGGACCGGAGCGTTTCGGCCTGCGCGCCTTGCACGAAGCGGGGTTGTTCCGGGACGGCGGCAAGTACGACATCCTCCACTGCCATTTCGGCACACTTGCCGAAGCAGTGCTTGATCATCGCCGGGCAGGCTTCCTGTCCGGACAGGTCGTGGTTCATTTCCGCGGCTATGACATTTCGAAGTTTCTGCAGGAAAAAGGTGAGCATGCTTATGATCGCGTTTTTCGCGACGCTGATGCGTTCATAGCAAACTGCCGGTACTTCCGTGACCGTGTGATCGGTCTGGGTGCTCCGGAGTCCCGAACGCATGTGGTGGCATCGGGCGTGGCCGTCGATCGCTTTCCGTTCGCGACGCGCGCATGGGCGCCGGACGAGCCGCTCCGCCTTCTGGCCATCGGCCGTCTCGTCGAGAAGAAGGGCTTGAGATTTGCCGTGGAGGCTCTCGCGCGCCTCGTCTCGGACGGCATTGACGCTCGCCTCAGCATTGTGGGCGATGGCCCCTTGCGGCAGGCGCTGCAGGACCAGGCCGCTGCGTTGTCCATCGCGGAGCGCGTCACGTTCACAGGCGCCGTTCCGCACGAGCGTATTGCCCGCCTGCTCATAGACTCTCACGTTCTGCTGGCGCCTTCCACAACGGCCGCGAGCGGTGATCGCGATGCTTCGATCAACACGGTGAAAGAGGCGATGGTGTCGGGCTGTCCATTCGTCACGAGCAACCATGGCGGCATTCCGGAACTGGTCGAAGGCGTGGACGCCGGCGTCATGACGCAGGAGGGCGATGCAGATGCGCTTGCCACGGGCCTGCGCCAACTCCTCGCGCGGCGTGACGATTGGCCGGCGATGGCGCATCGCGGCCGCGTCCACATACTCTCCAGATACTCCATCGAAGCCGTAACCGCAGAGACCATGCGGGTTTATCGGCTGGCAATCGCATCGCGCTCGCCATCATCCAGATCTAGGAGAGTCATGTCATGACAATGTCTGGCGCCGGACCTCGCATCACAATCATCGTCACGCAACGCGAACGCACAAGCGCGATGAAGGAAGCCCTGGAGGCCATCTACGCGGGCACGTCCGGCCAGTTCGATCTTGTCTACGTCACCGGCCAGCTCCCGGGAATGCAGCGGCGCTGGCTTGTGGCCGAGGCTGACAAGCAAGGGTTCAAGCTGATCGAGGCGGGGCGTCCGTTGACCCCCGCCGAGTCGCGCAATCTCGGCCTGGCTGCGGCCGCCACCGAGTATGTGACTTTCATCGAGAACGACGTCCTCCCCATGAAGGGCTGGCTCGACGCACTCCTCGCTTGCGCGGATGAAACACACGCCGATGTCGTCGTCCCGCTCACCTGCGAGGGAAGGCCGCTCCATACCATCGTCCACCATGTCGGCCTCGCCGAGGAAGCCATGCCGGGCGAGGACGGTGTACAGGAAGGCCAACGGGACTTTCGTGAATCCCTCTACCTGCAGGGCCAGACCCGGCAGCAGGCCGCTGACAAGTTGGTGCGCCGGCGCACGCGCACATGCGAGTTTCACTGCTTGATGGTACGAAAATCAGTCTTCGCGCAGATTGGTCCATTCGATCCTGTCATCGTTTCGAAAGAACACCTCGACTTCTCGTGGCGCCTCGCGCGCGCGGGCCTCTCCATCTGGGTCGAGCCGAAGGCCGTGGTGACATTCCTGGTTCCGTCAGACAACGATCCTGTGAAGCTGGTCGATCTGCCGTACTTTCTCCTGAGATGGTCGCCTGCATGGCAGCGCCGCAGTCACGATCTGCTGAAGCAGAGATGGGGCTTTCAGGAAGCAGGGTTCATTTCATCGCGCCGCCAGCTTGCCGATTGGCGTATCGTCGATCACGTGGTGAAGCCGGTCCTGAAAAAAGTCCCGCTCCTTGGCGGGCGCTGGGGGTTCGTCGATCGCGGTGCGCGCGTGCTGTACCCCGCCGCAGCGCTTGCAGCTTCGGTTCTGGCCTGGCGTTATGACTCAAGCCGCAATCGCGCGAAGGACAACGGCGATGCCAGCGCTGCGGCGTGATCCTCTGACTTTGCTGCGAAACGCTGCGGTCTGGGCCGCCGCCGCCAAGTGGTTCGACGTCATCGTATCGATGGCGACCTTCCTGTTCATGGCTCGCCTTCTTGGACCAGAGGCCTGGGGCCTTTACGGCATGGTGCTGCTGGTCACGATCCTGCCTGAAACGATTGTCGGCGGTGCGCTCGCCGAGAGCCTGATCCAGAGGCGCGATCTTCGCCACGGGCACGTGGCAGCCGCCCGTGTGCTCCACATGGGCCTCGCGCTGATGCTCGTTGCTGTGATCGTTGGGCTTGCACCAGTGTTCGCACAGGCCTTTGGGCATGTGGAGCTGCAGGCGCTTATTCCCGCGCTTTCGGCGACGTTGCTTGTCATGGCTTTGGGCGCTCCATCCGCTGCGCTTTTGCAGCGCGGGCTCCGGTTTCGCGCCATCGCAGCCGTCGACGCAGCTGGTGCGGTGTCCGCCGCCATTGCCGGCATCTCCATGGGTCTTGCCGGGCAGGGCGTGTGGGCCATCGTCTGGATGGAAATCGCGCGGCGAAGCACACGCGCAATCGGGTTCATCCTTGCGGCGCGCGCCGGATCCAGCTTGCGCTTCTCGCGCGCCGAATTTTCGGACCTGATGCGCTTCAATCTTGCGTCGCTGGCGGCACAACTGTTGCTGCAATTTGATCTGGCGGTTCCCAGAATCGCTGTCGGCGCATTCCTTGGCGCTCATGCGCTGGGTTACTTCAACTTCGCCCTGCGTATCCTCCAGCAGGGATCATCGTTGGTCGTCGCACCGTTCAACGCAATCGCGCTGCCTTTGATCTCGTCAGTTCGCGAGGATCGTGACCGGCTTCATCAGGTGATCCGTCAGTCCGGGCGTGCGGCGGCAATCGCCGGGTTCCCCATTTTCCTGGGCGCTGCGGCGGTTGCTCCTGTGGCGATTCCACTCTTGCTGGGCGTGCAATGGGCGCCCGCAGTCATTCCAATGCAGCTGGTTCTTCTGCTTGGCGTGCGCGCCGCGGCAACTTCGTTCACGGGCGGCATCCTGCGCGGATGCGGGCATCCAGGGCTTTACCTGCTGCACGTGAGCCTCGGCGTGCTGGTAACCTGTGTCCTCATTCCGCTGTCGGCGCCATTCGGATTGATCGCCGTGGCCACCGCCATGCTTGCAAAGGGCATGGTCACCTGGATCGCCGGCGCCTGCCTTGTCGAGCGTGTTTCCGGTTACTCCGCATGGAATCAGGTCGCCATCGGTTGGCGCAGCTTGCTTGCGGCATGTCTTATGGCTGGCGGTGTTCTGGCCGCGACGCCTGTGCTTGCCGCCTCATTTGCCGGCTTGTTGCTGCTTGCCGCGCTGATCGCTGCTGGTGTTGTCCTGCACGTGATCGCGCTTGCGACGCTCGATCCCGCTTTAGCGCGCAGGCTTGGTCGAGCGTTCTTCGCCCGCATAGGTCGCCGGCGCAGCAGCCGTATCGCGGCGAGCCCGGCGCTGCACGGTCCGCAGTTCGAGGCGCCTGTTCAGCGCGCCGAGAACTAGCTTCGTTGCGCCGCCGATGCCGGCGAGGCGATAGAGCGCGCGCGCGCAGCTCGCGATGTAGGCAGCGTCCATTCTACGCAGGCCCTGTCCGGCCCAGTAGGTGAGCATCGACGCCATGGCCATCCGGACGGCCCCGCCATTGCGGGCGCGGTTAGCGGCCGTTGCGAGCCGTTTCTGGATATTCCTGTCGCCGAGAAGGATATCAATGCCGTAGCGGCTACCCAGCAGTCTTGAAAGAATTTCAAGATCGCTGCGCGCCAACACGGTCCCGGGCGCAGCTTCAAGGCCGTCGATCAAGCTGCCGAGCGCGATGTCCCACAGATCCTTGCGTCCCGCGATCACAGCCCTTTGCAGCAGCGCGCGGCGCGCCTGCATGGGCGCGAGGGTCTGGCTTGCTGCTACATCATCCAGAAACTCGTTCAGATTTAGCTCTGGCAGCAGATCGGCGAGAAGGCGTGCGTCGAATTTCTGCCAACGCTGCACGCGCTCATGCGAGGCATGCCTTGCGGCTTGCGGCCCGCGCAGTCCGGCGTGCTGCCTCTGCCAGAGCACGACCTGTCCAACGTCAGCGCCCTGGTGCCGGCGGGCCACCTGCAGCAGGATGTTGTAGTCTACTGACGCGGTGATCGAAGAATCGAACGGGGCGATGGCGTTGAAGCAGCGCCGGCGAAACAGGGCGCACGGTTGGCCCGTAATGAAGCAGTCTTCCATGAGGTGCGCGAACAGGTGACGGGCGCCCGCCGGAGCCTGGTCGGCTTGGTCGACAAACACACGCTCGCCGCGCGCGGTCATGGTGAATTTCTTCAAGGAACCGAACGTGAAGCCAAGCTTGGGGTCCGCCTGCAACGGGGCGAGAAGTGTCTTGAGCGCGTCTGGCGGCGCAATGTCATCATCGTCCATGACCCAGATGACATTGCCCGCGGCCAACTCAAGGCCCGCGTTGATGGCCGCTGTCTTGCCGCCATTCTCGCTGATCCGGACATATTTCACCTTCGATGCGTATGCCGCGCATACCGAGGGCGTTTCATCTGTGGAGCCGTCGTCGAGAATGATGATTTCGAGCGGCAGGTGCGTTTGTTCAAGCACGCTGTCGATGGCTTCCCCAAGAAGCTGCGCGCGATTGAAGGTAGGCAGAAGGACGGAAACGGTGAGAAGCGCCTGTCTGCCTGGCATGACTCGACTTTCCGCTAGTCGTCCGACGGTTAACGTCTTACCCCCAGCAGACTGAAGCATTTGATGTGCCACGCGATTCTGCTGGCTTGTGCAAGGCAGGGTAAGAGCCGCTCGCCCATCTTCGTTCGCACGCGAATGACTGACGCCGGGCGCAAGCGAAGATGCCCGGGCCTCGGCTTCAGACTTTCAGCCGGGTGGCGCCCGCATCCGCGCGTGAACAGACCCACGGGCGGCGAAGGCGGTGATCTGCGCTACAAGCTGGCTTCTGCGAACCCCGCTCGCACGATCTGCAACACGTTCAACATCCAGCGGCGTTTGTTGAGCCGTCGTGCAATGGGCATGATACGTGCGCGGTATGGCTGCGGGCGTTATCCTGATAGTCCAGACCTGTTCGCGGCCGCCAGGGCGCGAACGAGTTCACGCTCCTCCGCGGCCAGCAGCGGGTTCCATACATCGAAAATGAGAACGACGCGCAGCTCATCGCTGTCGTTTCTGGCCGTATGTTCAATCGTGTCGTCGAAGATCAGGAGTTCGCCTTCCTTCCACGTGCGATGCTCGAACCCGACACGGTAAGTGCATTTGTCCGGCACGATGAGCGGTAGATGGACGACAAGGCGGGCGTTCGTTTCCCCCGTATGCGGCGGGATTTCGGTATGAGGCGCCAGCGCTGAGAACATCGCGTTCGGACAAAGGCCTCCGATCGAAGCCATGTCGACGGCCTCCAGGGCCTTGCGTGTTTCGGGGCAGCGCTTGAGGTGGGCTTCATCCGGCCGCCCATTTCGCCACAGGCCGTAATGGCTCCAGCGCGCGGAGTTGTTGAGGTCGCGCCATTGGTCAACCGGCTGGCCGGGTCGCAACGCGATGTAGGGTGAAAAATCCTTCTTCTCGTCTGCCAGCGCCGCCCGCAGCTCTTCGCGGATGAGCGAGGTCTTGGACTCCAGTTCCTTCGCCCAGGGAAAGAGTTCGCGGGGATAGAACGGGATTGCGGGAAGCCGCGGGATGTAGAACTGGTTGGCGTGCTGGCGATATGGCTCCGTCTGTCCCGCCATTATGGACGCTGCCTCGCGCCAGCGTTCTGCCTGCTCCCGAGCCAGGGAGGGCAGGAGTGGAGATATGGCGTCGGAGAGGTGCGCATAAGTTTCGCGCGCAAAGTCGTGCGACACGCTCCGTGCGTGAAGAAGCTGACCGCGAAGAACCGCGGGCCAGGCCGTTTCCGGCCCCGCTACCTTCACGGCGTTCCGGAAGAACAGCGCCGCCGTGGTCTTGTGGCCAAGCCGCTCGAGCCGCTGCGCCTTCGCAAGCAGCGCAGGCAGGAAGTACGGATCAAGCGCCAGCGCATGTTCGATAGCGGCGCCTTCGCCGTCGGCGTCTCCGGCTTCGCGGCGGGCCTTGGACAGGGTGAGCAGGATGAAAGGGTCGTGGGGTGAGAGGGCTTGCGCCTCCTCGATCAGGGTGCAGGCGTCCCTGAAGGCGCGGCGCTGCATGGCATGTATGCCGAGGCTGAAGATAGCCTTGGCGTTGTACGGATCGCGGCGGCGAACCTCCTGCCACAGCTTTTCGCCCAGCGCCCACTGGCCGGTGTTCACTGCAACTTCGGCCTGTCCGATCAGTGTCGATAGATCATCCATCGGGATCAGCTTACCCCAGAAAGTTGCGGCGGTCCTCCGGGGGAGGGCCGCCGCGATAGTACTTTCAGGTGTGGCGATGGCTAGAACTTCGTCGACACGCCGAGCGAGAACACGCGGCCCAGGACATCATAGGTCGAGGGATAGGTGTTGCCCGAGTTGTACGTCGTCGAACCGGTCTCGGTCGCCACGAACGGAGCTTCCTCGGCGGTCAGGTTGGTGACGGAGAACCGGAGCTTCGCCCAGTCGGTGATTTGCCATGAACCGGCGAGGTCAAGATAGTTGTAGTCGCCGATCGATGCCGAGATGCCCGTCGTCGTGGCGGCTTGCGTGGGGTCCACTTCCGAGCCCGACAGGTAACGCCACATCAGCGAGGCGCCGAAAGGTCCGTAGGTCCAGGTGGTGCGTTGCACGAAGCGGTCTTGGGGCGTCGGGCCGCCGGTCGAGCCCGAGACGGTCGAGGGTAGGCCGCACTGTTTGCCGTAACGGCCAACGCAGTCCACCGTCGCGCCGCCAGGGGCTGGGATGTAGCTGGAGTCAAGCACGTGCGTGCCGTCCAGCGCCAGTTCGAGACCACCCCAGGTTCCCAGGTCGAAGCCGTAACGGACGGAGTAGTCGATGCCTTCGGCATTGACCTCGCCGATGTTCTGCACAACCTGGCTGATACCGTAGATCAGGTCGCCTTCGATGTTGCCGACCGTGGTGTTACGCTTGATCAGCTGGCAGTCGACGTCTGAGGCGGCCATCGTCGGGTTCCGAGCGATGCTGTAGCAGCCGTCGATGATGTCGAAGTTCGGACGGATCGAAATCGCGTTCGCCACTTTGATATCGTAGTAGTCGAGGGTCACGGCGAGGCCCGGGACGTACTCCGGTTGCCACACCATGCCGAACGTAACCGTGTCGGCCTCTTCCGGCGTCAGGTTGGGGTTGCCGCCAAAGAATGAGTTGACTTGTCCCGAGGTGGGCTGGGCCAGCGTTCCTG
This sequence comes from Alphaproteobacteria bacterium 32-64-14, assembly GCA_002280725.1. GTDB lineage: Bacteria > Pseudomonadota > Alphaproteobacteria > Caulobacterales > Hyphomonadaceae > UBA7672. The sequence goes on from NCEM01000018.1 coordinate 42,818, forward strand.
CGTTGATCGTACCCGTCGGCACGCCGGTTGCGATGCAAAGTGCCCGGAGCGAGCCGGTGAGCGGGGTGCCCGGTGCGCCGTTGGCGCACGGATCGACCAGCAGGTCGCCCGTGCCCGGGGTCACGGGATTGAACAGTTCGCCGATGTTCGCAGCGCGCACGGCGCGCTGGAGCATGCCGCGGAAGCGGACGCCGTCCATCGGAGCCCAGTCGGCGCCGAACTTGTAGCTCTCGACCGAACCCGACGAGGAGTAGTCGGAGGTGCGATAGCCCAGTTCGAGGTTGATTGCCTTGGCAAAGGCCATATCTTCGACGAGGGGGATGATCGCCTCGCCAAAGTATTCCATGACATCGTAACGGCCCCTGGTGGGCAGCGTCTGGCCGAAGCCGGGGGAAACGCCTGCCTGCGAGGCGGCGTCCGGACGGTAGTCAGACGACTCGTCGCGGTACTCGGCCCCGAACGACACGGCGACCGGATTCTTGGCAAACGGCGACACGACACCGTTGAGATCGCGGTTCACGGTCGCGGTGACATAGTCCTGGGTCGTGAGCGACTGGACCTGGAGGTTCAGCGAAACGAACTGGGCTGCGGCGGCCGTGACCGGCACTGCCGGGTTGAAGATGTTGATCGGCGAGCAAAGGTTCGAAGGATCGGAGCAGGCAGTCGTGCTGGTCGCGAAAAGCGCCTGCTGGAATTTGCCGGCATCGATGTCGTTGTTCTGCTGACGCTGCAGGCTGGTTTCACCATGCGCGGCCGCGATGTCCCAGTTCCAGCCCATGAAATCGCCACGGAAGCCAACCAGGCTCTGGATGGTATCGTACTGGAACACGTACTGCCGCGGACCGACCGGCACGGCGCGCCAGCGGACGCCAACGTCCACGCAGTTGCCAAGCGAGGCCACCGAACAGGCGGCTACGGGGTTGTTGGCTGCGAGGTATGTCGAGGCCTGCGTCGAAAGGAACGGGTTAGTCAGCGGGACTTCAAACGAGAAGCCGAACGTGCCGGAAGAGGCAAGCTGCGGCGCCGAGGTCGAGGCCGAGTAGATGAAGCGCGAATAGGCTTCGACGTACTCATTGATGTCGTATTTGGCGAGCGCCAGCGCCTGCCAGCGCGTTTGCGGCGTCTGGTACAGGTTCTGCGGGTTGAAGTTGAAGCCTTGGTAGAAGGGCACAAGTTGGCCTGTCGCGCTGAACTGCGTCCGGCCGCCTATGGCCGAGTCGATCGCGGACGGGTTCGTCGTTGAAGAGGCGCCCGGCGTGGACGAGCCCGGGGCGCGCGTCTGATAGACCGCTTCCTTGTTGGCGTAGCCGACGGAGAGGACCACGTTGCCGCGGCCATCATCGAAGCCGGCGCCGATCGTGCCCTGGACGTTTACCGTCTCGCCGTCACCGTGATCGGTGATGGAATAGCTCGTGTCGAGCTGGGCGCCCTTGAATTCGTCGTTGAGGATGAAGTTCACAACGCCGGCGACGGCGTCAGAACCGTACACGGCCGATGCGCCGCCGGTGACCACGTCTACCCGCTGGAGCAGGGACAGCGGAACCGCCGTCACGTCGAACAGGCCGTTCGGGTCGAAGCCCACCATGCGCTTGCCATCGATGAGCGGCAGGGTGCGCGGTGTAGTGAGGCCACGCAGGTCGAGCGTAGAGGTGCCCGACGAGCCGTTGTTCACCTGTCCGCCGTTGCCGGGCGAGAACTGCGGCATGGCGCGAAGGACAGTTTCAACGTCCACCGGCTGGGTAAGGGCGAGTTCGTCCGCGTCGATCGTCGTGATCGGACTCGACGACACGAGGCCTTCCCGAGAGATGCGCGTGCCCGTGACGACGATGACATCTTGCTCTTCCGCTTGCGCGGTCTGGGCGAGTGCGGGAGCGGCGAGCAGGGCGGGCGAGAGAATAAGGCTGAGCAAGGTAGTGCTAAGAAGCGCGTGCTTCAGGTTCGGGCGACTCACAGTGACCTCCGTAATCGAGATGTCCTCATTTCTCTCGCTGCGAAGATCGCTTGAAGCTGACCCCACCTCGCAGTGGAAAGAGGTTTCACACTTTCGTCATGACGCAGATTTGCGGTCAATCGGAAGATTCGAGCCCGCAATAGTCGTTACCGCAACTCGGTCTTGGTGAAGCATTTTTGCATCAGAAGAATTCGCTCAGATGGAGAACTACCTGCAGGCATCAACCGCGCCGGTAACCTCGGAGACTGTTCGGCAGTCGTTACGTAGCGGTAGGTGGTCCAGCTGCGACGCGGCCTTTCGGGCGTTGTGGCCAAGCCGCCAGCCGCTGCGCCGATCGTCCTCGACCGTGACGCCCACACGAGAATGATCGCGCAGAGAACTCACATCTCTCAGGTCGAAGACGCGAACGGGGCCCTCATCGCACATACCGGAAAGCGCAGCTGCATCCGCCGCGCGGGCCCATCAGACAAAGAAGTGGACGACCTGCCTCTCCGGCTGATCGTCCACTGTCCGGAGACCAAGTTAGGGAGGGTCTAGTACTTGACCGAAGCTTCGACGCCGAAGGTCCGGGGTTCGTTGAAGTTGGCGTAGTCGCCAAGCGTGTTGCGGTTCTCTTCCGAGCGGCGGTAGATGTGCTGCTCGTTCAGCAGATTCCGCGACCACAGCGAGAGCGTCAGGTTCTGACCAGCGCCCGTGTCGATGTCGGCCAGCGACAGGCGGCCGTTCACGATAAACGAGCTGTCGGTCAACTGCGCGAACTGCTCGAAGCTTTGCGAGCCGTCGGCGTAGGTCGCATCCAGGTGCAGGCGCAGGTCGGCGAAGCCCAGCGGCTGGACATAGTCCATCGCCACGTTGCCGACGTTTTCCGGCGTGTAGATGATGTAGACCTTCTGCGTCAGGTTGTTGAAGGGGTTCACCACCAGCGGCACGTCCGTGCTGGTGTAGGCATAGCCCGCCGAGAACGAGAGGTTCTCGTTCACGCGCCAGCTGCCGTCGAGCTCCACGCCCCAGATCTCCGTCGTGCCCGGCGCGTTCACAGTCTCGACCGTGTTGCGGCTCGAGTTCGTGATCGGGTTCACAGTGACGCGGGTGAAATCGATCTGGCTGTTCTCGCGGTCCATGCTGAACAGCGCGGCGTTGAGGCTGATGTCGTCGCCGACATAGGCCTTGGCGCCGATTTCGTACGAGGTGACCTCTTCAGCATCGAAGGCGTCATAGGTCAGTGAGCGCGAGCTGGCGCCGCCGGCGCGATAGCCGGTCGAGTAGCGCGCATAGACGTTGAGATCCTGCGAGATGTCGAAGGCGGCGACGGCCACCGGGTCGAAGCGCTCTTCGCTGAGATCGAAGGTCAGGTTGGTCGCGGCGTTGTTGACGCGATAGAGCAGGCCGTTCTTTTCGTCCTTGGTTTGGCGGCCGCCGACGGTCAGGTGCAGGCGGTCTTCGAGGATCGGCGGCGTCCAGGTCAGCTGGCCATATATGCCGGTGCTTTCAGCATAAGCGATCGAGGCGCGGTCGAGCGAGCGGCTGCCGCGGATCGTCGGTGTCGGGTCGTTGATGGTGTAGCCCGTGCCGGTCGCGTTCCAGCGGTTCGTGCTCGGCGTCGCCGCTTCTTCCCAGGCCTTCTCGTTGAAGTAGAACAGGCCGATCACGTAATCGACGCTGTCGAACGAGCCGACGAGCTGGAATTCTTGGCTGCGCTGCAGCTGCTCAAGATAAGACAGGCTGTAACGTGAGAAGTTTCCGTTGGGCGCATATACAGGCGGGCGGTTACCGGGGGCCGAATTGTCCCATTGGTCCGCGCTCACTTCGCGATACGCGGTGATGGAGCGCAGCTCCATGTCCGGCATGATTTCCCAGGTGACGTGCAGTGAGTGGCCAAGCGCCTCGTCAACGCTCGGCTGTTGCGGCGCGCCGATATCGGCAACGCGCTGGCGCGTGGGGTGCACTTTCACCAGCGGCGGCAGCGGCGCAATCGTGCCGGCCGGGATCGGGAAAGTCGTCGCAACCGGGCGGTTGTTCGGGTTGTAGTTGATCAGCTGGCTGTAATACGGCGTGTTCTCGTCCGTACCCACGTCATACGAGTATTCGGCGTTGAACGTGTCGGTCGGCTCCCACAGCGCGGTCGCCTTGAAGCCCTTGCGGTCATAGAAACCCCAGCCGGTCGAACCCGGCAGCGGGTTCTCAACCACGGCGTCGCGGCGCTGCATCACGCCGTCGAACTTCAGGCTTATGTCGTAGAATTCCGGCAGGTCGAGGTGAATGTCGGCGCTGTACGAGCCAAGGTTGCCGAAGCCGGCCGAGGCGCGATAGCCATATTCGCCCGTGGGCTTGCGCGAGATCATGTGCACGGCGCCGCCTTCGGTGTTGCGGCCGAACAGCGTGCCTTGCGGTCCCTTCAGAACCTCGATGCGCTCGATGTCGAGCAGGCTGGCGTTGAGTCCGTGCTGGCGGCCGAGATAGACGCCGTCGAGATAGACGCCGACGCCCTGTTCGCGCGCCGGCTGGTTGGCGTCGTTCGGCACGATGCCGCGGATGCCGACGGTGACGGCTGACTGGCGCGATTCAAACGTCGAGACGCGCAGGCCCGGAACCGATCCGTCCGCGAAGTCGAGCAGGCTCTGGATGTTGCGGTCTTCAAGCGCTTCGGTGCCGACAACCGACAGCGAAATCGGCGTGTCCTGCAGATCGGTCTCTCGCTTCAGCGCGGTGACGACGATCACGTCGCGGTTGGCTTCGTCCTCGGACGGAACCTCGCCTGCTGCGACCGGGCCTTGCGGATCGGCGATGGTCTCCGGCGCGCTCTGTGCGAAGGCCGGCGCCGATGCAACGCCCAGCAGGGCTCCGCTCACCAGCAATGCCGCCCGGAACTGATTGCCCACACCAAGTTTCATTATATGACCCCTCGCGCCTCGGAAGAGAGCTTTTGCTCTCGCGGGCGGATCAGCCGCCCAATGAGGGCGGGGGTTAACGAGGGCGCGTGACACTCGCCCGACAGTTCCGTGACAGTTTGGATTCGTAATGCGGCGGGTGCGAAGTGGCGCTGCGCCGTGGCGCGGAAACACCACAGTCTGTCACATGACATTCACATGACAGCTCGTATTGCGCGCGTAAGTCGCGATCAGCGCGAAAGCGATGCCGCGTCAGCGGGTGTGGCCAATGGAATCACATCCACCGCCTGCGCGCTCGCCTGCCCGCCGGATGTGCGCACAACGCCGCGCACGGGCGCGACGTCGCCATAATCGCGGCCGTGCGCCACGGCGATGTGCTGGTCCATCACCCACAGCCCGTTGGTCGGATCATACTCGACCCAACCGGTAGCAGCCCCGCACCAGGCCCGCACCCACGCATGCATCGCGTCGGTGCCTTCCAGCCGCTCCTCGCCTTCCGGCGGTTGCGTGCGCAGAAAGCCGCTGACATAGCCTGCTGGAATACCAATCGACCGCAGGCAGCCGATCATGATGTGCGTGAAGTCCTGGCACACGCCATGGCGCGCGGCGAACGCCTCTTCCGGCGGCGTGTCCACATTCGTCGATCCCGGATCGAACGTCATGTCGTGGTCCAGCGCCTTGCCGATGGCTTCGACGATGGCGGCCGTGCGCGTTGTCCCGTCTGCAATCTGCGCACGTGCGTAGGCCTCGAATTCGGGACGCATCCGCACGCGCGGCGAATCCGCCAGGAAATGAAGAGGCGAATCCTGGGTCAGCGACCGCCAGCCCGCGAGCTCTTCCCGCAAGGCGTCAAGAGCGGGCGATTGATCCGGCCCACGCGCCACCGCCTGCCGCTCGACGCGCGCGCGCAGCCTGAACGCGATCTCTGCGTGGGGCGCCCGAAAGGCAACCTCGACCGCCGTGTTGCCGTAGAAGTCCGTCTTCGCGATGCGCTCGTCCGGCGTCGGCGTCACATCAAGCAGGGATGTGATCACGCGCTGCGAACCCGATTGCGCCGGCGTCATGTAAAGCACATGCCGGCCGCCCGCCACCGGCGCCTGATAATCGTAGCGAATGCTGAGGCGGATATCGTACAGCATGGGTCAGCGCAGATAGGTCTTGGTCAGGACTTCAGACAACCGCCACAGCTCCAGCTGGATTTCGGCCAGCCTTTCGGCGGCGAAATTTTCAGGCGCAGCCACCGCGATCTCGGCATGCAGCTTGAGGATGGTGCGAGACAGTTCCGACATCTCGCCGCGTTCAACGGCCCCAGGCAGGTAGCTCACCTGCTCCTTCATCTCCTGAAGCTGATACAGAATCGAGCGCGGGTTGTTGGCATCGCACGCCAGAAGATCGATCACGGTCGAGCGGCTGGTCGCGACCGCAAACAGCCGCCGGTGCGTCAGCACGCTGTCACCAACCTCAACCACCATATCGAGCGCGCCCTCCGGCGCCGCATCGTCCGCAAACCACATCAGCGCCTGTGTCATGTTCGAGGCCCGTTCCAGCGAGCGCCCGATCGACAGGAAACGCCATCCTGCAAAGCGATACATGTTGTCGTTCACGAGGCCTGAGAACCCCGTGATCTGGTGCAGCTGCTGGCCAAGCGCCCGCGCCGCATCATGACCCGGCGCGACATTGGCCAGCTCGACGCGCGCGCTCGCCGCCAGATCGTTCAGCGCCGTCCAGCCGTCCACCGAGAAGCGATCGCGCACCTGGCTCGCGCTCGCCGTCGCCGCACTGATCGACTGCAACAGGCTACGCGGCGCTTCCTTCACGGGGTCGGCTCCAAAAAATCCCGGATACGCGCTGGCATGCGCCAGAAGCTGCGTGTCCTCGCGCCCCGCTTCCGCGAGCCGCACATGCCACGCGCGCAGCATGCGGATCATGCCCTCGGCGCGCTCGACATAGCGGCCCATCCAGAACAGGTTGTCGGCCGCCCGGCTTGGCAACTCGCCATGCCGCGCCCGCCGATAGGGTGCAGCGGGCGAGGGCAGCAGCGTCTCGTTCCGAACCGGCTTGTCCGACAGCACCCACACATCGGCGACCGACCCGCCGCGCTGCATCGCAATCGCCGTCGCTTCCTGCGAGCGCCCGATCCGCGCATAGCCGCCCGGCATCACCCGCCATCCGCGCGATGTCCGCGCGAGGAAGACGCGCAGGCTCATCGGGCGTGGCGTCAGCACGCCATTCACCATCGCCGGCGTTGTCGACCGCGTCACCGCTTCCTGGCCGACCAGCATCGCGCCGCGCTGCGCCAGCAGGGCGGCTACGCTTTCTTCGCGCCCGGCCAGCGTCGATCCCAGGTTCGTATTGTCCTCAGAGTCGAACAGCATGCGCGTCGATAATGCCTCGCCGATCATCATGCGCTCGGCATTGGCCAGCACATGCGCGCGCTCGCTTTCCTGACCACACCACCACGTTGCGATGTTGGGCAGCTTCAGCGACTCGCCCAACAGTGCCTGCGCAATGCGCGGCATAAAGGCCAGCAGCGCCCGCGTCTCAAGAATGCCCGAGCCCAGGGCGTTCACCACCGCCATCTGCCCGCGCCGCACCGCTTCAACCAGCCCCGGCACGCCCAGCTTCGATTGCTCATTCAGCTCCAGCGGGTCAGCGAACGCAGAATCGATCCGCCGCCACAACACGCTCACAGGCTCCAGCCCCGCAATCGTGCGCACCATCACCTGTCCGTCTTGCACCGTCAGGTCCTCGCCCTCGAGCAGGGCAAAGCCGAGATAGCGCGCGATATAGGCGTGCTCGAAATACGTGTCGTTGAGCCGCCCCGGCGTCAGAATCCCCACACGGCTTTCCGTGTCGCCCCGCAGGTCGTTCATCGTGTCGCGAAAGGCGCGGAAGAAGCCGGCCAGCCGGTGAATGTTCGCGCGCGCGTAGTGGTCCGGAAAAACGCGCGTGGTCGCCACGCGGTTCTCCAGCGCAAACCCCGCGCCCGACGGCGCCTGCACGCGATCGCCCAGCACCCACCACTGCCCATCCGGTCCGCGCGCAATCTCGAACGCGATGAAATGCAGGTACTGCCCGGAGCGCGGGCGCACGCCCACCAGCGGCCGCAACCATTCCGGCGACGTCGCCACCAGCGAGGCCGGCAGATGCCCCTCCATCACCAGGCGCTGGCTGCCATACAGATCGGCGACGATGCTTTCGAGCAGATCCGCCCGCTGGATCAGCCCGCTGGTGATCTCGCTCCATTCGCTCTCATGCACGATCACCGGCATATGGCTCAGCGGCCAGGCGCGCTCGGTCTGGTCCGCGCCATACTGGCGGAAGAAAACACCCGCATCGCGCAGGTACTGGTCGCCCTGTTCAACCCGGTGCGAGATTTCCTCGGGCGCCATGCGTGCGACATGATCAATGAACGCACGCCACGCCGGCCTCACCTTTCCGGCGGCGTCCAAAAGCTCATCCGAAACGCCGGGCAGGCGGCGATAGCCCGCCAGCAGCCGTGCAACCGCGCCGGTCTCCGTGTGTGATTGCGGCGAAGACACGTTCGTCCCTCGGATCCCGGCCCTAGATTCCTGGCGCGCGTCTCAGATCCAGCGTCAGCGGGAATTCCGGATGCGGCGCTTCGACGCCAAGTTCATACATCCCCGGCGAATGTCCATGGGGTTCAAAGCGGGCCAGACGCCGCGCCTCGGCCTCGTTCCCGTTGACGGGGAAAGTATCGTAGCTCCGCCCCCCCGGATGCGCGACGTGATAGACACACCCGCCGATGGCCCGGCCCGACCACGAATCGAAGATATCGAAATTGAGGGGCACGTTCGTCGGCAGCACAGGATGCAGCGACAGCGGCGGCTTCCACGCCTTGTACCGCACGCCCGCCACCGCCTCGCCATTGCCCACCTGTTGCAACGGCACAGGCCTGCGATTGGCGGCCACGCGATAGCGTCCCGGATCGGCCGCCGTCAGTTTCACCTGCACGCGCTCAGCGGATGAATCCGCATAGCGAACCGTGCCGCCGATCGCGCCCGTCTCGCCCAGCACATGCCACGGCTCCAGCGCCTGCCGCACTTCCAGCTTCACGCCTTCCACTTCGATCTCGCCACAGAACGGGAACCGGAATTCCAGCTGCGCCTCGAACCATTCCGGCCGAATGTCGAACCCATGCGACGAGAGATCGCGCAGCAGATCGAGGAAATCCTGCCAGACAAAATGCGGCAGCATGAACCGGTCATGCAACGTCGTGCCCCACCGCACGAGATTACCCGTGAGCGGCGTCTTCCACATGCGCGCAATAATCGCCCGCACCAGAACCTGCTGCGCCAGCGACATGCGCGGCTCGGGCGGCATCTCGAAGCCACGGAACTCAACCAGACCCAACCGCCCCGTCGGCCCATCGGGAGAGAACAGCTTGTCGATGCAGATTTCCGTCCGGTGCGTATTGCCCGACACATCGATCAGCAGGTTGCGCAGAAGACGGTCCACCAGCCATGGCGGCGTGTACGCATCGCCGCCCGGCCCGCCGCCGGGCGAGTGAATCTGGGACAGCGCGATCTCAAGCTCATAAAGTGAGTCATGCCGCGCCTCGTCGATCCGCGGCGCCTGGCTCGTCGGCCCGATGAACATGCCGGAGAAGAGGTAGGAGAGAGAAGGCCGCTTCTGCCACAGCAGCAACAGGCTCTTCAAAACATCCGGCCGTCTCAGGAACGGCGAGTCGTTCGGCGTCGCACCGCCAACCACCACATGGTTGCCGCCGCCCGTGCCTGTGTGCCGCCCGTCGATCATGAACTTGTCGCAGCCCAGCCGGCATTGCAGCTCGTCGCCGGGTGCACGTTGACCTCGATCACGCCCGGATCAGGCGTCACGCGCATCACATTGATGCGCGGATCATGCGGCGGCGCGTAGCCCTCGATATGCACGGGCAGGCCCACCGATTTCGCCGCAGATTCCGCCGCCGCGACCAGTTCGAGATAATCCTCGATCCGCTCCACCGGCGGCATGAACACGCACAGCCGGCCATCGCGCGCCTCAACCGACATAGCCGTGCGAACAGAGCCCGCGACTTCAGAGAACGACTGTTCCTGAACCTGCTGCCGCCCGCCTTCGTCCGCCGTGAACTGCGCACGCGCCTGTTCGGCAGGCGTATTGCCCTGCATCGCATAGCCCTGCGACGTGGTGATCGATGCCGCATAGTCCGGCAACGGTCCGCGCTCTTCTGTCGGGTCGGCCGGAATGACATGCGGATAAAGCTGGGGCGGAATCCATGTCAGCGACTCCAGCGGCAGCCGATAGCCGACAGGGCTGTCGCCCGGCGCCAGGAACATGTGCCCGCGCCGCAGTTTCCATTTCTCCGATTTCCACCGCCCCTTGGTCGCAACACGTCCCGGCGTCGTCGTCGCGGCCTTCTTGGGCGCGCCCTTGCCAACCTTCGCCTTGGTCGTTGCCTTCGCCTGCCAGCGCTGGATCGGCAGCACATAGCCGCTCGGCTCCGTCAGCCCGCGCTCGAACACGCGCGCGATGCGATTGCGCTCTTCTGGGTCTTTCAGCTTTGAATTTTCCGGCGTCACATTCTCCGGAAGATTGCCTTCCTTCAGGATCCAGTTCGCCGGATCCTCGTAAGCCGGGATCACCATCTCCGCGCCGACGCCCAGCTCTTCTGCCATCGCCTGCAGCAGCTGCTCGGCTTCGACCTTCGTCGCCGCGCCCCCATTCTTGTCATTGGCGCCGTTCTCGCCCGCGACCAGCTCCGGATCATGCCAGATCGGCATTCCGTCGCGCCGCCAGTAGAGCGAATACGTCCACCGCGGCAGCGTCTCTCCGGGATACCACTTGCCCTGCCCATAGTGCAGGAAGCCGCCCGGCGCGAAGCGGTCGCGCAGCCGCTGGATCAGCTTGTCCGCCAGCTTGCGCTTGGTCGGCCCGTCCGCGCCGGTGTTCCACTCATCGCCTTCGAAATCGTCGATCGACACGAAAGTAGGCTCGCCGCCCATCGTCAGGCGCACATCCCCCGCCTTGAGCGCCGCATCCACCTTCTCGCCCAGCGCGTCGAGCGCCGCCCAGCTCTCGTCCGAGAACGGCTTGGTGATGCGCGGATGCTCGGCCACGCGCGTCACCTTCATGTCGAAGGCAAAGTCGATCTTGGCGTTGCCGCTGAACCCGCCCGAGATCGGCGCGGCGTTGCGATAGTGCGGCGTCGCCGACAGCGGAATGTGGCTCTCGCCCGTCAGCAGTCCCGATGTTGGATCAAGCCCGATCCAGCCCGCGCCGGGCAGATAGACCTCGCACCATGCATGAAGGTCGGTGAAGTCGACGCTGGTGCCCACCGGCCCGTCGAGTGCGATCAGGTCCGGTTTCAGCTGGATGAGATAGCCCGAGACAAATCGCGCTGCGAGTCCCAGATGCCGCGCCGCCTGCACCAGCAGCCAGCTCGAATCCCGACATGATCCCTTGCCGCTCTCGAATGTCTCCTCCGGCGTCTGCACGCCCGGCTCCATCCGGATGACATAGCCCACCGCCTTTGACACGGCCGCGTTGAGCATCACGATGAAGTCGACCGTCCGCAGCCTGTCTTTAGGAATGCCCGCAAGGAACGTCTTGAGATGCGGCCCCATCGGCTCGGTCGTCCGATAGATCGCAAGATCGTCGGCAATCTCCGGCGGGTATTCGAACGGCCAGGTTTCGGCGCTCTCTTCCACGAAGAAGTCGAACGGATTGTAGACCGTCATGTCCGCGACGAGATCGACCTCGATCTTCAGCTCGCGCACCGGTTCGGGAAACACATACCGCGCCAGCCAGTTGCCATAGAGGTCCTGCTGGTAGTTCACGAAATGCTTGTCGGGGCTCACCTTCAGGGTGTGGGAGATCACCCGTGTCCGCGAATGGGGCGCTGGCCGCAGCCTGATGATCTGCGGACCCAGCACCACCGGCTGGTCATATTTGTAGTGGGTCAGGTGATAGATGCTGGCCTTGATCGACATGGTCCGCAGCGTTTCACAAACCGCTCACGCCCGCCACGGTTTTCCCGGGGCGGGCAGGGGTCTGCACAATTCTGCGGCGCCGTCCCAGCGACCGGGATCACGCCTATAGCGGGAGTCCGGCCTCGACGAACTTGGTGAGGTCGTCCAGCTGGTCTTCCGACAGCATGGCGCCCATCGGCGGCATGGTGTCCGTCGCTGCGACCTTGCCCTTGGTGACCTTTTCCCGGATCGCGGCATAGTCGAGCCCGGCGGTCAGCGCGACGCCCATCGGCGTGCCCGCGCCCGCAGGTCCGTGGCACATGGCGCACGTCTGCACATAGGTCGAACGCCCGTTCGCAAGTTCAGCCGCCGTCGGTCCAGCAGCGGGCGCCGGCGGCGTCGTGACGGCGGGCGGGGCGGCAGGCGCAGGCGTCGCAGCCGGAGCGGCCACATCAGCCGGCGTCGAGGTGAGCGAGTCCGTGGTGTTCTCGGCGGCCGGTCCGCTCGGGCTGGTCGGCTCGGCGATCTCCGCAGCCGGCGGGGCTTCAGCCGCAGGCGGCTCGGCGGCAGGCGTGCAGGCCGTTGCAAGCGCAAAGGCGGCGGTCGTCAGAAAAACGGTACGGAGTTTCACGTCAGTCCTCATGTTTACGCAGTCAATCTAGTTAGGCATCGCCGGATAACCCGGCTCCACCTGGATGCCGAATGAATTGATGGCAAGTCCTGTCATCGTGTAACCCCCGACGGTGTACACGATCTCTATCCGCTGCTTCATGCCATAGTATTTGGCAAGCTCCGCCCATGTCGCATCGGATATGAACGCCTCGCGCCGAAGTTCGTCCGCCGCCGTCAGCACGGCCCGCTGCCGCGCATTCCAGCCCATCGCCTGAGACCCGATTGCAATGTCCGCGATCTGCTGGTCGCTCAGCCCGGCCGACTTGGCGTATTCGACATGATGCGCCCACTCATAGTCCGCGCGAATGTTCCACGCCGTCCGCATGATCAGCAGCTCGCGCGTTTCGGGATCGAGCATGCTGTCGCGCTGCAGATAGCTGCCAAACCGCGCGCGCGGCCCATACAGCTTCGGATGATTCAGCATCGTCGTGTAGAGATTGAGCGCCGTTCCATCGGGCCGCACCTGCGGCGCGATCAGCGCGCGCTGCTCCGGCGTCCACTTGTCCTCTGTAACCGGCGCGATGCGAGGTAAGGCAAGACGCGGGCCAGCCGCGCGCGTGGCTAATACCGGCATCGCCAAATCAGCCGGCATGAAATCCACCGCCTCCGGCTCCACCTGCACGCCCAGCGTGTTCAGCGCCATCGACACCAGCTGATACTGCGCCGCCGTGAACAGCAGCTCCATCACCTGGCTGTCCGAATAGACTTTGCGCAGATCGGCCCACGTCGCGTCCGAGATCATCGCCTCATAACGCAGCTCGTCCGCCATCCGTATCACGGCCCGGTCAATGTCCGTCCACATCGGATCATCCGGCGCCGCCGCGATCGCGCGGATCTCGGCCTCGCTGACACCGGCAGACGCCTTGGCAATCCGCGCGTGCTGCGACCACTCGTACGGCGACTGGCACAGCCATCCCATCCGCAGCATCGCCAGCTCGCGATGGCGCGCCGAAATGCTCGTGCCGTTCAGCAACACCTGTCCAAGCGGCGACCAGCGATTGTAGAGATCGACGTGGTGCGCCAGCGTCCGGTAGATGTTGAGGTTGGCGCGGCTGCCCAGCATGTCGCGCTGCGCTTCGCTGAGATCGCTGGCGTCCACCACATCAAGCCGCGGCGCCGACAGCCGGGGTGAAAAGCTGGTCTGGCTTCCCGGCATCGTCATGCATCCGGCCAGCATCATGCCTCCCGACAGCGCAAGGGCTGCCGCCAGCATTGCAACACGCATGTTTCCGTCCCCGAGGTCAGTCTTTTATTGTCTGCCGCGCAGCTTGCCACGGCTTCGGGGCGCCCGCCAGCCTCAGAGGCCCAGCGCTAAAGGCCTGGCCGAACCTCGGGCAGGGGCAGCACGTGAATGCCGGATGCCCGCCCGGCATCCTTCACCAGCCTGGCCAGCGTCGTCGCGCCAAAGCTGTGCCGCCAGTCATCGCCATGGAACAAGCCAACACGCGCAGCTCCCTCCAGTGCCTGCATCGGTAGCACGTCTTCGACCAGCATCAGGCGTGGCCCCGGCTCCTGGCACACCAGCACGCAGCTCAGCAGCGCGACAGGATCGAACGCCGCCACCAGAACCGTCTCCTCGCGCCAAGCCCGCAGCTGGTTCGCAAGTCCATAGGCCTCCGCCACCGAGCGCCCGTCATGAAAGAACACCTGCTCCGACATCAGCGGATTGATGCTCGTGCCCTGTGCGCCATCGCGCGTGCGGATCACGGGCTGCGTCCGTCGCCGCGTGTGCGCGATGGTCCAGCCCAGCCGCCGCCCGGCTGACAACAGGTTGCGTGCCGCGGTCATGGCGGCAGGATCGGGCTCACAGCCGGGGATCGCATCGGCCTGAAGGTCGATGCAGAGAAGCCTGCACGGTAGGTGTGTCATGATCTTCAGGCCACCGCAGGCCGGGCGGCAGAACGATCAAGAACGTTCTCACGATCCCATTCGCCCTCGGGGCGCATGACCATGTACGGATCGGTGTCGATCGTGATCGCGTCCGCGCGGGCGGGCAGGATGCGCTGGCACTCGACATACTCATAGTCCGAGAAGCGGAAGTCCGCGCGGCCCTCGCGTGGCAGGAAGCCAAGCTGCTTCCAGAACGGCGCAAGGCGTTTCTGGATATAGCCGATGGCCACCGTATAGCCCTTGCGGCTGATGACATCGACAGCCGTCTCGATCATCAGCTTCACGACAGCGCCGCCGCGCACATGCTTCATCACGCACACGCGCTCGATCTTCGCGAAGTTCGCGAACCACCGCACGCGCAGCGTCGCCACCGGCTGGCCGCGCAGATAGGCGATCAGGTGCAGCGACGACAGGTCGTTGTTGTCGAACTCTTCCTCGTACGGGCAGTCCTGTTCAGCCAGGAACACTGACGAGCGGATCGCCACCACCTTCATGAAGTCGGCAAGATCGCGAACGATCTCGACCGACAGGTCATTGCGCTGATTTGTGCTGCTCACGCTCATCATGAGATCGGTTCCATCAGCGAGCAGCAGCGCCAGAAAAGATGCGGCGTGTCGTCGAACGGGAAGAAGCCAAGGTGGCGCATGATGCGCGCGCCCGCTTCCGTTGAATCCCTGCCGAAGAAGGGAAGGTCGGTGAAATGGGTGTCGATCAGGGTGCGCAAGCCCAGCACCAGCGCGCCGCGGCTCACCTGGTCCTTGCCCGCGTAACACCAGCAATAGAAGCCCGCGAGCGGCTCGCCGACCCTCGCGACCCATTTCGCATCAATGTTCGCAGCATCGAACGTATTGTCCACCAGCGCTGCAACGCCTTCGCTGCTCAGCGCGAGCGGCGCGAGAAAGCCGGTGACAACGTCGTTGCGGCGGATCACCCAGATTGACGCGCCCGTCAGCGCATCGACACGCTTGATCTCGTCCAGCGAGGCAAGCCCCGGTCCGAGTTCCGCGGTCGCAAGCGCGTGCACCGCTTCATAGTCAGCATCGCTGACAGCGTGCGTCAGACGCACCGACGCCATCATCTCTTCGGATGCGCCCTGCATGTATTTCGGATGCAGCCGGTCACCGCCCAGCGACCTTAGCTGTGTGCGTGAAGTCCACATCAGCGCCGCCATCACCCAACCACCGTTTTTGTGTCGTTAATCTCTTGCTAACCATTCACCACAAACTGGAAGGTTGCGCCACTTCATTTCAGGCAGACCGGGTATGACGACCAGAGAAGGGACCGAGCGGTTCGTCCGCGAACTGGTCGACTGGTCCGACCTGCGGACCTTCTATGCTGTTGCAACTGCAGGCTCGATGAACTCAGCCGCAGAACAGTTAGGCGTAACGCAGTCAGCGATTTCAAAACGGCTGGGACAACTCGAGCAAAGACTAGGTGCTCGTCTTCTCGATCGCTCGCCTTCAGGAATTCAACTTACCGAAGCAGGCGCCGAAGCGCTCGATCACGTCACGACGATGATGCGCGCAAGTCTTTCACTTGAGAACACGCTCAAGGGACTTGAGACGAAAGCAGAAGGCGAAGTCAAAGTCTGGTCGAACGATGGCGTGCTTGCCTACTGCATTGCGCCGAGTCTCGGCGAATTCCTCGCGGCCAATCCCGGTCTTCGCCTTTCCCTGCAGGCAGATCGCAATCTTCCCAAGCAAGGGCAGGGCTATGCCGATGTCGTCGTCGGCTTCGATCAGCCCCACCAGGCCGACACGATCTCGTTCCCCGTTGCAACGATGCACTACTGCGTCTTCTCCAGCCGCAGCTATCTCGACACCTATGGGGCGCCTACCGGTCCGCTCGATGTCGCCCAGCACCGGGTGCTGAATCACCTTTTCTATGGCGAAAACCCCGGCTGGAAGGAAAAGACGGCGCAAATCTCGGCCCTGATCGAGCCAACCGTCATCACCGATTGCAGCGCCTCCCTGCTTCAGGCGACGGCCGCCGGCGCGGGAATAGCTGTTATGCCCAGCTACGCTGCGCGCCTCGATCCCCGCCTTGTGGCCCTCCCGCTCCCGCCGCTGGCGTCGGTAAAGGTCTGGCTCAGCTTCCACGAAAGCGCCCGCCGCACCCCGCGCGTGCGCACCGTCGTCACCTGGATGCGCGAACTCTTCGACCGCCGCCGCAATCCATGGTTCCGCGAAGAATACGTGCCCCCCAGCCTGTTCGAAGCCGCCGCCCGCCAGGAAGACCGCGCGGCTTAAAAAATGTACCCGACCGGGTGCATTTTGTCCTGCATATGCTCGATTGATTGGAATTGTACCCGATCGGGTACATGTAAGCACTCTCGCACAGGAGCAGGCAAATGTACCCGACCGGGTACATTTGGGTTGACAAAAGTGCCTCGCCTGCCAGTATGTACCCGATCGGGAACATATATCATGTCCAACTTGCCTGCTGACTTCACGCCAGACTTGCTGGCCGCGGACATTGCCAGGTTGATCCAGCGCAGGCGCACCGAGCTTGGCATGTCGCAGGAAGAGCTCGCGCTTGCATCAGGCGTAGGCCGTCGCTTCATCAACGAGCTCGAAGGCGGCAAGCCAAACGCCCGTCTGGGTCTTACGCTCATGGTGCTGGCCTCGCTCGGTATCCGTATCTCAGCCAAAGGTCCGTCCTGACCATGCAGGTCTATTTCGCGGATCGCGTGGTGGGCTGGATCGAACCGCGCAAGGACGGTCTGGCCTTCCACTATGATCCGCAATGGCTGGACGACGCGCGCGCCTTTCCCCTGTCTCTGGGGATTCCTCTCACACCTGAGACCGTTGGCCCTGAAGTCTTCGTTCCTTGGATTGCAAACCTCTTGCCCGAGGGGCCGGCTCTGCGCCGCATCGGTCAGCTCTTGGGTATGGCGCCCGAGGATCTTCTGGCGATGCTGGGCGAGATCGGACGCGACACGGCAGGCGCATTGTCCATCGGCGCGCCGGGAACAACACGTTCGGACTATCGAGAGATTGAAACCGATGCAGATCTCGAACGCATCATTGGCGACCTGCCGCGCAAACCATTCCTTGTCGGGGAGGAGGGCGTCTCGATGTCCCTCGCCGGCGTTCAGACAAAACTCGGCGTCTTCCGTACGCAGAAGGGAACCTTGGCGATCCCATTCAACGGATCGCCATCGACCCACATCCTCAAGCCTGATGCCGCAGACAGGCTGTATGGGAGCGTACAAAACGAAGCCTACTGCATGACGTTGGCGCGGCTTGCAGGACTCGATGCAGCAGAGGTCACGACAGGAAGAGCCGGAGAGCGAAACTATCTGCTGGTGACGCGATATGATCGCCAGGAGGACGGCAATAGCTGGCGCCGGCTGCACCAAGAAGATTTCTGTCAAGCGCTCGGCAAACCACCTGAAGCCAAGTACGAGCGTAACCAGACTGGTATCAAAGGACCCTCCGCTGTCGACATGCTGCGTTTGAGCCGCGCCGCTGTCGGCGCCCCCGCCGTGGTTCGCCTCCTCGACGGCATCGTGTTCAACATCGTCGCGTGCAACACTGATGCACACGCCAAGAATTACGCGATCATGTTGTCGCCTGGCGCGCCAAGGCTCGCGCCGCTGTATGATGTCCTTGCGACTCAGGTGTGGGGCGGCATCACGCCAAACCTTGCGCAATCAATCGCAGGCAAGACGCGCGGTGATCATCTCAAGCAGCGTCATTGGATCCGGTTCGCAGAAGACGCAGGACTTGCTCGCGCAGCCGCCTTGCGCCGCATTCACGCGCTGATCGGAAGAGTCGAAAAAGCCATGCCTGCGGCACGCAGCGCAGTTCGCGCGATGCCAGCTGGTGATCATCCCATGCTGGACGACGTGGCCGAGCTTATCAAAAAGAGGATCGCTCACTTGCGCACAGGCCTCGAGGACGACAGACTTATCGATGACTAGCGCGGCGTGACGCCGCAACCGCCGTTACACTTCGCGACCAATCCCGCCCGAAAAACTCCACATTTGGCGACCGAGATACGGGTCGAGGACGACGCGCGGAATCCCGCCGACAGGCCCGCTTCCGCCGCACCGCCCCCACTTGCGGATTATTGCACCGACCCAATCTGATTGTTCCGATGGTTCTGTGCGCATGCGGAGACTGACATGAATCGTGGTGCTGTAATCGGCGCGCTCGGCGGCCTTCTGGCCGGAGTGAGCCTCGGGGCAGTTGCGTTGGCGGCCCCTTCCTTTGCTCTTTTCTCGCACGGCAACACGTCCGTTGCCGCGCCCATGGCTTCCCAGCTGGCCATTCCCGCCGTCGCACAGACGGCGC
This sequence comes from Alphaproteobacteria bacterium 32-64-14, assembly GCA_002280725.1. Taxonomy (GTDB): domain Bacteria; phylum Pseudomonadota; class Alphaproteobacteria; order Caulobacterales; family Hyphomonadaceae; genus UBA7672. The sequence continues at coordinate 61,467 of NCEM01000018.1, forward strand.
GCTGGGGAACGCTCCCGAACCTTGCCGACCTCGTCGAGGCGGTCTCCCCCGCCGTCGTCCAGATAGAGGTGCGCCAGGCCTCTCCAATCCGGCAGATGTCGGGTCCGCAAGGCAACCCGTTCGCGGGCACGCCCTTCCAGGACTACTTCCAGTTCGGCCCCGAAGGACCCGGCGGCGCAAAGGGTGAAGCGCCCGATCGCCGCGGCTCCGGCTCCGGCTTCTTCATCGAAGGCGGCTACATCGTCACCAACAACCACGTCGTCGAAAGCGCCAAGTCGCTCAACGTCGTGCTTCCCGATGGCCGCGAACTCACCGGCACGGTGGTCGGAACCGACCCCAAGACAGACCTTGCGGTCGTAAAGGTTGAAGGCTCCGGCCTGCCGCGTGGGCTGCCGTGGGGCAACAGCGCCAATGCGCGTCCGGGCGACAACGTGTTCGCCATCGGCGCGCCTTTCGGCCTTGCCAACACCGTCACCGCCGGCATCGTCTCGGCGCGCGGCCGCGATATCCGCTCGGGCTCGTACGACGACTACATCCAGGTCGACGCCCCCATCAACCAGGGCAACAGCGGCGGACCTCTGTTCGACCAGTCGGGCGCCGTCATCGGCGTCAACTCGGCGATCTACACGCCCAGCGGCGGCAACGTCGGCATCGGCTTCTCGATCCCGTCCGAACAGGCCAAGGGCATCATCCAGCAGATCATCTCGAACGGCTCGGTCCAGCGCGGCTGGCTCGGCGTCGCCATCTCCCCGGTCACGCCGGAGATCGCCGCCAGCCTCAACCTGCAGGCCGTGAAGGGCGCGGTGGTCAACAACGTCACCGACGAGAGCCCCGCCTCGAAAGCTGGCCTGCGCGAGGGCGACATCATCCTCCGCTTCGGCGAGCGCGAAGTGAACCACGTCCAGGATCTCACCCGCGCCGTGGCTGACACCAAGGCCGGCACAGCCCGCGACGTCCGCATCATCCGCGACAATCGCGAGCAGACCGTCCGCGTCACCATCGCCAAGCTCGATGAGGGCTCCCAGCCCAAACCCGTGCTCGCCAGCGCAACGCCCGGCGCGCCCGATGGCGTCTCGGTGGCCGAACTCGGCCTCGGCCTTGCCGCCCGCGATGGCGGCGTGGTCGTCACGTCCGTGAAGGTCAACTCGCACGCCGCCGACGTCGATATCCGCGTCGGCGACAAGGTCGTGAAGGTTAACCAGGTCACCCCCACCACGCCCGAAGCGATCCGCAAGGAAGTCGATGCCGCCCGCAAGCAGGGCCGCTCTGCCGTGCTGCTACAGGTCGAGCGCAGCGGCCAGCGCTTCTTCGTCGGCATCCCGCTCGCCAACGAATAGCCCCTGACGCTCCATCCAACGAAAAGCCCGGGCCTCGCCCGGGCTTTTTGCGTTGCGCGGAAGGAACCCGCCTCGGCCGGGTATTAATTCGTTGTGCCCGTCAAAAATGCCTACAAAACCGCAGTTCATGAGCAGCCCCCGGCAGGTTTTGCCTACCCTTTCTTAACCTCTGCTTTGCAAGAGTTAACGGCCAGAAACCATAATTCTCAGGAGTGGCAGGCATGGATGGCCTGGAGGTTCTCGACTTTGGGCGTGACGCGCTCTGGACCACGGTCTGGATGTGCGCCCCCGCCATGATCGCGGGCCTCGTCGTGGGTCTCGTCATCGCCTTCTTTCAGGCGCTGACCCAGATCCAGGAGATGACGCTGGTCTTCGTGCCGAAGATCATCGCGATCTTCGCCGCGCTGCTGATCTTCCTGCCGCTGATGGGGGGGCTCCTCGCCGGCTTTGCCGAACAGGTCTTCACCCGAATAGCCGAGTTCTGAGAGGCAGCGTTCGTTGGACTGGCTCAACCAATACGCATGGATCGGGGCGCTTCTCTTCGCGCGTCTCGGCGCCGTGATGATGGTCGCGCCCGTGTTCGGCGAACAGGCTGTGCCCGCCACCTTCCGCCTCGGCCTCGCCGTTCTCGTGACGGCGACGCTCGCCCCCTCGCTTGCCATGAACGCGCCGCCCGCTCCCGCCAACGTCGTTGGCGCCATTCCGCTGATCATCAGCGAGATCATCATCGGCCTGATCCTCGGCCTTGGCGCCCGCCTGATGATGAGCGCGCTTCAGGTCGCCGGCGCCACGGCCGGCATCGCCTCAGGCCTTGGTTTCGCCCAGCAGATCGATCCCATCGCCAGCCAGCCAGCCGCCGTCTTCTCCGGCTTCTTCTCGCTGCTCGGCCTCGTGCTGATCATGTCGGCTGGCCTCCACCACATCATGATCCAGGCGGCTGGCGACAGCTACGCCATCTTCCCGCCCGGCGGCCTGCCGCCCATCGGCGACGCCACGCAGTTCGTTATCGACGCGGTCGCAAACTCCTTCCGGCTCGGCATCCAGATCGCCGCGCCCGTGCTGATCTTCTCGCTCATCTTCAACATTGCGCTGGGTCTCATCTCGCGCCTGATTCCGCAGGTTCAGGTGTTCATGACCGCAATGCCCCTATCCGTGATGCTCGGCCTCGCCGTCATCGCGCTCGGTCTCGGCGGGGGGCTGATGGTCTGGCTCGACGCGATGGAGACGCAGATGCGTCTCCTCACGGTGCGATAGGGGAGCGCCGTGGCAGAAGACCAGGACAACAGTCAGAAGACAGAAGATCCAACACAGCGAAAGCTTGAGGAAGCCCGCAAGAAGGGCGACATCGCAAAATCACTCGATGTCCCGATATGGTTCCTCATCATGGCCATCGCCGGGATCATGGCCGGCGCCGGGCCGATCTTCGCGATGATCGCCGATCCGCTCGTGCGCATCATGGACCATCCCCATGCCTTCCGCCTTCAGGATGGCGGCGCGCAACAGCTGATGGGCAGCCTGCTCATGTCGTTGCTTGTACCCCTTTCGATCATTTTCGGCACGATCGCCGTCGCCAGCGTGCTCGGGCACGTGATCCAGCATCGCCCGCTATGGACCGCCGAGAAGATCAAGCCCGAGCTGTCGAAGCTTTCGCCCGGCAAGGGCCTGCAGCGCATGTTCGGTGCGCAGGGCTGGATGAACCTCGTGAAGTCCATCCTCAAGATGGCGGCGATCACTGCGGCGATGATCTACGCCGTCTGGCCCGAGGCCACCGCGATCTCTGAATCCAGCCAGCTCGAACCCGGCGGTCTCCTGCTGATGACGCAGGTCATTGCCGGCCGCCTGCTGCTCGCCGCCATCGTCGTCGTCGGCCTGATCGCTGCCATGGACTTCGCCTGGCAGCGCTTCACCTACATGCAGCGCATGCGCATGTCCCGCCGCGATATCCGCGACGAGGTCAAGCAGCAGGAAGGCGATCCGCACATCCGCGCCAAGCTGCGTCAGATCCGCCTCGAGCGGTCGCGCAAGCGCATGATGCAGAACATCCCGAAATCAACGGTGGTGATCACCAACCCGACCCACTACTCGGTGGCCCTGCGCTACGATCCCGAGAAGGACGCAGCGCCCGTCTGCATGGCCAAGGGCGTCGACGATGTCGCCCTCCGCATCCGCGAGGCGGCGAAAGAGCACAACATCCCGATCGTCGAGAACGTGCCACTCGCCCGCGCGCTGTTCGCTACCGTCGAGATCGAAGACCCCGTCCCGCGCGAGCATTTCGAGGCTGTCGCCAAGGTCATCGGCTTCGTCATGAACACCAAGAAGGGCAGGGCGCGATGATCCGCAGACCTGAGCCCAGCCGACTTCTCCACAGCATCCTCGATCCGATTCGGATGCGAAACGTTGACTCCCGGTATCCCACGGGTGGCGCCAGCCTCCCCCAAGGGACTCAAAACAGGCCACAATCTGTTGTGGGTCTGCGCCGGATTCCTTCAAAGAGTCAGGTCCTTAACGCGCACTGGGCGATTAGTCCCCCGGTGTGCGAATCACCCCACTACTGTCCGGCTAACCAGCGGAAGACCGTCCATGCCTGAAGCTCACGAGTCCCAAGCGGACGAAACGATGGAATCGCCGGCCCCGGACTCGCAGAAGGGGTTCGACTGGATCCAGCTGGCCTTCTGGGCGGCTCTGGTTGTCGCCGGCGGCGCTGCCGGCATGGCGATTACGTGGAGCGAAGCGGTCGGTCCCGCCGGAGCGGTGCTCGTCATCGCGCTCGGCGCCATGACGCTGGTGCTCGTCATGTGGGGCGTGCGCGGCGCTGGCCGCAAGCTCGGCGTGTTCCCCGAACGCGGCGCGGCTGAAGCCGCCGCCGGAACCACCAAGCGCCATCTCTGGCTCGAAGCGCTCACCGAACCCGCGCTGATCTCGGATCGCGGCGGCGCCAGCGTCGCCGCCAACGTGGCCTATCTCGAACTTTCGCAGCTGGCCCACGTCGTCGGTGACAGCGCGCACGCGCCCTCGGTCGATCGCCTGTTCTCGTCCAACCCCGGCATGGCCGCGCCGATCTATCGTCTCTCCAAGGCCGCGAAGCTGGGCACGCCGCGCAGCGAGCTTCTGCCCGCGCTGCTGTTTGGCGATGCACCCGCGCCGATCCAGTTTGAAGCCAGCGTCGCGCCGCTCGGCAATTCGCGCGCGCTCTGGCGCCTGCGCCGTGTCGAAGGCGCCGTCCCGTCAGCCGGCTCGGTTGACGCCCGCGCGCTCTATGTCGAAGACGCGCCGATCGGCTTCTTCTCCGCGCGCCGCGATGGCCGTGTCGTCTACATCAACCAGACGCTCCGCCAGATGCTCGGCCTGCCCGATGGCGACAGCGCGCTGCGCCTTGAAGACATCATGCGCCCCGAAGGCCTCAAGCTGATGAAGCGCGAAGTGCGCGGCCAGGCCAGCCAGCGCGCCGAAGTCGTCCTGCGCGCCCGCGACGGCGTCGAAACCACCGCCACGCTGATCACCACCTGGTCCGGCAAGGGCGCGGATGCGCACACCCGCTCCATCGTCTACGTCGCCAGCGCCGCTGAACAGCAGGTGCGCCGCGCACCCGCTCCCGCCGCCACAAACGTCGCCCCGGGCGAGTCCCGCGCGGTTGCCCGCTCCGACGACACGATGTTCTCAGACGCCCCGTTCGGCGTTGTGCGTCTTGATGGCGAAGGCGTTGAGAGCGCCGTGATGATGGACGCCAACCGCACGCTGGTCGAGATGAGCGGCGGCCGCGCCCAGCCCGGCAAGCGCTTCGCTGACCTGTTCGTTGCTGACCAGGGCACGGCCGCCCTCGCCGACGAACTCTCGAAAGCGCTCGACGGCGCCGTCAATTTCAAGCTCGCCGGCGAAGGCCAGAAATCCGTCGATCTCTACGTCGTGCTCGATCGCCAGGGCCGCCCATCGACCGCCTACGTCATCGACACAACCGAGAAGAAGCTGCTCGAACAGCGCCTCCACCAGGGCGAGAAGCTGCAGGCGCTCGGCAAGATGGCCGGTGGCCTCGCCCACGAGTTCAACAACATGCTGGCCGGCATCATCCTCAATGTCGACAAGCTGCAGATCCGCCACCCCCCCGGCGACCCCACCTTCTTCGAGCTGAAGTCGATCAACGAGTTCGCCGCCCGTGGCGCCCAGCTCGTCCGCACCATGCTGGCCTTCACACGCCGCCAGGTCTTCCGCCCGGAAGTGTTCGACGTCACCGACGCGCTGTCGGACTACTATGTGCTCCTGCGCGACATCATCGACGAACGCATCAAGCTCGATGTCGTCCACGGCCGCGACCTGCCGCGCGTCAAGGCCGACAAGGGCCAGCTCGAAACGGCCGTCACCAACCTCTGCACAAACGCGCGCGACGCGATGATCGACAAGAGCGGCGGCGGACGTCTCGTCATCCGCACCTCGCGCTCGGATGCGGCAGCCGCCCGCAAGGATGGCTTCACCCACGTCATCGATGGCGAATACGTGCTCATCGAAGTGGTCGACGATGGCGGCGGCATCCCGCCGGAGATCATGGAAAAGATCTTCGAGCCTTTCTTCACCACCAAGGTCGAAGGCAAGGGCACGGGCCTTGGCCTCGCCACCGTCTACGGCATCGTCAAACAGCTCGGCGGCTACATCTATCCGGTCTCGAAACTCGGCCGTGGCACCACGTTCAAGATCTTCCTGCCGGCCTGGGATGGCGTTGAGGATCAGGCGACTGTCGGCGGCGTGCTTGAACACGCAGAACCCGCGCCCACGTCGTCCGCGCCTGCCCGCAGCGGCGACCTCGCAGGCCGCGGCTCGATCCTGCTGGTCGAGGACGAAGACGGCGTGCGCGGCATCGCCGCCCAGCTGCTCGCGTCCTTCGGCTACTCGGTCATCGAAGCCAGCGATGGTGAAAAGGCGTTGGAGATCATCAAGGAGCAGGCCGGCAATATCGATCTGCTGATCTCGGACGTCGTCATGCCCGGCATGGATGGCCCCGCGCTCCTCAAGGAAGCGCGCCCGTGGCTCACCAACACGCGCGTCATGTTCATCTCGGGCTACGCCGAACGCGATCTCGCCAAGACGCTGGAAGACGATCGCGCGATCAGCTTCCTCCCCAAACCCTTCACCCTCCGCCAACTCGCCGAGCGCGTGCAGCAGGAACTGAAGGACGCGGCTTAGGGAGGCTCCGGCTGCTTCGCGGCCGGCCCCCCTTCGGCCCTTCGGGCCACTTCCCCCACTCGCTGTGCGACTGGGGGAAGACTTCCAAGCCTTCGCTCAGTCCTCCACCGGCAAAGCAAGTGGGGGAGGTGGATCGGCGCGACCTGCCTCCCGAAGCCGAATGGCGCAGGGAGGAGCGCCGAGACGGAGGGGGCTGGCCGCGAAGCGGCCGGAACGGCCTAACCCCGCAACACCGCGCCAGTGCCCTTCGCGACAGACTTCACGATGGCCTGCGCCACCGCCTCGATCTGCTCATCCGTCATGGCCGACCCGCGCGGCTGCAGCGTGACTTCCACCGCGACCGACTTCTTGCCCTCGCCAATGCTGGCGCCGCGATAGACGTCGAACACGCGCGCCGCACTCACCAGCTTCGGATCGCCCTTCAGCGCCAGCCGCGCGATATCTCCAGCCGGCACTTTCTCCTCGACCACAAACGCGAAGTCGCGACGCACGGGCGTCTGGTCCGCCTTGTCGAGCACGGGCCGCGTCTTGGTCGGCTTGGCTTTTGCTTGCGGCAGGCCATCCAGCGCCAGCTCGATCGCCACCACCGGGCCATCCACACCCAGCTCCTTCAGGAACTGTGGATGCAGCTCCCCGAACGTGCCGACAATCTGCTTCGGCCCAAGCCGCAGCGTTGCTGAACGTCCCGGATGCCAGCACGCGCCTTCAGGCGCGCCGATCTGGAACTTGTCCGGGCTCTGATCGAGCGCTGCCAGCAACGCGAACACATCTGCCTTCGCCGAATAGGCGGAGTAGGGCGCAGGCGCCCCCTGCCAGTCGCGCGCCTTCGCGGCTTTCACCACGGCCGCCACATGAAGGCGCTGGTCCGTCGGCTTGTCGCCCGGATAGACTGGTCCCGTCTCGAACAGCCGCACATCGTCCGCGCCATGGTCCGCATTGCGCTGCGAGCCCTGCGCCAGGTTCGCCAGCATGGACGGCCGCATGTAATCGAGATCCGAAGCAATCGGATTGTCGATCGTCAGCGCATCCTGCAGCTTGTTCGGCCCGCCGATCATCAGGGCTGCGGTCTCATGGTGCATGAAGCTCCACGTCACCGTCTCGAGGAAGCCGCGCGCCGCCAGAACGCGCCGCGCCACGCGCACGCGGTTCTGCAGCGGCGTCACCACAACGCCCAGCGTCGCCGGCGCCGGCAGCTTCTCGTCCGGCAGCTTGTCGTAACCCTCGATGCGGATCAGCTCTTCCACGATATCCGCCGAGCCTTCCACGTCCGGCCGCCACGACGGCACTTTTGTCGCCCAGATCGTCTGGTCGTCATGCTGCGCCTTGGGCGGCACAACCGGTTCGAAGCCCAGCGCGCGCAGGATCTGCTCCATGCGCTTCACCGGCATGTCGAGCCCCGTCAGCCGCTTCATGTCGCGCGGTTTGAACGCCACCGGAGCCGGCCCCTCGGGAACCTTGCCCGCCACGATCACCTCGGAGGCTTCCCCGCCACACACCTCAAGGATCAGCTTCGTCGCCAGCTCAATACCCTCGACACACGAATGCGGATCAATGCCGCGCTCATTGCGGAAACGTGCGTCGGAAATGATGCCCGTGGCGCGCCCAGTCCGCGCCGTGCGGTTGGCGTCAAAGTAGGCGCTCTCGATGAACACATCCACCGTGTCGATCGAACAGCCCGTCGACTCCCCGCCCATCACGCCGCCAAGGCCGATGGCGCCGCTATCGTCCGCAATCACGCACATCTCACTGAGGTTGGAATACGTCTTGCCATCGAGACCTGTGAACACGTCCGTCTCAGTCCCGAGCCGCGCACGCACATCGCCCTTCAGCTTCGCCGCGTCATAAACGTGCAGCGGCCGGCAACGGTCGAACGAGATATAGTTCGTTACATCCACCAGCATGTTCTTCGGATTGATGCCGATGGCCTTCAGGCGCTTCTGCATCCAGTCCGGAGACGGCTTGTTCTTGACGCCACGGATCAGGCGGCCCGCAAACACCGGGCACGCGCTCTCATCCTCGATGCGCACCTTCACCGGGCAGGGGAACGTGCCCTTCGTGGCCTTCACCGGCTCAAGCTTGAACTTGCCCAGACCCTTCGCGCCCAGATCGCGCGCAATGCCCGTGACGCCCAGCCAGTCCGGCCGGTTCGGCGTCACTTCGAAATCGATCACCGTGTCGAGCGCTAGCGCATCCGCCACCGGCGATCCGACTTTGAGGTCATCCGGCAGCTCGATAATGCCGCCATCGGCAATGGCCTGTTCTTCGGAAAGCCCCAGCGCCTCGGCGCGGAACTTCCAGTCGTCGAACCGCGCAATGCGAAGCCGGAACGGATCCTCGTCCGTCTTCATCTCGCCGCCCGAGCACAGCATGCCGTTGGAAACAACACCGCGCACGGGCTTCGGAACCAGCGTGATGCCCGATCCCGGAATATACGCGCCAATCGGCGCATACGCCGTCACAAGACCTGGCCGCGCATTGAGACCGCCGCACACGATCTCCTTCACGCCATCGACAGTCTCGACCTGGCAGACCTGAAGCTTGTCGGCGTTCGGATGCTGCTTGGCGGAAACGATGCGGCACACGGTGAACTGCTTCAGCTCATCCTTCGGATCATGCGCCTCCTCAACCTCGAGGCCCGCCTGCGTCATCGCCTCGAGAATCGCAGGCAACCCCGCGCTCGTATCGAGATAGTCCTTCAGCCAGGGGAGGGTAAATTTCACGACAGGCCTCCAGTGACCGTCGGCAGCAGCCACGGTTTGAAGCCGTAGTGCTTGATCCATTCGGTGTCGGCTTCGAAATACGGACGCAGATCGTTCATGCCGTATTTCAGCATCGCAAGGCGATCGACACCGAGGCCGAACGCGAAGCCTTGGTATTTCTCCGGATCGATCCCGCACGCGCGCAGCACGTTGGGATGCACCATCCCGCAGCCGAGAATCTCGAGCCAGTCATTGCCCTCGCCGACCTTGATCTCGCCGCCCCCCTCTTTGCCAGATTGGCGGTCGCAGCGGATATCCATCTCCGCGCTCGGCTCGGTGAACGGGAAGAAGTGCGGACGGAAACGCGATTCCGTCGTCGGCACTTCGAAGAAGCGCGAGAACGCATCCGTCAGGCACGATTTCAGGTGACCCATGTGCACCGTCTCGTCGACCACAAGGCCTTCGATCTGGTGGAACATCGGCGTGTGCGTCGCGTCCCAGTCTTTCCGGTACACGCGGCCCGGCGCGATCACGCGGATCGGCGGCTTGGAGTTCACCATCGCCCGCACCTGGATGGGCGAGGTATGCGTGCGAAGCAGTTTCCGCGTGCCATCGGCCGCTGGTTTCATGAAGAACGTGTCGTGCATCTCCCGCGCCGGGTGACCGGGCGGGAAGTTGAGCGCGGTGAAGTTGTGGAAGTCGTCCTCGATGTCCGGACCTTCGGCGACGGCAAAGCCCATGTCGGCAAAGATCGCGGCCAGCTCCTCGAACACCTGCATCACCGGATGCAGCGCACCCACCGGCTCGAAGCGCGGGGGAAGCGTGAGATCTTCGCGCTCGGCCTCAAGCCGAACATTGAGCGCGGCAAGTTCAAGCTCGGATCTGCGGCGGTCAATTGCGGTGGTGAAGGCAGCCTTCATATCGTTGAAGACAGGACCTACGACCGTGCGTCCAGAAGGCACGATTTGGCCCAGATAACGAGTGAGCAGATTTAGCTCACCCTTTTTCCCGATAAATTCAACGCGCGCCTCTTCAAGTGCCGACACGGAATGGAGCGACTGGGCGTATGCTTCAAAGAGCGTTGAACTGCGCTTCGCGAGGCCGCGAAGAACTTCGTTTAGATGCCCAAAGCCATCAAGCTTTTGCTCATCCGCCGCGACCTTAGCTTCTTTATAGGCGTCTTCGAAAAGACGCCCCGCCAGCTCGGTCTTGTGCGCGAATGAGATTTCTACCGTCTTCGCATCCGGAAGGTATCGCTGAACCGACGACCCCACATACGCGATCCAGGACTTTACGTCCGTATGGATCGGTACTGGGTCTTGCGTGCTTTGAGAGGCGGACATTGTAACCCTCGTGCGGTGCAATCGTGCGCACGGGGCCAAAGTCCGCCCCGCGCAGCGCGGCTCGGAACTAGCGGAGAAAAGCTTCGGAGATAAGTGCCGTTGGCCGATTAGGCCGCGAGCGCTGCCCGGGCTTTCTCCACCAGGGCGGTAAACGCAGCCGGCTCGTGCATGGCGAGATCGGCCATGACCTTGCGGTCAACACCGAGGCCAGCCTTGGTCAGGCCGTCGATGAAGCGCGAGTACGTCAGCTTGTCATCGACCGACCGCACGGCAGCGTTGATGCGCTGGATCCAGAGCGAGCGGAAATTGCGCTTCTTCTGCTTGCGGCCCTTGTAGGCGTTGACGCCGGCTTTGACGACGGCGGCCTGGGCTGTGCGGAAGGTATTCTTGCGACGGCCATAAAAGCCTTTGGCGGCTTTGATGACCTTGCGGTGACGGGCGTGGGCCGGAACTCGGCCGCGGGCGCGGGGCATAGGAAAACTCCGATTATCTGATCAGGGGAAGCGCGCTAGCGCGTTAGGGAGAAGCTCAGCTCACGCCGTTCGGCAGGAACTGCTTCTTTACGCGAGGCGTATCGGCTTCCGAAACCACGACGGTGCCGCGGTTGGTGCGGATGTACTTCGAGTTGTGGCTGATCAGTCGGTGACGCTTGCCGGCAACGCCACGCTTGAGCTTGCCGGACGCAGTCATGGTGAACCGCTTTGCAGCGGCCTGCTTGGTCTTCATCTTCGGCATTTCGGTCTCCTGTTGGCGACAGTCCGACCCGGCAATTTCCGCATCTTTCTTAGAAAAAAGACCGGGAAATCAACGGCGCGACGCCTGAAAAAGTCCCGGGAGGCATGCCATTAGCCTGACCGGTCCTGTGGAAGCGGCGGTTTATACGCGGGAAACGCCGAAAAGCAAGGCGCTAGCTCCGGCCGTCGAGTGGAACCTATTTACCACGGGGCCATTGATGCCGGTGGGGCGGCATGATGCCGTGTGACCATCAGGGAACACCGCCGGGCTGTCGCCCGGTCGAGATGCCCCGTTATCGGGCCGAATGGGCTCGTGGGAGAGAGACATCATGTCAACTGAAAGCATTCTCATCGCACTGATCGTCGGCGGCATCGGCGGCTGGCTCGCGGGCCTCATCGTAAAGGGCTCCGGCTTCGGCATTGTCGGCAACATCGTGATCGGAATTCTGGGCGCGCTGCTCTCATCCTGGCTGCTGCCCCAACTCGGCCTCGGCTTCGACGCCGGCAACGCCCTGATCACCAGCATCCTCTACGCCATGGTCGGCGCGATCATCGTGATCGTGCTGCTCTCGCTCGTCCGCCGCGCCAGATAACGGCCTAGCCGCAATTGATCATCTCGATCACGCCGGCCCCGGTCGCGTAAAGATTCAGCCTTTCGATGCGGAGATCCTCGGTCACCGCATCGCCCGGCCGGATGTGGCGCACTGTCGATGATGCTGCAGGCACGCCCGCATCGCCCAGCGACTTGCCGATCAGGTGGGCTAGCGCCTTCGCCCCGCACGCATCGCGCTCATCGATCGTCTGCGCAGGCTCAAGCAAAACGCACCCCGCAGCGACAGACGCAGCAATAGCGACAGCAATGGCGGCGAGGGCAGCGTTCATGCCCTCAGCCTACGTGCTGCATCCCGGCCCGCAAGCGTCCGGCGCAGGCGACTTGCAGCTCAGCCGCAATTGAGCCGCTGGATCACGCCCTGCGCGTTGGCCTCGATGTTCATGCGCTGGGCGACGTAGTCCATCGTCACCTGCGTTCCCGGCAGGATGTGGCGGTTCAAGCGGCTTTCGCTGGGCACGCCCGGCCCGTCGATCGGCTTGCCGATCAGCTCGGCAAACATGGTTGCCCCGCACGTATCGTTGGAAGCCGAAGGCAGCCCCGCATTCGCCGGCTCATCCAGCGCAGGCGCTGGCCCTGCCGCACAGGCCGCCATCCCAATGGCCATGGCAAACGTCGTCGCTGCGGCGCGCATCATGCCGTCACTCCTTCAGGTAAGCATCAGTCCGCTCAGGTGCAGCGGAAGCCGGTGATGACGTCGTTGGCGTCGATCGCGATGTTCAGCCGGTCCGGGCGAAAATCCATCGTCATCTGCGTATTGGGCCGCAGGTAACGCACATCCGGACCTTCCGCCGGCACGCCCGGCTCGGTGATCGGCTTGCCGATCAGCGCCGCATAGGTCGTCGCCTTGCAGGCATCCTCCTGCGGAGCCGCAGGATCGACACCCGCTGGCGGCGCTTCCGGCGTCGAGGCCGCAGGCGTCACCGGCGTTTCCGGAACAGGTTCAGATGCGGGGGTGCAAGCCATCAGGCTGGCGCCGGCGAGGCAGGCGATGATGAAATGTTTCATGCCGAGAAGAGTAGGGCGCTCGCGCACGGCTTCAAGTGAAGCGTCAGTTAGGCTTCGCAAACCGGCTTCAGCAGGAAGCTCACGAACGTCTGGTCCACGCCATCCAGCAGCGTGATCAGCTCGCTTTTGCCCAGCTCTTCCACATAGAACCGCACATCCGCCGGCTTGTGCTCGACGCAGTATTTCTGCCGCGCGGCCGCATCCAGGGAGACCTTGAGAAGGCTGCTGAACTCCAGCTCGCCATTGCCGCGTCCGTACTCGGCAATCAGTTGCTGGATCACGGTGTCGAGTTCGGCCGTGCGCGCAGCCCACTGCCCGTCGTCCGTCAGGCGGATCACTTCATAGCCCGCCGGAAACTCCGCCTGCGTGCCTGACGGCTGCACCTTCGCGAGCAGCGGCAGCTGGGTCTCGTGCTTCACGTCGCCCTTCATGCGCACGGTCACATCGAAGCCCCACGGCCCCGTGCCATGCATGCCCGGCGGCAACACCCAGATCAGGCGCTGCTTGCCCGGATCAAAGTTGGCCGCAACCGTCGTGAAGTCCGGCACATAGTCCGTGTCCTGCGGCGGCTGGTCAGGTGATGGCGCAGGGGCCGGCGTCACGTGCGTTGGCGCGCCCGTGTCGTCGAACGGCGCCGTCTGCAGCGAGGTGACCCCGCGCGAGGGCGACTGGCTCACCGGATTGCCCGATATGCCTTCCGAAATCGCATCGGCTGCGCCGCAGCCGGATGCAAGGATCAACACCAGCGCGCACAGACCAGTCGACAGGCGTCCGGTCGACAGGCGTCCAGTCGTCACGCGCATGGCGTTACTCCAACTTGTCGGTTCAACACCTGCCGTCCGCGCCTCAGCGCGGCGACAGCACCATCACCATCTGGCGGCCTTCGAGCCTCGGCTCGGATTCCACCTTCGCGACGTCGGCGAATTCGGCTTTCACCTTGATCAGCAATTCCATGCCGATGTTCTGGTGCGCCATCTCGCGGCCACGGAAGCGCATGGTGATCTTCACCTTGTCGCCTTCCTCGAAGAACCGGCGGATCGAGCGGCCCTTCACTTCGTAATCATGCTTGTCGATGTTCGGACGAAGCTTGATCTCTTTGAGGTCGGCCGACTTCTGCTTCTTGCGCGCTTCGGCTTTCTTCTTCTGTTCGGCAAAGCGCTGCTTGCCGTAGTCCGAAATCTTCACGACCGGCGGCTCGTTGTCGGGCGCAACCATCACGAGGTCGAGGCCAGCCTCCTTGGCGGCATCGAGCGCGGCTTCGAGCGGCATCTCGCCCTGCTTCTCGCCTTTTTCATCAATCAGGAGGACGCGCGGCGCGCGGATATCCTCATTGATCTGCGGACCTTCCTTCTTGGGCGACTGGGCCGCTTGCGGACGCTGAGCGATTTTAGTTCTCCATGGTGACTGGTAGGGCCGTGAATATGCCCGTTCCGGCGGAAATATTCAAGAATCGGCGCCATCGGCAAGCGCCTGCTCGGAATCGGCAGCCGGCTCCGGCGGCGCGGCGGTCTCCCCCGCGGGCCCGCCTTCAGCCGCAATAGCCGGTTCAGGCGTCGGCAGCGGCTTCATCCCGGCGGGCAGCACGCCCAGCCGGAAAGCAGCCTGTTTCACATCATCGACGCTGACGGCTTCAAGGGCTGGCGCATACAGGATCATCATCGGCCCGCCGCGCGGCGCCGCCCGGCCAAGCCGGGTATGCGGGTCCCATACGGTCCGCATTTCCTGCGCCATCGTGTCGGTCCAGTCCTGCGCGAACAGGCAGACGCCGGGGGTTCTGGCCGCAGCAGCAAGGTGCATCGGCCCCGTATCCCCGCCAATCGCCAGCTCGGCGCGCTGCGCCAGCGTCGCCAGCTGGAACAGGTCGGTCCGCCCCACCAGGTTCTTGGCGCGCGGTTCCTTGCGGAAGATCTGGGCGCCAATGTCGCCCTCATCCTTCCCGCCGATCACCACCGGGGTGACGCCGCCCTCGGCCAGCCAGTTGGCCAGCCTCACGAACCGCTCTACCGGCCAGCGCTTTTCCGGGTGCTCAGCAGAAGAGCCGGGGATCAGCAGGGCATAGGGTCCGTTCAGCCCAAAGAAGGCCGGCTGGAAACGCGGCGGATCGCGGAAGGCGGGGCGCACCCAGTCCACGCTCGGCGACACGTCCTGGCCAATCACCCAGCCGCTCGGATCGCCCGGCGGCTTCGGCCCAAGCCCGGCATGGCGCAGCTGTTCGGCCAGCCGGTCGAAATTGTGCATGTTGGCGCGGTCAGGGTTCATGTGCTGGTGCGATGCGCCCTTGGCATGCCCAGACCACAGCGGCTTCTTCCCCGTCAGCCCCACGTAGTACTGGTTCGTCCGGTCATTGTTCTGGAAGTCATAGACCATGTCGTACCCGGCCCCGCGCAGGCGGCGGATCAGGTCGGACCGGCCCTTGATGTCGCGCGGGCGTCCATCGGCCTCCACGATATCGAAATACGGACAGGCCTTGGCGAACGCCTCGAACGGTTCGGTCGTCAGCAGTGTGATCCGGGCCGACGGGTGGGTCGCCCGCACCACGCGGAAAGCACCCAACGCCTGCATGAAATCGCCCATTGCGCCCAGCTTGACAACAAGCACGCGGCGCAGCGTGTCGCCCGGGTTGGGGGGCGGTGTGAAGTTCGTCGGCTCACTCATACGGATCGACCCATCAGCCCTTCATAGACTGCCAGCGTCGCCTTCTGAAGCGCCGATGTCGTAAACCGTTCACGAACCCGGTTCAGGGCCTTTTTCCCCATCTCCGCCCGGCCTGTTTTGCCCATGTCCAGAAGGCGTTGCATCGCTCCGGCCAGCGCCTCCGGATTTTTGGGCGGAACAATCAGCCCGGTGTCGCCATCCACGATGATCTCGCCCTGCGCCCCGATGCTGGAGCCGACAGCCGGGATGCCCATCGCCCCCGCCTCGGCGGCCACGCGCCCGAACGCCTCCGGCTCGTTCGAAGGGGCAATCACGATGTCCGACAGGGCAAGGGCGGCCGGCATGTCATCGCAATGCCCCGCGATCCGCACCCGCAGGTCAACGCCATGCTGGGAGATCAGCTGGGCCAGCTCGCTCACATAATCCAGCCGCCCCTGATGGTCGCCCACGAACACCAGGCTCCACGCCAGATTTTTTCCAGACTGTTCGGATGTCTTCGCCAGTATACCTGCCGCCGTGATCGCCTCGCGATGCCCCTTCCATCCCGTCAGCCGCGCCGGCAGCAGGATGATCGGCCCCGCGCGCTCGTCGATCCGCCACGCCTTGCGAAGCGACGCCCGCCGTACCTCGTTCACGGCTTCCGCCGAGAACTTCGCAATGTCGACGCCGCGATGGATGGTCACGATCCGGCTCGCCGCCTCGGGATGCTCGCTGCGCACATGGGCCGCCGTGTAGTCCGAATTGGCGATCACCGCGTCGCCACGCGCCATCACCGAATTGTACCAGCGCTTGATGCGGCCCTTCGCGTTATAAACGCCATGATACGTCGTCACGAACGGCAGCTTCATCCCCCGCGCCGCCCACAGCGCGCTCCATCCCGGCGCCCGGCTGCGCGCGTGGATCAGCTTCACATCGTTCTGCCTGGCGATCTTCGACAGGATGTGCGCATTCCACCGGATGGTGACCGGGTTTTTCGATGCAAGGCTATCGATCCGGATCAGCTGCCCGCCCACGCGCGTCAGCTCGCCTTCCAGCCGCCCGCCCACGCTGGCGACAAGCGCCGTCGCGCCCGCCGCGCTCAGCGCTTCGGCCACCTCCACCGTCGTCCGCTCCGCGCCCCCTGCGCCCAGATGCGGAATGACCTGCAGGATCGTGGCTCCCCTCAGCGGTGAGCTGACCAGCGCCAAACGTTGAATCTCCGTTGAATGCGTTCCCCTTATGCCGTCCCATAAAGCCTTTTCATCGCCACGCAAACCGACCACAACCGCTGGCATGAACCCGACCCCTCCGTCCTTCCTTGAACATGACGGCGTAAAGCTGGCCTACCGCCGCGCGTCCGCGTCGCCTGCACATGCAGACACTCGCCACGCTGGAGTGGTCTGGCTCGGCGGGTTCCATTCCGACATGCTGGGCGAGAAGGCGACGCTCCTCCACGAAGCCGTCGCCGCGACTGGCCGCGCCTACACCCGCTTCGACTATCTCGGCCACGGCGAAAGCGGTGGATTGTTCGCTGCTGGAACGATCGGCCGCTGGCGCTCGGACGCGCTCGCCATCATCGACCAGTTGACGCAAGGCCCGCTCGTTCTCGTCGGCTCCTCCATGGGCGGCTGGATGTCGCTCCTCTGCGCACTGGCGCGGCCCGAGCGCATCAAGGCCCTCGTCCTCCTCGCCCCCGCGCCCGACTTCACCGACAAGCTGATGTGGGCCGGCTTCGACGACAACCAGAAGCAGCAGATCATGGAGCAGGGTTACTGGACGCGCCCATCCCCCTACGATCCCGCCGGCTACCCCATCACCCGCGAGCTGATCGAGGAGGGCAGGACGTGGAACATCCTCGACGAGCAGATCCCCCTCAACATCCCCGTCCGCATCCTCCACGGCGGCCTCGACACAGATGTGCCGTGGACCCACTCCCGCGACCTCGCCGACAAGCTCGCCTCATCCGACGTCGTCTGGACCCTCATCAAGGACGGCGACCACCGCCTGTCCCGCCCGCAGGACATCGCGCGCATGATTGAGACGGTGCTGCCGACGGTTGAGCGGGTGGAGGCATTTCTCCCATGAATGGCCGAAATCCGCGGTAAAATGGCCCCGGCCCGGGCTGTTGGCGGGCCCGATGTCGAATATCGCAAAAAATAGGCAGCGCGCCCCGGAACCGGATGCTCCTGAGCGAGTTGTGACGTTGCCATCCTTGGAAACGAGAATGCCTCGAACAGCCGCGACGCCGGCTGCGGCCGGCTTGCAGCCGGTGCGACAACACGGGGAAAACGCTGATGGCTGTTGTCTTGATCGTCGAGGACGAACTGTTCACCCGCGAACTTGCCGGCATGTATATCGAGGATTGGGGTCACACCGCTCTTTATTCAAGCTGTGTCGAAGAGGCCATTGGCCTGCTCCGGACCAACCAGCCGATCGATGCGCTGTTCACCGACATCTACCTCAGGACCGCGGTATTCGGCGGATGCGATCTGGCGCATCAAGCCATGATACTGCGTCCGGGCCTGCGCGTGCTCTACACGACTGGCAACTCGGCCACGGTCCAGCTGACATCCCGGTTCGTCGTGGGCGGGCTGTTTCTGGGCAAACCCTACACGCCACTGCAGCTCCAGGCTTCCGTAGCCGAGATGCTCGCAAACTGAGCTGACGCCCGCACATCACAAGGAACACCAGTCTTGTCCGATATAGCCGCCAGCGACATCGTAGAGACGATCCCGAGCGCCCTGATCGTGCTCGACAAGGATCTCATCATCACATCCGCGAACCGGGCATTCTACCAGACCTTTCGCACCAGCCGCGGCGAGACCGAAGGGTCTCTCATCTACGACCTCGGCAACCGTCAGTGGGATATTCCCGCCCTTCGCACCCTGCTCGAAAGCGTCATCCCCCATCGCGCGTCAGTCGAGGGATTCGAGGTCGAACATGACTTCCCGACGATTGGCCGGCGCACCATGCTGGTCAACGCGCGCAAGATTTTCGGCGCCGGCGATCGGGACAGCTCCATCCTGCTCGCCATCGAGGATGTCAGCGAGGAGCGTGCGGCGCGGCGCGACAGCAATCGCAACTGGCAGATCACGCAGAGCATCGTCGACACGATCCGCGATCCGCTCGTCGTGCTCGAAAACGACATGACAGTGGTGACGGCGAGCAAGGCCTTCGTGACGATCTTCGGCATAACCCAGGCCGAGGCGCGCGGGCGGAGAGTATCGGAACTTGGCCAGCATCAGTGGGACGTGCCCGCACTGCGGCATCTGATGGACAAGGTGCTGCCAGAGAACAAGCCGATCGAGAATTTCGAGATCGAGGATAATTTTCCCGGTCTTGGCCTGCGCGTGTTCAACCTCAACGCACGGAAAATCTCCCAGCCGGGCAACCACGCCCACCGCATGCTGCTCGTCTTCGAGGACATCACCGACCGGAAACAGCGCGAGCGCGACGCGCTCACCCTGACCAACGAAATCTCCCATAGGATAAAGAACAACCTGCAGATCATCGTCGGCCTCATCGCCTTCGAAGTCCGCTCCACGCCCAAGCCATGCGTACAGGGCTACAGGTCGATGCAGACGCGCATCGGCGCTATCGCCCAGCTTTATGATCTGATCTCCCACTCCAGCCGTGGCGGAGCGGTCGCGGTTGACGGCTATCTGCGGGAGATCGCCAAATCGGCGGCGGCGGGTTTGCTCGGCGAGACGTCCAGGATAAAAATCGAGGTCAAGGCCGAGGCCCTGGAAATAGACCCCGAACGCGCGGTGCCGTTCGGCCTTCTGGTCAATGAGCTCGTGACGAACGCCATCAAGCACGCTTTCCCGGGCGGCGCCGGGCGCGTGGTGCTGGGGGCCGTTCAGCTCGGCGACGACATGGAGCTGAGCATTGCCGATGACGGCGTCGGTATTCCGACGGTCGGTGCGGTCAAGTCCGCCGAGAAGCGGGGAGGCGATTATGTCGCCATATTTGTCCGTCAGCTCGGCGGCTCGATCCTGCCTCCGGAAGCAGATGCCCCCGGAACGACCGTCAGGGTGCGGCTTCCGTTGCATGTGATCCCTCCGACAAACGTCGAAGGCATTGCCGCCTAGCCGATGGCGGCAGCCAACCCCTCCCGATACGTCGGAAACTCAGGCCGCCATCCGAACACCGCCTTCGCCTTCGCGTTCGAGACGCGCTTGCACTCGGCGTAGAACCGCTGCGCCGCCGGCGACAGCCCCGCATCCTCGAATGCAACAGCCGCCGGAGGCTCAACACCGACCAACCCCGCCGCATACGCCAGCACGTCATCCGCCGGCGCGGGTTCATCGTCGCATACGTTGAAAATCTCGCCCCGCTTCACCCGCCCCATCGCCAGTTCAAGCAGCCGCGCAAGGTCTGCGGCATGAATGCGCGAGAACACCTGTCCCGCCTTCACGATCCGCCGCGCCCCCGGCTCGCGCACACGCTCGATCGCCGAGCGCCCCGGCCCGTAAATGCCCGGCAGGCGAAACACCATCGCGCCCAGCGACAGCCATTGCTCTTCCGCCCGCGCACGGTTGATCGCCTCCCGGCTCAGCGGCGCCACAGGCGTCTCCTCGAACGCCCAGCCGCCCTGAAGATCGCCATAGACGCCCGTGGTAGACAGATACGATATCGACCGCGCGCTCCCCGCCATCTCGCCAAAGTTACGAAACACCGGACACCCCTCCGCATCCGGCGGCACGGAGATCAGCCAGTCCGCACCCTCCGCAACATCCAGCCCATCGCCCGGCCACACCGCCACATCAAACCCGCGCGCCCGCAAGGCCGCCGCGCCCTCCGCGCTGCGCACCGTGCCCGCGCACGCCACGCCCTTCGCCTGCAGCCGCTCCGCAAGGAAGCCAGCCACATACCCAAACCCGAATGCGAAAAGCTGTGCGCCGCTCATGATCCCGCCGGTTGTTCCCCCGGCTTATGGACCATGAGCGATCCCACAGCTATCCGCGCACCCTCAGGAAGCGCGTTTCGTATCAGCCGGGCCAGATCACTCTGGAAAGTAGATCATCGGCACGGTCAGCTTCACCGGGGCCGCGCCCACTGCAAAGCTCGTCGCATCGAACGTCGGCGCCGCGCGCAGCTTGTCGCCGTTCAGCATCGCCCAGCCTTCCTTCGGCATGCCGTTGGCAGCCATCGCCATCGCGCCGTCGCCGTTCTCGTCGTGGAGCACCGACACCGAATAGGCGCCCGGCGCGACGCCCGGAATCGTCACGGTCACCGTGCCGTTGGCGGCGGGCGAGGCGGCCTTCGCGCCATACGATCCGCGCGGCTGCAGGTATTCGTCCTTCGTCTGCAGGGCGACCAGAATCTCGCCCCCGCGCGGATGCACGCCGGTGATGGTAACGGTCACGTCCTCGGCGAAGGCCGGCGCGGCCAGAACCGGGGAGGCCAGAACTGGCAAGGCAAGAGCGGCGGCGACAGCAACCGTGATCAGCAGGCGTTTCATATTTGGCTCTCCAAGAAGTACTTTGTAATAAAAAGTACTCTGTTGATACGTATACTTTGGCGAGGTGTAAAGCCCCCGCGCCGCCAAAATCTGCAGATGCTGTCCGGGCCTTGGATTCGGCGTATTCCCCGGCATGTTTCCGCCCAGACGGGGCTGCCTGCCGGGCTGCCCGCCGGAGTTGTCCCGCATGCGTTCTGTCGTCCTGTCCGCGCTCGTCGCCGCCGCTCTTGCCGGCGCGCCCGCCGCCACGGCCCAGGAAGACGAAGGTCAGCGCCTCCAGAAATGCTACGACCGCATCGATCGCGATCCCGAAGGCGCCTACCAGGACGGGCTCACCTGGCTGTCGCTCGGCAATCGTCCCGCCGCACGTCACTGCACGGCCCTCGCCCTCATCGCGCTGGGCCAGGAAGCCGAAGGCGCTTCCCGCCTCGAAGAACTCGCCAACGCGCCCGACGCCGGCGGCATTGAAGAGCGCGGCGTCTATCTCGCGCAGTCGGGCAATGCCTGGCTGCTCGCCGGCATGCCGGCGGAAGCCATCGTCACGCTCACCAACGCGATGAAGCTGCGCCCCTCCGACTACGAACTCTACAAGGACCGCGCCCGCGCCCACGTGCTGCAAAAGAAGTGGGGCGACGCCGCGAAGGATCTCGACATGGCTATCACCATGGCCGCGGGCGATGCGGAGGCCCACCGCCTGCGCGGCCTGTCGCGCCTGAAGCTCAACCGTCTCTCCGATGCATGGGCCGATGTCGAAGCCGCAATGAAGCTCGCGCCAACCGACGTCAAAGTCCTCGTCCTCCGCGGCGACGTCCGCGAAGCCATGCGCCTGCAAGGCATCGAGGACCACCACGTGTCATCCCGGAAGCGCCCTTCGACGCCGCCTGCGGCGTCGCTCAGGGTAAACCGAGGCGCTGTCAGGGACCCACCGCGCCAGCGCGACAACCTCACCTTGGATCCCGGGCCTCGCTACGCTCGTCCGGGATGACAACCGTTGGAAAGGCCTTTGGATGCGGAGTTTCTCAGAGGCCTCATGGTGAGCCTGTCGAACCACGAGGCCGTGCCCCCTGACGCCAGATGCGGGGAAACAGCCTTCCCCAATCCGTCGGAAAACTTCCCACCGCCTCCAGCAAAATCAAACACCAAGCCCGCAAACTCGTCGGATGCAGCCCTTTTGAATCAGCCGGGC
>NCEM01000073.1 GCA_002280725.1 Alphaproteobacteria bacterium 32-64-14
CACCAAGGACGCGACAGACCACGGCATCGAGCCTATCGATCTCGTCTGGATCAATCTCTATCCGTTCGAGGCGACGGTGCAGGCTGGCGCGAGCTTTGATGATTGTATCGAGAACATCGACATCGGCGGCCCCGCCATGCTGCGCGCGGCCTCGAAGAACGCTGACTTCGTGGCCGTCTGCACGGACGGCGCGGATGTCGATGCGGCGTTGGCCGAGATGGAGCAGGCCGAGAGCAGGGGAAGCGTAACGCTGAAGCTGCGCCAACGCCTTGCCGCGAAGACCTATGCACGCACGGCGGCCTACGATGCTGCGATCAGCGAGTGGTACTGGAAGCAGCTCGGCGAGGACGCGGGCGATTGGCGTGCGTTTGGCGGCAAGCTGCAGCAGACGCTGCGCTATGGCGAGAACCCGCACCAGCAGGCCGTGGTCTATGCCGGTCCTGTGAAACGCGCTGGCGTGCTGACCGCGCGACAAGTGCAGGGCAAGGAGCTCAGCTACAACAATATCAACGACACGGACGCGGCCTACGAACTCGTGGCCGAGTTTGACGCGAAGGTGTTTCCGGCGGTTGCCATCATCAAGCACGCCAACCCGTGCGGCGTCGCGACTGGCGCCACGGTGACCGAAGCCTATCGCCGCGCGCTCGCCTGCGATTCCACATCGGCCTTTGGCGGCATCATCGCGGTCAACGTGCCGCTCGATGGTCCGACTGCGGAGGCCATTACGGAAATCTTCACTGAGGTGGTGATCGCGCCGGGCGCCAATGATGAGGCGCTGGCCGTGTTCGCGAAGAAGAAGAACCTGCGCCTGCTGATCACTGATGGATTGCCTGATCCGGGCCAGCCGGGCGTCATGGTGCGCACCGTTGCCGGCGGCCTGCTGGTGCAGGACCGCGATGTGGGGCGCATCATGGAAGCCGATCTCAAGATCGTCACCAGGCGGCGCCCCAGCCCGCAGGAAATCGCGGACATGCTGTTTGCCTTCCGCGTCTGCAAGCACACCAAGTCCAACGCCATCATCTACGCCAAGGATGGCGCGACGGTTGGCATCGGGCGATCAACAAGGCCGACCCGGCGACGATCGGATCGGTCTGCGCTTCCGACGCCTTCTTCCCGTTCGCGGATGGCCTGCTGCAGGCGGCGCAAGCCGGGGCCACGGCGGTGATCCAGCCGGGCGGATCGGTGCGTGACGATGAAGTGATCAAGGCGGCGGATGACGCGGACCTTGCCATGGTCTTCACCGGCATGCGCCACTTCCGGCACTGAAGACATGGCAGTAGGCAGTTGGGAGTAGGAATCCTGCCAGCGCGTCTTTCTCCTACTGCCTGCTGCCTGCTGCCTGCTGCCTACTGCCTAGGCCCTAGATTACGCCTTGTTCTTGATGTTGGCTTCCTTCGCCACGGCGCGATCTTCCTGATCGAACTCGATCGGAGCAGCCCCCGGCGCCATCGAGGCGTAGGAGCGCGCTTTCTTCGCGAGGCGCGACATGGACTCGTTCATCGTGCCGGCCGACATCGCCATCTGCTTCGATCCGCCAACGCCGACAGAATCAGCGTCCGAGATGTTGTCGAAGTTGGCGCCGAGGAAGACGACTTCCCAGCCCTTGGCCTTCACGCGATCTAGGGCAGCTTTCACGCCCTCGCGTTTCACTTCGCGCGAGGCGTTCTCCTGGCCATCGGTCATCACGACGATGACGGCCTTGTCCGGATTGTCGGATTCGGCGAGCGCGATCAGGCGAACCATCGCATCGAGCAGGGGGGTCATACCGCGCGGCGTGGCTTCCTTGTCGGTGACGGTTTCCCAGTGGAGGGCAGGCTGCTTGCGGCGCAGAACGTCGAACTGCAGGCCCGCCTGTTCATCGAAGATCGCGAGCGTGACGTGACTGTCGACGGCGGGGCCGTCTTTCTTGTTGGCGAGTTCCTTTGCGAATGCGTTGACGGAGGAAAGCGCTTCCACCCAGAGCGACTGCATCGAACCCGAGCGGTCGAGCAAAATGTAAGCTTGCATGCACTGTCCCCTTTTCGGCTGATCCCCAACCCCTGCGGACGTGGGCCCGCTGCCGGGAAATGGGTGCGTCAGCCCGCCACACCAGAGGCGCGCTGCAAATATATCCGTTGCAGATGCAGTGAGTTCCGGCGCCGAGACCGCTAATGCGTGTGATCGGCGAGGTGTTGGCCGAGCAGATCCTTGCCGTAGTCATTGCCGTTGGGCGTGCGGATGATGATGTGGATGTGGTCGCGCGTTGGCGCGCTCGAGGTGTTGACCGGGCGCGTGCCGACGGGCCGCTGGTGATCGAACTCGATCAGGATCACGGGGCTGTGGATGCGATAGTAGAACACCGCATCCGGCGAGACGGGGCCAACCCACGCAAACCACGTGTTGTCGATTTGGGCGGCGACTTCCTCCATGCGAACCTTTGCGTGGCCCTCGTCCATGTTGCCGACATAGAGCGCGATCAGGGCGAGCAGGTCATCCTTCTGGGCCTGCGAGAATGTGTTGGCGGGCACGCCGGCATAGTCGAGCACGAGATTGTCCTGGTTGGCGGCGGCCTTCATGGTGTCGCCCGGCTTGCGGGCATCAAGCGTCGCAAACGCGCGCTGGCCTGCATCGAGCGATGTCATCAGCGCCAGTCCCCGGTCCTGTTCCTCCTGCAACACAGAGTTGCCGGCGTACTTGCCGGTTGTCGCGATGGCGGGCTCGGCGCCGAGGAAGGTTGGCGTCATCACGACCTGATCGCCAAGCACGAAATAGTTGATCACGAGATGGTGCCCGTCGAGCTGCCAGCCCCAAGGCTGGGTGGCGGACGGCTCACCCATGATCGTGAAGTAGTAGAGTTCTTCATCCAGCCACGCCGCGCCGTCGTTGATTTCTCTCAGCGTCTGGTCTGTCTTGCGGATCGCTTCGGTGAGGTCGAAGCCACGTGCACTTAGAGACGTACGCATGAGACCGAAAGCGGCGCTGCGCTGGTCTGGCGTCATCTCCTTCAGGCTGATGCCTTGCCGCGCATAGATGCCGTTGTCGACGTTGAACCAGCGTCGCCATTCGCTGTCGCCGATACCGAACTGCGTACGCAGTTTCTGCGGCGTCGTCAGTGTCGCGAGCAGGGCGTCGGCAGCGATGCGCATGGGCTCAGTCGAGACGCCGGTGGCGCGGATCGGGAAGAGGCCGGACTGCTTGCCGTCCTTCGTGTGCAGACCGGCAAAGGGCTGGGCGATGGCCGCGTCCTGCTGGTTGGCGAACAACGTCTTCATCCCGAACATCTGGTCGGGATAGACGAAGCCATCTGGCGTGGGCGATGCCGTTGGCGTGGCGCAGGCAGCCAGCGTCACCGCCCAAAGTGCGGCGGCGGCGGCCAGTCGACGTGTGCGGATCATGCTGCGTCTCCCCTGCCGCAACACTAAACCAGCGCACTGGAACTCACCAGCGCAGGTCCAAGCGAGGGTGACGCTACGAGAGCCTGTAGATCAAATAGCCGTAGGCGCCGCCTCGCGCGTTGCGCGGCGTGTGTAATCGATGTTCTGATACTGCAAGGTACTTGGGAGGATGCGATGCGGGCTTGGCTGTTGGCGACGGGTGCGCTGGGACTTGCGCTGTCATCTGTATTTGTCCTCGCAGGCCGCGCGGCTGCAGACCGCGAGCCTGTCGAAGTTGAGATCCCGACGCGCGTCGATGATTTCCGACTCGTCGATCACACGGGCTATGCGCAAAGCCTTCGCAGGCTGGTCGATGTCAAAGCCGTCGTGCTGATGACTCAGGTCAATGGCGATGCTGGTTCGCGGGCGGCTGCAAAGACGCTGGAGGCGCTGCGCACGCAACATGCGGGCTTTGAATTCCTGATGCTGAACTCCAGCCTCGCGGACACGCGGCCTGACATCGCCGCAGAGGCTGCGGCGCAGGGCTACACCATTCCGATCATGGATGATGATCTCCAGCTTGCAGGCGAGCAGCTGGGCGTCACCTATGCAGGCGAAGTGTTCGTACTCGAGCCGCGCATGCTGCGGGTTCTCTACCATGGCCCGGCGGGGCCGGCGCTTGGCGCTGCGCTTGCCGATATCGCGGCGGGCAAGCCTGTCGCGAACGCCGCTGTGGATGGCACGGGCACGCCGATCGCGTTCCCGGAGCGGAGCCGGCGCGTCCAACACGCCAAGATTTCCTATGCGAAGGATGTCGCGCCGGTCCTCGAGGCGAAATGCGTGGTGTGCCATCAGGAAGGCGGCATCGGCCCGTTCGCGATGAACGAATATGCGGTGGTGAAGCAGTTCGCGCCCATGATCCGCGAGTCGCTGCGCACCGACACCATGCCGCCCTGGCATCCCGATCCGCTGGTCGGCAAGTTCAAGCATGACGCCAGCCTGACAGGCGATCAGGTGCGCATGCTGGTCCACTGGATCGAAGCCGGCGCGCCGCGTGGCGAAGGGGCTGATCCGTTGGCTGCTGTCAAACACACAGCGCCGGAATGGCCGCTGGGCACGCCCGATCTCGTGCTCGACATTCCCGCCTTCGCGCTGCCGCCGTCTGGTGAGATTCAGTACCAGTACCCCGTCGCCGCCAACGGGCTGACCGAGGGCAGGTGGGTGAAGGCCGCAACGCTGATGCCGGGAGACCGGCGCGGCGTGCACCACATTCTCGCGGGCTACATCTCCGAGAAGCCGCTGCAAGGTCCGGCATCGGCCGGACAGTGGGAAGCCAACTATGGTGAATACGCCGTGGGCGGCGAGTCCTTCCAGGTGCCCAAGGATATGGGCATCTACCTGCCGCCCGGCGGGCATATGGGCTTCCAGATGCACTACACGCCCTATGGCAAGGAAGCCGTCGATAACTCGAAGATGGCGCTCTATTTCTATCCGGAGGGCCAAACGCCCGAGCGCATCATGCGCCACACGGTGATCGCCGATAACTTCATTGAGCTGCCGCCCAACACGGACAAGCATCAGGAGATCGCCTACCTGACCTTTCCGAAGGAGGCGAAGCTCTACTCCGCCTTCCTGCACACGCACTATCGCGGACAGGCGGGCAAGCTCGACATGATCCTGCCCAGTGGCGTGAAGCAGGAGCTGATCAACCTGCCGCGCTACGATTTCAACTGGCAGCGCACCTACGACTTTGTCGAGCCGATTGTCGTGCCAGCGGGCGCCAAGCTGGTGGCGACGTATTTCTACGACAACTCTGTCCGTAACGCTTCCAACCCGGCGCCGGACGAGAAGGTCATCTGGGGCGACCAGTCGTGGGAAGAGATGCACTACACGTCGATCTATTACGAGTGGACCGACGAGCGGGTGGGGCAGGAGGCTGACGCCACCAAGCAGATGCGTGGCATGCGCGTGATGGGCATGCTGGACGACAATCTGGATGACAGGGTCCAGCTCACCGAGATCAAGGGACGTTTCACGCCGCTGCTGAAGCCGCGCTTTGCCGAGCTCGACAAGGACGGCGACGGCGGCATCGACGCCGAGGAGATCAAGGCGGCGAATATCCCGAGTTTTGGCCGCTAGGACCGCGTCTTAACGCCTCGCTAACCAAAATCGCCTTCGACTCTCCTGCATACTTGCCGGGGAGTTTTGCGATGTCGGTCTGCTACCGGCTGGTTCTGGATTCGGTCTGCCGCAGCAATCACCACCGCATCGCGGTGCTGGCGCTGGAGCATCTGAAGGATGAGAACGCCGAAGGTTGGCGCAACGTCTTCCTGAAGCATCGCGACGCTTACCTCGAAGGCGCCAAGGCGCCTGACGAAGTGTTCAAGGATTTCAAGAACCACGTGCTGCACGTTCGCGATGGCGACTGGGGCGGCGCGCCTCAGGCTGCACGCGAATGGTATCGCCGCACGGTACGCGCGCTGCAGCAGCAGGACTGGAAGCACGCCGCCTACTGTGCGGGCGTAATGAGCCACTATGTCGTCGATCCGGTGCAACCCTTCCACACGCACCAGACCGAGGAAGAAGGCACGATCCATCGCGCGGTCGAATGGTCGTTGTCGAAAGCGTTTCCGGAAATGCTGCAGATTCTCACGCAGGAGATGGGCTTCCCGGATATTCCCGTGCCCGATGGCGATGATTGGCTCGAGCGCATGGTGAAGGCAGGCGCGCTTGTGTCGAACCCGCACTACGAAACGCTGATTGATCACTATGACTTCGAGGTTGGCGTGAAGCGTCCCGTCGAAGGTCTCGATCAGGAAATGAAGGATGTGGTCGCAGCGCTGCTGGGATACGCCTCGGTCATGCTGTCGCGTATTCTCGATCGCGCGATTGCGGAATCGAAGGCCGAAGCGCCGAAAGTCAGCCTCGTTCTGGATACGATCGGCATTGTCGCCAACACGCCTGTTCGCGTGATCTCGAAGCGCGTCGCCGCCGTGGCGGAGATGGACCTGATCGCCGAGCAGCACCAGGAATTCCGCAAAACCGGCAAGGTGCGCGAGACGCTGGGTGACGACGACAAGGCCGTGCGCAGGCTGTTTGCCGAAGAAATCCTCAAGGTGTCGCTGTCGACGCTGGACTGCCAATGGCCGCGCGAGACCGGGACGATGAGCGGCGAGGGCGCAGAGCCTCGCGCGATGGGCAAGGCGAAGGCCGCCAAGGCGCCGAAAGCGACCAAGCCGAAGCCTGCCGCCAGGCCTGCCGAGGCACGCAAGGCGCCGCCTGCGCCGAAGGCCGCCGCTCCGGCTCAAAAGGTTGCAGAGCCCGCCGCTGGCCCGCGCGTCCGGCTGTCGCGCGAGGCGCTCGTGGTCGATGCGCCCTCGATCGGCCCCAAGACAGCCGGGCGTCTCAGCGTGATCGGCGTGAGGACGGTGGGTGATCTCCTGTCGCTGACGCCGGAAGACGCCGCCCAGCGCATAAAGGCGAGCCACATCAATGCCGGCATCATCAAGGACTGGCAGGCGCAGGCGCTGCTGGCCTGCTCTGTGCCCGACCTCAACGGCACAAGCGCCCAGATCATCGTGGGCGCCGGCATCTACAGCGTCGATGATCTCGCCACCACCGACCTCGACTCGCTGATGGACGCCATCGAGCTCTTCGCCACGTCAAACGACGGCGAAAGGCTGCTGCGCGACGGCAAGGCCCCGTCGCGTGAGCGGGTCAAAGGCTGGATCGAGGCGGCGCTGGCGATCTGCGAAAACCGCACGGCGGCCTGATCTGTTCAGGTAAGCGGTCCCAGATCTGGAGTTTCCCGCTTCACGCATCGGGCAACTGCAGAAAATCTCATCTAACTTGCGTTCCAGATCTTTGATTCTAATGCGTTCCAATATGAACGGCTCGCGCCGAACGTTTATGAACGAATGAGTCTACCTCCGTTCATGCACCATGCGTTTCTATGGAGCGTCGAGACTGAAAGGAGTGCCCCCATGCGTCTCATTGCTTCTTCCCTGCTGGCCGGCCTGATCGCCGCCACCTCAGTTGCACCTGCCTTCGCTGATCAGCGTGGCCGTGACCATGATCGGGGTCGCGACCGTGGCCATGATCGCGACTATCGCGATGGCCGCCGTGACGATGGCTGGCGCCGTGACGATCGCCGCTACGATGATCGCCGGCACGACGACCGCCGCCAACAACGCGGCTGGTATGACAACCGCGGCTCGCAACACTACTGGAGCCAGGGCGACAACTTCTCGTACCGCCCGCAAAACAGCTCCTACGTGGTCGTGCAGGACTATAACCGCTACCGTCTACCCGCTCCGCGCAATGGCCAGCACTACTACCGCGACTCCAGCACCGGCGACATCCTGCTGGTGGCGGCCGCGACCGGCCTCGTTCTGTGGGCGCTTTCGCAGTAACGCCGACCCCATCTTTCCCCCGAGACCGGCCGATCGCTCGCGCCGATCTCACGCGGCCGCCCCATCCCCCGGGGGCGGCCGCAACCGTTTGTGCGCCCGGCACATGATGCAAGCTGCGCAGCTCAGTTTCCCAGCGGATGACGTGCGGGCAGCTTGACACTGCCAGCCCACGCCCGAGACTGCCCGCCAAACAGAGATTTCATGGGAGGAATTCATGCGGATCCTGATCGCGGCCGTATCGGCCCTGGCGCTCGTCGCCGCGTGTGAGCCGGCCAAGCCGATCGCCATTGCGCCGGGCGCTGAAGCCTACGCCCAGCTGCAGGCGCGGCTGCAGGACGCCAAGCCGGGCGATGTGATCGAGATCGGCGAAGGCATTTTCGACTTCACCGAAGGCCTGTCGCTGGATGTCGACAACGTCACGATCCGCGGCGCAGGCATCGGCAAGACGATCCTGTCCTTCAAGGGTCAGAAGGGTGCAGGCGAGGGCCTGCTGGTGACGTCTGACGGCGTGACGCTGACCGGCTTTACAATGCAGGACACCAAGGGCGACGGCATAAAGTCGAAAGACGCCGACAACATCACCTACAGGGATCTCAAGGTTGAGTGGACAGGCGGGCCGCTTGCGACCAATGGCGCCTATGGCGTCTATCCGGTGGAATCCGAGAACGTGCTGATCGACGGCGTCACCGTCTCGGGCGCGTCCGACGCGGGCATCTATGTCGGCCAGTCGAACAACATCATCGTTCGCAACAGCCGCGCGGAGTACAATGTCGCAGGCATCGAGATCGAAAACTCGATGAACGCCGATGTCCACGACAACATTGCCACCCACAATGCCGGCGGCATTCTGGTGTTCGACCTGCCAGACCTGCCGGTGAAGGGCGGTCACTCCACGCGCGTGTTCAACAACCAGATCGTCGACAACGACACGCAGAACTTTGCGCCGCCCGGCAACATCGTGGCTGGCGTGCCGACCGGCACGGGCGTGCTGCTGATGGCCAACCGCAACGTCCACGTGTTCGGCAACACGTTCAGCGGCAACAAGACCGCCCACGTGATGATCGTGTCCTATTCGACCGAGTTCAAGGATGCGGCCTACAACCCCCTGCCGCGTGATTTCGTGATCCGCGACAACACCTATGGTCCGGGCGGCAATGATCCGCAGGGCAGGCTGTCGCCGCTGGCCCCGCTCATCGGCGGCTCGCTGCCGCCCATCGTGTGGGATGGCGTCACCAGCTATGGCGACAAGACGGAAGACGTGCGGATCGCCGTGCGCGAGAAGGACGATGTCGGGTTCATCAGCCTCGGTCTCGGCAAGACGCCGCCGGATCTCACCAAGGCCCAGCCTTCGACGGCGCGTCCGGCGGATGCCGTCATCGAAGAGCCCAAGGCCGTGGTTCTCCCGCAGGACAAACCCGCCGCTTGATCAAGACTGCCGCACATCATCCCAAACCCGGTCCCCGCATTCAGCGGGGGCTGGCGTTTCTGCGTCTGACGATGGTTGGAGGGATCGCGGCGATCCTCGCCGCATGCTCGGCGCAACCGGGCGTCAAGGACGGCGTGATCCTCGCCGACGATCCCGCGCCCAAGCTGTCCGACTACGGTTTCTTCAAGGATGCAGGCGCGCGTGAAGCGGCCGATGGCGTCACGCCCTACGATCTCGTCAATCCGCTGTTCAGCGATCACGCCGCCAAGCACCGGCTGGTTTACGTGCCAGAGGGACAAACCGCGGCCTACAACGCCGAGAACGTGTTCGATTTTCCTGTCGGGTCGGTGCTGATCAAGACGTTCGCCTTCGCGCCCGACATGCGCAAACCGGAAGAGGGTGAACGCTACGTCGAAACGCGGCTGCTCATCCGCAAGGAAAGCGGTTGGATGGCCTATCCCTATATCTGGAACGCCGAGCAGACCGAGGCGACCTACGCGCCTGTCGGCGGGCGTCAGACGATCCAGACGATCGCGCCCGATGGAGAAGCGCTATCGATCGACTACGCTATCCCGAACCGCAACCAGTGCAAGCTCTGCCATTCAAAGGACGGGCAGCTGATGCCGATCGGCCCCTCGGCGCGCAGTCTCAATCATGATGGCCCGCTCGGGCCCAACCAGATCGCGGACTGGACGACGCGCGGACTTCTCACCGGGCTCGACATCAACTGCGCGCACTGTCATCGCGCGGGCGGTGGCGCCTCGAACTCGGGGTTGTTCCTGGCGTGGAATGAAGGCAACCCGACTGGCTGGGGCGTTCACAAGCGGCCCACGGCGGCCGGGCGTGGCTCGGGCGACGATCTCTTCGTGATCGAGCCGGGCAAGCCGGATGAATCGATCCTCGTCCACCGCCTGCAGTCGACAGAGCCCGGCGTGCTGATGCCGGAGCTTGGCCGCACCACGATCGATCACGAAGGGCTTGCGCTGATCCGCCAGTGGATCGCGGAAATACCCGCGTCAGCGCCCTGATCGGGCCTGTTTCTTGCCCCGATAGGTTCATCCAAACGCAAAGCCATCGTCAGACGCCTGTCATCGAGTCAGGCGACACGACACACGCAGCCGCCAAGAGCTGCGTATAAAACCGGATACCTCCCCATGATCGCTATCAAACGCCTTGCTCTGGCTACCGTGACCGGCTGCGTCGCGATTGCCGCGTCTGCCATGTTC
The DNA here is from genome assembly GCA_002280725.1 of Alphaproteobacteria bacterium 32-64-14. Taxonomy (GTDB): domain Bacteria; phylum Pseudomonadota; class Alphaproteobacteria; order Caulobacterales; family Hyphomonadaceae; genus UBA7672. The sequence goes on from NCEM01000073.1 coordinate 10,418, forward strand.
GGCCTCACCGCGTCGGCCGACACCAACCGCACTGAATTCACGATCGCGTTCGCGTACGACGCCGGCGAATCCGCCGAGCACAACTACGGCGCTTTCGTGCGCGAGGCCCGTCGCGCCTGCACGACACCGGGCAAACTCTCGCTCAATGCGCGCCAGCATGACATCGCCTGCATCGATGACGCTGTTGACGCCTTCGTGCGCAAGCTGGGCCGCACCGAAATCGCCGCTGTTCATTTTGATCGGACTGGCCGCCGGATCGACTCTTCCCGCACGCTCGCTGCGCGCTGAAGACCGTTCACACGGCCCGGCGGGCGGGGGCCTCGCCTCCGCCCACGCCGCTTTGCGATGTCAGGGCGCGAGGCAAACGGCGGGGCCGATCCCTGACATTACGCGGAACGTGCAGGGCAGCACGAGGCTGGCCAGCATCGCTATAAGATACGTTCCAACGACGCACCACACCGCGGCGCCAACAAGCTAAAGCGTGGTGAGCCCAAGCTTGTTGATCACGCCAAACATCGCCACCGTCTGGCCGCTCTGCCGCGCATCGATCTCGATGTGCTCGCTGGCCTGCAGCGTCAGGCGCCCGCGATCATGCCGCGTCAGGGGCTCGACGAATGCGCCAACCCGCGAGAGCAGGCGGACTCCGGGGTCGGACGATCCCGCAACATCATCCGCACTGCCCGAATTCCGATCAGTCTGGCTGCCGCTGCTGTCCGCCGAATCGGCGCCCGCGCCCACGTTAACCCTCAAAGTCGTCAAGTCCCCAATGGCCGGGGTGGCATCGGCGCCATACCGGTCAAGCACGTTCACTTGATTCGATTCCCCTTGCGTTGGCGTGGGCTTGCCGCGCGTTATGGCGGCCTAGATCAAATTCTGGACAAGTGCGCTCGGCGCAGCGCCAGGGAGTAAAAGTGGGACTAGGCGGATTGCCTCATGCGGGCGGATTGCCCCCGGCGAAGCGCGCCGGCGGCATTCGCGGAGCAATTGCGCTCCTGATCCTGATTCCGGTGCTGGTGCCCCTGTTTGCTCTGCTGCTCATCTGGCTGGGCGAGCGCGACGTCGCCAGCGCAGCATCGGAGCGCGTTGCGTCAGGCGCCCGCGTCGTCGGCGCCAATGTGCGCCAGCTAGTCGAAACCACGCACGAACGGTTGCGGCTCTACGATGAAAAGCTGGGCGATGATCCGGCTGCATTCCGCCCTCAGGCGGGCGCCATCGAGAACACGCTCACGGTTCTCTTCGATGCGGACGGCCGCCCCATCCAGCGGGATGGCCAACGCGGCGCCAACAGCGGTCCGAACACCGAGTTCGAAACGCTGAAGGCAGGCGCGCCTTGGGCGATCATCAGCATGCAGGGCAATTCAGGCTCGCTGCGCTTCTTCGGTATCGCGCGGCGCATCGAACGCAACGGCAAGTTCGCCGGCGTGGTGACGACCTATATCGCGGCCGATGCGCTTTCGGATGTTTGGGGCCAGCTTGCGCTTGGGCCGGGCTCCACGGTGAACATGATTCGCAAGGATGGCTGGCTGGTCACGCGCTTTCCGGTTCCGGACAAGGCGATCAACGTTTCCGATCAGGAGATGTTTTCAAGGCAGTTGCCGAAATCGCCCGAAGGTGTTTTCAATTCCCCTCCGTCGCCGATCGACAATCTGACCCGGCTGGTCGCCTACACCACGCTTGAGGATCTCGGGCTCGTCGTGACCGCGACCATGTCGCTGGCGGCGATAACGGATGCGTTCTGGGCCCGCGCGGGTTACACCTCGCTCGTCGCCGCGCCGTTCTTCTTCGCGCTGCTTCTGTTGTGCGGCTGGGCCATCCTCCTGCTGGTGCGCCACGAGCGCAATCGCACCGAGCTGGAGACGGCGTTGAGCCAGAACCGGATGCTGCTCCAGGAAATCCACCACCGCGTGAAGAACAACCTTCAGCAGGTGATGTCGCTCATCCGCCTGCAGCAGGCGCCCGCCGCGATGAAGGAAGATCTCACCCGCCGCATCGCGGCCATGAGCGCCGTTCACCAGCACATCTACGAAAGCGATCAGTTCGGCGTACTGGATGCGGAGGCGTATCTGGCGCGCGTGCTCACGGGCCTGCGCGATTCAGCGCCTCCGGGCGTCGCGATCGAATGGACGCTGGCGCCGCTGCAACTCTCGCCGGATCAGGCGCTGCCGCTCGGCCTCATCCTCAACGAGATCGTGTCCAACGCCTTCAAGCACGGTTTCCCGAACGGGCGCCCGGGAAAGGTCGAGATCGTTTTGAGCCGGCCTCTGGAGGGCAATGAGGCCGTGCTGGTCGCGGCCGACAATGGCGTTGGCATGTCCGAAACGCCCTCGGGCGGCATGGGCCTTGGCACGCGCCTGATCTCCGGCCTCGCCCAGCAGCTTGGCGGCCAGCCCGTGGTGACGCGCGACAACGGCGTGCGCATCGAACTGCGCTTTCCGGTCAATGCGCCGTCAAAGCAGGGCGGCTGACCTGTTCAGCGTCGAGCCGGCGGCGGCGCGGGCGGGGCCAGGGACGGCAATCCGTACTGGCGGCGAAGATCCGACAACATCAGCGTGGGCCGTGAGCTGCCGGTCGGCAGGAAGATCCACGGATAGCGTGCGATGTGCGAGCCGATGCGCTCAAGGTGCGGCTTCACCCGGTCCTGCAATTTGAAGATGTGCATCAGGAAAGCGAAGTGGTTGTGCGCGAATGAGGATTCCGCCCCGCTCATCTCGCCGCGCTGCAGCGCCGCCCAGAACATGTCGTCCAGCCTGGCGATATGCCGGATGAAGTTGTCGTCCGACTGCAGGTCGATCATGGCGATGCGCGCGTGCGAGTTGGGCGGCGTCAGCTGCATCGCGAAGACCCACTCCTCGATATGCGCCCGCGCCGGAATGGCGAGCCAGGCCGCGTTGGGTGGCGTGCTCGCCCACTCGTTCGCAATGCGCCACATGCCATCTGCCTGGCCTGTCATGCGCGGCGTGTGCGCCAGCATGTGGTTCAGCGCGGCGTAGAGATTGTCCTCGCCCGAAGCCTGCACGCGACCGATCAGGCTGTTGATCTGCGCATGGTCTACCGTCGTCATGTGCTCCATGAGTATCTGCAGCGACAGGTTGGTGCTGTCGTGCGGATTGCGGCCCGAAGCCTCTCGCAACAGCCGCGCCGATTCCTTCAGCTCCTGCATGCGTCGTGGCGCATCTGCCTTCAGGACGGACAGCGTCGGCCCCGTGCCCTGCACGCGCGCGCCATGAAACAACAGCAGCCCGCCCACGATTGTCAGCACCGAGCTGTCGGCATCTTCGGGCGGCTTCTGCGGCAGGTCGGGATGGAGCCGACTCAACGCTTCGATCAGGTGATAGCGATCGCTTGGCGGAATGCGCCAGTAGAGCCGCGTCAGCTCGCTCCAGTTCGAGGCGCGGAACAGCTCCAGCGCCTCTGGCGCTTCGGGCTGGCCTTCGGCGACATCGAATGCGCGGTCTACGTCCTTCTCGATGACGCCGTGGCGTCCCCGGAACATGCGCCAAATGGCAAACAGCATGAGACCGGCGATCAGGGCTGAGACGATTTCCATGTCCCACTTGCTAGCCGCGCCTGACGCAGGCGTGCAAGCAAAACGGCCGCCCGGTGAGGGGCGGCCGCTGCACTTTTCGTAACAGAAGGGCGGAGTTTATTCCGCGCCTTCCTTCGGTCCATCGCTGCGTTCGCGGCGCGGGCCGCGATCGCCGCCACGGCCACCGCCGCGACCGCCGCGGTCGCCATCGCGACGCGGACGATCACCGCGGGGCGGACGATCGCCTTGCGGGCCATCATCCACGACGCCTTCGATGGCTTCGCCGGTTTCCTGGTTCACCGCTTTCATCGAGAGGCGGACTTTGCCGCGATCGTCGAAGCCGAGCAGTTTCACCTTCACGATGTCGCCTTCCTTGACGACAGCGGACGGGGACTCAACGCGCTCAGCGGCGAGTTGCGAGACGTGCACGAGGCCGTCCTTGGCGCCGAAGAAGTTCACGAAGGCGCCGAACTCCATCACCTTCACGACCTTGCCTTCGTAGATCGCACCGATTTCCGGCTCGGCGGTGAGGCCGACGATCCACTTCTGGGCAGCTTCGAGCGACTCTTTCTCGACAGCGGCGATCTTCACCGTGCCATCGTCCTCGACGTTGATCTTCGCGCCCGTCTTTTCGACGATCTCGCGGATGACCTTGCCGCCCGTGCCGATGACGTCACGGATCTTGTCGACCGGGATCTTCATCGAGATCATCTTCGGAGCGTTCTCGGAGCTTCGGTGCCGGCAACCTTGAAGTCCATGTCGCCGAGGTGATCTTCATCACCCAGGATGTCGGACAGGATGGCGATGCCTTCCGCGTCCTTGATCAGGCCCATGGCGATGCCGGACACCGGACGGGTGATCGGCACGCCGGCGTCCATCATGGCGAGCGATGCGCCGCAGACCGAGGCCATCGACGAGGAGCCGTTCGACTCCATGATCTCGGACACGATGCGGAGCGTGTAGGGGAAGTCGGCCGGCGCCGGCAGAACGGCTTTCACCGCGCGCCAGGCAAGTTTGCCGTGACCGATTTCGCGGCGGCCCGGAGAGCCGCCACGGCCGGTTTCGCCAACCGAGTAGGGAGGGAAGTTGTAGTGAAGGAGAAATTTCTCCTTCTTCGTGCCGCCGAGGCCGTCGATGTACTGCTCGTCATCGGCCGTACCCAGCGTGGCGACGCAGAGCGCCTGCGTTTCGCCGCGCGTGAACAGCGCCGAACCGTGCGTGCGGGGCAGGACGCCGACTTGCGACGTGATCGCGCGGACCTGGTCGGTCTTGCGGCCGTCGATGCGCGAGCCGGTGCGGATGATGTCGCCACGGACGACCTTGGCTTCAGCTTCCTTGAACACTTCCTTGAACACCAGCGGGTCAGCGCCCGTCGGGTTCGCGTCGGATTTCACGAGCGAGGCCTTGGCCTTCTCGCGAGCAACGCTCACGGCGGCGTAACGGTCGCCCTTGTCCTTGATCTTGTAGGCGGCGGAGAGATCCGCGCCGGCAACATCCTGGATCGACTTGAGCAGCGCGGAGTGATCCGGGCTTTCGAAGGCGAACGGTTCTTTCGCAGCTTTTTCGGCCAGCTGGATGATCGCGTCGATGATCGGCTGGAAGCTTTCGTGCCCGGCTTTGACCGCGCCGAGCATGACTTCTTCGGAAAGCTCTTTGGCTTCCGATTCAACCATCATCACGCCTTCGGTGGTGCCGGCGACGACGAGATCGAGCTGGAAGTCTTCCATCTGATCGGCGGTCGGGTTGATGATGTAGGCGCCATCCTTGTAGCCGACGCGGGCCGCTGCGATCGGGCCGTTGAACGGCGCGCCGGAGATGACGAGAGCGGCGGAAGCGGCGACCATGCCGACGATATCCGGATCGTTTTCCTGGTCATAGGAGAGCACGGTGATCGTGACCTGGACTTCGTTCTTGAAGCCGTCAGCGAACAGCGGGCGGATCGGACGGTCGATCAGGCGCGAGGTGAGCGTTTCTTTTTCGGTCGGACGGCCTTCACGCTTGAAGTAGCCTCCGGGAACGCGGCCAGCCGCGTAATAGCGCTCGAGGTAGTTCACGGTGAGCGGGAAGAAGTCCTGGCCTTCCTTCGCTTTCCGCGCATAGACGACGGCAGCGAGAACGCTGGTTTCGCCGTAGGTCGCGAGCACCGCGCCATCAGCTTGGCGCGCAATGCGGCCGGTTTCCAGCGTGAGCGGACGGCCCGCCCAGTCGATCGTAACCCGTTTGATGTCAAACATCTGTATTGTCTCTTTCCATACGAAAACCGCCGGCCCCGGTGGGCCGGCGGGTGTTTTGTGACCGCTGTCTAGCGGCGGAGCTCCAGCTCCTTGATGATGGCCTGGTAGCGGCCCTCATCCCTCGACTTCAGATAGTCGAGCAGTCGGCGACGCTGCGAGACCATCTTGAGAAGGCCGCGGCGCGAGTGGTTGTCTTTCTTGTGTTCCTTGAAGTGACCGGTGAGGTAGGTGATCCGGTGCGTGAGGATCGCGACCTGCACTTCGGGGCTGCCCGTGTCACCTTCGGTGCGGGCAAATTGCTTGATCAGGGAGGCTTTTGCCTCCGGCGTGATCGACATCGGGTTTCTCCTTGGGCCCTGGGGCCAGTCTATTGGTTGAACACGCGAACCGGCACGAATCTGCCGGCCCGGACTTCACCCAGAGCGACGCCGAGTTGTTCTTCGCCCACCTTTTCAGTGGCCAGACAAATGCGGGAGGCATCCTCCCCATTAATGCGCAATGGCACTTGACGAGGACGGCGCATCTCCCGAAACGCCTCGACCTGATGGGGCAGAAGTACGATTTCTCGGCCCTGCCTGAGCCTGGACGCCTCTTCCCCGGTGATGGCCAGCGCCGGGATGTCGTCCAGCGCGGTCTCGAGGGGAACAAGCATATCGTCCAGCGCGGCCTTATCGCTCATCTCCTGCAATTTTGAAAGCTGAATTGCCGCGTCCTCGGCAAA
>NCEM01000074.1:0-10890 GCA_002280725.1 Alphaproteobacteria bacterium 32-64-14
ACCATCTTGTTGAACAGGTCGACCACGGCTTCGAGATTGCCGTCCTCGCGCCCAAGCTTCAGAACGCCTGCCCCGCCATGTCCGTGCAGCGGCTTGAGCACGATGTCGCCGTGCACCGCGCGGAATTCCTGCACGCGCCGGATGTCGCGCGTGATCATCGTCGGCGGCTGCAGGTCGGGATACATGAGCGTCAGGACTTTTTCCGGCGAGGAGCGAACGCCCGCCGGATCGTTCACCACCAGCGTCTCGTCTGTCACCAACTCCAGCAGGTGCGCCGCCGTGATATAGCCCATATGGAAGGGCGGATCCTGCCGCATCAGGACGACATCCACATCCTTGCGCAGATCGATGATCGCCGGCGCATCGAACTCCGCATGCGGCGTGCGGCCGGGGAAAACGCGCGCGCCCCGCGCCTGCGCCTTCACGAAGCCGCTGTCATAGAAGAGGCTGTCGACGCCATAGACGCTGACGGTGTGGCCGCGGCGCTGCGCTTCCTCGATCATCATGAAGGTGCTGTCGCCGGCCGGGTTCACGGACTCCAGCGGGTCCATCTGCACGGCGATACGCAGGCTCATCGAAGGCTCCAGTCAGGAGCCTCTTACCTAGGTCGCCCCGGCAGGCGGCGCAATGCGCGCCACGTTGGGCAATCGATGAGAAATCCTAGTTTCCGCCCACCGGCGGAAGCGGACGCGACTGCAGGCCGATATCGTTGTTGTTGCCCGAGCCCGGCGGCGGCTGCGTGCCCGGCGCATAGGGGTCGGTATAGTCGCGGCGCTGCGTCGGCGAATTATCCGGCGGCACGATGGGCGCAGGCGTCGTTGGCGCAGGCGCAAGGCTGATCGGCGCGTTCTGCGATCCCGCTGGTTCGGGCGACACCGCCACGCTGATCTCGGGCGGCGGCCCGGCGCGCTCGCGGACCTTCACATAGGAGATCACGCGCTGCACGCCGCCGACCAGGCTGGCGTGTTCGGCGGCCAGGCGCAGCTCGTCTTCCGAGCGGGCAACGCCCAGCAGGAAGACCACGCCGTTATAGACCTGCACGTTGAAGTTCGCGCCCTTGATGTGATCATCGCCGATCAGGCGCGTGTGGATCTGGCCGGTGATCCACGTGTCGTTCATGTCGCGGCCCAGGTCCCAGCTGTCGATCACGACCTCATTGGCGACCTCGTCGACCGAGCCGACTTCCCAGGCGATGCGTTCGGCGGACTTACGGTCGTCATCGGTCGCGACGCGGCCCGAGAGAAGGACGAAGCGATCCACCACCGCGACATCCACTTCCATGAAGCGGCCGCTCATCCCGGCGCCGAGCAGGCGGGTCTTGATCTCGGTCGCGGCCGAAGCGTCATCCAGCGACTCGCCAAACGTGCGATCCGACAGGCAGCCGCCCAGAAGCGGCGCGGCCATGAGCAGACAGGCGAGAAGGCGTGCGGTCCGTGTGGCGGTCATTGTCCCAAAGCTCCAAGGCGGCGGGCGGCCCAGAGGTGGGCGGCCTGCTCCAGCCTGCGGCGCAGGTCGGGCGTCACGGCCTCGCGCGCGGCGGCGATCGTGCGGCGGGATTTCACCTCGACGAAGGCGATGGTGCGTCCCTTGCGCACCACAAGGTCGATCTCGCAGGCGGGCGTGCGGGCGCGACGCTCCAGCACGCGGTATCCCTTTAGTTGAAGCCACAGCGCGGCGGCCGTCTCGGCCCTGCGGCCGGACTGCTCGCGCCGGCGGCGCTGACGGGAGACGTCAGGCTTCATCTTCGGGCTCTTCGCTCGCCTTCTCGTCGCGCAGCTCCAGCATGCGTTCATAGACGACGCGGCGGCCCAGCCCCAGCTTCTCGGCGATCTCGGCGGCGACGTCCTTCATCTTCCGCGTTTCGTCGGCTGCGGCGATCTCCGCATCGAGAACATCGGCCGTTGCGACCACCACCTCCCCCGGCCCGACCAGCACGACGATCTCGCCGCGCGGGATCAGCGTGCCGCGCGTCTTGCCCAGCTCGCGCAAAAACTCGCGGCGGGCGGATGAGCGCGGCGGGGGGAAGCCCGCGAAAGTGAAACAATCGGTCGGCAGCCCGGAAGACGCCAACGCGGCCAGCGGCGCCGATGCGCCCGGAATGCTGTAGACGGCGATCCCCAACTGCGCCGCCTCGCGCACCAGCTTGTAGCCCGGATCGGAAATCAGCGGCGTTCCTGCGTCCGACATCAGGGCGATCCGCGCGCCGGTTTGCAGATCGTTAAGGAGCGCAGGCCGCGCCTGAGCGCCGTTGTGGTCATGATATGGCCGCAGTCGCGCGGAAACTCCGAAGGCGGACAAAAGCTTCGTTGCGACCCGTGTATCCTCGGCACAGACAATGTCTGCGGATGCCAGGATATCGAGCGCACGCAGCGTAATGTCGCGAAGGTTGCCGATGGGAGTCGAAACAACGTAGAGCCCGGGCGCGAGCTCAGGGTCGACACGGAACAGGCGGGAAGACGCCGGTTGTTCATGTGGCGGCTGTTCTTGTCGGGAATCGTCCATAGGCCTAGTTTCCGTCTGATTGCGGGCCTGGTCCGAAGCAGCATCCTCAGGAGGGATTGCGCATGTCATTCAGTCTTCGAACCCACAAGCTGGCCATCCTGGCGACGGCGTTGATGGCGGCGACCGCCGCCTGCACCAGCGGGCCTGTCCGCCCCACCGCTCCGCTCTCTAGCAGCGGACAGCGTCCTGATCCAATGCGCCCGCCGCGTCCGGGCGAGCCGCTGCCCTCGGCCCCCGTCAGCGACGTCTACGCTGAAAGCCGCAACGCTTACCAGCCGCGCCATCTTGGAAACAACCAGCAGGCTTCGCTGAAACGCATCGCCGTGCTGCTGCCCTTCTCCTCCACCAACGCCGAAGTGCGCAAGCAGGTGATGGGCATCTACAACGGCATCCAGATGGCGCTGTTCCAGGTTGGCGCCACCGACATCGTGCTCCTGCCGCGCGACGCGACCAGCGCTGACCCGCAGGTCATCGCTGGCATCACCGAGGATGTGATCCGCGACGGCGCCGTCGCCGTCATCGGCCCCGTCTTCGCCCAGCAGGTCGCCGCTGTCGCCGCCGAAGCTGCCGAAGTGCGCGCGCCGGTCCTTGCCTTCTCGACCGACCTCTCCGCCATCGGCCAGGGCGCCTATCTCGTCTCGCTGACGCCGGCGAGCGAAGTGAAGCGCATCGTCGAATGGGCGGCCCGCGATGGCGTCACCCGCTTTGCGATGTTCGGCCCCGACAACGCCAACACACGCGCCATCGAAGTCGCGCTGCGCCAGGAAGCCGCCGCCCGCAGTGGCGCCGTGGTCGCTGTCTCCTACTACACGCAAGGCAACTCCTCGCCGCAGGCTGAAGCGCGCACGATCGCGCGCGCCATCGAGGCCGAGAACAATGCCTATCCCGGCAAGGTCGCCGTGCTGATCCCCGAGGCCGGCGTGCAGCTGCGCTCGGTCGGCGCGCTGCTGCGCTCGATCGCGAATGTCACGCCGCGCGAAGTGCGCTTCATCGGCACGGGCCAGTGGAACGATCCGGACATCTGGCGTGAGACGGGCCTCTATGGCGGCGCCTTCCCTGCGCCAGACCCGCAGGCGGTCGCCGATTTCGATGCGCGTTACCAGGCAACCTTCGGTGAAGCGCCGCCGCGTCTCGCAAGCTTCGGCTATGATGCTGGCGCCCTCGCCGCCACGCTGGCCGGCGCAGAGCGTCTCGATGCTGCGATGATCCAGCGCCCGCAAGGTTGGGGCGGCGTCAACGGCCTGTTCCGCTTCCTGCCCGACGGCAGCACGGAGCGCGCCCTCGCCATCATGCAGCTGCAGAACCAGGGCGGCGTGAAACAGGTGTCGCCGCCCGCGCAGACGTTTGACTCGGGAAGCTGAGGCTTTCGATCAAGTCCAGCATTGTGAGCCCGCCTCGTCCTTCGACAGGCTCAAGGATGAGGCTTCGTATCAATTCGCGCGTTGCCGGAAAGGCCTCATCCTGAGCCTGTCGAAGGACGAGGCCGTGCTCACCGGCCGGGCCTAAGGCGCAATCTCCGCAGCGATCCGATCCGCGCGCAGCCGCCCTTCCGGCGTCAACACCACACGTCCGTCGCGCACCACCAGAAAGCCCAGCGCCACAAGCATCGTGACATTCTCCGCGTTGAGCTTCAGCCGCAGCGCCTCCACATCGGACACGGCAAAGCCCTCCACCACGCGCAGCCCCATCGCCACGCGCTCGCGCGCCTGGCCCACCGCGTCGAGTTCATCGACCACGCCCCAGCCGATCCCGTTCGATTTCAGATGATGCAGGTACGCGCCCGGCTTCTCCGCCGCCTCGACCGCCCAGCGCTTGGCGCCGATCGTCAGCCGCCCATGCGCGCCGGGCCCGACACCAACCCAGTCGCCGCACTTCCAGTAGATGCCGTTGTGCACCGAGCGATGCTCGGCCCCACGCGCATGATTTGAAATCTCGTAGGCCGGCAGACCCGCCGCCTCCGTCATCGCCTGCGTAACATCAAACAGTTCGGCCGCTTCATCATCGCTCGCCGGCGACCATGACTTACGCTTCACCGCCTGGAAGAAAGCCGCGCCCGGTTCGATCGACAGCTCGTAGAGCGAGAGATGATCGGCGCCCAGCGCCAGTGCGCGCGAAAGTTCGCCGCGCCAATCTTCCAGCGACTGGCCCGGCACGGCATAGATCATGTCGATCGAGACCGACCGGAATTTTCCGCGCGCCGCCTCCAGCGCCTCCAGCGCCTGCCCCGCCGAATGCGTGCGGCCGAGAAATTTCAGGCGCTCATCGTCCAAAGACTGCACGCCCAACGACAGCCGGTTGACGCCCGCCTCCGCAAACGCGCCGAAGCGCGCATGGTCATCCGGATTTGCTTCCAGCGTGATCTCGGCCTCCGGCGCCACGCGCCACAACGATCCGATATGCGCGATCAGCTGCGAGACCTGTTCGCCCGTCATCAGCGATGGCGTGCCGCCGCCGAGAAAGATCGAGGTAACCTCGCGCTCGCCCGTGCGCGCGCGCCAGCCCTCGAGATCGCGCAGGATCGCGTCGAACAGCGGGGCGGTGTCGCGCGCCTTCGCGGCGTACACATTGAAATCGCAGTACGGACAGATCCGCGCGCAGTAGGGCCAGTGCACGTAGACGCCGAATCCGCGCTGCGGATCGAACTCGCTCATGCCTTCACGCTCATGACTGGAGATAGTCCATGAACTTCGCGAATGCGAGCGCGCGATGGCTCATGCCGTGCTTGCGCTCTGGCTCGATCTCGCCAAACGTTTCGGTCTCGCCCTCGGGCACGAAAATCGGATCATAGCCAAAGCCCTTGTCGCCGCGCGGCGGAAACACGAGCTGGCCGCGCACCACGCCCTCGAAACTTTCGACATGGCCATCAGGCCAGGCCAGCGACAGCACGCAAATGAAGCTGGCGCGCTTGTCGACTTCGCCGTCCTCGGTGGTCTCGACCTTGAGGCCGTCCTCCACCTTCTGCATCGCCATGCGGAAATCCTTCTCCGGTCCCGCCCAGCGCGCCGAGTAGATGCCCGGCGCGCCCGAAAGCCCGTCGCAGGCAAGGCCCGAGTCATCCGCGAGCGCCGGCTCCCCCGTCGCCCGCGCGGCGGCCAGCGCCTTCAGTTCGGCATTGCCCTGGAATGTGTCGGCAGTTTCCTCGGGCTCGGGCAGGCCAAGCTCGCCGGCGGACACCGCCGTGAACCCAGCGCCAGCCAGCAGATCGCCCAGCTCGCGGACCTTGCCGGGATTGTGCGTCGCCGCGATGAGGCGGCCGGGGGCGGGTTTGCGGCGCTGGGTCATAAGCGAATCCTCGGCCAATCCTGGGGTAAGTCCTGGGGAGATGCGTCCTTTTGGCCATACTGTCAGGGCCTGCTGGACGTTCTTATTGTTTTTCGATATGGTCCGAATCCATCCCGCCAGACAAGCTGGCGCATGGCAAGTCGCTGCCGGGCGCCCAAGGCGTGGGTTTCCCCGGGAATTGGCCGCATTTTGCGGCCGCTGGTTTGGAGCCCCGGTCCTAAATGTTGATCAGCGCGACCGGCCGTGGGTCGATCTCGTCTTTTCTGAAAGTGGCGGTGGACGTGGCCTGGGTGGTCGCGTGCGCGCTGCTGGGCTTCATCTGGATCGTCGCGGCCTTCGCCTTCTATTCGATCGTCACCGGGAACTCGACCTTCCTCGACCTGGGACAGTTCCCCCTCAACACACCGCGCGATCTCACGATCTGGACGGTGATCGGCTCGATCCTGTGCTGCGGCGTGATGATCGTCTGCGCCTACCTGCGCGGCGTGTTCGAGACGCTGGTCAACCGCGATCCGTTCGTTCCCGAGAACGCCAAGCGCTTTGCGGCCATCGGTTTCGTGCTGGCCGCCATGGAAGGCGCGAGCATGTTCGCCGCCACGCTGGTGCGGCTGGTTTTTGGAGTTTTCGCGCCGGTGGATGATGCCGCCCCGTTCCGTTTTCCCATCCCCAACATCAACTGGCCGGTCTGGTTTGCCGTACTCACCCTGCTGGTGCTCGCCCAGGTTTTCCGCGAGGGCGCGGCGATGCGCGAAGAGCAGAAGATGACGATTTGAACCATTCCGCCTGCGGGATGGTTCGTCCATTGCAGGGGCCATGGCTTGGGGGATTGGGTTGCAGAGCGGGCCGGGCCCGCAAATGAAGTTAAGGGCTAACGCGGCCCCTGATGCGTTTACGACCCGCCGGTGGTCAGGACCGGCGCTGAATAAGGACTGAAGTCGGCGCCTATGGCGATCCGCGTCACCCTCGATCGTGTTCTGCTGGACAGACGCATGTCGCTCACCGAGCTGGGCGACCGCGTCGGCATTACGCTTGCGAACCTGTCGATCCTGAAGACGGGAAAGGCGAAGGCGATCCGCTTTTCGACGCTCGAAGCGCTGTGCCGTGAACTGAACTGCCAGCCCGGCGATATCCTTGTCTGGGATCCCGACGTCGCTTCCGAAGCCGATGACGACGATGGCGAGCGCGCGGTCGCCGCCGAATAGGCTACTGCAAAACTTTAAGCCAACATTCCGCCCCGATGACCTGACAGTGTCTTGACGATGCGCATCCGCATCGCGATGTCACACAGGTTCGGACCGCAACGCGCATAGAAGTCAGGGCGACTACGGGGACGTAAAGCCATGGACGGCACTCCGGCAGCGCAGGGCATGGGTGAGTTTTCCCAGCTCCTGCTCGGCATATGCGCTGGCGCGCTGCTGGCGATGGCCGCCGCGATGCTGCGCGCGCCACGCGCCACGGCCAGATGGTCGGGCTTTGCCTTTTTCTTCTGCTCCGCCCTCTTCGCCATCAAGCTCTGGAACGATCACACGCACGCCCTGCCAGCGGACCTGCGCGTCGTGATCGGCGTCATCTCGATGACGTCGGTGGGCTGGTTCTGGCTGATGGTCATGGCGCTGTTCGGCGACATCGACCGTTATCCGCGCGCCATGTTTCTCGCGCCGGCCGCCATGGCGTTGTGCGGCATCGGGAATTTCCTTGATTTCAAGGCGCTCGCGCCACTGTTCTGGGTCATCACCACCGGCATTCAGGCGACGCTCGCCATCCTGTCGATCATGATCGTGGTGCGCAGCTGGAAGGACGATCTGGTCGAATCCCGGCGGCGCCTGCGCGGGCCGTTCATGGTGGCGGTCGGCGTCTACATCCTCACGCTCAACGGCTTCGACATTCTGGAAATGGTGGGCACCACGCCTGTCTGGTATCCGATGCTCAACGCCGCGATGCTCGCAGCCGTCGTTCTCTCCGGCTCGCTTGTCTTCCTCGATCCGCGCGAGGCCATGTTCGGCGCTGAGCTTTCGCCCGTCGAACCGAAACTTACGCCGCCCAAGCCCGCGCAGCAGCCCTTGGCTCTCGTGAACGGAAAGGCGAATGGCGAGCATCCGCCTGCGCTTGCCGCGCCCGCATTGGCCGCACCCGCACTTGATCGGGCCTCCCGCGCCGATCTTGATCGTCTCGAATGCCTGATGTCGAAGGACGAGGTCTGGAAGGAAGAAGGCCTCACCATCGCGAGCCTCGCCCTGCGCGCCGCCATGCCGGAAACCCAGCTGCGTCGCCTGATCAACGATTGCCTTGGCTACCGGAACTTTCCCGCCTATGTGAACGCCCACCGGATCGCCGCCGCCAAGACGCGCCTGTCCGATCCGGGCGAGTCGCGCGTGTCGATCTCCACCATCGCTTACGACATCGGATTCGCCTCCCTCGGCCCCTTCAACCGGGCGTTCAAGGAGGAAGCAGGCGTCTCGCCCTCGGAATGGCGTCGCAAGGCGCTGGAAGAACCCTCGCCGATTCCTCAAACGGCCTGATCGATTTCTGAAAACCCGTGAGAAATCCGGGTCTGAAATCGGCCTCGTGCACCGGCTCGCCGGATTGCGAAAACCCTTATCGATTTATGCAAAGCCGCGCCTTTTCCCGAAAACGGCGAGCGGAGGCGCACGCCTTACCCCAATGTCAGCTCACCCATGCACAGGAGATGACAATGGGAACGAAGAAGCAGACCTCCCCGAACTACGCCTCCCCGGCTCGCTCGCCCTCGACCCTGATGGCCTCGGTTTTCGCCGGCGTCCTCATCGTGGGATCGCTTGCCCTCGCCCCCGCCGCGATGGCCGAGCCGGACACTGTCCGCCCGGTCTCCGCGTCGGTGTCGTATGCCGACCTCGACCTATCGACCGAGGGCGGCGCCCGCGCCATGCTTGAGCGCGTGAAGCTTGCCGCGCGCGACATGTGCGGCACGCAGCCGATCCACAGCCCGCTGATGCCGCGCGCGCCCGCCCAGTTCCGTGACTGTGTGGCCGACGCCGTGGACAGCGCCGTCAACGGACTCGGCTCATCGCTCGTGCTTGCGCTCCATAAGGTCGACACGGACCTCGTGCCGACCACACTCGCCTCGCGCTAGGGCGCGGCGGCCAACTGCCTCTCAAGGCGGTTTGCTCCCGCCCGGCGCCTGACGGCGGGCTTTCCGGACCCATCCGATTCCCGGAAAGCCCGCCGGTTCTTTTGCCGGACCTGTCTCTACCGCTTCCGCGGCGCGCCCTGTTTCGGCTGAGCCATCAGCCAGAAGCCGAGCGTCATGACCTTGGCGTCGTCGAAGAAGGCGGCGTCTACGCGGGCAAGGAAATCCTCGCGCTTGAACTCCACCCGCCGCACGTCTTCCTTTTCTGCCGCCAGGCCGGACGCTTTCGGATCAACCAGATCCTCCGTCTTCACCGGCGCGTAGTAGAGAAAGATCCGCTCCGAGCTTGAGCCTGGCGAGGCATAGCCGTTCGACACCAGCGTCAGCTTGTCGGTGCGATAGCCGACCTCTTCCATCATCTCGCGGCGGATGCAGTCCTCGGGATCCTCGTCCTCTTCAACGGACCCGGCCATCGCCTCGACGATATAGCCGGGCCCCTTGTCGTGCGTGGCAATCCGGAACTGTTCCGTCAGCACGATCACATCGCGCTCGACATCGTGGATCAGCGCCGCCGCGCTGTCGCCGCGCTCGAACACCAGCCGCGTCACATCGGTGAGCCGCCCCTTGCCCGCCGCGCGATCGAAATCGAACACATACTCGTCGATCTTGTAGCGGCCCTTGAACACCGTCTTCTTCGACGTGATGTCGACCTTGCGCTCGGCTTTGGGGCGTTCAGCCTCGGCGCGCTTGGCGGCCGGGCGCTTCGGCGCGGCCTTCTTCTTCGTCGCCATCAGGCAGACTCCCTAACTCAATACGCCGACAACAATGCGGGCGACTTCCGTGTGCGCGGTCGGCATCACGCCGGCAGGCGTTGTGCCCTCGCTGATGAAGCTTGCGATCACGATGGGTGCGCGGCCCGGCGGGAAGGCGATCGCCACATCGTTGTGTGCGCCATTGCCGCCCGTGCCGGTCTTGTCGCCCGCATTCCACTCCGCAGGCAGGCCCGCACGCAGGCGGTCCAGCCCGTGGTCGAAGCCCGCATCCAGCCGATCAGCCGCGCGCGCGAGGCGGCATTCAACACTTCGTCCGTTGTCAGCAGCCGCGCCATCGTCTGCGCCATCTCAGCCGGAGTCGTCGTATCGCGCGGATCACCCTTCGCATTCTCGTTGAGCGTTGGCTCAGTGCGATCCAGCCGCGTGACCGTATCGCCGCTCTCGCGCAGGAATTGCGTCAACGCCGCGGGGCCTTCCGCGCCGCCAAGATGGCTGAGCAACAGGTTCGCCGCCGTGTTGTCGCTGACGGACACTGCCGCCGAGCACAGCTCGGCAAGCGACAGGCTGGCAACACTTTTTCCGGCGATCACCGACGTACTCGCATCGAACGCAGCCCGCGTCACCGGCGCGTAGTCCAGTAGGTTCTTCTCCTCGAACACGCGCCGCGTCTGGTCCAAAATTGTCGGAATGGCCTCGTGTCGTTTCAACACCGCTGCCGCGAGCAACCATTTGAACGTGGACGCCATCGCGAAGCGGCCGTTGGTGTTGGTCCCCAGCGTGCGGCCGTTGCCCGTATCGATGGCGCAAACGCCAAGCCGCCCGGCGACATAGTCCGCGATCGCCCTGAACCGCTCGACATACTGGTAGTCGCGCTCCGGCTGGACCGGCTGCACGCTGGGCTGCATCTGCGGCTGTTCAGCCGCAGCGCATCCCGCGATCAGCAACCCACCACCCGCAACAACGCCACGCCGCGTCCACATTGCCTGCGCCCTACAGCTTGAGCGCCACACGCTGCGCCGCAAACAGCTCGTCCGTGCCTTTGATGGCCAGATCGATGAGCTGGTTGAACTCTTCGCGCGAGAAAGTGCGCTGTTCGCCCGTGCCCTGGATCTCGATCAGCCTGCCCCCCGAGGCCATCACAAAGTTGGCGTCCACCTGCGCGGCCGAGTCCTCGGGATAATCGAGATCGAGCACCGGCACATCGTTGAAGATCCCGCACGACACGGC
>NCEM01000074.1:10943-13860 GCA_002280725.1 Alphaproteobacteria bacterium 32-64-14
CGCTGGATCTCCTGTGTGCGGCCCGACTGCTTGCCCTCGGCCGCCTCACGGCGTCCGCGCGTGTGGGTGGCGCGGGGCAGCATGCCGTATTCGCCCGTCACCCAGCCTTCGCCCTTGCCCTTCTTCCAGCGCGGAACCTCGCCCGCCCAGCTCGCCGTGCACAGCACATGCGTGTGCCCGAACTTCATCAGGCACGACCCCTCCGCATAACGGGTGACGCCGACCTCCATCGAGATGGGACGGAGCTGCGCGGGAGTACGGCCGGACGGACGCATGGAAACCTCTGATCTCGTGTCTGCGTGGGCTGGTAGCAGACGCGGACGCAGGTTCCTACTGCGGAGGCGCCGCCGTCAGCGCCGCAATCGTGCGCGGTTCGATGATGCGGTCCAGCGAATAAGCCTGCATCACATCTTGCGTGCGCAGCTTGTCGCCGGAGAGGTAGACGAGGAACACGTCGCCGGCCTTTCCGTAATAGGCGTCGTGTCCGATCATCTGGCCGCACGGTGGCGGCTGGGTCATGCCGATTTTCAGCTCGCCCGACGCGCCGCTGCCTTTCAGCCACCGGATGGGCTTGAGCACGGCTTGCGTCTCATCCCGCGCCTTGCCCTCGCGATCATAGCGCACCAGCACGAGGCTCCTGGCCTCGTCGAACAGCCGCGCTTGCTGCTTCATGGCCCAGTCGCGCGTCTCCTCGGCGTATTTGATCCCGTGCGACTTGCCCCAGGCAAACGCCAGTGCATCGACATCCGCCTGCGGCGTGCCCGCGGCCGGCGGCGGCACGGGTGGTGGCGGCAGGATGGAGCACGCAAAGGCGGGCGCTGCCAGCGCCAGAGCCATCAAGCTGACGATGCCGAACCTGCCGAACCTGTTCATTGATCTACCCCTGACGCCGCATTGTCTCAGCATGGCCGCCCGCCCTGCCTGCTGCAAGCTGATTGGTCACAGGCTTTTCCGATTGTTTTCAGCCCGTCGCAGGGGTTTTCCGCACACAGGTATGGGTTGAACCGTGTCGTTCACGCCCATACGTTCCCCCGGCAATGACCACCACCCCGCGCAATCCTTTCGGGCCCGGTTCCGGCCCCAAATCCGGCCTGTCCGCCTTCGCGGCCATGGACAAGCGCAGCCGCGACATCTTCCGCGAGATCGTGCAGTCCTATCTCGACACCGGCGGCGGCGTCTCCCTTTCACCCGCCTCGATCCGCAATGTGATGTCGGACCTGACCGAGATGGGCCTCATCGACAGCCCGCACACATCCGCCGGGCGCATCCCGACCCATGCGGGCCTCCGCGTCTTCGTCGACAGCCTGCTGCAACTCGGCGAGCCGGGCGAAGACGACAAGCGCGAGATCGAGCGGCGCCTTGCTGGCTCCGGCCGCCGCATGGATGGCGTGCTGTCGGAAGCCTCCGAACTTCTCTCCGGCCTTGTCGGCGGCGCCGGTCTCGTCTCGACGCCCACAGCCGACACGCCCGTGCGCCATGTCGAGTTCGTGCGGATATCCTCCGAACAGGCGCTCGCCGTCATCGTCTCGGAATCGGGCGAGGTCGAAAACCGCGTGCTGGCGCTGCCCGCTGGCCTGCCCGCCTCCGCGCTGGTCGAGGCAGGCAATTATCTCAATGCGCGCACCAAGGGGAAATCCCTCGCCGAATCCCGCGAGGCCGTGCTGATCGAGGTCCGCTCGCGCCGCGCCCTGCTCGACCAGACCGCCGCCAAGCTGGTGGAGGACGGCCTCGCCCAATGGTCGGGCGAAGACCCCCAGCGTGGCCGCTCCCTCATCGTGCGTGGACGCGCCAACCTGCTGGATGATCCGCGTGCGGCAGAAGACCTCGACCGTGTTCGCGACCTGTTCGCCGAGCTCGAAAAATCCGAGAACCTGCTCAACGTGCTGGACACGGCCAGCGCCGCCGAGGGGGTCCGGCTCTTTATTGGCTCTGAAAACCCACTGTTTTCGCTCTCGGGTTCCGCAATGATCGTGGCTCCCTATATGGACGGTAACAGGAAGATCGTGGGCGCCCTGGGCGTGATCGGCCCGACGCGGCTGAATTATGCTCGCGTCATTCCCATGGTGGACTATACCGCGCAGGTCGTCGGCCGGCTCCTGGGCGGAGCGCGTTCGACACCCGGCAAACGTGAGTAAGGCGTAATGAACGACGATACCTCTTCCAACCCGGCCTCCAGCGCAGGCCAACCCGAAGATGATGCGGTGCTTGCTGCGGAGAACGAAGGCATGGGCGAAGCTGTGGGCCATGCCCCGGACGTGAACCCGCTGGCCGACACGGTCGCAGCGCTCGAGAAAGAGCGCGACCAGCTGAAGGACGCGGTGCTGCGCACGCTGGCCGAGGCGGACAATGTGCGCAAGCGCGCCAACCGCCAGATCGAGGACGCGCGTCTCTATGCCGTCGAGAAATTCGCGCGCGACCTGCTCAACGTCTCCGACAATCTTTCGCGCTCGGTCGAGTCCGTGCCTGAAGGCAGCCGCGGCCTGATGACGGACGCGGTGAAGACCGCGCTCGAAGGCGTCGAGCTGACGCAGAAGGAGCTTGTCTCCGTGCTCTCGCGCCACGGCGTGACGCCGATCGATGCGTCCCCCGGCGCTGCCTTCGATCCCGCCCTGCACCAGGCCGTGACGCAGATCCCGTCCGAACACCCGGCCGGCTCCGTCGCCCAGCTGTTCCAGTCCGGCTGGCGCATCGGCGACCGCACCCTCCGCGCCGCCATGGTCGCGGTCAGCGCAGGCCCGGGCGGGTTGCAGTAGGCGCCTTCCGCACAATCCCTGTCCCCTTTTCCCCCGCGCCTACGCCTGCTGTTCTGGGTTGGGGCGTCAGCGGAGTGGGGACGGACATGAAACGCATACTGGTTGGACTTGGCGCAGGCCTCATGGCCATGGCGTTTGGCGCGCCGGCAGCGCTGGCGCAGACG
>NCEM01000075.1 GCA_002280725.1 Alphaproteobacteria bacterium 32-64-14
CCGCCCGCGCCTGTCGCGACGGGGCCGACGGGACCGGCCGTCATGCCCGAGGCGACCGATATCGCCGCCTACATGAAGGCGCGTCACGACAACTACAAGGCGCTGGGCGCGAACATGAAAGTGCTGCAGGACAACTTCAAGTCCGATACGCCGGACATGGCGGCGGTGGCCCCGGCGGCGGCGAACGTCAAACTGTTCGCCGATGCGATAGGCGCGTGGTTCCCGGCGGGCACGGGACCGGACAGCGGCAACGAGACAGAAGCCAAGGCCAACATCTGGACCGACCGCGCGACATTCGATGCGGCTGCGGCCAAGCTGCAGGCGGAAGCCGTGAAGCTTGCAGCCGCTACGGACGCTGCTGCCTTCAAGGCGCAATTTCCGGCGACGGGCGGCTCGTGCAAGAACTGCCACGACACATTCCGTGCCGAGAAAGAAGACAAATAGGGCTTGGCCGATTTTGTCACCTCAACCCAGCACGACGGAACAGGCGCCCACACCTTCAACACAGAAGGTGTGGGATCTGCCGACGCGCCTGGTTCACTGGTCGCTTGTTGTCTTCATCGCCCTCTCCTGGTGGTCGGTGGAGAACAAGCGGATGGATATCCATTACTGGTCGGGCCTGATCCTGCTCGGCCTGCTGGTGTTCCGCCTCTATTGGGGATTTGCCGGGCCTGAGACGGCGCGCTTCGCGCAGTTCATCAAGGGGCCGCGCGCTGTGTTCGGCTATCTCGGCAAGCTGTTCAAACCCGACTATCGCGCAAGCTTTGGGCACAATCCGCTGGGCGCGCTGAGCGTGATAGCATTGCTGCTGGCGGTGGCGGTTCAGGTGGGGCTTGGGCTGTTTGCGTCCGACACCGATTTCGTCAGCGCGGGGCCTCTGAACCATCACATCAAGGACTATGACCTGATCGAGACGATCACCGAGTGGCACGAAGATTTCTTCAATGTGCTGCTCGCGGTGATCGGGCTGCATCTCGCGGCGATCGCGTTTTATCTGGTGGTGAAGCGGATCAACCTTGTAGGCCCGATGCTGACAGGCCGCAGGAAGGCCGCGAATGTCGAAGGGCCGCGCGCAGGCATTGCACCGGTATCGATGGTGCGGCTGTTGATCGGCATCGTGCTGGCGGTTGGCGTGGTGTGGTTGATCGCGCGCTAGACGGACCAGTCAGAACGGGTCCTTGAGGATGTCCTGCCATTCGGGGTGCTTGCGAAGCGTCGCGTTGGTGAACGGGCAGAGCGGGATGACTTTCAGCCCGCGCGTGCGGATATCGTGCACCATGTATTCGACCAGCGCCTTGCCGACACCCATACCGCCAAGCTCGTCGGGAACGCCGGTGTGGTCGATGATCAGGATTTTCTCGCCCGCCTTCGAGAACGTCATCTCGGCCTCGGGCTTGCCGGGAATGCGCGCGACATAGCGGCCGCCGGTCGCCGTATCCTCGCGCGTGATGGCGATTTCGATCTTAGGAACTTCCACCATGCGCGCGCACTCTTGCCGATCACGCCGACACCTTGGGGTCAGGCAAAGAGTGAGTCTACCAGATCCTGTTCGGCAGAGCGCTGGAGCAGCGTAGCGGCGCGGCCGCCATTGATGACGCCCCCAAGCTGGGCGATGCCGGCGAAAATTGCGGCCGCATCATCGGCGATGGCGGATGGTGTCTGGTCGTCAGCTGCGATCCGGCGCTGGACCGTCGCCACACGTGAATCCAGATCGGCGCGGGCGGCGAGAAATTGTGTCTTCACCGCGCGCGGGGCGGCGATGTAGGCGGCAATCGCAAGGCCCTGCTCGGAATAGCGTGTCTGGATGAAATGCGCGGGATAGCCGAGCGGCCGCCAGTCGAGGACGCTGGCGCGCATCTCCGGCAGATCGGAGAGGCTGGCGATGGTCATCGCGACTTCGTTGTAATGATTGAGATAATCGGTCGCGAGGCCCGTTGCGGGGTTTATATTGGCGGCCTTGAGCCGGGCTGCATCGAGGGCTGGAAGCATGGTGGAGAGCAGCCCTTTCATCGCACAGGAAGCCAGCGGGGAAATCCTGACTCAACCTGCTTGGGTTGGATTTAAGCGGGCTTAATCGCGGTCCCCGGCTGATGGATCAGGGTGGAATGCGGAAAGCAATTCCAACAGGCGCGATCCGGCGCTAGGGAGGGCGGATGCGCGACCGCATTTTCTATCCCCTCGCCTTCGCCCTTGCCGGGGCTTTCGTCTTCATGGCGTTGCAGCCCTATGCCGAACGCCTGCCCAGCGGGGCGGTGAGCGGCGGGGGACGCAATGCCGAGGATGTCACGATATCGGGCATTGAGCTGAACCGGTTCGTTGTGGGCGAGATCGGCGGCGTGACGATGGACATCGTGACGCCATCAAGAGGCGGCGAGCCCGTGCTGAAGATCGATCGACAGGCGACGGCTGTTTATGAAGACCCGCGGCTTGGACCACACCTGGTACTGGCCGAGGACCTCGAATACGCAATGGAGTCGCGGCCGATCGAGGTGATCGTCGAGGCGCGCGCGTCGGGCGAATTTCCGGCGAGCCGGATGGAGATCAACTATTTCTCGAAAGTGGAAGGCGAGAGCGGCTGGCAGGGCTTCGAGCTGACGCCGGACTTCCAGACCCACACCCTCACCTTCTTCACGCCCAAGCGCGGCGCCGACATGGGGTATGACTATCTCGGTATCCGCCCTGCGGCGCCTGACAAGCATCGGGAGATGGAAGTGCGGTCCGTGCGTATCCGCGCGGCGGGCGAGAAAGACACGCCGCCCGACACGCCGGGAACTGACCTGCTGCGCTGAGCGATCAGCCGTTGAAGCTGCGCACCGCGTCGATCACCAGCGCTTGATCGGCTTCCGATAGATAGGGATGCATCGGCAGCGACATCACGCGATTGCGGATGTCTTCCGTCACGGGCAAGCCGCCCGGTGCCGTCGGGTACACCGAATAGACATCCTGCTCGCTTTCGATCGTGTACTGCGCCCAGTTGGAGAAGCCCCCCGCGATCACGGTGGGTACGCGGCGGACGTGCGGGCCAAGGCCCGCATTATAGCGCTGAGCGATGGCGTCGCGCTTCGTCAGCTCGTCCGGATAGATCTTGAGCTTCTCGGACAGAATTGCCGCCTGCAGCGCGTCGAGGCGCGAATTCACGCCGATGCGCATGTTGAGATAGCGCGGATCGTTGTCGTACTTCTTCGCGGCCATGTCCTCGATCGACGCCTTGCCATGGATGCGGATCGAATCGATCAGGCCGGCCAGTGAATCGTCGTTGGTGAGGATCGCGCCGCCATCGCCATAGCAGCCGAGCGGCTTGGCGGGGAAGAAGGAGGCGGTGGCGACATCGGCCCAATCGAGCGGCTGCTTGCCGTTGAGCGTGCAGCCGAAGCCCTGAGCCTGGTCGGCGATGAGCTTGAGGCCATGCTTCTTCGCGATGGCGGAGATGGCCGGGTAGTCGGCGGGTTGGCCGAAGAGATCGACCGCGATGATGGCGCGGGGTTTCAACTTGCCCTGTTTCTTGACGTCGAGGATCGCGGCCTCGAGGCTGGCCGGGTCCATGTTGTAGGTATCGGGCAGGACGTCGACGAATACCGGGCTGGCGCCAACAAGCGGCGCGACCTCGGCGCTGGCGACGAAGGTGAAGGACGGCACGAACACCGCATCGCCCGGGCCGATATTCCAGGCCCGCAGCGGGATCAGCAGCGCATCGGTTCCGTTGGCGCAGGCGAGCGCGTGCTTGGCGCCAGCGAACGTCGCGAGCGATTTCTCAAAGTTCGTGACCTCGGGGCCCATGATGAAGCCGCAGGTGTTGAGCACGCGGGCCATCGCGGCCTCGATCTGCGGGCGGATCTGGTCACGCTGGGCGGCGAGGTCGATGAAGTTCATGGGGCGGCACTCACGCTTTGATTGGCACGCTGTTCGGAAACTGTGGCGTCACATGCCGCCGGGCCGGGGCAGCGGCAAATCACCTTGCGCTGCAAACTGTAACGTTTGAAGGGTCAGGACGCGGCGGGCGGTCGCAGGTTCCAGTCGGCTACCGTTACGCCCTCGCCTTCCAGCACGACGACACCCCACGCGCCGGTGCCAAGCTTGCCGTCGAAGCCGCCATCTTCCTGTTTTGGGGCATTCGCGGCGGTCAACGCGAAGCGAGCGATGCCGTTGGAGGTGACGATGAGATGATCGCCGGGCTGGTCGCGCAGTTCGGCGAACGTTTCCTGCCAGTTGCCGATGAGGGCGGCGGGATCGACGCGCCAGCCGGGCGGCGGAATGAAGTCACGCTCCCACGCCTCAAGTGCCGCCTTGCCGATGCGCGCGACCACCTCGTCCTCGGGACGGTTTTCATCCGGGCCATAGTCGATCTCGCGGAGGAAAAGATCAGTGGTGAGCTCGGGCGGGCTTGTCTGCGCGGCGAGGATGGCGGCGGCGGTCTCGCGCGTGCGCTTGAGCGGGCCGGAGCGGGCGGTCGCGAAGCTGTGCGCGGCGAAATGCCGGGCGAGCGCCTGCGCCTGCACGCGGCCCGATGACGACAGCGGCAGATCCGTGCGGCCGCCGACGCGCGTGACGACGTCGCCCTTGTCGAACGTGTTACCGTGGCGGACGATGATGAGGCGGGCTGTCATACCCCAACAGGTAGAGACAAGAGGCTCCCCTGCCAACCGGCTTGCGGGCGGTCTGGCGCTGGCGATCTGCCGCGTATATGGGAGCCTGCATGTTCGCAGCGCCACGATCCTTCCAGCGCGTCGAGCCGCTGCGTCGCCTGGCGCGGGGGATGTGGAAGCGCTATGCGCGCACACTCAAACCGCCCTTCTTTGTCGAGAAGCGGCTGGGAGCCTATTGGCTGCTGGACCAGATCAACATCATCGACCGCAACCTGTTCTGCTTTGGCGCGTGGGAGCAGGAACAGCTCGACCGCCTGCGCGAGCTGGCCAAGATCGTGGCCAAGGGCAATCAACGGCCGATGTTTCTGGATATCGGCTCGCATGCGGGCTTCTATGCAGTGGTGATGGCGAAGTCGGGTGATTTTGGCCGTGTGGCGGCGTTCGAGCCCATCCCGCGTCACCTCGCCATGCTGAACGCCAACCTGCTTCTCAACGAACTTGTCGAGCGGGTTGAGGTTTTCCCGATCGCGCTGAGCGACAAAAAGGCGACGCTGCGCTTTGCACAGGGCCCGGCCACCAATCGCGGCCAGGCGCACACGATCGATGGGCTCTCGACCGGCCTGCACTCAAACGCGCCTCAGGACCAGATCATCGAAGTGAAGGCTGAGCGGCTCGATGATCTCATTTCGGTGCGTGGGATAGCGGCTTGCATCAAGATCGATGTCGAGGGCCATGAAGAAGCGACGCTCAACGGCATGCTGCAATTCCTGAAGAGCAACACCTGCGCGCTGCAGGTGGAGCTGCTGCCCGAGGCGGTCGCGCGTGTGAGCGAGCTGCTTCTGTCGTGTGGCTATCGTCCGCAGGGCAATATCGGCCTCGACCATTACTTCCACAATGTGAACTGACGCAGGGCGCGACATGCGAAATCCGCTGACATCTGCATGGCACAACCTGCGCTATGCGATCGATCGCACGTTCAAGACCGGCAATCGCCGTCATGAGTTCGAACACAAGTATCGCAAGCACGGCGACTATTTCGGCTATCGCACCAATCCGTACGAGACGCTGAAGTATGCGCGCACGATGGAATTGATGCGCGCGTGGCGTCCCTCGAACGACAGCGCGCTCGAAATCGGATGCAGCGTTGGCGTCTTCACGGCGATGATCGCGCCGGAGTTTGCGCGCGTGGTCGCCGTCGATATTGCAAGCGAGGCACTGGGGCTTGCGGCCAAAGCCACGGGCCACGCGCCCAATGTCAGCTACATCCAGAGCGATCTCGTTTCGCTGAATGCGGGACAGACATTCGAGGTGATCTTCTGCGCTGAAGTCCTGATGTACGTTCCCGAGAAACAGGCCCCAGAGGCCTGCCAGGTGCTCGACCGGCATCTCGCGCCGGGCGGACTGATAATCGAGGTTACACAGCAGGACCGCGAGGCGGGGGCGCCGAAATTCTTCCACGGCTGGGACAAGGTTCTGGGCAAGTATTTCGAAGTCGCACACCGCGAAAAATTCGACGATCCAGACCGCCCCTACGAGATCGTAGCGTATCGCCGGAAGGCCGCCAAATAATATATTTGCTAATGCCTATTATTTGGTTTGGTGCCTATCTTTAGCTGGTCGCCCCAGGCAAGTGTTTGAATACACCTGTTTTTTATCGTGACATTTTTACAATCTACTTGTCGCAACTTGTATCAGCCCGCCTTGTTTTGCGGTTGACCAATTGGTAAAAAAGAGGCCGGGGATCACAAGCGGGTGATCAAAGATTTCCACCAAGTGGAAGTCTTGCGGGCAAGTACTGGCACAGACAATGGATCGGCCGTTGACCTTTGAGGTCTTCGTGATCTCTCTTGATCGCGCAACCGAGCGTCGCGAATACATGCGCACTCTTGTCGCTGATCTTGGGCTCAATGCGACGATCATTTCCGCGGTTGATGGCAAGAACCTCCGCCCCGAGCAGCGCGCCCGCTACAATCGCGACCGCGCGCGCCGGGTTTATGGTTGCGAGATGAGCGACAACGAGATCGGCTGCTATCTCAGCCATCTCAGCATCTACGCGAAGATGGTCGAGCACCGCATCGATGCGGCGCTGATCCTCGAAGACGACATTTCGTGCGTGCCCAACCTCAAATCGGTCGTCGAGGATGTGCTGAAGCTACCGGAATCGAGCTGGCAGGTCGTGCGCCTGCAGAGCTCGAAGCGGGTGGTCTCGCACCCGAGCGATGCACGCAGCGCTGGCGAGCGGCTGACGCAGGTGGGCGAGCGCGACATCTTCCGCCTGAAGACCAGCGTGCTGGGCGGCTGCGCCTATCTCATCCGCCTTGACGCTGCGCGCGCGATGCTGCGCCGTGGCGAACAGATCGACATGCCGATTGATCAGACGCTGGATCGCTACTGGGAGAACGGCATCGTTCCCTACGTGCTGCGGCCGATGCCGGTTTGGCACGAAGACCTGTTCGAATCCGAAATCGGCAAGCGTGGCCGCGTTGTTGTCTCGCGAGAAGACCGCAAGGTCGTGCGCCGCCGCCGCATGCAGCGGATGATCGACAGCATGAACAAGCGCATTTTCTGGCTGACCTTCCGCGTTCCGAGCGTCGGAGGCGTGATCGCGCGCCTTGGCGTTCAAAGCGCCCGCATGGCGCTTATCGCCCTGTGGGGCTCCGCCGCCGTGGTGTGGGAGTAAAAGCGCTTTGCCAGACGCTCTTGCCCTGATGCGCCTCAATCACGAACTGGCCTACTGGCGGCGGGCGTGGCGCGTTCCGGTGCTGTGGTGGCGGGACGATGACGCGCGCGAGCCGACCTGGCAGCTGGACAAGCTGCTGGAAATCCGCGCCGATGTTCCGGTCACGCTTGCGGTCATCCCGGATGTCGACCTGCATCCTTTGGCCAATCGCCTCAGCGGCGTCGCGGGCGTGACGATCGCCCAGCATGGCGTTGATCACGAGAACCGCCTGCCCGAGGGAGGGCCGCGTAGCGAGTTCGCGCCTGATGCACCCCAGGTCGCCATCAACGCAGCGCTCGCGGCCGGGCGTGCGCGGCTGATGGCGGCGGGACTGCCGCCGACGACATTCGTGCCGCCCTGGAATGAAGCCAGCGAGCGCCTGATCACGGCGATTGGCGCTGCGGGCTACGAAACCTTTTCAAGCGGCATCCATGGACGTTCGCGCGAAGGGCTTCGGCACATTGGCGCGCAGGTGGACATCCTGCGCTGGAAAGGCACACCGCATTTCCGTGGCCGCCGGCGCATCTTCGATGCGTTGCGGCTGCAGCTGGAGACGCGGCGCGAGCAGGCCGTGTTCGATGAGCCGATCGGCATCCTGACGCATCACCTGGTTCACGACGACGAGGCCTGGCGCTTCATGCGCTGGTTTGTCGAGTACGCGCAGCATCGCTTCGCATGGCGCGGCCTTGCAGAGTTGTGCAAGCCGGCGGCGGTGACGGCGGCAGCGGGTGTAGCGGCCGATCCGCTGTTTGCCTCGCGCGTGGGCGCGGTGGGCTGAAGAAAGCTGCTGGTTTGCGCGCGCGCACTGCTACAGCGCTTGAACTCATCAAGCAGCACAGCCCGGAATGCGCCTACGAACGTCTGCTCTATTCCTCTGACTCGGCGCTTCGATACTCGCGGCAATGCCAGAGACGCAGGATGAAGATCGTCCCATTCGCGATTTCGTATCGCAACTCGTAGTGACCAACGAGAAGTCGACGGACTTCGCGCGGCGCAAACGCTTCCAGCTTTTCGCCGATCCGCGGATGCTCAAACAGCCGCTCAGGCGCGTGTGCAAGCTGCTGTATGACGCGCGCCGCTGCAGCGGGTGCGGCCGGCTTTAGGTGCTCATACAGGCGCACCAGGTCCGACGACGCCTTGCCGGTCCATTGGATCTTCATTTCACGGGAGGTGGTAGTGGCTTGCCTGCACTGAGACTGTCAGCCCATGCCTGAACGGCTTGATGGTCAATCACGCGGCCAGCATCAACATCCGCGAGCGCTTCGAGCGTCATGCGATGACGCTCTTCCTCCTGATCGACCCAGGCGGCGAGAGCCTGCTTCATGACCCACCCCCGCGAACGCTCCAGCCGCGCGGCCATCGCGTCGACTTTGTTAGCCAGAGGCAGAGGTACATGCGCCGTCAGAACTTTGGATTCGATTGACACTTAATCACTTTCAATCAGGATAATTAAAATATAATCGCCCCCGAGATGTTTGACAATACGCGACATGCACGGGGCGGAAGGCAGGAAGGCCAACCACGTTATTTTCCGTAAGGATCGCCGAGGCGTTGCAGGGCGGCTTCGGCTTTCACGACATCCTCGGGCGAGTCGATGCCGGCGGATGGCAGAGCGGACGCGGCTACTTCGACCGCGTGGACGCTGAGGCCATTCTCGATGAAGCGCAGCTGTTCGAGGCCTTCGAGCTCTTCGTAGCGCGACGTCTGCAACGCGGCGATGCGGGCCAGCGCCTCGCGCGTATACCCATAGAGGCCGACATGCTGCAGCACCGGCGATAGAGGGCCGGCCACGCGCAATTTCTCTTCCTTGCGCATGGCGGGGATGATCAGCTTCGAGAACCACAGCGCGCGGCCATCGGGCCCGCGGATGCAGGTGGTGCCTGAGAAGGGCGTCACCTTCTTGTTCTCGCGCAGGCGGTCGAGCGCGTCCCAGGTCAGCGGGATGACGGGCGTCACCACATCGGCGTGAGCCGCGTTGGCAATGAGCGCCGCGACGTGCTCGGGCGGGGTGAAGGGCGCATCGCCCTGCAGGTTCACGATGAAATCGGCATCGGGCGCGGCGATCGCGGCGGCGGCGCGACAGCGGTCCGTGCCAGAAGGAAGATCAGGATCGGTCATCACGGATGCGACGCCGATCTCGCGGCAGTGGGCGGCGATGCGGTCATCGTCTGTGGCGACGAGCACCGATGCGCCGGTCGCCTTCCCGGCCTTGCGGGCGGCATCGACCGTGCGGGCGAGCATGGAGACGCCGTTGATCAGCTGCAGCGGCTTGCCGGGCAGCCGTGTCGAGGCGTAGCGCGCGGGAATGACGATGACGGATTTCATTGCCGCTGCTGCTTGCACCTTAAGAGAGAATTTCAATGCCAATAAGCTCGTTGTTGTCGCCAAAATCGAGCAACACTTCGGGTCCCTCATATCCAGGGATCAGAGACTCCAGACGAACCATCTTGTGAGCAATTTTTGACGCCGAGCCGGGATGCTTGGGTAAGGTCACATACGCAATGCGCGCTTGATTGGAGAAGAGCTCAAGTTCGATCTTTCCGTTTGCCACCTACGCCAACCCCGATTTCAGCAGGTCGTGCATATGGATGAGACCGACGGGCTTGCCTGCATCAAGGACGAAGATCTGTGTGATCTTGCGCTCGTTCATGGTACGCAGGATGTCGGCCGCGAGCGAATCCGGCGCGGCGGTGCGCGGGGATTTCGTCATCACCTCGTCGATCGTCGCAACCGTCTTGCCCGAGGTGAGATAGCGGCGGAGATCGCCATCCGTGACGACGCCCGCCAGCAGGCCATCCTTCGCGATAACGCCGAGGACTCCGAAACCCTTGCCGGTCATGGATTTCACCGCCTCGATGAAGGGCGTGCCGGCGGCGACGAGGGGAAGCTCGGCCGATTTGTGCATCACGTCCGCGGCGGTGCGCAGCATGGCGCCGAGCTTTCCGCCCGGATGATAGACCTTGAAGTGATCGGCCTTGAAGCCCTTGCTCTCAAGCAGGGCGACGGCCAGCGCGTCCCCCAACGCCATCATCAGCGTCGTAGACGTGGTGGGAGCGTTGGTCTCGGCGCAGGCCTCGGCCGCATCGGGTATCGCCAACAGGATATCGGCGGCGCGGCCGAGCGTTGAATCTGCCTTGGCCGTCATGCCGATGATCGGGATCGAATAGCGGCGAGCGTAGTGCAGCAGGTCGGCCAGCTCTTTCGTCTCGCCCGACTTAGAGAGGGCGAGGATCACATCACCCTGCCCGATCATTCCGAGATCGCCATGGCTCGCTTCGGTTGCGTGAACGAAATAAGCCTGCGTGCCGGTGGAGGCCATGGTCGCCGCAATCTTGCGAGCGACGTGGCCGGACTTGCCGATGCCCGTGCAGATGACCCGGCCTTTGGCGGCCAGGACGGTCTCGACCGCCTGGACGAATTTATCGTCCAGCTGCGTCGCCATGAGCGCCAGGGCCCCGGTCTCGAGAGCCAGAACGCGGCGTGCCGTTGCGATATATGCATTTTCCGTCATGGCGGCCTATTTGGCCGAGAATCTGCCCGATGTCATCTTGCCCGGCATTTAGACAGTTTCGCATGGGGTACACCCCCACAGATAAGCGCTGTTGAGGGCGCTGAGGGACCACGCTAAGCAATCAGGATCGAGAGGGAGTTCCCGTGCGCGTGTTTTTGATCCTGCTGGGCCTGTTGCTGATCCTGGGCGGAGGCGCCGTCGCTGCCGCACAGTATGCGCCATCCAATATGCTGGCGATCCTGGACGCTGCCCCGCAGGCCAAGGAATTTCTCCTGACCCCGACCGCGCTTTATGCCGGCGCTGGCGGGGCCGGCTTTGGCCTGCTGCTGCTGATCATCGGCGCGGTGACGGGCGGCAAGAAGAAAGAGAAGAAGGCGCCCCAGCCGAAGGCTGCCGCCAAGCCCAAGCCTGCCAAACCTCAGGAAGCGCCCAAGGCCAAGGCTGCTGCTGCCCCGGCCAAGCCGGTGAAGGCGCCCGCCCCGGCGCCTGTGCAGGCTGCCGCGCCCAAACCGCCTGAGCCAAAACCGCCTGAGCCCAAGCCTGCGCCCGTCGCGGTAGCACCGCCGCCGCCGCCCAAGCCGGCGCCCGCTCCTGCCCCGGCCGCCGCTCCCGTTGCTGCGGCGGCGGTTGCCGAGGCGCCGAAGCCCAAGCCGCAAGCTTCCGCACAACCGCCCGCTCCCGCGCAGGCCCCTGAAGCGTCCCAGCTCAGCATGGCAGAGGTTGCCCGCACCGATCCGCGCCTGGTCAATCGTAAGCGCGTGCAGGACCTCGTCACGATCAACGATGCGCTGAAGTCCTACCACAAGGCGCATGGCGCCTATCCGGTGGCCTCGGGCCTTGGCGGCATTCTGGATCGTGGCGCGGCCTGGATACCGGGACTTGCCT
>NCEM01000019.1 GCA_002280725.1 Alphaproteobacteria bacterium 32-64-14
GGCCGAGCTGGTTGAGCAGGCGCACGTCATCCATCGCAAGGCGCTGGTGCTGGATGCACACGCTGACATTGTAATGCCTTCGACGGCTGCGAACTTCCTGAGCCCGGACGGCACGTCGAAAGTAGAGCCCGCGAAACTCAAGGCAGGCGAAGTCGGGGCGGTCGTGATGGCCATAGCGGTGGGGCCGGGGCCGCGCACGCCGGCGGCCGATGCGGAAGCGCGGGCGCAGGCGGACGCGCAGCTTGTGGCGATACAGGCGCTGGCCGCCGCGAACCCAGACACGGTGGCGATCGCGAGGACGGCGGATGAAATTCTGGCGATCCGCGCCAGCGGCAAGACAGCGCTTGTTCTCGGCTTCCAGAATGCGCGGTCACTTCAGGGGGACGTGTCGGCGATCGATACATTCTATAACGCGGGTGTCCGGGTGTTTGCGCTGAACCATCTTGCACACAACGACTTCTCGGATTCCTCGCGCCCGTTCCATGACCCAGTGACGGGGCTATACGAGCCGGATGCGCATGATGGGCTGTCGGCGCTGGGCCTCGCGGCGATTGACCGGATCAATGCGCTCGGCGGCGTCGTGGACGTGTCCCAGGCCTCGCAGGAATCGACGCTGGCGACCATTGCGCGTTCGAAGACGCCAGTGATCGCCAGCCACTCGAACATTCGCGCAATCTCGAATGCGACGCGGAATCTTTCGGACGAGGAGATCGACGCCATCGGGAAGTCGGGCGGCGTCATCCATGTCGCGCCCTTCTCGGCCTATCTGATCAACTTCTCGACGCCGGAAAAGCTCGCGGCCATCGATGCGGCGCGGAAGGCGGCGGGGCTTCCAGAGGCCTATTCATATCCCTACGAACTCTACTGGGAGCTTCCCGATCCGGCGGCGCGCACGACCTTCACAGCCGCAATCCGCGACGCGCTTGGGCCGGCGACGGTCGACATCATGATCGACCACATCGACTACATCGTGAAACGCATCGGCATCGACCATGTGGGGATCGGCACAGACTTCAACCACGGCAGCGGCATCGAGGGATATGACGACGCGAGCCAGTCGTTCGCCGTGACGCTGGGATTGCTCCGCCGGGGGTATTCGTCCGAGGACATAGAGAAGATCTGGGGCGGAAACTTCCTGCGCGTGCTGCGCGCGGCGGAAGCAGCGAAGGCGAGCGACTGACAGCAATGAGTCAGATCACCACGCCAGCGCTTCCTTGAGCGCCTGTTCGAGATCGGCGGAGAGAGCCGGGCCCTTGCCGTCGAGATCGGATGGGGCGTCGGAGGGTTCGAGATAGCGCCAGCCCTGGAAGGGGCGTTTCTTGCGGGGCCTGGTGCGGATCAGTTCGGGATCGAGGTGGATGCGGCACATGGATTTGCCGTCCTTGTCCTTCACCTCCTCGAAGCCGACGAGGCGCTGGCGCACGATGATGAAGTGCTTGATGACCCAGTAGATCGAGCCGCCATCGAGCATCTCGGCGGCGCGCTTGGGGTGCATGCGCGTGTCATGCCACGGCGTAGCGTGCTTGCCCTTCTTTGCGACGCTGGCCACGCATTTGTCCTGCCATTCGGCAAGGTCTTCGACGTTTTCAGCGCCGACGCAAAGCTTGATCATGTGAAGCGCCATGGACGCGAGCTAAGCGCGAGTCTGGCGGAGTGCAACTCTCTAGCGGAGAATCGCTGTGGGGCCCGGGTTGTAGGGTGTTGGCGCAGACTGCAGGGATTGCCTCGCATCCCCGGCGAGGCCGAAGGCGACATCGGTCAGCGTCACGCGGACAGAGCGTTCCTCGCTTAGTCCCCAGCGGCCGCCCCGGGCCACGAGGTCGTAGCTGACGACGTAGGAGACGCCCCAGCGTTCGGAATAGAGGAAGTTGTAGGTCTGGCGATACTCGCTGACCTCGGTTCCATCATCAAGCGTGACGGGGCTGTCGATACGATAGTCGATGCGCTGCACGTAACCTGTCGCGCGATCGAGTTGCATCTTGCCGGACATGCGGGCCGAGAACCGTTCGTCGACCGGGCCGTCGTTGAACGACATGCGGTGGCGAAAGCTTACGGCCATGGATTCAGCTGCGCCCGCGATGCGTGCGTCGCCCAGGCTGAGGCGGAGATCATCCGCGAACAGGCGCGAGTCGGGATCGGGCTCTTCCATCCAGCCCTGCACGACAGCGTCGAGTTCGTCGTTCGAGCCGTTCGAATAGGTGAGCCTGAAGCGGGGCTGGCCTTCGGGCGCGTAGGGATCGAACTGGATCATGCGCGTGGCGTCGCCGCTGGTGAGCGTGGCGTTGAAGGCGGCGCGGAGGGCGGGCGGCGGCTCGGCCGCGTCAAGCGCGCGTTCCAGGGCCTGCTCTGGCGGCAGCCCTGCCCACAATACCGCAAAGAAGAGCCATGCGGGCATCGTTCGTTTACAGTCCCGTTCCGCTATCGCCGAGGCTGGCGACCGTCGTGCCGGAATGTGGCTGGAATTGGCCACCTAACCTTAAATCGGGCTTCCGGCTGCTGTTGGGGAGTTTGCCTGCGTCAGGATGAACAATTCCCGAATCAGGCGGGGCGGGAATGGGGCGGAAGCAGTGGGGTTTGGGGGCGCGGAGGGCCCCTGCACCTCAATTCACCAGCGTTGCTTCCGTCAGCTTGCCGATATCCTCGCGGGTGACGCCAGGCGCCATCTCGACGATCGTGAGGCCGCCCTCCACCACATCGAACACGCCGAGATTGGTGATGATGCGGTTGACGACCTTGATGCCCGTCAGCGGCAGCGTGCAGGCCTTGAGGAGCTTTGACTCACCCGCCTTGTTGGCGTGATCCATGATGACGACGACACGCTTGACGCCGGCCACCAGGTCCATCGCGCCGCCCATGCCCTTCACGAGCTTGCCCGGGATCATCCAGTTGGCGAGGTCGCCCGTCTCCGAGACTTCCATGGCGCCGAGGATAGCGAGGTCGATGTGTCCGCCGCGGATCATGGCGAAGCTTGTCGCGCTGTCGAAGAAGGACGACCGATCCAGTGTGGTGATGGTCTGCTTGCCGGCGTTGATGAGGTCGGGGTCTTCCTCGCCCTCGAACGGGAACGGACCCATGCCGAGCATGCCGTTTTCCGACTGGAGCGTGACATCAACGCCTTCGGGAATGTGGTTGGCCACCAGCGTCGGTATGCCGATGCCGAGGTTCACATAGAACCCGTCTTTCAGTTCCTTGGCGGCGCGGGCCGCCATTGCATCACGATCCCAGGGCATCAGACGGCCTCCCGCTTGCGCACGGTGCGCTGTTCGATCCGCTTTTCGAAAGTCCCCTTGAGAATACGCTATTCTTCGACTTCGGCAACCGTGACCTTCCCGGCCATCGCCATCATCGGGTTAAAGTTGCGGGCGGTCTTGTTGTAGATGAGGTTGCCCTGCGTATCGCCCTTGTAGGCCTTAACGACGGAAAGGTCGGCGACAAGACCGGTTTCCATCACATAGGTCTCGCCATTGAAGACGCGGGTTTCCTTGCCTTCGGCGACCAGCGTGCCGACGCCGGTTTTTGTGTAGAAGGCCGGAATACCGGCGCCGCCAGCGCGGCAGCGCTCGGCCAGCGTGCCTTGCGGATTGAATTCCAGTTCGAGTTCGCCGGAGAGATACTGGCGCTCGAACTCCTTGTTCTCGCCGACATAGGACGAGATCATCTTCTTCACCTGCTTCGAGTTCAGCAGCACGCCGAGGCCGAAGCCATCCACGCCGGCGTTGTTCGAGATGACGGTGAGGTTCTTCACGCCTGAAGCTTCTATCTCCCGGATCAGGTTTTCGGGGATGCCGCACAGGCCGAAGCCGCCGGCCATGATCGTCATCCCGTCGAACAGCAGGCCATCAAGGGCGCCCTTTGCGTCGTGATAGATCTTGCTCGCCATATCCCGCTCCTATCCGCCGACGACCTGGTCGATGCGGCCAAACACCGACCGGCCCTTATCATCCAGCATTTCGATCTCGACGCGATCACCGCGCTTGAGGAATCCGGTCTTAGGCGCGCCGTGCGTTATCGTTTCGATCATCCGCAGTTCAGCGATGCACGAATATCCGACACCGCCTTCCGCGACTGGCAGGCCGGGGCCGCCATCCTCGCCACGGTTCGACACCGTGCCCGAGCCGATGATGCTGCCCGCCGAAAGCGGCCGCGTCTTTGCGGCATGGGCGATAAGCGTGGGAAAGTCGAACGTCATGTCCACGCGGGTGTTGGCGCGGCCAAAGGGCTCACCATTGAGGCGGACGGAAAGCGTGCCGTTGAGCCGATCACCATCCCACATCCCCCCCAGTTCGTCAGGAGTCACGGCGACGGGCGAGAAGGCGGAGGAGGGCTTGGACTGGAAGAAGCCGAAGCCCTTGCCGAGTTCGTTCGGGATGAGATTGCGCAAGGACACGTCGTTGCAAAGCATCACAAGGCGAACGGCCTTGCGCGCATCATCTCGGCCGGCGCCGAGATGGACATCGCCCGTGATGATGGCGATCTCACCTTCCATGTCGCAGCCCCAGGCTTCGTCGCCAAGCGGGATGGGGTCGCGCGGGGCGAGGAAAGAGTCCGAGCCGCCCTGGTACATCAGCGGGTCGGTCCAGAAGGTGTCGGGCATCTCGGCGCCGCGAGCCTTCCGCACGAGCTGAACGTGATTGACGTAGGCAGAGCCATCCGCCCACTGGTAGGCGCGGGGCAAGGGCGAGGCGCAATCTTTCTCGTGGAACCGCTCCGTGGGCACGGAGCCAAGCTCCACCTCCTCGGCCAGCGTTTCAAGGCGTGGGGCGTGGCGCTTCCAGTTATCCAGCGCAGACTGCAGCGTCGGCGCGATGTGCGAGGCGTCAGCACAGCGTGTGAGATCGCGCGAGACGACAACAAGACGGCCGTCGCGGCCCTGTCTGAGTGAGGCAAGTTTCATGGCCTGCTTGTAAGACGAGGCGGCGAGAGAGGCAAACACTGCGCGCGAAAAGAAACATTTGTGCGCCGGAAGCCATCCACAGACGCCGGTCCCCCACAGAATCAGGGAGGGAAGGCGCGCAGGGGGATCAGTTCTGCGCGATGACGCAATCTTTCCAAGGCATTCGCGCGCGGGCAAAGCGAATGACGGAGGATGCGCCTTCGCCGGATTTCGCAAAAGACACCTGCCCGTTGCTGTAGACTGTGACGCCCGGTTCGGTGTCGGCGGTTGCGGGCTGCTGGGGTAGCTCGGCAGTCGCGCCGTCGTCATAGGTGAGCGTCGCGGCGAAGTCGGTGAACGCCACGCTGTACGGCTGGCCGCCGCAAGCGACGCTGAAGGCGCCGGCCGCGTTCTGCTGGGGCGTGGGAAGCATGGTGGGATCCGGCGCGGCGGCAGCCGGAGGACCGTCGGGCTGTTCCGGCGCGGGCGCGGCGCGCTCTCCACCACAGGCGCCGGCGCAGAAAACGGTCGCAAGACCAAGTACAGTCAGCCGGTTCATCAGCTTGTCTCCCTTGCCTCTGATTCAGATGGCGCAGATGCGAGCGGCGGCAACGTCCATAGGTCGTTAACCAGGTGGGAGCATTCTGACGGAAGCGTAACAGAGTTCACGATAGACCGACACGCGCAGGAAGCGCCCGCACCAGAACCGGAAAACCCGTCATGTACTTCACACGCGCCATCTTCTTCAGCGCCGTCTGCGCCTACCTGATGCCGGTCTCCGTGCTCGTCGCCGGGCTGAACTACGCGAACGCGAAGCGGTAGCCGCTACTTCGGCTTCCAGCTGTTGACGTAATCGGTATTCTCCAGCGCTTCGGCATCCTTGCCGACATCGAGCGGGTCGCGCGTGTCGATCATGACGGCGTATTCGTCGGTCATCGGCTTGTCCTGCACGAACATCTTCTTCAGCGCCTTCGGGTGCGGCCCGTGCGTGAAGCCTGACGGGTGGAATGTCATCATTCCCGCCTTGATGTTGTCGCGGCTGAAGAAATCGCCGGCGTGGTAGAACAGCACTTCATCGAAATCGTCGTTGTTGTGGAAGAAGGGCACCTTCAGTGCGCCCGGATCCGTCTCGAACGGGCGCGGGGCAAAGGTGCAGACCACGAAGCGATCCGACAGGAAGGTCGTATGGACTGAGGGCGGCAGATGATAGCGGTGCGCCGCCACCGGGCGGATGTCCCGCACATTGAGCTTCACCGGCGCAAGCTCGCCGTGCCAGCCGATTGCGTCATGCGGATTGTACGGGAAGGTGATGGTCGACACCTGCCCGCGCTTCTTCACCCACACCCTGAAGTCGCCGGTAAGTTTCTGACGGGCCAGGAACGCATCGTCGATCACCGGCGATTGCAGCAGGGCCGGATCGAAGATGGCATGCGGCCCAAGCAGGCCGCGATCCGGCAGCGTGAAGTGCGAGTTCGTCGCCTCGATGGTGAGGATGCGGAACGGACCGCCCTCAAGATTGAACATCCCGCCGCGCGGCAGGTAGACATAGTCGCCGGCCTCAACTTCCAGATGGCCCCAGTCGGTCCAGAGATGGCCGCGACCTTCGTGGATGAAAAGCAGCGTGTCGCCATCGCTGTTGCGGGCATAGCCGTTCATCGATCCCGACATGTGCCACATGCGCACCTCGCACGCTTTGTTGTGCAGGATAACGGGGGCGTCCCACGGCGAGCGGGTGTAGGCGTCTTCCTTCACCAGATTGAACGCACGCGGCCGCAGCGGACCTTCGAAGTTCGACCAACCCGTCGGCGGGTTCTGGTGATGAAAGAACGCGGCCGGCCCGAAGAACCCCTCCTTCGACATCTCGCGCTCATACGTGCCCTCGGGCAGGTCAGCATGAGCCTGCTTCGAGTGCTTACCCTCCGCGCCCTTCACGGGAATCCATTTGCCCTTGGTCATTGCTGTGCCGCCTCTGACTGCTGCGCCGGTGCGGCGTCGTGGAAGGGTTTCAGCTTCTGCAGAGCGGCGTCGATGCGGAGGATGTTTGGGAATTGCGAGAGGTCAATCTGCGGATAGCGTCGCGCGTTGGCGACCTGGGGGACGAGGACGATGTCGGCGAGTGTCGCGGACCCGCCCACGCAGAAATCACCCGATGACGGCAGCATCTGTTCGAGGACTTTGAACCCGCGGACGATCCAGTGCTCGTACCAGCTGGCGATGGCGGCATCATCGGCGCCGAACTGTGAGCGCAAGCGCGCCAGCGTCGACGTGTTGTTCAGCGGATGGATATCGGCGACAATCTGGTCCTTGAGATCGCGGACGTGGGCCCGCAGATACGCGTCGCGCGGCAGCAGCGGCGGCTCGGGCCTCGTCTCGTCGAGGTAGTCGATCATCGCCATCGACTGGCCGATGCGATGGCCATCGATCTCCAGGATGGGCACGCGGCCTGAGGGGTGACGCGCGACATGCTCGGGCGAGGTCTGTTCGTCCTTGAGCAGGTGCACGCCCACCGTGCGGTATGCCACGCCCTTGAGGTTCAGCGCGATGCGCGTGCGGTAGGTCGCAGAGGAGCGCCAGTAGCCATAGAGGATCGTCTCGCTCATTCGCCTGCCCGTCACTCGCTGATGGTTGTCCACGTCGCCGATGCTTGACCGGTGTCCTTGTTGTTGAATTCGCTGATCACCGTCCGCGAAATCGTTGCCTCTTCGACATCCTCGTCGCGGAACAGCAAGTCATCCCAGCCCTTCTTCGAATAGAGTTCGGTCTGGTCGCTGTAGTGCGGCGAGCTCGGATCGGTGGATTGGGAATAGGTGAGGAAGCCCTGGGATTTCGGGCCTTCATCGGTGAACTCGACAACATAGATCCAGCTGGCGCCGTGGCGGATGGAGGTCCAGCCCTTCTCTGGCTCAAGGGTTTCGTTCTGGACGCTGATAACGTTGAAGACGCCTTCGGGGCCCGCCCCACCGTGGATGGGAATGCGGACTCCGTTGCGGGTTTCGGCCTGGACATCACCGAGTTGGGCATCGAGCGGGATATTGAGTTCGGCCAGCTTGTCGACGGCTGTCTCCAGCGCGCCGAGCACGGCGGGGTTGCCTGTGTCAAGCTTTGCGGGCGTGTGAACGGCGTTGGCGGGATCGAACTTGTCCGCGAACTTGATGCCGCCGGCTTCCGCGAACATGTGGAACAGGTGGGCGCCGCGGCTGTCGAGGTTGACCTTCAGGTCCCAGTTGGCGAGCGCGTCGCAGGCGGGCGCCAGCTTTGCCTTGCCCGAAGCGCGGCAGGCCGCCACGAGATCGTCGCGCACCAACTCGCCGCCATAATGGCGATTGGAGAGCATGACCTGTTTCAGGCTTTCGAGATCGAACTTGGGCTCGCCGAAGCCATCCGTGCCGGCCATGCGGCGCTCGACCTGCTCGTGCGCGGCGCGCGTGCGCAAAGAGCGCGGCGTTGCTTCATCGCCGAAGATCGGGCTGAGACCGGTGATCGGCGCGAACATGTTGGTGAGCCAGTAGCTGTCATTGCTCTGCATCACATAGTCGGTGCGGAACTGGTGCGGACCGCCAGCCGCGCCAACGGCGCCGGGGGCGGATGAATCCGCGTCCGTCGCCCAGTCGCATTCGGCGCGCGAGCCATCGAGAACTGGGAAGCGCGTCTTCTCCCACTGCTCCTTCGCGAAGTCGGAGATGGAACACTTCTCGGCCAGCGCCGCCGAGACGTTGGGAATGAGCCCCATATCGCCATAGAGCGCCTCTCCGGTGGAATCCACGGCGGTGGCGTTGAAGCGGAAGGATTGGCGGGAGGCCAGCGCGGTCTTCATGTCGCGCACGGTCTTGGCGCGCCAGACGGCCATGTACTGATCCGGATCGCGCAGCCCCGTCTCCATCGTCCGCAGCGCGTAGGCCTTCTCCTTCGTCCATGGGAGGCTTTCGGATTCAATCACCGGCCCCCAACGCGTCGAGTAGAGCGTCCGGCCACCCGCTGTGACCTCATCGCCCCGCTTCACTTCGACCATCACCTCTTCCGTCTCCATCGGAACCCATTCGCCTTCGTAGCGATACTGTGTCGGATCGTCCGGGTTGAGCGTGAGTTCATAATAGCCGAAGCGGCGCGCGGTGGAGACAGTGTTGCTCCACGCCAGCGTTTCGTTGTGGCCGATGCGGATCATCGGCATGCCGATATAGCTGATGCCAACGATGTTGATGTCGCCAGGGATGATAAAATGCGTGCGGTAGAAGCGGTTGACGCCATCCCACGGATAATGCGGGTTACCGAGGAGCACGCCCTTGCCGCCCTTCGTCATCTCGCGGCCAAAGGCGTAGGCGTTCGAGCCCATGCCTGATGCGTCCTCGGGGACGAGGTCGGGCGCCAGGGCGGCATGGTCGGGACCCGGAGGGGCAGCCCCCGTGGTGGTGGCGAAAAAGCCATCGACCGTCTGACCGACATACATGTGACGCCAGAAATCGAGCGAGCTGATCTCGCGCACCCAGGCGGCGTCCTTGCAGCGCGGGTCGGTGATCTTGCCCTTGGCCTCCCGCAGATAGCGGTTGAAGCCCGCGGCGTATCCTTCAGCTAGCGCCTTGGCTTCGGCGGTGGGTGTATCGACGGAAGTTGCCGGGCCAGCGAGGAGTTCCTCGACGCGCCCCGATGCGATCATGCGCCGGTGATAGAGATCGCTGGCGATATTGGCGTCGCCCTCGCCGGGCCCGAGGAATTTGGCGCGCTCGCCCGCGACGGTCAGCAGCCGATCTGCGATCTCGCAGAGATTGTCCTGCGCTGAGGCATAGCCGTAGCCATAGCCGATGCCGCCCATGTCCTTCGCCTTGATGTGCGGCACACCGAAGGCGGTGCGGCGGATTTCGGCTTCGAAGCCGCCGGCTTTCGCGCCGCCAGAATCGCATGCGGCCAGCGCAAGGGCGGAGGCGACCACCGTCAATATCGCGCGCATTGTTCTCTCCCCTTGGTCTTTTGTGACTCTGGCTATCACGCGGACGGTGGGGCGCAATGGCGGCGGCGTTCAGGCGGCGCTTTGCAGCGCAGCAAATTCAGCCATCAGTGGCCCGTAGTCTTCCGCGCCGGGGAATTTCGCATAGCTGTGTTTCGCCGATGTGGCGGCCCAGGGGAGCTTCTCGGCCACGTAGCTTTCGATGAAGGGCGTGGACCAGGCGGGGACATCGAACATGGTGGGGCGGACGTTCACAAAGGGCGCGCCGGAAAGCACGGTGTAGAGCCAGTTCAGGCAGTTGGGGCAGTAGTGATAGGGATTGGCGCCGTGGAGGGCGCCGATCTGCGTCTCGCCGGAGACAATCTCGAAGCCGTCGATGGGTATCATCGCGGTGAGCGAGAAGGCGCTCGCGCTGAGCTTCTGACAGCCCTTGCAGTGGCAGGCCATCGTCATGATCGGCGGCGCGCTGACGCGCAGCTTCACCCGCCCGCACATGCACGCGCCATCGACGGGGAGGGATTGGGTCATGTGTTGGTTCCTCGCAGTAGCGCGAGACTAGAGCGGGTTCGGACCGGATGGAAGGTTGGCGCGCTGCTCAGGCCAAACCGGAGGCTTGCGAGTCTCATCAGCTGTCATCCCGGCCGCAGCGAAGCGGAGAGACGGGATCCATTGTGAGAGCGTCGTGTTGGCGCAATGGCTCCCGGACAGCGCTGCGCGCTTCCGGGATCACAAGCTGGAGTGTTGCCGTGACGTGCCTCAGTCTCACTTCCGAATGAAGCGAACACTCTGGATGAGACCGCCGCGTACTTCGTACATGGCTATGCAGTCGATCTGGCCGCCATCGGACAGACCTGTGACCGTTTCATGGTCGATGGCGAAATCGCCGAGATCCATCGTGGAATGCACGACGCAATGGAGGCTCGGATTGTCGCCGAAGCGGGCGCGGTAGATTTCGGTGATCGCGGGCCTGCCCGTCGCGTGGCGCTGTCCGGCGGGCAGGTCTTCAAGCCAGGCGTCGTCTGCGAACAGCGCCATGAACGCAGCGAGGTCGCGCGCGTTGTAGGCGACGAGCTGGGCGTTGGCGATGTCGCGTGGTGTGGTCATTCGGCTTCCGCAGCAGGCTGTTGATTGGCTGAGTGTCGTCGGTCCAGCCACAAGCTGGCCCACGCCGCAACGCCGGCACACGCACCCGTCAAAATGAGGACTGCACAGCCAAGGATCCTTGAGTTGTCAGACGGCGCATTCGATTGCGCACTCGAAAGGAAGATCACACCCACCGCCAACAGTAGGCCCACAGCAGCGCCTGTCACTGCGGCTTGCCACCACTTGGTAAGCCCCAGAAACTCAGCGACTATCAGCGCTGGTACGCCGGCAACGAAGCACACCACCAGCACAACCGGGATACCGAAGATCGCATACAAGGCCATGACACCAGGTGATGTCGCGCCCGCAACTGCGACGCTATCTGCCTGATAAAGCATGCTGGCGACGGCGCCGACGAACAGGGCAGCGCCAAAGAAGGTAAGCCAGGCAGCTATCGACGCAACGAACAGTGCATGGCCCCAGTGACGCTTCCCCCGGCGGCGCACTGGAGCGGCCACAGCCTCACGCCTCCGCCTTCAGCACGCCCCGCCTGATCTGATCCGCCTCGATACTCTCAAACAGAGCGCGGAAATTGCCCTCGCCGAAGCCTTCATTGCCCTTGCGCTGGATGAGTTCGAAGAAGATCGGGCCGATCTGGTTGGCAGTGAAAATCTGGAGCAGGAGGCCCTGCCCCCTGGTCGGCGCGCCGTCGATGAGGATGTGGTTCTTCTGGAGGCGCGGCACGTCCTCGCCATGCGCGCCGAGACGCTGGCCGATGCCTTCGAAATATGTGTCGGGCACGGTCTGGAACGGGATGCCACGTTCGCGCAGGGCCTCGACGCTGGCGTAGATATCATCCGTGCCCAGCGCGATGTGCTGGATGCCCTCGC
The DNA here is from genome assembly GCA_002280725.1 of Alphaproteobacteria bacterium 32-64-14. GTDB lineage: Bacteria > Pseudomonadota > Alphaproteobacteria > Caulobacterales > Hyphomonadaceae > UBA7672. The sequence goes on from NCEM01000019.1 coordinate 11,786, forward strand.
CGCCATAGTCCTTGAGGAATTCCTCGATCTGGCTCTTGTCGTCGCGCGATTCATTCAGCGGGATGCGGATCTTGCCGCACGGGCTGGTCATCGCTTTCGAGACGAGGCCGGTCTGCTTGCCCTCGATGTCGAAGTAGCGGATTTCGCGGAAGTTGAAGATGCGCTCGTAGTAGTCGGCCCACTTCGCCATGTTGCCGCGATGCAGGTTGTGCGTGAGGTGGTCGAGATAGGTGAGGCCGACCGACGATGCAGGTTGTGCGTGAGGTGGTCGAGATAGGTGAGGCCGACCGAGTTCTTCTTTTCGTCTGCGCCCGGGATGGGCATGAAGTCGATGTCGTAGATGCCATGGGCGCCGTAGCGGTCGACCAGGTAGATGTAGGCGCCGCCGATGGCCTGGATGGCGGGGATGTTGAGCTCCATCGGGCCGACATTGCCGAAGGCAGGCTCGGCGCCGCGCTTGAGAGCTTCGGCGTAGGCCTTGGCGGCGTCCTTGACGCGGAAGGCCATGGCATTGGCGCCGGCGCCGTGCACGCCCCGGAAGGCGGCGGGCTGGCCCGAGGGCTCCATGTTGAGGATGAAGTTGATGTCGCCCTGTTTGTAGCGGATCACGTTCTTGGAGCGGTGTTTGGACACCGCCGTGAAGCCGAGGCTTTCAAACAGCTTGGCGAGGACGTGGGGGTTCGGGGACGTGTATTCGACAAACTCGAAACCGTCCGTGCCCAGCGGGTTTTCAAACATATCGGCCATGGGAATCTCCGGAATTTGACGGAGATATATACCGCTGCAGGCCAGAAACCCAGCGCGTGCGAGGGCCGGGACAGGGTAAACTCTGCAAGACTGTTGCGGCGGACGGGCGGATTCGCGCCGAAGCGTGCGGCGCCGCAGCGTGAGTGCGATCAGGCCTGATTGCGTGCGCGGATCGAGCGCCAGCCATCCGACACCAGATGCCAGCCGACATAGAGCAGCAGGCCGGCGGACGCGGCGAACATCGCCTCCATGACGCCATGGCCCGCCTCTCCCACCGCGTGGGCGATGACCCAGCCGAGCGGCGTGGTGAGCGAGGACGCCATGATGGCGACAAGGGCTGCGACCGGCGGCTTGAGACCGGCGCGCAGGGCGAGCGCCATGGCGACGACGCCTTCGGGCGCTTCATGCAGGATGAGGCCGAAAGCCGCCATCTGGCCTGAATTTTCGCTGTGCCAGAACACGGCCGTGTAGACCGCGCCATCGAGCGTGGAGTGGATGGCGAGGACGGCGATGCCGAGCCAGGCGGCCAGCTGGGCCGTGGTTTCGGTGCGGGTTCTGCGTGCGCGGAAGACGAGTTCGAGCAGGATGCCGCCGACCGCGCCCGCGACAAGGAAGGCGCGCGCGACATCGCCCGCGGCAAGCGCCTCAGGCGCAAGATGCGTGAGACCGGCGACCAGGATGACGATACCGCCCGCCATGCCGACGATGTCGGTTACCTTGCGCGCCATGGTGGCGGCAAGCAGCGCGAAGGCGACGCCGGCGACGCTGAGTGCGGCAGCGCCAAGCACGATGGCTGGCTCGGTCCCGTTCATGAGGGCTCGTGTTACATAGTAACATCTTGGTGGCAAGGGGGATTTGGGCGGGCGCCGTTGGCGGTGTGAGCACGGCCTCGTGGTTCGACAGGCTCACCATGAGGCCTATCGGGCGGCGGCGCTGGAGCGCCTCATCCTTGTAACTTGCTTCTGGCGGCTGATGATGTGGTCACGGGCGCGGCGGCGGGGAGCAGACCGTCTGAGCCTGTCGAAGGACGAGGCGCGGCCCGGCTAGATCGAGAAGTCGACGCCTTGCTCGCCGCCGCCGCCGATGATGCCGGCTGCGCGGAGGCTGTCGATGACCTGATCGGCCAGCGCTTCAGCGGTTGCGTGCGCGGTGTCGAGCAGGAGTTCTGGCGTGACGGGCGGCTCGTAGGGGCTGTCGATGCCCGTGAAGTTGCGGATCTGGCCGGCGCGGGCCTTCTTGTAGAGGCCTTTGGGATCGCGCTCCTCGGCAACGTTCAGCGGCGTATCGACGAAGATCTCGAAGAACTCGCCCTTGTCGACGAGGCCACGGACCATGTCGCGTTCGGCGCGGAAGGGGGAGATGAAGGACGCGGTGACGATGAGGCCCGCATCCACGAACAGCTTCGCGACCTCGCCGATGCGGCGGATGTTTTCCACGCGGTCGAGGATGACGGGCTTGTGGCCTTTCAGCAGCGAGCGCGATGTCTTGGTGACGTCCATCGCCTGGCGGTGGACGTTGGTGGCGCGGCTGAGGGAGAAGTCGATCATGCCCGCGCCAACCGTCTGGTTGGTGAAGCGGTCGATCAGGATGAAACCGCCGGACTCGCGGATCGCCTTGTAGGCGTCGAACACGATCGGCTGGTTGGTGGAGACGTTGCAGAAGCCGGTCTCGTTGAGGGCCAGCGCGTGGCCGGCCATCTTGTCGAGCGTGTTGATGTCGATCTTGTGCCGGATGCCGGTGACGGTGGCCTGCACGGTCTGCGCGCCGATCTTGAGGACGTAGGCGTGGCCCGTGGTGAGCGCGTCTTCGTGCATCCAGAGGATGTTGGCGGTGAACTGGTTCGAGACTTCGGGACGCGCATCGGGCGTGGCGAAGACGTCGCCGCGCGAGGCATCGATCTCATCCTCGATCACCAGCGTGACGGCCTGGCCGGCGCCGGCGGATGGCAGGTCGCCATCCGCGGTGACGAGGGCTTTCACCTTCGACTGCTTGCCGGAGCGGGCGACAACGACAGTATCGCCGGGCTTTACGGAGCCGGAGACGATGGCGCCGGAGAAGCCGCGGAAATCGAGGTTGGGGCGGTTCACCCACTGGACCGGCAGGCGGAACGGAGCGCTGGCGCGCTCGTCTGCGATCTCGATGGTTTCGAGATGTTCGATCAGCGTGGGACCATCGTGCCAGGCCATCGCTTCGGATTTCGTCGTGATGTTCTCGCCCTTCAGGGCGGACATCGGGATCGGCGTGATGGATTCAAAGCCGAGATGTTCGGCGATCTGGAGATAGCTAGCGACGATCTCGTGGAAGCGGGCGCGGGAGTAATCCGCAAGGTCCATCTTGTTCACGGCCAGTACGACGTGGCGAACGCCGAGCATGTTGGCGATGTAGGTGTGGCGCTTGGTCTGCGGCAACACGCCCTTGCGCGCGTCGATGAGGATGATGGCCAGATCTGCGGTCGAGGCGCCGGTGGCCATGTTCCGCGTGTACTGTTCGTGGCCGGGCGTATCGGCGACGATGAACTTGCGCTTGTCGGTGGAGAAGAAGCGGTAGGCGACGTCGATGGTGATCCCCTGCTCGCGCTCGGCCTCGAGGCCATCGAGCAGGAGGGCGAAGTCGATGTTTTCGCCCTGCGTGCCGTGCTTGATCGAGTCCTTCTTCAGGCTCGCGAGTTGGTCTTCGAAGATCAGCTTGGTGTCGTAGAGCAGGCGGCCGATGAGGGTAGACTTGCCATCATCGACTGAGCCGCAGGTGATGAAGCGCAGCACGCCTTTTTCGGCGGATGCGAGTTCGCGGACGGACGGGCGCGGAGCTTCTGCCGGCTTGCGGAGGGGAGTGACCTTGGTGGCCATCAGAAATAACCCTCGCGCTTCTTCTTCTCCATCGAACCGCTTTCGTCGTGGTCGATCAGACGGCCGGAGCGTTCGGACGTGCGGGCGGTGAGCATTTCGGCGACAATATCATCCAGCGTGGCGGCGTCGCTTTCGACGGCGGCGGTGAGCGGATAGCAGCCCAGCGTGCGGAAGCGGATCATGCGATCGACGGCGGTCTCGCCCGGCTCCATCGGCGTGCGGTCATCGTCGACCATGAAGATCTGGCCGTTGCGGACGACGGTGGGACGCTTGGCGCCGTAGTAGAGCGGGACGATGGGGATCTCTTCTTCCGCGATGTAGGTCCAGATATCGAGCTCGGTCCAGTTTGAGATCGGAAAGACCCGGATGCTTTCGCCCTTCGCCTTGCGCGTGTTGTAGAGGCTCCAGAGCTCCGGGCGCTGGTTCTTGGGGTCCCAGCCGTGATCGGCCGTACGGAAGGAGAAGATGCGCTCCTTCGCGCGGCTCTTTTCCTCATCGCGCCGGGCGCCGCCGAAGGCTGCGTCGAACCGGTATTTGTCCATCGCCTGGCGCAGGCCCTCGGTCTTCATGACCTGGGTGTGGAGATTGGAGCCGGAGGCGTAGGGGTTGATGCCGCGCTTCAGGCCGTCCTCGTTGATGTGGACGATGAGGTCGAGGCCGAGCTTCTGGGTGATCAGGTCGCGGAACTTGATCATTTCCCGGAATTTCCAGGTCGTATCGACGTGCATGAACGGAAACGGCGGGCGGGAGGGCCAGAACGCCTTCATCGCAAGGTGCAGCATCACCGAGCTGTCCTTGCCGATGGAATAGAGCATGACCGGGTTCTCGAAGCCGGCGGCGACCTCGCGCATGATGAAAATGCTTTCCGCTTCAAGGCGCTGCAAGTGCGCCGGAAGGGGCTTCCGGCGCGCGGGGCGCGTCTTGAAACGTTCGGCATAGGCCGAGAGATCGGATTCGAGCGTCAATGTCCTGCCAGTACTAAGCTTATGGCCTCAGGATTACGGGAGCGCAGGACTTAGGGGGCCTAGCCCGCCGGGTAAAGCGCAGCAGACTCAAGTCAGATACCACGCTGCCTTAAGGATAGAGGCCGAGCCTCGCCATGGTGACGCCAAACTTGGTCCGTGTGATCAAGCCTCGGAAAGCAAAGAGGATTCGATGGCCTTTACCTTCCCCGCCATCCCCCTACGGGCCCGCAAGCCCCTGATCATCGCCGGCGCCGTGTTTGGCGGCCTGTTGGCGTTGCTGATGCTGGCCATCCTGATCGTACCCAACCTGATCCCGCAGGAGGTCTACCGGGCCGAGATCGAGAAGGTCGCGAGCCAGGTGACCGGGCGCAAGGTGTCGGTGACGGGCGAGATCAAGGTTGCGGTGTTCCCCCGCATCGAGGCGCGGGCGGGCGCATCGTCCATTTCCAACCCCGAAGGTTTTGGCGAGGAACCGTTCGCGCAGATGAAAGAGCTGCGCGCGGCGGTGGCGCTGTGGCCGCTGCTGTTCGGCGGCGGCGTGCAGATCGAGGAGTTCGTGCTGGTGGAGCCGGATATCCGGCTGGTGAAGCTGGCGGATGGAACGAACAACTGGACGTTCGATGTCGGTGGCGGCGCGACGGGCGAGCCGGGCGCACCGCCAGAACCCGGCGGCAAGCTTTCGGCGGCGCTGCGCGATGTGCGCATCGAGAAGGGGCGCGTCTCCTGGAAAGACCGCAAGGAAGGCACGACGCAGACGCTGAGCGACTTTGAACTCGCCGCCGACATGGAGGCGATGGACCGGCCGCTGCAGTTCACCGCGAAGGGCCTCGCCAATGAGTTGGCGTTCAAGCTGACGGCGCGGCTGGACAATCCGCAGGCGACCCTGGACGGCAAACCGTCGCCCGCGACCATCAAGCTTGAGACTGATCTGATCAATGCGGACCTCAAAGGCACGCTGGGCCTGGGCACGAAGCCGCAATTCGATTTCGCGGCGAGCGGTGATATCCCCTCCATCGTCGCGCTGGCGGATGCGTTCAAGCTGACGGACATTCCGGCGCGCAACGTGCTGGGCAAGCTGACGCTGTCGGGCCAGGCGTTCGGTACGCCAGATGACATCACGATCAAGATCGGTACGGCGAAACACGGGAGCCCGCTGCTGAATGCGACGCTGAAGGGCGAAGCGCAGATTGCGAACGGCGTTGCGCTGCAGCTGGTCGCGGAAGCCGAAGCGCCGAAGCTGGGCGAGCTGGCGCGCGCGATGGAGATTGCGGCGCCGGCTGAAGAGGCGCTGGGCAAGGCTACGCTAGGCGCGACGATTTCGGGACGGCTGAACGATCTCACCTTCCAGAATGTCGTGCTCGCGCATGACAGCGGGCTGCTGAAGCTGAACTTTGCGGGCAGTGCGACGCTGAAGGACGACCTTGCCTATAGCGGGCATCTGTCGATTGCCGCACCGGATCTGCGCAAGCTCGCGGCGGCGGCGGGCGCAACGCTGCCGGCGGGGGACAGTATCTACAAGAGCTTCTCGCTGGAGGGCGATACGTCGGGCGGATCGACCGACGTGCTGCTTAGCAATGCCAGCCTGACGTTCGACGCCATCACAGCGAAGGGCGAAGCAGCGCTGCGCTTTGGCGGAAAGCCGAAGCTGGTGGGGTCGCTGACCACCGCCAACGCGATCAACGTGACGCCCTATGCCAGCGCATCCGGCGCGCCGACGACTAACGCTCCAGCGACAGTGGGGTGGGGCAAGACGCCGATCAATCTCTCACAGCTCAACCTGGTCGACGCCGAAGTGACGCTGAAGGTCGGCGGCATCAAGTACAATGCCTTCGACTTTGGCGCCTCCACGGTTGCGGTCGCTCTGGCCAACGGACGGATGACGGCCGACCTGAAACAGACCTCGCTGTTCGGCGGCAAGGGCAGCGCGCGTCTGGTGGCGGATGGCAGCACGGCCAAGCCGGGCATCGAGCTGCGCGCCAACATTGAAGGGCTGGGCCTCAAGAAGTTGCTGACGGCGGCGTCGGGCTATACCCAGCTTGATGGCTCGGGCGATCTCAGCGTCGACATTGCCGGTTCGGGCGCAGACCTGCAGACGATGATGAGCTCGCTGGTGGGCACCGGCGGGTTTGCGTTCGAGAACGGTCTGCTGTCAGGCGTCGACCTGATTGCGCTGGGCGATGCGGCCAAGGCGGCGCTGGGCAGCAAGCAGGTGAAAGGCGGCGTGATCTCGCCGCTGGCGCAGACGCGGTTCGAGACCCTGAAGACCGAGTTCATCATGAGCGAAGGCGTCGCCATGGTGACGGGACTGAACATCGACGCCGACACGTTCACGCTGGCGGGCGGCGGCGCGCTCGATATCGGGCGGCAGCAGGCGACGCTGAGTCTGTTCCCGCAGTACAAGGACAAGGCCTCCGGGCTGAACGGCTATGGCCTGCCGATGAAGCTGTCCGGCGCGTGGGGCAAGATCGATCTCGCACTCGACTGGGACTGGCTGAAGGACAAGGCCGAAGCCGCGTTCCGCAATCGCGCCAACGCGGAGATCCAGGACGAGCTGAAGGACTTCACCGACGGCCTGGCCGACCGGTTCGGCTTCGGCAAGCCAAAGCCCGCACCGGTAACACCCGCGCCGGCGCCAGCGACGCCCGCCCCTGCGCCGCCGGAATCGCCGCCGGCTCCGGCGGACGGCGATGCAACTGCACAGCCGCAGCCCGCAGCACCCGCCCCTGCGCCGCCCGCACCGCTATCGGCCGAGGACCGCCTGAAGCTGGAAGTCCAGAAGGCGAAGGACCGCCTGCTGGGCCGGGATTAATCCCTGTTTTCAGGCGTTTTGCAGGAAGCTGATCAGGCGCCTGCCCCAGAGCGACCGAGGGTTTGTGAGCCGGACCTCGCGGATCGGCGTCTATCCAACTGAAACACATGATTTTTTTGAACGCACGGCCGAGATCCGTTGCGAGGACATTGCGCCCTGCCACCCCGACACGCCAACAGCCTCGGTGGCGGCGACCTTGCCATTGCGCGAAAAGGCAGCGTGCCCTAAGACGCCCTCCGCGTGCAGCCTTAGCTCAGTTGGTTAGAGCGCCGGTTTGTGGAACCGGAGGTCCTCAGTTCAAGCCTGAGAGGCTGTACCATCAGGCCCACCTGAAAACACAGCAGCTCCCGTCGAAACCCGTCGCGCCAAGCGGTGAATTCGGAGCTTCCGCTCTATCCGCGCTCGAACTCTGGGAGTTGAGAAACCGCCGCGATCGCTCTTGCGGGTGGCGCGCATGCCATTGAGGATAGCGCTCAGGCATCAGGGCTGGCGCGTGGACGCCGACCGATCGAGGGAGAGTGTCATGCGGTTGAAGGCAGGATTTGTGGCGATGGCGGTGATGGCGGCGGCGTGTGACCCGCAACCGGCGGTGAACATCGACACGCCCATTCCGCCGCTCCCGGGGACCGAGACTCCTGCTGCGGCGCCGGGCGCGCAGCTGACGCCGGAAGAAACGGCGGCGGGCTGGAAGCTGCTGTTCAACGGGACCGACCTGACGGGCTGGAAGGGCTACAAGAAGGATGCGCCGGGCGCGGGCTGGGCGGTCGAGAATGGCGAGCTGACGCTGACGGCGGGCGGCGCAGGCGACATCATGACGGCGGAAGAGTTCGGGCCGTTCGAGCTGTCGCTGGAGTGGAAGATCTCGCCCAACGGCAACAGCGGCATCATCTATCTGATCAAGGAAGATCCGGCGGCGGAGAACACCTACAACACCGGGCCGGAAATGCAGGTGCTGGACAATGACGGGCATGCGGACGGGAAATTCCCGACGCATCGCGCGGGCGCGCTGTACGACTTCCAGACGCCGCCAGATGGCGCGGTGAAGCCGGTTGGCGAATGGAACGAGGCGGTTGTGCGCTTCTCAGGCTCGGAGATCGAGCATTGGCTGAACGGCGTGCTGGTGTCCGAGACGAACTATGGCGACGATGCTTGGAAGGCGAAGGTCGCGGCGACCAAGTTCAAGCAATGGCCGTTGTTCGGCACGTTCGCGAGCGGGCATATCGCGCTACAGGACCATGGCGATCGCGTGTGGTATCGCAGCATCAAGATCCGGCCGATCCAGTAGGGACGCGGGACGACCGCCCGGCAACGGAGCTCGTGGCGACGCGATACCGGTGGCGATCAAACATGATCGCCGCGTTGCGGCGACTGCCGGGCGGGGGCCCGGCGGTCCAGAGTCAGGCCGGCGTGTACTTCAGACCCATGCCTTCGATCACGCCCTTGATGTGGGCGGCGGCTTCGGGCGTGGGGCCGGCGTAATCGCCTGTGCCGGGCGTGTTGCCCATGTAGCCGATGTCGGCCCAGCCTTCGCGCGTGGTGTAGAAGGCGCCAAGCGTGAGCGAGCGCATGCGGCCGAAGAATTCGGCGGGCTTTTCGAGGCCGGCCTTCACCTTATCCTTGAAGGCGATGTCATCGAGAATGGCTTTCTGCGCGCTGGCCTCGGCGCGGATGAAGGGCACACCGTTGCGGACTTTCGATTCTTCATCGAGCCATGCAAGGCCGTTGACGATCAGCACGCGATCGCTGTGCTGATCGGGATAGGGGGCGCTGACCCACTCGTTGATGAAAGCGGGAACACCGACTTTTGATGGCGCGGGAATGGCGCCCTCTCCGGGAAGGATGAGATCGGCAAGCTCGGCTGTAGTTTCCAGCTGGGCGGCGGTCAGGGTGAGCGGCCAGGGCACGACAGGATCGGTGAGGTTCGGATCCTTGCCGATGCCGGTGGCGCTGATGGCTTCGAGTTCGGGCCAGGAGAGGCCTTTGGCGCCATCGCCACATGCGGCGAGCTGGCCCACGGCCAAGGCGCCCATCAGCCATTTCAGCGTGACGCGGCGGTCGATCGCGATGATCACGGGAGCGGTTGTGTCTGTCATTTCATCCTCCCTTACAGCTCGCCCGTGCGCAGGCGTGTGGCGATACTGTCGGACGACCGCATGGCCAGGGTCATGATGGTGATGGTGGGGTTCTTGTGCGCCTTGGAGGCGAAGACGGAACCGTCGGTGATGTAGAGATTGTCGACATCCCAGGTCTTGCCGAACTGGTTGGTGACCGAGTCCTTCGCGTCGCTGCCCATGCGGGCGGTGCCGACTTCGTGGATGATCTCGCCGCCCTTGGAGATGGCTTTTGCAGGGTCGGCAGGTTCGGAGACGAGCGTGCCGCCGAGCTTGTCGATCAGCTCCTTCATTGCGTTCTGGAAGTGCTTGACCTGTTTCAGTTCGTGATCGGCCCAGGCGAAGTTGAACTTCAGGACCGGGATGCCGAACTTGTCCTTCGTGTTGGTGTCGATCGAGCAGAACGAACTGGCGTTCGGGATCATCTCGCCGCGCTGGGTGAAGCCGATGCGGGCGCCATAGCGGCGCTTGACGTCTGCGCGTAGCGACGAGCCATAGCCGTCAAGGCCACCACCGACGCCCATGCCGGGATCACCGAACGAGCCGCCGATCTCGACGTGATAACCGCGCGGGGTATCGACTTCGCCGCTGACGATGCGCTTGTAGTCCCAGAAGGGGATGTAGGCGTGCAGGCCCATGGCGCCGTCTTCATTGTAGCGCGGGCGGCCTTCGAGCTGGGGGAAATAGGCCGAGACGGAGGAGCCGACCGTGTCCATCAGGTTGCGGCCGACCTGCCCGCTGGAGTTGGCGAGGCCTTCAGAACGGCCGGCGACCTGCGAGTTGAGCAGGATGCGCGCGGTTTCACCCGTGGAGGCCGCGAGAACGACGACGCGGCCCTTGGCTTCCTTGTGCGTGCCGGTCGCCTTGTCGATGTAGCGGACGCCGGTGGCCTTGCCGCTGGAATCGAGCAGGACTTCGTAGACCATGGCGCCGGTGGCGATGGTGAGCTTGCCGGTTTTCTTCGCCCACGGGATCAGCGAGGTGGTGGTCTGGAAGGCGGCGCCGATGGAGCAGCCACGGCCGCAGCCCGAGGCCCAGTAGCAGGGCGAACGTTCGTCGATCTTTTTCGTGAGCACGGCACGGCGTGCGGCGACGACGGGGACGTTGATCGCGTCGCCGCCGGCCTTCAGGAAGGTTTCCCACACGCGGAATTTGGGCGGCGTCTGCAGCACGCCGGGGCCGGAGTTGGGGTGGTTCTCGAGGCCATCGTTTGAGCCGTAAACGCCGACGAGTTTTTCCGTGCGGTCATACCAGGGGGCGATGTCCTTGTATTCGAACGGCCAGTCGACGCCGAGGCCGTCGCGGGTCTTCGGCTTGAAGTCGTACTCGCCCATGCGGAAGGAATTGCGGGCCCAATGGTTGGTGCGGCCGCCCAGCATGCGCGAGCGCCACCACATGAACTCGGACCCTTCGGCCATGGTGTAGGGCTCGCCGGGCATCTTCCAGCCACCGTCGACTGTCGCATCGTAGAAACCGAACTCCTTGTCCGGCGTGTTGATGCCGCGCAGCGGCGCGTCCATCGCCATGTTGAGCATCGGGGCTTCGTCGGGATTGTAGTCCCTGCCCGCCTCCAGCATCAGGACGGAGGCCCCGGCCTTGGTGAGCATCCAGGCGGCCATGGCGCCGCCGGCGCCTGAGCCTACGATTACGGCATCGTGCGGATCTTCTGGCGTCATGACGTTGCGTCCATCCCTCGGCGCGGCCGTTTTTGTAGCCTGCGTTTGTGAGCAGACTAGCGCGCGCGTGAACATTGTCGACTGGGCGAAATCCGGTGCTTTCAACAGGAATGACAGGCGTTTCGGGACGATCTACGCTCGCCCCATGACAACGACACGCACGCTGACCGCTTTCAACACGGCAACCGCCAGCGAGAACAAGATTCACGACGACACGGTTGCGAGCCGGTTCGGGTTTACGGGCGGCTTGGTGCCGGGCGTCGATGTGTTCGCCTATCTGGCTCACGCGCCGATGAAGGCGTGGGGCAAGGACTGGCTTTCGGGCGGGCAGATGCGGGCGCGGTTCTACAAGCCGGTTTACGATGGCGATCCGACGACGGTGACGTCCGTTGCAGATGGCACGGATGGACTTACGCTGGCGTGCTCTGCGCGCGGGCTGGCGTGTGCGGAGGGGGCGGCGCGGCGGACGGGCGCGGCGGCGCGTCAAACGCTGTTGCCGGTGGCGGAGCTGCCTGTGCTGGAAACGCGGCCGAATGCCTCGATGGAGAGCCTGAAGATCGGCTCAACGCTTGGCACACTGCGCGAAACGTACACGCGCGAGGCGGGACTGCAGCATATCGCGGCGGTACGCGACGAGGCGGCGCTGTATGACGATGGGCGCGTCGCGAATGCGGCCTGGCTGCTGCGGCGGGCGAACTATGTGCTGGCCGACAATGTGCTGCTGGGCCCGTGGATCCATGTCGAGAGCGGGATCGACATGCACGGGTTGCTGCACGATGGCGAGGAACTGGAGGTGCGCGCGGTGGTGGCCGACAATATCGACACCAAGGGGCACCTGATGGTGACGCTGGATGTGCAGATGCTGGCGGGTGGGCGCCGCATCATGAGCTGCGAGCATCTGGCGATCTATGAACCGCGGCAGGTGCGCGAGACGCGCGGGCACGCGCCCCCGACGCCCTCTGCTTCGCGCGACCGGCTCTAGAACTTCGCGTAGCCCTTGGATTCGATGTAGACTTTGAGATCGCGCGCGCGACGGCTCGGATCCGGGTGCGTGGACATCCACTCTTGCCCGCCGCTCTGCGAGGCAGCGGCCATTTTTTCCCACAGGCGGACGGACTGTTTCACGTCGAAGCCAGCCTGATGCATGTAGTCGACGCCGAGGAGATCGGCTTCCGACTCGTTGTCACGGCTGAACGGCAGCAGCACGCCAACCTGCGCACCGGCGCCGGCGGCGGCCATGACGCCTTTAAGCATTTCATCGCTCATCTGCACGGTGGAGCCGAGCAGCGCGCCGCCACCCTGCAGGATCAGGCTGGTGGCCGACTCCTGACCGATGCGGCGCGCGGCGTGGCGGGCTTTCACGTGGCCGACCTCGTGGCCGAGCACGGCGGCGATCTGATCGTCATTGTCCGCGAAGTCGATGAGGCCCTTGTAGAAGCCGACCTTGCCGCCGGGCAGCACGAAGGCGTTCTTCTCTTTCGAGTCGAACACCACGAATTCCCACTGGGCGTTCGGGATGTTGGCGACGTTGGCGATGCGCGGGCCGATCGACTGCATGCGCGCGTTGGCTTTGGCGTCTTTCGAGATCGGCGTCTGGGCTTTCGTTTCGGCCCAGGCTTGCGCGGACATTTCAACGAGTTGATCGTCCGACGGCGTCAGCGCGTTGGCGATCGAGGAGCAGCCTGAAGCGCCGGCTGTGCCGAGCACAAGCGTGCCGGCCCATAGCCCGCGAACGATATCGCGCCGGTGCATGCCCTTCAGCGATACGACCTTGGGTTGGGCAACGTCATGGTTCACGCACATGGGGGTGTCTCCACTGTCCGAATTCTTGTTCCAACATAGACCGGCCGGAGCGGAAGGCAAAAGGCCGCCCGTCATGCGATTTGCAGGGCCATAACAGGAAATGTCAGACGATGCCGGCCTGGCGCAGGCTTTCGACCGCCATGGAATCAAGGCCAAGCACCTCGCCGAGCACTTCCGCCGTGTGTTGCCCGACGGTATCGGGGGCCGGGCGGCGGATGCTACCGGGGGTTTGTGACAGGCGGGGCATGACGTTGGGCATGGGGATGCGGCCGAGACTGGCGTGGGCCTCCCAGTGTATGGCCTCGCGCGCAAGAAACTGTGGATCACGGACCATGCCGTCGGGGCGGTAGATAGGGCCGGCGGGCACGCCTGCCTCGGCCATGATGGCGTCGACTTCGGCGACGGTGCGTTGCCGCGTCCAGTCGGCGATCAGTGCGTCGAGTTCGGACTGGCGAGCGCCGCGGGCGTGATGAGTTTTCCACCTGGGGTCCTCCGCCCATTCGGGATGGCCGATGGTTTCGGCAAGGCGGGCGAACACCTTGTCCTGGTTGGCGCCGATGACGATGTCGCCGTCGCTGCAGGGATAGGCGTTGGACGGTGCGATGCCGGGAAGGATGGAGCCGGAGCGCGTGCGCATGTGGCCGCTCGCGCCGTAGTCCGGCAGCAGGGATTCCGTCACCTGCAGCACGGCTTCGTAGAGCGCGCTGTCCACCACCTGCCCGCGCCCGGTCTGCTTTACCTGATGGAGCGCTGCGAGCGCGCCCATGCAGCCATAGGTGGCGGCGAGCGTGTCCCCTATGGAAAGGCCCATGCGGGCGGGTGGACGATCCGGCTCGCCCACGAGATAGCGCCAGCCGCCCATTGCTTCGCCGACGAGACCGAAGCCGGCACGATCCGCGTAGGGGCCGGTCTGGCCGTAGCCGGAGACGCGGACGATGATGAGCTTCGGATTGAAGGCATGGAGCGCGTCTGGCGATAGGCTCCATTTCTCGAGCGTGCCGGGGCGGAAATTCTCGATGAGGATGTCGGCCTGCGCGATGAGATCGCGGGCGATCTGTTGGCCGTCTGGCACGCGTAGGTTCAGGGCAACGGAGCGCTTGTTGCGGGCGATGGTGCGCCACCAGGCGGGGTTTGCGCCTTGGCCCCATTGGCGCATCGGATCGCCCTCGCCGGGCTGTTCGATCTTGATGACGTCCGCGCCCATGTCGCCCATGAGCTGCCCGCAGAAAGGGCCCGCGATCAGCGAGCCCATCTCGATGACGCGGAGGTTGTGGAGGGGGCCGGTCATGACGACCGAACATCTATATGAGGAATGTACTGACCTGACTCCGCCCCCCAATCGAAATACAAACCCGATTTGTGATCCGCCAACGCTTCTGCCAAACCCTCTGTGATGCTCAGGGAGTGCGCAAAGACCAATTTGGACGCTTTGTCGCCTAAGAGTTTGGCGAACAACTCCAAGCGATATGTCCCCTCGACAAACCGGAAATCGGTATCAGCTCGTGGGGTAAGGAAGTGATGATTGAAGCTGACGCCGTTCTCGCCCACGAAGAGACCGCTACCTCGTGTCAGCTTGTCGTCGCCATAGACCCAGATGTTGAATGTCTGACGCAACTCGTTGCGTGAGACTCGGACATGCATACTTTCGATTATTCGACCTCGCTTTGACGTGCTGAACAGCAATGCGCGAAGAAAGACTTTGGGCACGCCATCCAGAAATTTGTCACGCGATCCATCAGGTCCAAAATAGACGACGGTCGGCTGCGTTATACGCACAGTGCCTCGACGAAACAAAGTCAGCCATGCGGTCGTCGCCGAAACGACGAATGCAAGAACTGAAATTATGATCGGTACTGAACCAGTCACTGAATCCCTGCTTCTGTTGCGCGCGCTACTCTGGAGTTCGCGTCGGAAACCCGCCCGCACGGCTGACGAGGCCCGGAAGTTGGCGGCCCATCTTCTGGCCGAGCCATTTGGCTGTTTCGATCAGGCCATCCAGCGACAGCCCGGTTTCGACGCCGGAGCGTTGCAGCATGTATTGCACGTCTTCGCTTGCCACGTTGCCGGTGGCGTTGGGCGCGAAGGGGCAGCCGCCGATGCCGCCGATGGAGGCGTCGACAACCGAAGCGCCGGCTTCGACGGCGGCCCAGACATTGGCGATGGCGGTGTTGCGGGTGTCGTGGAAGTGGGCGCGGATCGGCACGCTGGGGACAGCCGCCTTCACGGCGGCCATGACGGCCTTTACCTGCGTAGGCACGCCAACGCCGATAGTATCCGCGATGGCAATCTCGCGCGGGCCGGCGGCGGCGACGCGGCGGGCGAGATCAGCCACGCGCGATGGCGCGATGGCGCCATCGAACGGGCAGCCGAAGGCGACGGAGATGGTGGCCTGCGCGGAGCGGCCATGTTCCTTGCCGATGCGGATGATCTCGAGCGCGTCTTCCAGCGTTTCGTCGGATGTGCGGCCCTGGTTGCGCGTGCCGAAGCCGTCGCTGGCGGAGATCACGGCGCCGAGTTCGTGCACCTGCGTTTCGAGCGCGCGGAGGGCGCCGCGCTTGTTGAGCACGAGGCCGATATAGGTGACGTCCTTCGGGTCGCGCTTCGGCAGGGCGGCAACCACCGCCTCGGCGTCCGCCATCTGCGGCACGCGGCCGGGGTGGACAAAGCTGGCGACCTCGATACGGCGCACGCCGGCGACGAGCGCGCGGGTGATCAGCTCGATCTTGTCGACAGTCGGGAAGAAACCCGGCTCGTTCTGCAGCCCGTCGCGGGGCGAGACTTCGACGAAATCGATGCGCTGTGTCATGCCGGATAAGTCGTACCGGCAGGGGCGGTAGTCAACGGGTCAAAGGAAACGGGTCAGTGCCGGAGGTCAGTTATGGTCGCGAAGAAGGGCGATGCTTCAGCGACGAAGATCGTATTGAGCGCTGCGTTGAGATGCTCGGACTTCTCGATCTCGACATAGGTGATCGCCAGCCCAGCCGCTTTCAGCTTTTCAGCCAGCAAACGCTGCTTCGCGACGGGCAGGACGGAATCCTGACCGGCGCCGATCACCAGGATCGGCCCTTGAAATCCCGCGAGCGACTTTGGAATGTCGTAGGCATCTAGACCATCGACAAGTTGCAGGTCAAAGGTGGGCGGCGTGAACCACGGCTTCCGGGCATCCATCAGGTCGTTGAAGCTCGGCACCGTGGTTTCGAGCACCATGGCGTCGGCCTCGCGGCTTTTGGCGGCCATCGCGGAGCAGACCGGGCCGCCAAGCGAATGCCCCCAGAGGACCAGCGGCCGACCGGCGGCGGCCTTGTCGAGATAGGCGGCAAGCCCTTCCTGGAACTTCGCAAACGCTGCGAGTGTGGGCGCGCCGCTGCTGTCGCCATAGCCCGGATAATCGACCAGCAGGACCTCGCCCCAGGGGAGCGTCTTGGCGATGTAGGTAAGGCCTGATTGGATGCGATCACCTGTCTGGCCCATGCAGGCTACGATCAGGGGCTCGCCCGAGGTTGCGTTGGCGGCAGTCACGCGCGTTGTTGCGATGCGGAGATCGCCGATGTCCACGAAATCATGGGCAACCTGCGCAGGGATGCGCTCAGCGAAGGCGGGGAATACGCGGCTGAGATCAGCTGTGAACTTTCCATGTGCGAGAAGGTTCTGCTCGCCGTCCAGCCTCATCTCGGCGGGCGTGGCGGCCTTTCGAGCAATCTCGCGCGGGCGGAAGAACCACCCCTCATCGACGGTGTAGGTGACGCAGCTACCAAGCAACGTGGCAGCCAAAGCCAAGAGTGGCGCATATCTCATGATGATCTCCCAACCCTGTCGGGAAGGTCTTGCGAAAATAGGGCCTAAATCGGGCGGCGCCTCTTCGGTTGTGGTCCGTACCCCCGCTGACGCGGCGTCGCAGATCAGGCTGTTCTTACGCGACCAACCGCGGATTTCCACGCAGCGAGACGCGCCTTGCGTTCGTCAGCCGCCATCTTCGACTCGAACTTGCGGTCGAGCTTCCAGAGCGATGCCGCTTCATCGAGAGAGCTGAACTCACCAGACCCTACGGCTGCGAGGATAGCCGCGCCAAGCACGGTGGTTTCGACATTTTTCGGGCGGATGACTTCGACGGACAGGATGTCAGACATGAATTGCAGCAGCCAGTTGTTGCGCGACATGCCGCCGTCGACGCGCAGCGTTTGCGGGGCAACGCCGTCCTTGGCCATGGCTTCGAGCAATTCAGCGGTCTGAAAGGCGGCGCTTTCGAGTGCTGCGCGGGCGATGTGCGCGATGGTGGAGCCACGCTGCAGGCCGAGGATGGCGGCGCGGGCATCGGAATCCCAGTGCGGGGCGCCAAGGCCCGTGAAGGCTGGAACGAGATGGACGCCTGCTGTGTCATCGATACTGGCTGCGAGTTCACCCGCGTGGGCGCCGTCGCGGATGATCTTCAATTCATCGCGCAGCCACTGGATCGTGGAGCCCGCCGACAGGATGGAGCCTTCGAGGGCGTAGGTTGTCTTGCCTGCAACACGATATGCGATCGTGCTGAGCAGGCGGGACGTGGAGCGTTTGAGTTCGTGCCCTGTGTTGAGCACCAGGAAGGCGCCGGTGCCGTAGGTGGATTTGACGTCGCCCGCGTTGAAGCCCGCCTGCCCGACAAGCGCGGCCTGCTGGTCGCCTGCGACGCCGCGGATGGGGAGCGCGGGGCCGAAAATGTCGCTGACGCCGAAATCGGCTGCGCTGTCTTTCACTTCGGGCAGCAGGTTCATGGGCACGTTGAACAGGGCGCAGAGATCTTGGTCCCAGCGGCCCTCGCGGATGTCGTAGATGGCTGTGCGCGAGGCGTTCGTGGCGTCGGTGGCATGGACCTGGCCGCCGGTGAGACGCCAGATCAGGAAACTGTCGATCGTTCCGGCGGCGAGTTCGCCGCGTTTGGCGCGCTCGCGTGCGCCGGGGACCTGGTCAAGGATCCAGCTGATCTTCGAGGCGGAGAAATAGGGATCGAGCAGGAGGCCGGTGCGCTCTGACACCACCGCCTCATGGCCTTGCGCGGCGAGTTCCTGCATGCGGGGCGCTGTGCGGCGATCCTGCCAGACGATGGCGTTGTGGATCGCCTCACCGGTCTTGCGATCCCAGACTACTACGGTTTCGCGCTGGTTGGTGACGCCGATGGCGGCGATCTTGCGCGCACCGAGGCGTTCGACGGTTTGCTCGGCGGTGCGGCGTTGCGTACGCCAGATCGTTTCTGGGTCGTGCTCGACCCAGCCGGACTGTGGGAATATCTGCGGAAATTCCTCCTGCGCCGAGGCGATCACCTGACCGTCCAGACCGATGGCCATGGCGCGGCTGGAGGTTGTGCCCTGGTCGAGCGCGAGGATGACGCCGTCTATCATCAGGCTCTCCGCCGTTCAAACTGGATCGTCGGCACGGTCTTGTACGTTGTTCGCACGCGCTCGGTGAAGCCGAACTTCATGGCGAGCTTGATGGAGGGCACATTGTCCGGATCGATCATGCAGACGAGGCAGGGCGCATTGAACACGCACCTCTCCCACTCCAGCGTCGCCTGCAGCGCCTCGCTGGCGTAGCCTTTGCCGTGAGCGTCTGGCAGCAGAGCCCAGCCGAGTTCGCGATCCTTGCCGAACGGCGGATCCATGTCGCGCTTGGCATCCATGATACCGATTTCGCCGACCAGTTTGCCGCTGATCTTGTCCTCGATCACCCAGAAGCCATGACCCAGCAGGGCCCACGAGCCCGCGTAGCGCTGGACGCGCTGCCACACCTCTTCGGCGGTATAGGCGCGGCCGCCGATGAAGCGCGTGACAATGGGATCGTTCCACATCGGGATGCACGCTTCGAAATCGGCAGCCGTATGCGCGCGTAGGCGCAGGCGCTCCGTTTCCACGATGGGGGCGCGATCAAATCCGCTGGAAGTCATGCACCGGTCCCAGATTCAATACTTGTCCGATCGCATCGAGCGCGGCGCGGCTTTCGTCAAGCAGTGCGGGGTCTGCCAGATCGGCAGGCGCGAGACGATCACGATAGTGGCGGCGCACGATGGCTTCGAGCGCATCGATCCTCGTCTCATCCACCAGACCGCGATTGCCGATGGCGGCCAGTTCGGCGTCAGTCAGTACGACTCGCAAGCGCAGGCAGGCCGGGCCGCCGCCATTGCGCATGGACTGGCGGAGATCGAAATAATGCACTTCACGCAGCGCATCACCCGTGCTGCGCGCGAGGAAGGCCTGCACCGCCGGATTGGACTGGGCTTCGATTGGCAGAACAAGCGACATGCCGCCCGCGTTCGGCATGGAGACGAGTTGCGAGTTTCTTCGCTTCCAGAAACGCCGGCTCGAATCCACGCGCCTCGCCTGCCCGCTGGATCGCGGCGATGGCGGCTTCGCGATCCTCGAACGCCTGTTCGTGGAACATCAGCACGTTCTCGTTGGCGACGGAGACGACATCGTTGTGGAAGGCGCCGGCGTCGATGGCGGCGCGGCCCTGCTGGAGGAATATCGCGCCACCTCCGGTCCACAGCTGATGCTGGGTTGCGATGATGTGGCAGGCCTCAAGCGACTGGCGCGCGCGATACTTGCCGCCGCCGTCCCTGGCGAAGGTTGACTGGCCGTAGACGAACAGCTCGACACCACGCTCGCCGTGCGCGCGCGTGAGGCGGCAGTGGTTGGCCGCACCCTCGTCGCCAAAGGTCGGGAACGGTACGGGGGCGTGGACGGCGAAGTGCTGTTCGTCGGCGAAGATCGACTTCAGCACGCGCGAGGTGGTGTCCGTCTCGATGGCGCGATGGAAATGCGAGACGAGATTGGCGGGCGTGAAGTGGACACGCCCATCGCCCGTGTCGGCGGAGGGCGACACGGTGGCGGCGTTTGCGGTCCACATGGCGGAAGCAGATGAGACGTTGGCGAGCAGAAGCGGATTAGCGCGCGCGGCGGCGGCGAGAATATCGGCATCCTTGCCGGCAAAGCCCATCTTGCGGAGGCTTGGAATATG
This sequence comes from Alphaproteobacteria bacterium 32-64-14, assembly GCA_002280725.1. Taxonomy (GTDB): domain Bacteria; phylum Pseudomonadota; class Alphaproteobacteria; order Caulobacterales; family Hyphomonadaceae; genus UBA7672. Next base: position 31,727 of record NCEM01000019.1, read on the forward strand.
CGGACGTTCGTGCGGCGGCAGGCATCCCTGCACGAGGCCATGCCGCAGCATCCAGCGCATCTTGGCAAGGCCCTGCAGCGCCGCCTCGCGCGGGTTGGAAACCTGACCCTGATTGGCGGCGGCGGCGAGATTGCCGTGCGCCAGGCCACCATAGTTATGGGTAGGCCCGACAAGGCCGTCGAAATTGACTTCCGTTGTCACGGGCGCTCGGGGCATCAGCCGGTCCTGCAGTATCCGTGGACAATACTGCCACGGGTCAGGAGCAAAGCGCCATCATGATCTGGGCATACCCCTTGATCATCCGGCCGAGATTATCGACCGACAGCCGCTCGTTCGTGCCGTGAAAACCATTGAGGTCCACGTCATCGTAGATCGCGGGCGCAAAGCGGTAGATCGCATCCTTGCTGATGGCCGAGGCGTAACGTGCATCCGTCGCGCCGATGACAAGCGCGGGCGCCACGGCGACTTCACCGCCGCCTGTCGCGCGCGCGACGGCCTCGAGCACGCGGTAGGCTTCGCTGTCCGTGGCGGACACGGGCGAGGGCTCGGAACCGATGCCGTCTTCGTACTGCGTGACGGTCAGCCCCGCGATGTGGGCGGTTGCGTCCTTGACGTGCTGGGTCACCGAGGCGACCGAGTCGTTAGGATGGATACGGAAGTTCACCACGGCGCTGGCGCGCTGGGGCAGGACGTTGTCCTTGATCGAGCCGGTCAACATGGTGGGCGCGGTCGTAGTGCGGACGATGGCGTTGGCCGAGGCGTCGCCGCCTACCTGCCCCGCAATGACCGAGCCCAGAAGCCATTGATTCGCGAACGCCATCTTCGTCATGAACGGCAGGTCGGGCGAGACGGCTTGAATCATCTCGTTAAAGGGCGGCGCGGAGAGATCGGCCGGCATCTGCTTCTCCTCCAGCGCAATGAGCGCGCGGGCGATGCGCACGGCGCCACTGTCACGCGGCGGGCGCGAGGAGTGACCGCCTTCGGTGGCGGCCGTGATCTGGAACGAGACATAGCCCTTCTCAGCCACGCCAATCAGCGCGGCGGGCTTTCCTGTGAGGGGGAAGTTGTAGAGCACGGCGAAGCCTTCATCGAGCACCATGGCGGGCGTGACATTGCGCGACTTCAGCAGCGCGAAGATTTCCTGCGCGCCGCGGCCCGAGACCTCCTCGTCATGGCCGAACGCGAAGATCACGGTGCGCTTGGGCGTCCAGCCAGATTTCGCGAGCGCATCGCCCGCCTCAAGGATAGCGATCAGCGAGCCCTTGTCGTCCATGGCGCCACGGCCCCAGATATAGCCGTCAGCGACAACGCCGCCGAAGGGGCCGTGAGTCCAGTCGGCGTCTGTGCCCGGATTGACGGGCACCACATCCTGGTGGGCCATCAGAATTACCGGCGGCAGGGACGGATCGGTTCCAGTCCATGTCATCAGCATGGCGTGAGTGAGGACTTTCTCCATGGCCATCTTCGCGAAGACGGCGGGATAGCGCTCCCGCAGGGCGGCCTGCAGATCGATCCACGGCTGATCTGCGCCGGGCTTGGGATCGCCGGAGGCGTAGGTGACGGTCTGGATGCGGATGGCGGCGCCGAGCGATTCCGCAGCAGCCGCGACATCGACCGCCGGAGGTTCGGGAAGCGTGATCGCGGCCTGCGCGTCCGTCTTGGGGCCGAACTGCGAGGTGTTCCAAAGCACGACGCCGACCAGGATGGCGACAACCAGCGCCACGCCGCCGAGAATCTTCAAAGCCAGTTTCATGTGTGCCGCCCGCCTTGTGACCCCCGCCCGATTTAAGACATCGCGAAACGGCGGCGGTCAACTCGACGTAGCGATAACCGTTAGGCGTTACGGCTTGAGGCCGATGATGGGCTCGTCATCCTTCACGGCGCCGGCGGCGATGAGGCTGGCCATCGGCCAGGCGCTGTAGTCGGCGGCGTAGTAGCCGGCGGGGCGATGATTGCCGGACTGGCCGACGCCGCCGAAGGGAGCTGCGCCCGATGCGCCAGTGGTCTGGCGATTCCAGTTGAGGACGCCTGCGCGGACTTCGGCTTCAAACTTCTGGAAGAGGTCGGCGCTGTCGGAGATGAGGCCGGCAGCGAGGCCGAATTTCGTGTTGTTGGCTTCGTCGAGCGCGGCCTCGAAGGTGGAGGCACAGATGACTTGAAGCAGCGGGCCGAAGGTCTCTTCATCGCGGCGCTCGGGGAGCGCGGTGACATCGATCAGACCCGGAGAGACGTAGGCGGGGCCGGTGGGAAGTTGTTTCGCTTCGCGCAGGGCGACGCCGCCATTGCGGAGCCATTCGGCTTGCGTGGCGAGAACCTGTGACGCTGCGTGGGCGGAGATCAGCGGACCGACGAAAGGCTGGGGCTGGGCGTCGGGTTTGTCCACGACGATACGGTCGATCAGCGTGACAAGCGCGTCGAGGATGGCGTTGCCGTCAGATCCGGCTTTCACGATCAAGCGGCGCGCGCAGGTGCAGCGCTGGCCGGACGTGATGTAGGCGGATTTGACGATCAGCTTGGCAGTCGACTCCAGATCGGCGGCGTCCCACACAACCAACGGATTGTTGCCGCCGAGTTCGAGGGCGACGATCTTTTCGAGCTTGCCGCCGAGCGCACGGTGGATCGCGCGGCCTGCGGGCACGCCGCCCGTGAACAGCACGCCGTCGACGCCATCATGCGCGACCAGCTTTTCGGCGGGCGCGCGGGCGCCTTGCAGCAGGTTGATCACGCCCGGCGGGATGCCGGCCTCTTCCCAAAGACGCAAGGTGAACTCTGCGACTTCGGGCGTCTGTTCGGAGGGCTTGAAGATCACCGTGTTGCCGGCGATCAGCGCTGGCATGATGTGACCGTTCGGCAGGTGGCCGGGGAAGTTGAACGGGCCAAGCACAGCCATCACGCCATGCGGATGATGGCTGATGCGCGCGGTGAAGGCGCCCGCGGGGGCTTCCTTCGTGGGCGTGCGTTCGTTGTAGGCTTTCACAGAGAGTTCGGCCTTGCCGACCATGGCGGCGGCTTCGGTGGCGGCGTCCCACAGCGGCTTGCCTGTTGCGCGCGAGATGAAGGCGGCCATGTCGGCCTTGCGCGTATCGACCAGCTTCGCAAAGGCGCGCACGATGGCGATGCGCTCGTCGATGGAGCGGCGGCGCCAGGCAGGAAGCGCTGCGCGCGCGGCGGAGACGGCGACGTTGACATCGGCCTCGCTGGCTTCGTGTCCGCGCCAGACTTCCGCGCCATCCGCCGGAGAGATCGAGGCGAAGGACGCGCCACCGCCCTGGCGCCACCGGCCATCGATGAAGCATTCACCGGTGTAGGGTGGCAGGTTCATGGGCGCGAGGCCTTCAGACGATAGACCGCCACCTCGTCTCCCGCACCGACACCGATGCGGGCGAGGATGGCTGCCGGGTCATCCTCGGCGACAAACTGCGTAACGGCGAAACTGCCGAGGCGGGGGTTGGCGGCAAGGCCCATGGACGGGCGCGGGCCCTTCACGAAGTCTGCGGCCGCCATGCGAATGGTTTCGCGGACCGTGTCGATATGATCGATGAAAGCTTCGACCGTCGGGCCAGCGTCGAAAATATCGACCACGTCATTGTAGCGGAGCCCCTGCGCCTTCAGCATGGCATAGGCAGGCTCGGCGTCGGGGTGCGGGCGGGCGATCACGCTGCGCGCTTCATCCGACAGCAGCGAAACATAGATGGGATAGCGCGGCATCAGGTCTGCGATGAAGCGATGATCGCGGGCGCTTAGTGAATCCGCCTTGCGGTATTCCATGTGGAAAAATTTGGAGCCGACCGCGTCCCAGAAGGGCGAGCGGCCATCGGGATCGGTGAAGCCGCGAATTTCAGCCATCGCCTTCGTGCCAAACCGGATGGGATCTGCGGCGATCAGCATGAGACGCGCGAAGGAGAGCAGGCGTCCACGACCGCCGCCGCGCGCCTTGCGCTCGATGAACAGCGTGCCGAGTTCTGAATCGCCGTGATAGTCGTTCACCAGGAACAAGAGATCGAGTTCGACTTTCACGCCAAGCTCGGGCGAGACCTTTGCGTCGCGCGAGATGCGGTAGGAATAGAACGGACGTTCGACGCCGAGATTGGTGAAGATGCTCGCGGTGCCCAGCAGTTCGCCCTCTTCCTCCATCACAAGGAAATAGCACTCGTTCTGCGGCGGCGCCGAGCCGCGCGCGAAGGCGGCCAGCGAACGCTCAATGCGCGCCGCCATAGCTTCGCGCGAAGCGGGCATGGTGAGCATGCCGGGATCGACATGCGCGATCATCGCCTCGAGCCGGTCGAGATCGTTCCTGGTAGCGGGACGGACGATTGCAGTTGTCATGCGCCTGCCTAGCTCTCGGCGGCAAATTGCGCCAGCGTTTCGCGGCCGAACAGCTCCACGGCCGCTTTCATCTCGTCAGCCGAAATGCCGCCGCCGCCGGAAACCCTGACATAGAGCCTGTCTTCGGCGAGCCGGGCGTAGGAGCCGGTCTGCGAGGCGCTGTCCCAGTCGGACACGATGATGGCGCCGTCGATGCGGACGCGGCGCGAATAGCCTTCGGCGGTTTCACGCTCGTATTCCGATGTTGCGGGGCCGCCGAAGCCGATCGCCTGCGCGATTGAGGGCGAGTAGACGATCTGCAGCGACAGGTGTTTCGGCCCGCCACGATACTCTGCTTCAAGGCGGATGGTGCGGCTGCCTTGCAGGCCTTGTCGCTCGAACCCCGCCGAGACGCGGTTGATGCCGGCAAGCTGCTGGGGAGCTGCGCCGCGCAGGTCGCTACCGGAGACGACGCCTGCGGCGCCGGGGCCGAGCCTACCGGGCGCACCGGGCGCAGCCTGTCCGCTGGCGGCTGGCGCAGACTCACCTGACGCGTTGAACAGGGCGATACGCGGAAAGCCGGGGAACGGATTGCCGGTCGGTGCAGCCACTAGCATGGCGGCAAGACCAACGACAAGCGCGACGAGCACGGCAGAGAGCGTTGTGACGATGGAGAAGTTGATTGCGGACTTTTCGGGCGGATGCATCAGGCGCGGCGCGCCGAGAAACAGGAGGTAGAGGCTGTAGGTTGCCCCCAGCAGCGCGAAGATCTGGAGCGCGGGGGCCATGGCGAGAATTCCCGCCACCATGGCGGCCGTGATTGAATAGGCCGATACCTTGAACGCCTGACGATAGTTGCGCGGTGCGCCAAAGCGCGGGGCCAGCCAGTCCACCACCCCGGCGAAGGCGAACACGCCGACGATGGTGAGCACGAAGAACACCACCGCCGATATCGAAACTTCAAGCAGAGGCGCCCGGAGCAGTTGACCGCCCGCCTGCACGCCCAGAAGCGACAATGCCACGACGATCGCCAGCGCCGGGATCAGGGCCAGCGGGGCGACATAGGTCAGCGCCAGCCGGGTGGGCTTGCTGTCCTCACGGTCGATGATTGCCCATTCGGCGGCAGGCGCAATCAGCAGGTTCGCCACCCGCCTCAAGGTCGCCATCATGCTCCGTCCCTTTCGGTCATGAGCGCAGACTAAAGCGCGATCCGCCTGAGCGGAAGCGCCAGAGCGATGTTTTGGCTCTGAATTCCTTGGCCCAGAGTGGGAATTTCGCCTGTGGCGGAGCGACAATAATACCCACTGGCAACCTTGGCGGGAGGAGTGTAATCCATCTGGAAACTGGCGAGTTTCGAGTGACTCGGATTTCGTCGGTGCGAAAGCTGCCGGGGTAAGAACAAGCATGGAAACGCCAGCAACGATGCCGGGGCACGCCGGCGCGCGCCGCGAAGCGACGCCGGAGGAAAAGCGCCTGACCTTCTGGGCGCTGATCATCGTCTTCCTGCTGAGCGCGCTGGACCAGACCATCGTCTCCACCGCGATGCCAACCATCATCAGCGAGCTCAACGGGCTTGAGCTCTATGCCTGGGTGACGACCAGCTATCTGCTGACCTCCACCGTGATGGTGCCGATCTGGGGCAAGCTGGGCGATCTGTTCGGGCGCAAGCTGATCCTGCTGATCGGCATCGCGATTTTCGTGGTTGGATCCTGGCTATGCGGCATCGCGGGCGAGTTTGGCGACCTGCCCCTGTTCGGCGACGGGATGATGCAGCTGATCATCTTCCGCGGCATCCAGGGCATTGGCGGCGGCGCGCTGTTCACCACCGCGTTCGCGACCATCGCCGACCTCTTCCCGCCGCGCGAGCGCGGCAAGTATGCCGGTATGTTCGGCGCGGTGTTCGGCCTTGCCAGCGTGATCGGCCCCATCGTGGGCGGCTATTTCACCGACCACGGTTCGGTCGATATCGGCGGCATGCACATCGCGGGTTGGCGCTGGTGCTTCTACATCAACCTGCCGACGTCTGTGATCGCGCTGGCTATGATCTGGTTCAAGATGCCAAACCTTGGCCACACAGGCGGGGGCAAGATCGACTGGATGGGCGGCGTCTTCGTCGTGCTGTCGATTGGCGCGCTGATGCTGGCGCTGACGTGGGGCAACGAGAAGGGCTGGGCACACCCGGACGTGCTGAGCCTGTTCGCGTTCTCGGTTGTGACGGGGGCCGTGTTCCTGCTGATCGAAAGCCGGGTGGCCGAGCCGATCCTGCCGCTTGCGCTGTTCAAGATACGCGCGTTCACGACAACGACGCTCGCATCGTTCATCATCTCGATGGCGTTCATGGGCACCATCGTCTACCTGCCGCTAAGGGCGTGCTGATCGCGGCCGGCCTTGTGCAGCTGCTCGGCATCTTCCTGATGTCGCAGCTTGGCGCGAAGTCTGACGAGTTCAACGTGATCTGGCGTCTGTTCGCTCTGGGCATTGGGCTTGGGCCGACGCAAAGTCTGTTCAACATGGTCTCGCAGAGCGCGGCGCCCATCCAGCAGATCGGCGTTGCGACGTCGACCAGCATGTTCCTGCGGCAGTGCGGCGGGATGGTGGGCGTGTCGATCTTCGGGGCGCTGCTGATCTCGCAGATCACGGCCTACCTGCATGCAGCATATCCGATGATCGAGGGCGTTGATCTTGGCGACATGCAACGCATGGCCGTGATGGCGACGGACAATCCGGCCGCGGCGGGCCTGTCAGGCGAGATGCAGGGCGCAGTCTCAGGCGCACTGGCGCAGGCGATGAGCTACATCTTCACAACCAGCCTGGCGATCATCGTGCTGGCGATCATCGCAATGTTGTTCATCCCGCAGATCACGCTGCGCGGTCGCGGGCCGGACGCGAAGAAGGATGGCGCAGAAGCCCCGGCGACTGTGCCGAGCCTCGACTAGCGCCAGACTCTAGCGCCAGACTCTAGCGTCTGACGCGATAAAGCTGCAGCGGCGATTGGCCGATGTCGACGGGCGTCAGCCAGTCGGGCGCATTGCCTGCCCCCAGCATGGCCGAGAACGTCTGGTCCGGCGCGACGCCATCGGCGGCGTTGCGGGCGTAAAACGCCGTTTCGGGCGTGGCGGGACACACCAGCACATAGTCAGCGGCGGAGGCCGTGACGATCTCGCGGGCCTGATCGTCAGAGGCGCGCATGGCGGCGATCACCGTCATCGTGCCTTCGACATCGCGGTGATATGGGGCCGCGAGAACGCTGTGATCAGTCCACACTAGCACGCCGGCGCCGAGCGCGAACTGGTTGAGCATCACGCCTTTGGGCGCGTCACGAAGCGTGCGGTACGCTTCCGGCGTGGCGCAGGCTTTTGACCCTGCGACGCGGCCTTCATAGCTGGCGATGGCGCGCTTGGGCGTGATGCTCGATTGAATGGCATCCCCCGCACTGGCCCAGGCGGCGGCGGCCGAGCTTGCGGCCACCCCAGCGAAGGCAAGCGCGCGTATGGCAGACGCCTTGGCGCGATAGTCGCGGCGCGCAACAGCGACGGCCCATGCGCCGAACGGAATGGCGAAGGCGGTGGCGAAAGCGGCGCCACGGATCTGCCAGACCATCACTGCGATGCTGACGATTAGGAAGGCGAACGGGACCCAGCCTTCGCTCCAGCGCCAGTTGTTGCGCAGGGAGAACGCCGCAGCGACGAGGCCCGCGAGGGCTGCGCCCGCAACAGCGAAGGTGAGCGCGAGGTCAGTGCCGGCAAGAGCAACGAGCGAGCGCGCCTCGGAAATCTGGCTCATCCAGAGTGTCGACATATCCTCGCCCAGCGCTGCGTAGCCGCCGCCTGCGCACTGGGGATAGAGGAGGTAAAGTGCGGTGAGCCCGCCCGCGCCGAGAACGGCGACGGACGCTGCGCGAGTAAGGATCGAGGCGTTGAGGCGTGCCGGGAGCAGGCTGAGCGCGATGGCGATGCCGCCGCCGATGACGCCGAAGCTGGCGATGGGTGCGCCCATGGCGTCGCATACCGGCTGTGTCCACGCAGACGGCGAGACCAGTACGGGCAGCATCACGGCGCTCGTGGCGGCGAGGCCGGCGCCGAACAAGCGAAGGCCCTGCGCGAATACAGTCGGGCGCGTGAGCCACATCAGGCCAGCGATGCCGAGCCCTGCGACAACCAGCGGGACGCCCTCGGCAGCGGTCGCCATCGCGAGACCGAGCGCTGCGCCAGCGCCGGCGGCGGCGCGCTTGTTCGTCTGCATGTGCATGAGACCAAGGACAGCGCCAAGACCGAGCACGAGTTCGACGTTGTGGTGATCCAGCGATCCGGGCGCGAACTTTTCGGTCACGGGGAAGGCCAGCGCGGCGATGATGGCGCTCGCCCATTCCGCTTCGCGACGGAGGCCATTGCGCGCGCCGATTTCGCCCGCGATGCGGACGGCCAGAAACATGAAGACGCCGAGCAGGCCAAGCGGCCAGGCGAACGCCATGACAATCTCGGCGGAGGCCTGCCCGATCATCGGCCTGAGGAGAGCGATAGGCGCAGCCAGCAGCGCATCGATCCATTGCGCCCAATGCATCGGCGTGCCGTCGGGCGGGTTGAGACGCTGCTGGACGTTGTCGAACCAGCCTTGCCCCGCCAGCATGTCGCGAATGCGCACCAGGCGCATGGCGTTGTCGGGTTCGGCGAAATCCTGATTCAGCGCCGCCATGCCGGAACCGGCGACAAGGATCAGCGCCGCCAGCGCCCACGCGGCAAGCCAGACGATCCGTTGATTGCCTTGCTGGGCGGGCGACATTCAGGTCCCGTAGGTGTCTTGAACTTAATTGGACCTATCAAACCGGGCTTAAGCATTCGCAAAGCGCTGGTTTTAGCGGGTACGCCACAGTGCGAACACCGCCGCCACAATGATACTTTTCGTCCGCCCTAAGCCGGACGCGCCGTTTGTTCAAACAGTCACTCAAGCGGGAACACAAACCCGCGAGTTGGCCGATGCCGCCCACCCGATCCCCGGGACGCGCTCGGCCTTGAGGGACACGACGATGATCCGCGCCTTTACCCGTTTGAGCCTGCTGTCGGTTGCAGCCGTGGCCTGCGCCGGGGCTGCGAACGCCGATATCTTCCTGAAAACCACGTCGACGCCGGGCGACGCGGCGCAGCGTGGCTTCGAGGGTCAGATCGCCATCACCGGCGTGAACATGGGCGTCAACACCTTCACCATCCCGGATCCGGAAGGTTTCGCGGACGAAGTGCGCTCGACCACGGTGAGCCCGATCTACATCACCAAGCTGCCGGACAGGGCCTCGTCCAAGCTTCTTGCCGCCGCTGTTGAAGGCGCGCCGCTGGGCCGGATCGAGATCACCTTCACCTCGCCGGCTCGCCCGGGCGCGGCGCAAACGGTGGAATCGCGCTGGATCATCGAAGGCGCGCAGATCCGCGGCTTCAACGTGAGCACCGACCCGTCGAACGGCAACCTGCCGATGGAAAGCGTGGAGATCAGCTACTCCTCCATGACCTACCAGTACTTCACGAAGGACTCGAAGGGCGTGCGCTCGGGCGGCATGGAGGAAACCACCTGGAGCGTGCCGGAAGACCAGCTGTTCCCTTATGATGGCGGCTGCCACTAGTTACATCTGACCGGCCACAGAATGGGCAGGCTGGCGCCTCCGACGCGCCAGCCTGCCCGATTTGTTTTGGGGATTCACCGGCGCCTAACCTCTACCTGCTAGGTTTCCTAGCTAGGTTTGGGGAAGGACCCTGTCCCATGGCGAAAGCTGCATTTCACAAGAACCAGAAGGTTTTCGTCAAACCGGTTGGCACCTGGGCCGTTGTCGAGCGCGTGCTGCCGCAATGGGTGAAGGGCCTCGATGAGCCGCTGAAGGTTCATTACGATGTCGGGCTCGGTCGCGAATTCAGCGCCGGCGAGCTGATGGCCGACAAGAGCGGCGCGCCGATCGACGAGATGGCGGATATCGACAACTGGCGCATCAACCGCGCCCGCAACCGCTGGAAGGATTCGGAAGATGTTCCGAACCATCCGCAGCCGGGCACCTATCCCATCGTCACGACCGACGAAAAGAACTGGGGCGGCTGGCGCGTTCCCAGCGCCGAATACGATCGCGATCCGCAGCGGATCGAGTTCCAGGCCCGCATGATCGAGTCCGCGCCGCATCTGATGCGCGTCAGCAAGGCCCTCGCCCAGTTCGCGCACCAGCACTCGGACGACATGCCCGCAGAACTTCTGACCCTGGCCAAGAAAGCCACCACCCTGCTGCGCCGCATCTATGAGACGCCGGGCGAGGTTTCGGTTCAGGTTGCCGCTGAATAACAAACGGCAAGTCCGCGTTTTCGGGCCAAAATTCAGGTGAACGGCCTTTATATTGGCGCCGAACCCTGTACGCATCGGGACAACCGCACACCTTGGGCGGGAAGCCTGATCGAGCCCTGAGCGATGCGAACAGAAAACCCGCCTCCCGTCCGCCTGTCCGATTACCAGCCCTATCCGTTTCGGATCGATCAGGTGCGGATGCGCTTCCAGCTGCATCCGACCGATACGCGCGTGCTCACGCAGCTCGATATTCGCCGCGTGGGCGATGGCGACGCCGCGCTGGTTCTGGACGGCGAAAAGCTGACGATGAAATCGATCCGGCTGAATGGCGATGCGCTATCGGCGGACGACTACACCATCGATTCCGAGAAGCTGACGCTTCCGCGCGTGGGCGACACGTTCTCGCTCGAGATCGAGACCAGCATTTCACCCGAGACGAACACGGAGCTCTCTGGCCTCTACATGTCCAGCGGGCGCTTCTGCACCCAGTGCGAGGCCGAGGGTTTCCGCCGCATCGCCTTCTATCCCGACCGGCCCGATGTGCTGGCGCCCTTCCACGTGCGCGTCGAAGCGGAGAAGGCGAAGTACCCCTTCCTGCTTTCCAACGGCAATCCGACCACGTCAGGCAATCTTGATGGCGGCAGACACTTCGCCGAGTGGACCGACCCTCACCCCAAGCCGTCCTATCTGTTCGCGCTGGTTGGCGGCGAGTTCGACGTGCTGGAAGACGATTTCACCACCTCATCCGGCAAGCCGGTGAAACTGGCGATCTATGTCGAGAAAGGCGATGCGCCGCGGGCCGCCTACGCCATGCTGTCGCTGAAGAACGCGATGTCATGGGACGAGGATGTGTTCGGCCGTGAATACGATCTCGACATCTTCCAGATCGTCGCCGTGCGCGATTTCAACTTCGGCGCAATGGAAAACAAGGGGCTCAACATCTTCAACTCGGCCTACGTGCTGGCCGATGGCAGCGCGGCGACGGACGCCGACTTCGAGGCCATCGAAAGCATCGTCGCGCACGAGTACTTCCACAACTGGACCGGCAACCGCATCACCTGCCGCGACTGGTTCCAGCTGTGCCTGAAGGAAGGGCTCACCGTTTATCGCGATCAGGAATTTACCAAGGCAATGCGCTCGCCGGCCGTCGCGCGCATCAAGGAAGTGATCCGCCTGCGCACGCGGCAATTCCCCGAAGATGCAGGCCCGCTGGCCCATCCCGTGCGGCCCGATCGCTACGCCCGCATCGACAATCTCTATACGGCGACGGTGTACGAGAAAGGTGCGGAGCTGATCCGCATGCTGCGCCTGATGATCGGCGACGAAAGCTTCTTTGCCGGCATGAACCGCTATTTCGATACGTTTGATGGCACCGCCGCAACCATCGAGGATTTCGTCGACGCCTTTCAACCATCGACGCATCATGATCTCGGCGCGTTCTCGCAATGGTATGCGCAGGCCGGCACGCCTGCGATCACCGCCAAAGGCAAGTACGACGCCGCGGCCCGCACGTGGAAGCTCACGCTGACGCAGGCGGTGCCGCCAACGCCCGGGCAGCCGCAGAAGGTTGCGGTGCCCATCCCGCTGCGTGTGGCGCTGTTCGATTCCAACGGCGCGAAGATCGATGCGCGCTTGGGCGACGGACTTGCCGGGCCGGAGCATGTGCTGCTGCTGGACCAGCCATCGAAGGACTTCATCTTCTCGGGCGTGGGTTCCCCGCCGCGCGCCTCGCTCAACCGCGGCTTCTCGGCGCCTGTGCGCCTCACGGACGATCTGCCGGAGCCGGACCGCGCAGCCCTGGCTGGCGCCGATGACGATCCGTTCGCGCAGTGGGAAGCGCTGCAATCCATCGCGCGCGCCGTGATCCTGGATTCCGTGCGCGGTGGATCGCGTGAGCCCGATGGCGTGCGCGCTGCGGCCTATGTCCGGTCCCTGCGCGATTCCGTCGTGCGCGCCGCCGGCGCCGATCCCGCGTTTGCCGCGCTGCTGCTCTACATCCCGACTGTTGGCGAACTGATCCTCGACTCGAAGGATGCTGACCCTAGCGCGTTGCATGTCGTGCGGCTGGAGCTGCGCCGCTCGGTGGCCCGTGCGCTGGAAGATCAGCTGCTGGCGGCCCTCGACAAGGCAGAACCGCAAACATTCGACCCTTCGGCTGCCGCCGCCGGCCGCCGCGCTTTGAGATCGTCGGCCCTGTCGCTGCTGTCCTCGCTTGGCGACCGCCACGAAACGCTGATCGCGCAGGCCTATCGCGGTGCGACCACGATGACGGAATGCCTTGCTGCGCTAACCGCGCTGTCGAACATCGAAAGCGGCGCGTTCGATTTGGCGCTGGCGGACTTCGAGGCTCGCTGGGCCAATGCGCCGCTGGTCATGGACAAATGGTTCGGCGTGCAGTCGATGTCGATCCGCAACGATCTGCGGGAGCGTCTGGTGAAGCTCCAGACCCGGCCGGACTATGACCTGCGCAACCCGAACCGCGTCCGCTCCTTGGCCGCCTCGTTTGCGATGAACAACCCGGTCGCCTTCCACGCCGAGGACGGCTGGGGCTACCGGTTCCTGGCCGACCTCATTCTCAAGGTCGATCCGCTGAACCCGGCCCTGTCGGCCCGCCTTTCGACCGCGTTTGAAAGCTGGCGCTCGTTCAACGCGGTGCGGCGCGACCATGCGCAGGCCCAGCTGCGGCGGTTGTCGGAGGCCGGATTGTCCCGCAACGCGCTGGATATCGTGGACCGCGCCCTCGCCGACCAAAAATAGCCGCGTGACTCAACGTCAGCCTTTACGGGTTAGTATCGTTAACTAGCGACTAACAATGCGGGGATAGCGTCCAGTGTCGCGATGATGTGACCGGACAGGCGGGAATGTCGGTTTCAACCCCTGACGACGCGAGGTTTAGAGACTTTGCGTTTGCGGCTGCTGACCTTCTGGTCACCAGCGACGCGGGCGGCCGCATTGTCGACGCCCAGGGCGACGCCACCCTGTTCCACCACCCCTCCGCCGACCGCCTGATTGGCCGCAACGCCATCGACCTGGTCAGCGAAGCGGAAGGCAGCCGTCTGCGCGAGGATCTTTGGTCGCTGGCGCCGGGCCGCCGCATCTCGTGGGATGACGCCAGGTCCATCGAGGGCGGGCGGCGCGTTGTCGTGCAGCGCAGCGCCACCTCGCCCAACAGCTTCAACTTCGCCGTGCTGCGCATGCCGGCCTCTATTCGCGTTCGCGGCGACAGCGCGGACGAGGTGATGGCCGAACGCTTCCGCGACGCCGTGATGAATGGCCGTCTCAAGGCGGCGTGCCAGCCTGTTGTCGAAACGCGCTCGGGCGCGATCAGTCATTACGAAGTTCTCGCGCGGTTCAACGGCGAGGACTCGCCTGTGGGTCTGATCGCGGCGGCTGAGAAGAGCGGCCAGATCGCGCACCTGGACTATGTGATGGTGAGTGCCGCGGCTGCCCGCCTCGAAGTGAACCCTGACCCAGAATATCGCCTGGCCGTGAACATCTCTGGGGAGTCGCTGCAACGGCTCGATGTGATCCGTGAGCTTTGCGCAGCCATTTCCGGCCGCACGTTCACGCGCTCGCGCCTGATCGTCGAGGTTACGGAGTCCGCCCACATCCACGATATCGAGATGGCCGCGCGGGCTGTGGAAATGCTGCGCGAGTGCGGCGTGGGCGTATCGCTCGATGATTTTGGCGCGGGCTCTGCTTCGTTCGGCTATCTGCGCGCGCTCAACGTCGATGGCCTGAAGTTCGACGGCAGCTTCCTGCAGGCGGCTGAAACCAACCGCCGTGGCCTTGCCCTGATGCGCAGCGTCGCGCGCATGTGCGCCGAGCTCGGCATTTCCTCTGTGGGCGAGCGGATCGAGACGGAATCTGACCGGCAGATGCTGATCGAGGCTGGCGTGACGTATGCGCAGGGCTTCTTCTATGGCCGCCCGGTGATCGACGAACAATTCTTCGCACGCGGGTCAATCGCCCTGCGTAGCGCGGCATAGGGGACTGCGATGGACCGCACGCTGGAGCGCCTGAAGGTGCTGGTGGTCGATGACAACCACCACATGATCAACATCATCAAGACGATCCTTCGCGGCTTCGAGGTGAAGGAGTTCTTTGACGCGAACAACGCGGCCGACGCCTTTCAGCTCATTCGCACGACCCCCTTCGACTTGATCATCACCGACTTCGCGATGGATCCGATCGATGGCTGTGAGTTCACGAAGCTGATCCGCACGGCCGAGGACAGTCCCAACCATTTCGTGCCGATCATCATGCTGACCGCATACGCCGAACGCTCGAAGGTCGAGCAGGCGCGCGATTCAGGCGTGACCGAATTCTGCGCCAAGCCCGTGACGGCAACAGAGCTCTACAAGAAGGTCTGCGCGGTCATCAACACACCGCGCTCGTTCGTCCGTACAAGTGTGTATTTCGGCCCCGACCGCCGCCGCCGCAAGGACGATGCTTACAAGGGCAAGGAACGCCGCGAGAGCCTGTTCGGACCCAAGAGCTCGGCGGTCCTGAACCGGCAGGCGGAAACTGCCGCCTGACTCGCGCTTTGCGTCTTCTGCGCGAATCGTTTGATAGACGAAAATTAATCCCTGATTAACCCTTTCGCAGCGTTTCGACTCCAGAAGTGCTAGGCTCGGGGCGTATTTGAGGGCGCGAATCTTGGGGAAGCCGCAAGGCAAAATCAGTCATGTGCGCCCTGGCGCACCGCCGCGGCGGCAACGCGGCGCTGTTCCCACGACCATGCTCACCCTGCTGATGCTCGCCTTTGGCGGATCGCTGGCGCTCAAGGCCTACGAGGAACGCCAGTTCGCTGACAACTCGACCCTGGTGCAACAGGCGCGTGAGGCTGAGGCTCTCTCTGGACATGTGCGCGCGGAACTTGTCGGATTGCAGGCTCGCATGGAAGCCTTGCTGATGACCGGCGCTTCGCTTGAGGCGATCCGGCGGAACGCAAAGCTGGACGCCGTCAGTGAGCGCGCACCGCCGGAGGGCGTCTGGGCTCAGCTGATCGAGGATGGCGGCGTTCGCGTCTATGCGAACCTGCAGGACCGCTGGGTACAGGGCACACGCGCGAGCGCAGCCCTGATGCCCGAGGCGCTGGATGAGCGGAATTTCTACCTCTTGCCCAGCAACGCGATCCCGCTGAATCCACGCTATGAATCGGTGGACTTCGAACGCTCTGCCGTTGCCTGTGCGCCGGTGCCGCGAACGGAGATTGCTGCCTGCGTGTTTCGTCCTGCGCCGCTGTTCGGCGTTGGCGATCTCAACCGTCTGATCATCTACGGCCTGCTGCTCGCCGCACCGCTGCTCGCCGTATCGGGGCTTGTCTCTGTAATCCGCCGCCTGAGCAAGGAGAAGGAAGAGGCCGCCGCGAAAATTCCTACGCCTGCAGCCGTCGAGCTTCGCCAGTGGGCGGGTTTCGAGGTGACGGGTGTGATCGGGCTGTGGCGTTGGACGCCACAGAGTCAGCTGCTCACGATCGGCCCCGAGGCCTCAATGCTGGTCGGCGCGACGCGCGATGGCGAGATGACACTGGACGAGTTCACCACTGTAATCGCCGAAGAAGACCGCCGCCGCGTGCGTCAGATTCTGGAGGACGCCCGCCCGCGCCAGCAAGTCAATGTGTCCTTCGTCGGCTCGGGCCGCATGGCAGGCCGCCACTTCGAGATGATCGGCGGCGACTGGGATGGCATATTCTCGGGCGCGATCCTGAACGTGTCGGATCGCATCCAGGCGCAGACGCGCTCCCGCCGCGCCGAGGCGCTGGCGCGCACGGCGCTGGATGCCCACCCCGGCCCCTTCGCGGTGTGGAACAACCACAAGCGCCTGACCCACTGGAACGCCGCTTTCGCGCGCACCTTCAACCTCGACAAGAGCATCGTGCAGGCGGGCGCTTCCTACGACCTCATCATGTCCGAAATCGCCAAGTTCGTGCGCGTAGAGCGGCCGCTGGGCGAGGACGCCAATTCGCGCGAGATGATGCTGCTGTCCGATATCTGGATCAGGCTAGTAGACCGCCGCACGGCGACGGATGGCCTGATCACCGTCGGCCTCGACATCACCAATATGAAACGCCAGGAAGTCGGCCTGCAGCGTAGCGAACGCCGCCTGCGCGCCATGGTCGAGGAACTCGAGCGCACACGTGGTCAGGCGCAGGAACTGGCTGACATGTATGCCGAAGCCAAGACACGCGCCGAACGCGCTGCCCAGGCCAAGGGCTCGTTCCTCAGCAATATGAGCCACGAGCTGCGCACGCCGCTTACCCACATCAACGGCTTTGCCGACATGATGGCGCAGGAAATCTACGGGCCGCTGGGCAATGACCGCTACCGCGAATACGCGGAAGACATTGTCGGCGCGGGCAAGCACCTCGAAGAGATGATCAACGACATCCTCGACATGTCGAAGGTCGAGGCCGGAAAGATGCGCCTGTCGCCTGCATGGATAGACCCCGAAGACGCCGTGGACGCCGCCATCAAGCTCTCGCGCCGGCGCGCGGCCGATCGCGAAGTCGCGCTGGTCTTCGATCCGGATGATGATCTGCCGGAGATCAATGGCGATCACCGCGCTATCAAGCAGATGACGTTCAACTTGATCACCAACGCGATCAAGTTCACCGATCCGGGCGGCGAGATCCGGGTAACGGTGGTGGTTGAAGGCAAGTGGCTGGTGATCCGCGTCAGGGACAGCGGCATCGGCATCGCGCCGGAAGACCTGCCGCGCCTCGCCCAGCCTTTCGAACAGGTGACGACGCCGGAAGCCAAGCTGCGCAATGTGCGCGGCACCGGCCTTGGCCTTGCGCTGACCAAATCGTTCGCCGAGATGCACGGCGGCTACATCACCATCGACAGCACGGTCGGCGTTGGCACAACGGTGTCGATCTACCTGCCCGCCGGCAAGGCGGCGCCGGCGCCCAACGGCCACGCCGATCCAATCCTGGAAGATATCGACGGCTGAGGCCGCCTACTCGCCCGCAGGCTTGGCCGGAAGCGGCGCGACAGGCGGCTTTGCGGGATCGCTTGCCCGGCCCTCTCCTCGCGGCCCATCCTTGCCGTCGGCGCGCTGCATGCGCGCGTTGAAGGGCGTCAGCAAGCCCACGGCGGCCGTGGCGCGCGCCTGAGGCGGCATCCGGCCGATGTGACTGATCAGGATATCCTCCGCCAGCCGCTGCAGCTTGGTCTCGCGTAGCTGGAAGATCGAAACCGCTTCGCGCAGCCTGTTCTCGTCGAACGGTTCGGCGAGCGCGGCTTCATAAACGACCTTCCCCGCTTCGCTCAGCCTGTGGCGGTCATCGCCCATGGCGACCCAGCTTTCGCGCAGTTGCTGGCGCAGTTGCGTGCGATCAGTTTCAGGAAGCTGCGCCCATGCGGCGGCCACCACGTCAGAAGTGGGGCCGTAACGCTCAAGCTGCATCTGTACGGTGGGCTCGTCGGTCTTCGGCGTCAGCCAGCGGCCGACAACGATGCCGACAAGCGCCGCGTTGAGCGCGAGAGATCCAACCAGGATGATGGTAGCTCTGGACGGCATTCCCGGCTCAGTTCTCGGTGTCGTTCATGGCCGTGAGAAACACGGAGCCCGCACCACCGCCCGAAACGGTCAGCATCGTCGCGTAGTCGGTTGCAGGCACAGACTGCGGCTCGCCGGCATATCCAACCGCAACGCCGAGTGCGAGAGACGCAGCCAGCGCCCCGCCCATCACCCATTTCGGCAGGGTCAGCCAGCCAAACACGTCAACAGGCGCGCTGCGGCGGCGGCCCGGCGATGTGCCGATGATTGACGTTTCCAGCGAGAGGGAAGCGGGCAGATCCCGCTCCAGCGACAGCAGGTGATCGAACGCGCGCTCGCTTTCCCAGACATCGCGGATGCGGTGCGGCGCGCCTTCGAGAAACACCTCGGCATGAAGGCGATCGTCTTCCGGCCAGCGCGCCAGGTCTGCGCCATAGGCCGCCAGCAATCCCATGAAATGTGCTTCGTTCATTGCATTCCTCAGCCGGTTTCAAGACCGCTCAGCAGGTCCGCCCGTTCGGCCGCGAGAGCCGATTTGAGCGTCCTGCGCGCGCGCGACAACAGGCTTTCCAGAGCATCGACGCTGACGCCTATGATCTCGGCCGCCTCGAAATTGGTTCTGTCCTGATAATAGCAGAGAACTAGCGCCGCCCGCTGCCGCTCGGGCAGGCGTTGCAGCGCGTCACGAACCTTGTCGCGGCGCTGGCGATCATCCAGCGCACGGGTCGCCGATGCACGTACGTCCGGTGTTTCGGGGGAGACCTCCCCGCCGTTCCGGCCACCGCGGCGCAACCTGTCGAGGCAAAGGTTCATGGCGACCCTGTGCATCCACGTTTCGAATTTTGCCTGGCCCGGCTTCCACGCTGCGGCATGACGCCAGACACGAAGAAAGACTTCCTGCGCAACGTCTTCCGCCTCGGTTGCGTCGCCCAGCATCCGGCGCGCGAGGCCGACCATGCGTGGGAGATGACGGCGCACGAGTTCGCTCGCGGCGCGTTTGTCGCCGGCGCCGATCCGAAGAACCAGTTCCTCGTCAGGATCCCGCATGGCCGGGGAACCAACTCCGAAAAGGTGGCCTGCGCCCCGATGGGCGTCACGAACAAAGCCGAACCTCCTCCCACGTTATGCATCCTGCGCTGGCGTTTGCCGAGGCCCGCCTGCTGTCGGATTGCTGGGGTGCAGCGGACGGCCTTGCCGTATTTCCTTGAGATCAAACGGCTTCGCCGGGCTCTTCCGTCGATAGGGGCCCCAGTTTCCGCGTGCGCAAGGCGGCGACCTGGGCCTGTATGTCAGCAAGGCGCGCGGCGAGCGCGGGAAAATCCTTGAATCCCAGATGCTTGGCGAGCCATACCTTGAGCCCGTCAGAGGCTGCATCAGGCTCAAAGCCGTCACCTGCTGCAATGCGCAGCGCCTGCTGGAGATTGAGCTGCAGACCGAGCGCATCAATCATCAACGCCGCGTCACCTGCCGCCAGATGGCCGCTCGATGCCAGCATCTTGATCGCGGCAAGCGAGCCCGGCTGCACCGCACCCGGCGTCCTCGCCGCCGCAGCAAGAATGGCGTGCTGCGTCACGAACTCGATATCGACGAGTCCGCCCGGCGCGAGCTTCACATCCCACATGGACCGCGCGGTGCGCTCACGCGCCATGCGGCGGCGCATATCGCCAATGTCTTCCGTGATCTTGGGATCGCCGCTCTTCGCTTGCAGCGCCTTGCGCGCCGATTCGACGATGCGCCGGCCAAGATCGGTGTCTCCAGCAACGGGACGGATGCGGGTCAGCGCCATGAACTCCCACGTCCACGCTTCCTCGCGATAGTAACGCTCGAACGAGGACATGCGCACTGCAACTGGCCCTGCCCGGCCCGATGGGCGCAGTTGCATGTCGACCTCGTAGAGCAGGCCTTCCTCGGTCGGCGCCGACAGCGCGGCGACCAGGCGTTGCACGAAGCGCGTCGCTAACTGCACGCTGCCGTCGTTTGCCGGTTCATAGACCAGCATCAGATCGAGATCGGATGTCGCCGTCAGCTCGCGCCCGCCAAACTTGCCGAGGGCGCAGACGCTCCAGCCGCCAATCTCGCCCTGGAATTTTGCGAGTATCTCGCACTCGCAGACCTCCGCCAGGCCGCCGACGCAGGCATCCGCGAGATCAGCATACGCAACGCCCGCTTCCGCCGCGCCGATGGCGCCACGCAGGAGTTGATAGCCGATGCGAAACGCTTCCTCGCGATGGAAACGCCGGGCGGTGTTCAGCTTGGCTTCAAAGCCCTCCGCCCGTTCGAGATTGTCTACTAGCCGCAGCGCCCGCGAGCCCGCCTCATCGAGATGCGCCGGCGTGCTGAAGGAACGCTCCAGCATCGCTTCCATGAGCGCGGGGCGGCGCGCGAGATCTGCGGCGAGTTTGGGCGCGAATGCCATCGTCTGGATAACGTCGCGGGTGAGACCGGGCTCGGCCAGCATCAGCGACATCACCTGCACGCCAGAATTCAGCCCCGAGAAGAATTCCTGAAAACGATCGAAGGCGATGTCAGGTTCGCCCGCTTTCGACATGGCTTCGAGCAATCGTGGGCCAAGCGAGGTCAACAACTGTTGCGCGCGTGCCGAGCGCGTCGCGGGGATGGCGCCGCGATGCCATTGCTGGAAGGTATGGATCACGCGCGACGGATCGCTGAAGCCAAGCGTGGTCAGGGTCGCAACTGTGCCCGGGTCGTCGTCAACGCCAGTGAAGACGAGGTTGCCTGCTTCGCCAGACAACCGCTCCTCCGCTGCGAACAGATCGGAATAGGCGCCGTGGACGCGGGCCCGCACGCGCGAAATATCGGCCTCGAACAGCGCAGTGTCGCCATAGCCGGCAAGACGGCTGACAGCTTCACGGCGTTCGGGAACCACCGGTATGCGATGTGTCTGCTCGTCGTTCAGCATCTGTACGCGGTGTTCGATGGCGCGCAGATAGTCGTAAGCGCGGCAAAGATCATTCACCACGTCCGGGTCCACAATCTGCTCGTTCGCCGTGACTTGCAGCGCCGCCTTGGTGCCTGGCAGGCGAAGATGAGGCATGCGCCCGCCGAGGATGAGTTGCTGAACCTGGGTGAAGAATTCGATCTCGCGGATGCCGCCGCGACCCAGCTTCACATCGAAATCGCGCGAGGTCAGTTCCGCATGGCCGCCATGCGCATGGATCTGCCGCTTGATCGAATGGATATCCGCAATCGCCCAGTAATCGAGGTGCCGCCGCCAGACATAGGGCTGCAGCTCGGAGAGATAGTCCTTGCCCGCAGCCGCATCGCCCGCACAGACGCGCGCCTTGATGTGGGCCATGCGCTCCCAGTTCTGGCCCACGCTTTCATAGTATCCGGTGGCGAACTGCGTGGAGATCGCGGGACTGGTGGAGGCCGGATCGGGGCGCAGGCGCAGGTCCGTGCGAAAGACATAACCGTCCGCCGTGCGCTCTTCGAGGATGCGGACGAAATCGCGCGTGAGGCGCGTCATCCCTTCTTTCACGCGCGGCCCGCTCACGGGCAGAAGATCGAGATCGAACAGGACGATAAGATCTATGTCGCTCGAATAGTTCAACTCGCGGGCGCCCATTTTGCCCATGGCGAGCGTGAACAGGCCGGGCATCGCGTCGCTGTCGCGCGTCTCCCCCAGATGACCTGCAGCCCACGATGTGCGGATGGCGAGGCTCAGCGCCGCTTGAGTCGCGGCGTCGGCAAGGCGGGTCAGCCGTTCGACCACCGCGTCCAGTGTCCAGGCGCAGCAGAGATCGGCGATGGAGATTGCAAGTTGCGCTGCCTCCTTCGCGCGCCGCATCTGGCGCATCGGCGCATCCAGCGGCCCTGCCATGGCGCCGGCCGCGAGAATATCCTGCACCGCCTGATCGACGACGGCTTCAGCGTCCGAGGCGAGGATCGCTTCGGCCACGTCTGGGCGTCGCGCGACCATGCGCGCGATGTGATCCGAATGACGCGGGGCCAGCTCCAGCGCGCCACGCAGGTCGCCACGCGCGCCGGTGACGGGCGCAATGCCGAGGGTATCGAGCTGAATGGCCATTGGGCGAAATCCGGAATGCTGATCGGTACGGGAGATCAGGCTGACGGCAGGATCAGCCGCGCCGCAAGCCCGATATTTGGCGGCGTACCGCCTGCCGAATCCAGCAGCAGCCGCCCTCTGTGCGCCTCGGCCACGGCATCGACAAGGCTGAGACCCAGCCCGCTGCCCGGCTCACTGCGCGACTGTTCCAGGCGGACGAAACGCTCGACCGCGCGGTCCCGGTCCTCGGGGGGAATGCCGGGCCCGGTGTCGCTGACGGACAGTTCTACCTCGCTGGCCCCGAGCCGCTTCACGGCGAGGGATACCGCGCCGCCTGCCGGCGTGTATTTCACCGCGTTGTCGAGCAGGTTGGATAGCGCCTGCGCGATGAGATCGCGATCCGCTTGCACGAACAGGTCGCCTTCGGGCGCGTAGGTGAACGTCATGCTCTTTTCTTCGCAGGCCGGTTGATAGAGTTCCGCCAGCTCGTCCGTGATGCCGGTTACATTGGTGCGACGGAAAGAGCCCGTCGCGCCGGCCTGCACGCGGGAGAGGCGCAAAACGGCGTTGAACGTGTTCAGTACATCGTCAACGTCCTCGATGGAACGCGCGAGCGCCGTGCGGGGGCCCTCGGAGTTTGTATCGCGCAGGCCAGCCTCAAGGTGGTTGCGCAGGCGCGTGAGCGGCGAGCGCAGGTCGTGCGCGATGGAATCTCCCGCCGATCGCGACGAGATCACCAATCGCTCCAGCTTGCCAAGCATGGCGTTGAGCTGGACCGACAGGCGGTCGAACTCGTCGCCTGACTCAAACACGGGCGCGCGGCGCGTCAGGTCGCCCGCCATCACTTCTTCCGTGGTGCGCGCAAGCTGTTCGGCGCGCTGGGCGGCAGAGCGCGAGATGACGACGCCGCCGATCAGCGACAGCACGAAGCCAACAACGGCCGAACGCCAGACCACATCCGTGATGCGCCGATTCATCTCGCCCAGCTGGCCCATATCGTAGGCGACCATCAGCACGCCGCCTTCCGACAGGCGCGAGATCCGCCCCTCGGCCTGCCGGCGCGTGGTCTGGCCGCTGAGATTGCGGACATCGTATTCGAACTTGACGTCCACCACCTGGTCGACAGGGGCAGGCGCCGGGAGAAAATCGAAATCGCCGGCGATCTTCTGGCCGGTGCCGTCCTGCAGCAGGTAGAAGAACTTGCCGCGCGCGCCCGACCGTTCGGTCACGGCCTGATTGAGACGATCGAAGCCGCCGCGATAAGCGGCCGAAAGCTCCTGGAACTCCGCGTTGAGCTCAGCCTCGGCCTGCCGGCCGAGATGGCCCGCCGTCTCGTAGTAGAGGTAAGCCAGCAGCGAGGCTGAAAACAGAATGAAGATCGACGCATGCAGCAGCGCGAGCCGGAACGTTGTCGTCCGGAACAGCGCCGGCAGGCGGCCGATCTTCATGGCTCAGCGCTTCATGCTTCGAGGCGATAACCCGCGCCGCGCACGGTGTGCAGCAACGGACGATCGAAATCCTTGTCGATCTTCCCGCGCAGGCGCGACACGTGTACGTCGATCACGTTGGTCTGGGGATCGAAGTGATAGTCCCACACCTTCTCCAGCAGCATGGTGCGGGTCACAACCTGTCCGGCGTGGCGCATCAGGAACTCCAGCAAGCGGAATTCGCGCGGCTGAAGGTCAATCTTCTGTCCGTCGCGGTGGACCGTACGGGCAAGAAGATCCATCTCGAGCCCGCCAACAACGAGGCGTGTTGTCGGGATGTCGCCGGTCGCACGACGGCCTAGCGCCTCCACACGGGCCACAAGCTCGCTGGGCGCATATGGCTTGGCGAGATAGTCGTCGCCGCCTGCCTGCAATCCTTCAACGCGGTGATCAACCTCGCCGAGCGCCGACAGAAACAGCGCAGGCGCGCGCCCGCCTGCATCGCGATACTTCTTCACGAGCTGGAGGCCGTCCATGCCAGGCAGCATGCGATCCACGACAAGCGCATCATACTCGCCCGAGCGAGCCTGATTGTAGCCCGACTCGCCGTCGCCGCAGACATCAACCGAATGGCCGGCTTCGCCGAGCACCCGTTTAACGAAAGCGGCGGCGTCCGCGTCGTCCTCTATGACGATGACCTTCATGCGTTATTCCGCTGGTGCTATTTCAATTGGACGAAGAACAGTTAGATCGCCGCAACGCGCCTGATTGCCACAACCGACGCGGGCAACAACATCCTTCTTGCCCTGCGCGAGCGCGGCCGCCACGGCGTCCTGGTAATCCTTGGGCGTCTTCACCGCTTTGAGGTTGATCTCGAGGATCGCGTCGCCGGGGAAGATGCTCGCTCGGGCGAAGGCGCCGCGCGCGTCGACCTTGACGACGATCAGGCCTGTGCCGGCTGCGCCGACATCGAACTTAGTGGCCTCTTCCACGCTGAGCTGGCGGATCGTGCCGCCATCGACGGTCACGTCATCCGGGCCGGGCTTCGGCGGCTTGAGGCCGGAGCGGCTGGGATCGAACTCAACGCCGGCAAGGGCGCGATCATCGCGTGCGCGTACGGTGACGCGGAGGGTCTGCTCCTTGCCGTCGCGAATGACGCGGAACGTGTTCTGGGATCCAGCCAGCAGGCTGCCCACGCGCTGGGTGAGCTGGCGCGTATCCTTCACTTCATCGCCATTGACCGAGATGATGATGTCGCCGCGCTTGATGCCGCTCGCTTCGGCGGGGCCACCCGTCGTGACCGAGCGCACGATGGCGCCGCTGTTGTGCTTCAGGCCCCACGCATCGGCCAGGCGCTGGTCGAGGCTCTGGATCTCGACGCCGAGCCAGCCGCGCACCACCTTGCCATCGCGGATCAGCGTATCGGCGATCGACTTCGCGGAATTGGCTTCGATCGCGAAGCCGATGCCGACGCTGCCGCCGCCCGTGTCGGAGAAGATCATCGTGTTGACGCCGATGACTTCGCCCTGAAGGTTGAACGTCGGTCCGCCCGAGTTGCCGCGGTTGATGGCGGCGTCGATCTGGATGAAGTCGTTGTAGGTGCCGCTGTTGAACTCGCGGCCGTCGGCCGAGACGATGCCGGCCGTCGCCGTGCCGCCGAGGCCGAACGGGTTGCCGACGGCGACGACCCAGTCGCCGACGCGCGGCTTCACCTTGGTGGCAAACTGCACGAACGGATAGTTGCCGCTCTTCTTGACCTTCAACACGGCCAGATCGGTCTGTTCGTCGGAGCCGATGATCTCCGCCTCAAGCTGCTTTCCGTCCTTCAGCGTGACCGTCACCTCGCGCGCATTCTCGACCACGTGGTGGTTCGTGACGATGTAGCCCGTGCTGGAGATGAAGAAGCCCGAGCCAAGCGCGTTGCCTTCCTCGTCCTGCTCCGGATTGGTTTCGTCCTCGCCTTCGCCGAACTCGTCCTCGTATTCGTCGAAGCCGGGCAAGCCGCGGAACTGGTCAAACGTGCTGTTGCGATCCGCCGCCTTGATCTCGACCGTCACCTGCACGCTGACGACAGCGGGGCTGACCACATCGATCAGGTCTGCAAAGCTCATCGGTGCGCCGGCGGGCGGCGAGACCGTAATGGGCTTGCTGGTGTTGTTCTGAGCAAGTGCGGGTGCAATCAACGTCGGCACAGCAACCGAGAGGCTGGCCACTGTCGCTGCGATCAGGCTCGCGCCCATCGCCATCCGACCGATCCTCAGCATCCGAGACACTCCCATCCTGCTTCTTCCAGAGTTCGTCTTCGCGCGACGGACCCAAGGAGCCTGAAGCCCCACACTAGCGGGTCACTTTACGGCAATCCTACGGCAGCGCCAGAGGCGCATCTGGCAGATTTTGGAGCACTTTATCGGGCTTGCCCGATGTCTGCCGCAGCTCTCAGGCGTCACCGCCGCTGCGGTCGTCCGGCACTGGCTCCAGCGCTTTGGGCCGGTTCCTGACGAGCTTCACGCCGATGAGGACAAGTCCACCCGCTATCAGCGCGAAGGGGAAACCCCACAGCAGCAGGCCCCACCCGTCCGTAGGCGGCCGGAAGGCGACGTACTGACCATAGCGGGTGACGAAGAAGTCCCGCACCTGGCTGTCGCTGGCGCCTTCGACCACCTGTTTGCGAATCATCCTGCGCGCATCAATCGCCATGTCGGCGGTCGATTGCGACACCGGCTCGTTCTCGCAGACCATGCAACGCAGCTCGCGCATCAGCGATTGCGCGCGGGCTTCCTGGTTTGGATCGGGCAAGGGCTGCTCAAGCGGCTGGGCCTGCAGGAGGAGCGCGATGATCGGCCCGATCATGCCGATGCCCCCACGCCCGCCCCGGTCTTGTCGGCGCTCGAGGCGACCGGTTCGGTCGCCGTGGTCTCGGCATTGGTTGGTGCGCGGCGGCGAAGCCTTGCCGCCAGCGACATGAACCCGCCGAGCGCGATCAGCCCGGCGCCGCCGAACACCCAGTCGATCAGAGGGTGATGGGCGATGCGTAGCCGCCAGACATTCGCCTGGTCGCGCAGTTGGTCGCCCAGCGCCACATACATGTCGCCGCCCAGCGTCTTGCGGATGGCGACCTCGGTGGTGCCCATTTCAGAGACGGGATAGCTGCGCTGTTCCGGCTGCAGCAGTTCGGTGCGTCCGTCGTGCGTCGCGAGAATGTCCGCGCGGGTCGCCACATAGTTGGGGCCGTCAACAAGCGTCACGCCCTGGAACTCGAACTTCCAGCCAGACATCTCGGCGCTCTGGCCGGGCGAGAGGGGGAAAGTCTGCTCGGTACGGGCCGCCGTTTCGACCGTTGCGCCGATCACGAACAGGCCCATGCCCATGTGCGCGATGGCCATGCCCCACACGGTGAGCGGCAGCTTGATGAAGCGCTTGAACCCGCCGGCGCCAGCCCGGCGCACCAGATCCTGCCCGACACCGAAGATCGCCCAGACGCCAACAAGCACGCCATAGCCGAGGAACACGCCCCAGCCGCCAAGCGCCATGGCGCCGATGGCAGCAAGGATCGCCACGACAGCGGACGGCAGCAGCCACTTCATCAGCGGGCCGACCTCGGCCTTTCGCCACGGCGCTGCCTGCGCCAGCGGCATGAACAGGAGAAGGAACGCCACCATGGGCGCAAGCGTCAGCTGAAAATACGGCTCGCCGATCGACATGGACGCCGCTTCCGGCGAGATCATCTTCGCCTCGCCCAGCCATTGCAGCACCATCGGCGTCACCGTGCCGACAAGCACGAGTGCGGAAGACACCGACAAAAACAGATTGTTGAGAACGAGCGCGCCCTCGCGGCTCACCGGATCGAACTCCGGCCCCGCTTTCAGCGTCGGCGCGCGCCAGGCAAACAGCGCGAGCGCCGCCCCGCCCGCTATCCCAAGGCCGATCAGCAGGATCGTTCCCCGCGCCGGATCAACCGCGAATGCGTGCACGGACGTCAACACGCCCGAGCGCACAAGGAATGTGCCCAGCAGCGACAGGCAGAACGCGAGCACCGCGAGGAACACGGTCCAGGACGCCATGCCGCCCCGCTTCTCGGTGACGATGAGCGAATGAACCAGCGCTGCCGCGACCAGCCACGGCATGAAGGATGCGTTCTCGACCGGATCCCAGAACCACCATCCGCCCCAGCCAAGCTCGTAGTAGGCCCAGATGGCGCCGAGCGCGATGCCGATGGTGAGGAAGCTCCACGCGCCAAGCGCCCATGGCCGCGTGCGGCGCGCCCACTCGCGGTCGATCTCGCCGTTGATGAGGCCTGCCGCCGCCATCGAGAAGACGAACGACATGCCGACATAGCCCATGTAGAGGAACGGTGGATGCAACGCGACCGCAGGGTCCTGCAGCAGCGGGTTAAGACCCGCGCCATCGAAGGGCGGATCGATCAGCCGCATGAACGGGCTCGACACAAACAGCAGATAAAGGAATGAGCCGACGGTGAGCAGGCCCTGCACGCCAAGCGCGCGGTCCCTCAGCTTGCCTTCGCGCATGAACAGCGCAGCGAGCGCGCCATAGGCCGACATGATCAGGCACCAGAGGAGCATGGAGCCCTCGTGGTTTCCCCACGCGCCGGCAATCTTGTAGAGGAGCGGTTTCTGCGAGTGGGAATGGGCGGCCACCAGAGCGACCGAGAAATCCAGCCGCACGAAGCTGATGATCAGCGTCAGCATGGAGAGCGCGGTAAACATCGCCGTGGCAACTGCAAGCCGCCGCGCAGCTTCCCCGTTCCTTGTCAGACCCAGAAAGCTTTGCCCCGCCGCCGCGCCGAGCGCGAGAAAGGCGAGCAGGTGGCCGAGTTCGATGATCAAGTCGCCGCTCCATCGCCGCAGGTCATCGTGCCTTCTTCACCCGCCGCACGTTTCAGCGAGTCATAGGCTTCCTTCGGCATGTAGTTTTCATCGTGCTTAGCCAGCACGCGCGAGGCGACCAGCGTGCCATCGGCGTCGAACTTGCCCTCGGCGACAACGCCCTTCCCTTCCACAACCATGTCCGGCGGGATGCCATCGAACACGACCGGCACGGTGTGCTTGCAGTCCGTGATGCGGAAGGTGAGCAGCTTGCCGTTCTCGCCATGCGACTGGCTGCCGACCTCGATCAGGCCGCCGACGCGAACGTTCTGCTTGAAGCTTGTCGCGCCCTTGGCGGCGATGTCGGAGGGCGATTGGAAGAAGGCCACCGCACCGCTGAGCCCGATCACGCCAAGCGTTACGGCGCCAGCCATCAGCACGCCTGCCGCGCCAATGAACCATAGCCTCTGGGACCGCTTGCGCATGAGGATGGCTCCATTGCACCGATATGCCGGAACATACTGGCGGGAACCGCCGCGCGCCAGCGACACAATGGCGCGAAACGCATCACTTAGTCGGGGGAATTGGGCCTGGACCGGCAGTCGCTGGATCGATGCCAAACATTTGCCGCAGCGCAGCGAACATCTGGCGCTCAGGCCCGCCTTCAGGCGCACGGGCATTCACATCCGCCCAGATCGCCTCGGCCTCCGCCGTCTTGCCCTGTCCCCACAGGCCGATCCCGGCGAGATAGCCCTGCCGGAACTGGTCGGGCTGCGCCTTGTAGACGGTTTCATAAAGTTGCGTTGTGAAGGGATCGATCTCGGACGTCATCTTGAAACGCAGGTCGGCCAGGTTGGCGATTGCTTCCAGATCGTTGGGATTGCGCCGCAGGGCCGTATTGTAGGCGTTGCTAGCCTTGTCGAGGCTTTGCTGGATGGTGGCAGCCTGGCGGTTGGCTTCGTCCTCGCGGCCTGCCTCCATGGCGGCCGTGCCCTGCGCCTGCGCCTTGCCGGCAAGCGACTCGTACATCTGTCCGATCAAAACCAGCCCGTGAGAATCCTCTGGATGCTCTTGCACGCGGCGCTCGGCCAGCGCGATGACCTCGTGCTCGTTCAACGTTTCCGGCGCAGTCGACACGCGCGCCTCGATCTCCGCCAACCGCACATCGAGCGGCCGGTCCGGCATGTCAGGGCGGCCCAGCAACCAGTAGCCGGCTACCGAAGCCAAGCCGACCGCCAGCACGGCCACGCGCGTCTGCGTCGACTTGGAGACGAACCACACGCCGCCAATCACGAAGACCGCAGCAACAAGAACGAGCCAGATCAAAGCGGCGCCGCCGGAAGTTCAAGCCGCGCGCGCAGCCCGCCGAGGGGGCTGTCTTCGAGGAACAGTCGTCCGCCGTAGATGTCTGCCAGTTCGGTCACGATCGACAGTCCCAATCCGGTTCCTGGTTCCGATTCATCCAGTCGCTTGCCGCGCTCAAGCGCCTTGGCGCGGTGCTCTGGCGGCAGACCCGGCCCGTCATCGTCAACGATAAGCTGCAGCCCATCGTCGTTCCGAGTCACCGTCACATTGACCCGCGACTTGCACCATTTGGCTGCGTTCTCCAACAGGTTTCCGATCAAGTCATCGAAATCGCCGCGCTCCCCACGAAAAATTGCTTTCGGGTCGACATCAACGTCGATGGCGAGACCCTTGTCGCGATGCAACCGCTCGAGCATCCGCGCGATGCCTTCCACGGGTTCGCGAACATCCGTGCGCGCGCCAAGCACTTCAGCCTGTGCCGCAGCCTGCGCGCGCTTGAGATAATGGCTCACATTGCTGGACATCGCGTCCGTCTGGCGGCGCACCAGTTCCGAGAGCTTGTCCGTACCCTTGGCCTCGTTCTTCAGAACCGCGATCGGCGTCTTCAGCGCGTGTGCGAGATTGCCGACATGCGTGCGTGCGCGCTCGACCACCTTGCGATTGTGCAAGAGCAGCGTGTTGATTTCAGCGACGAGGGGCGAGAGCTCGGCCGGATATTCTCCGCCAAGATCGTCGCGACGCCCGGCGCGCACGTCGCCGAGGCTGTTCTGGATGGCGTGGAGCGGCCGCAGGCCGTAGCGGATCAGCACGACAATGCCGATGACCAGGCCAACAGCCAGCACGGCAAGCGCAATCGCAAGCTGCAGCGTGAACCGTCCCACCGCTTCGTTCGCCGCGGTCCGGTTGATGGCAACGTACAGGATCACGGGATAACGCCCGGAAACAGTCTCGGTGATCTCGCGCCCGGTCGCCGGATCGGTTCCGATCACAGTGGTGCGTTCGATGGTGAGCGCACGCAGACCCAGCCGGATAGGTTCAACCGTCGCTTCTACCGGAGCGCCAACAGCAGAGGCGGGCGCAAGCGGTTGCGCCGGATCGGCTTCCGGGTCGAAGGTGTTGGGCCCGATCGCGTCGCGGTAGACGACCTCGCTGGGTTGCGCGAGGGCCGCAGCAATCGCTTCGGCGCTGGGCTCCGGCAGGGCGTTGACGAAACTCTCCGACCATCGGCCATCGCTGATCCGGTTCTGTTCGTTGAGCTGCAGCGCCGCCCAGTAGAATCCCGAGAACCCGCTCGTGAAGCGCGTCTCGTCGGGGAAATGCGGCTGATTTTCTCGGCCGCCGGCGGGAATTTCATCGGTCGTTACAAGAAGACGCGTCGTTGGGTCGATCTGGACAGCGTTGGCCAGCGTACGCATTGTCTCGTCGACCATGGAGTTCAGCTGACGGTCCTGCTCAGAACGCGACAGCGCAACCAGCGACCAGCCCGCAGCCAGAAGTACCGCCGCGCTCCAGACAGTGGTCGCGATCAGCATGCGACGGGCGATCGAGCCGCGTGTCAGCGTCCCTGACGGCTCCAACGCTGACTTGTCGGGCATGCTATTCCGTTACGTGTTCGACCGCAGGATCGATCAAACGATATCCCAATCCGCGTTCCGTCAAGATGCGGTTCGACCCGATCTTGCGGCGCAGACGGCCGACAAACACCTCGATTGTGTTCGAGTCACGGTCAAAGTCCTGGTCATAGATATGCTCGACCAGTTCAGTCCGCGGCACCACGCGCCCCTGATGGTGCATTAAGTAGGACAGCACGCGATACTCGTGCGAAGTCAGCTTGATCGGCTCGCCATTGACGGAGGCGCGCGCGGCGCGCGTGTCGACGCGCAAGTCGCCGCACTCGAGCGCCGCGCTGGCATGACCGGCAGCCCGGCGCAGCAGCGCACGCAGGCGCGCCAGAAGCTCCTCGGTCACGAACGGCTTGGTGACATAGTCGTCAGCGCCAGCATCGAAGCCAGCGACCTTCTCGCTCCAGCGATCGCGTGCGGTGAGAATGAGGACAGGCATGTCCTTGCCGGCGTTCCGCCACTTCTCGAGAACGCGCACGCCGTCGAGCTTCGGTAGGCCGAGATCCAGCACGACCGCATCATACGGCTCGGTGTCGCCAAGGAAGTGACCTTCCTCGCCATCACGCGCCAAGTCGACGGCATAGCCTGCCTGGCTCAATCCTTCGGAAAGCTGGCGGCCCAGATCGGGATCGTCTTCGACAACAAGAATTCTCATGGCGGTCCCAGTCTATTCCACTCTGCCAGTCATGGCGTTCACACGAAGGTTCAGCCTGCGGCCGTCATCCGTGATCCACGAAATCATGTAGTAGGCGCCGACCTTGCGGGCATCGAGATGCTGACCGCCGTATTGGCCTTTCAGCATTCGCAAAATCTCGCTCAGTGATTTTTCATTGTCTTCTTCAGGCACCCGTTCACGACGCGGAACGTCCCATTGAGACGAAGGCTGCCCATCTCTCTGAAAAGGGAAATCAATGTGAGGCGCGCCAAGGCGCACTTGCGCCTGTGACGGCGCGGCGACTGCCAGCGCCGCAGCGGCAAGAATGACGGGGGTCAAGATTAGACGTTTCAACATGGAAAATGATGTACCGCCAAGTCGGTGAACCCTGTCTGAACGGGGCTTGCAGGCTGTTGCCGCAGACAGCCTCAGCTGCTTTTTTTCGTGTCTGGGGGGAATCACCGGGAAACATCCGCTTTGCGGCCCGGCCACGTCCGGACGAACTCCCGCAGTTCGGGATCATCCTTGCGGGGCAGCACAATCAGCAGCCTGACCAGCAGGTCGCCCGGGGTCGGGCGTGTCTGCACGCCCTTGCTTCTCAGCTTGAGGAGGTCGCCCGAATTGGACCCCGGAGGGACTGACAGGGTGACGGGCCCGGAAGGTGTCACGACCGGCACCTTTCCGCCCTCGACCGCCTCGGCCAGGGAGATGCGGAGATCCATGCGGATGTCGTCGCCCTCGCGGCGAAAGGTCGGGTGGCTGGCCACCGTGATCTCGACCAGCGCATCGCCGGCGGGCCCATTGCCGGTGCCGGGCAGGCCCTGACCTTTCAGGCGCAACGTCTGACCGGAATTGAGCCCGGCGGGAATCGCCAGGTCGAGCGAGCGCCCGTCCGACATGGTCACGCGGCGGCGTCCGCCATTCACGGCATCGAGAAAGTCGACTTCCATCCTGTAGCGAACATCTTCGCCGCGCTGTTGGCCAAAGCCCCGGCTGCCGCCGCCACGGCTGAACAGACCGTCGAACAGGTCCTCGAAGGCGTCGCTACGGCCGGTTTTCTGTTTTGCTCCGGCAAACCCGCCAAAGCCTGCGCCCGGCTGGAATTGCGGCCGCTCGTTGCCGTCAGCGTCGATCTCGCCCCGGTCGAATCGTCCACGCAGCGGCTCGTCCGTGAGAAGATTGAAGGCGGCTGTGACGCGCTTGAAGCGCTCTGCGCCTGCCTTGTCATTCGGGCGCACGTCAGGGTGCAGCTCTTTGGCGAGCCGGCGATAAGCCTTGCGAATGTCCTCGGCGCTGGAGGACTTTGGTACGCCAAGCGCCGCGTAGGGATCCCAGCTCAACTGCCGATCCTTGCTCTGCCACCGCGCTCTAACGTGGAGCCGCTCCAGTATGCAAGACAAGCCAGAAGATGGGTATTTTGGGGCAAAGCGCCACGACTTCTCCGTTTACGGAGCGGGAATCGATACGTGAATCGCAGCCCATGCCCCCGGAAGGGCATCGGCGCCCACTTGTGCGGCCTCGATCAGCGCAACTCCCCCAACCGGAAAATCCGCCGTCCGGGTGGCTTCCGCATAGACTGCGGTCGGCTCATCCACATTCCATTCCCGTACGCCGCCAAAGCCCGAGACCTTCACGCGGTAGCTTTCAGGGCCAACAAGAACGGGCTCCCCCGCAAGCCACGGATCGCCATCCTTTCGCGCCCGCCTGATCCAACTCACAAGCAGATCTCCGTCAGACCACGCCGCCCGCATATGGGCGGGAGACCATTCCCGAAGCGCAACAGCTTCGAAAGCCTGCGTCGCTATCCACGTGGCGCCGGCCGCAAATGACGGCGGCCCGGCACGCCAGACAAGGTCCAGTCCGCGTTCCCATGCAGCCACGTCCAGCCGCGTCTCCGCTCCGGTCAGAAACAGGATGCGATTGCCCGCCGCAGCTGCCGCCGCCATCGCAGGCTCGCTGCCCTGCTGTCCGCGCAGAAGTCCATCCAGGCGATAGTTGTCGGGCGCGAGCAATTCCGCCGCGCGATACTGCAGCACCTCCCAGCCCGCTTCGGTTTCCACCAGCGCCGTGTTGGCGCCGTTCAGCACTGCGGCTTCTGTGCGCGAGGACAGCGCGCCGCCGGAAACATCCACCCAGATCGAAGCCTCCTGCCATCGCCCGGAGACGTGCGGATAGAGCGCACCGACAAGCCGGCCCATCGTGCAGGGACGCCCGACCTCCCCGCGCAGCGACACTTGATCGGGGCTTCCACCTGCCTCGAACAAAACGCGGCCTGGCCACGGTTCTGCGAACGCGAACGCGAGTGGACGGGCATCATCGTCCTGTCCCGGCAATGCCGGAGGATCGACGATCACGACATCCGGCTCCACCGGCGCGCTGAGACCCGGCCCACTGCCAGGAAGAGCCGGCGCCAGCACAAGGGATCGCGCCTCGCCTGCGCGTACCGCCTTGAAGGCGACGCTGACGGTGTCCGAGCGTTCGGTCACGCGCCACGCGACGCCATCCCACGACACCACATCGCCTGCCTCCACGACGAGACCATCAGCTGCCATCGCGAACTGTGCACCTGTCCGCGACAACCGCAGCGTTTCCGACAGCGAACGGGCGCATTGCCGCGCCTGATCCTCGTCCATCGCGACCGGCAGATCGACATCGGCGATCTCGTCCGCCGCCTGCGTTTCTGCCCACGCAACAGCGGGCATATGATCGGATTCCGACGCTAGATAACGAACCCGCACGCTCGGCATGGCCGCCTCCAGACCACCGCGCGTGATCTCCATCGCAGGCCGGTCGATCTGGATCAGCCGGCCGCTGGCAAGCGGAACGGGAGACTCGCCCAGCATGCGGAACACCAGCACGCCGTCGCGTTCCGTGCAGGCTATGCCATATGCCGTCGCCAACGGATCGAGCAACGCCCGCGCACTGGCAGGTCCATCGCTCGCATACCCGCTGACAATTCCCGTAAGCCCGCTGACGTCGCACGCAACGCCTGCGCGTTCGCAGACATCCGCCGCCACATCGGAAAGAAGCGCCAGCCCCGTCCGTCCGTTCAGCCAGTGGCCCAGCCGCCAGTTACCGGCATCGCCCCACACATCGTCGCGCAGGGGAAAAGCCGGAAACGGCCGCGCATCCCATGCCCACAACGACACCCCGTCGTCGGGAACCATGCGCCCGCCGTGCGCTGCATACTCCGCCGACACGGGATTGTTTGCTGAATCTGACCAGAACGCATGGAATGCCTCGATCGCGCGGCGCTGGATCACATCATCGCGCGCACCGATCGAGAAGTGTGGCAGCGCGCTCTCCACGCTCTTGGGATCGTAGAACACGTTCGGCTGGTTTGCGCCCTTGTCCACCGCGGGCGCGCCCATCTCGATGAACCGCACCGGCTTCATCCTGGGAACCCACGCCGTCGGCGACACGGACCGCACACCAGCAACGCGCGCATGGTGAGCATTGCTCCACCAGCCCGCGACATCCTTCGGGCGATAGACCCAAGACTCGCCATAGGCGCCGTCCGTGATCGGCAATCGATCCTGCGCCAGCCGCCCGTCCGCATCGGCATAATACCAGTCGAACGCTTCGCCCCCCGCAATGTTGGCAGAGAGATAGGCGCTGCCCCGGCCGTCTCCGAAGCTTGCATCCACGTGCTCGCCCGCGCGCCAGTCGGCCATCGGCGGATACCAGTCGAGCCCGACATAGCTCGTCGCCGGATGCGCCCACAGGTCGTCCAGCGGAAACGCAACGTCGCCGCCAACAACATGCGCCCCATACTCCGTCCAGTCGGCCGCATAGCTGACCTCGCATTCCGCGCCAACAACGGCCCGCACGTCCTCCGCAAGCCCACACAGCGCATCAACAGCGGGGTACTCGCCACTGACCCGCAAGCGGGTAAGCCCCGGCAACTCCGATCCAATGAGAATGCCGTCGGCCCCCGTCTCGCTGGCCAGTGCCGCATAGTGCAGGATGAACGCACGATGCTGCGTAAAGAACGCCTCGACCTGCGCGCTGGCATCGCTCGCCGCCGCAGAGATGCGCCCGCGCCAGGGATAGGCGGGCTGCATGCCTACGCCGCTCAAGTCGGGCAGTACATTGTCAGGCGGAATGTCCATGAGCAGAAACGGATACAGCGTCACGTGATAGCCGCGCGCTTTCAGCATCGCGACGGCCTGACGAACACTTTCATCCGATGGCGTGCCGCCGTAACTCGGGCGCCCATCGATCGCGGAAACCAGATGCGCGTCACCGCGCGTAATCCCCGCAACGCTCCACGCATGCGGCGTCGTTGTCTTGCTCATAATCTCGACACCCGGCCGGATGGCGCATTCACCGCATCGCAAATCGTCACCAAACCACGCCACGACAAGCTGCACGCGCGAGACATTCGGAAGCTCCGCCTCCAGCTGGTCCAGCGAAGCCTCGAAGTCGCTCTTGAGCTCCGGCCCGTGAAGGTTCTCAGCCGTCTCGCGCCCAGGCCCGGTCCGCCGCTTCACAATGTCTGTAGCAAGAGCAAATTCGCCCGAGCCCGGGATCATGTTGACGGCGCGGACAACAGATTCCATCCGCCCCTCATCATTGGCGGCAGGGCGCACGACCTCGAACGACAGCTGCGGCATGCGCGCGCCGAACTGATCGACCGGCATGTCCTCGAACACGATGTACGCCGTGCCCGCATAGCCCGGCGCTTGCCCCGCGCCCTCGACAGCCTCAATAAGCGGATCGGGCGCCTGATCCTCCGCGCCGCGATAGAGACGCCACGTCACCTGCGAGAGATCGAACGGTTCCCCATTCGCCCAACAGCGCGACACGCGCGAGACTTCGCCCTCGCACAACGCCACCGCAAAGCTAAGCGAATAGGAATACGCCGCCACACGCGGGCCGCCCTTGCCGCCCTCAACCTCGCGGCGCTCCTTGAAGCGCGCGGCCCAGATCAGCTGCCCGCCAACACGGCAACGCCCGTAGACAATGGGAATGCCCGCGCCCTCGCGCCCCTCGGTCAGATGAAATGATTTCAAGCGCGGTTCCTGCACCACGGGCGACAGGAACTGCACATCGAGCGCGAGTCCCGCCAGCCGCCCGGCTGTCTCGCCCAGAAACGCCAGGCCTTTCGGAAGCAGCGCCGCGCCAATAGCGGCGCCGGCCTTGCCGAGAAGGAGTTCAGCCACGTCTATCTCCAGATACTTGTGCGGCGTCTGCGCTCACGCGACGCCAGGAAACTGAAACGCAGCGGCGATCCTGCGCCGCCACCAGGGCACCAGCCGCGTCTCGCAGACCGATCGTCCCCAATAGGCATGGATGATCCTGTCCTCGCCCGACACGATGCCCGCGTGCTTGGCCGGCGCCCCCAGCGCCATGCGGAACAGCAGCACGTCGCCCTCACGCGCTTCGCCTGGCGGAATCTCGCGCATGTGCCTGCGCGCCGCGTCCAGCAGCGTTTCCTCGCCCAGCACATCCGTCCAGTCGGGCGTGTATCCAGGCGCCCGCTCAGGCTCCGCGCCGATCACCTCGCGCCACACACCGCGCACCAGGCCAAGACAGTCGGCGCCAACGCCGATCACGCTCGCCTGATGACGATAGGGCGTCCCCAGCCACCGGCGCGATGCGCCTATGACTGCCGCGCGATCAACATTCATCCGCGCCGCCCGCCATCATTGGATGCGCCGCTCGCCGGTCCGGCAAGCACCGCCTCAGGACCCGGCATGTGAGGGAAGCCACGAAAGCGCGCCGCATTGCTGAACTTCTCGCGGCAGGTCCCAAATGCCTTGCCGCACCCCGCCGTCACAACGAAGTCATCGCCAGCGGACGCAGCAACTCTCATCACGCCGGTGACTTCAAGCTCATCGCCCGCATGCCGGATGATGCGGACGGAAAGCCCCGCATTGCCACCAGACGTCCACTGCAGCCGTCCACCGATGAACCAGCCCGTCTCGAATTCACTCAAAGCCGCGCTGCGCAGCGTGCGATCGCCAAACACATGGCTGATGACTCCCTCCGCGCGATACGCTGCGATCGCGAGATCCACGCCGCATCGCGCATCGCCGACATCCGCGTCGCAACGCCGCGAATAGACGCGCCCGATCGTCCGCTCCAAGCCTGCCTTGAGGCTTACCAGCTCAGCCGTGAACCCTGCGCCCGCGCGGCTCAATTCCGACAGGAAGCCCGACCAGATCATCAGCCTGTGCTCGACCGCCCGCCAGTCAACCCGCCACACGTCGACGCGCGCGCCATCCCAGATCCCGGCATCGAGATCGGCTGCATTGAGAAAATCGAACGACAGCGCGCCGTCCGCCGCTGCACGGCCGGGCGCAAGCCCGCCATTGCTTTCAAACGACACAAGCTCCAGCCCCGCCACGGGCTCGAACGTAACGCCGTCAAACACAAGCCGCGCATCGTGGTCGGTCGCGCCGAACAGCTGTCCATCTTGCCGCGCGAAGCGCCAGCAATTGCACAGCGTCGTGTCGCTCGCGGCCAGTCGAGCGGCGAGCGTGTCTGAAACCTGTCTCATGTCCTATCCCGCGATCTCGACCAGAGGCGCCCGCACGACGCGCACGGCGCCATGCCCAACCAACGCCATGTCCAGCCTGTCCACATCGAAGCGGACAGGGGTGTCGAACTCGAACCCCGCAGTAACGCTCACGCCGTCCGCTGGCGCTTCGGCCAGCGTCACGATCCCCGTCGCGATATCCACCGCGAAATCATCCACCGCCTCGCCATCGCAGGCGACCACTACCGATCCGGCGACAGCCTTGCGAATTGTGCGCGCATAACTCTCGCCGCCGCTGTCATATCGCTTGGCCAGCTGGAACACCGTCGTCGCGCCATCTCCCGCGCCAATCTGCTGGTCCGCCGCCGACACGCCCCCACCTGGCGCGCAGCTCCTGAAATCCAGCGGATCGCGAAACCTGAAACCGTTGAGCCTGCCACCGCGCGCCTCGAAGAATGCAATCAAATCGTGCGCAGCCTCCAGCCGCATCGGGGCGCCGCCTACTTCCCACCTGCGGCGCGACGCCCCCCATCGCGCATTCCGGCTCTCGGCGCCCGACGCCAACCGAACAATCTCCGTCTGCCTTTCCGGCCCGCCTGTAGCGCCCAGCGACACGCTGAGCGGAAATCTGATCTCGTGAAATCCGCTCATAGGAAACGCGCCCCGCGCTTGGCTGCCCGCGCGATTGCGGCCGCCGCCTGGTTGATCGAATTGCGCCCCGGATCGCTTGCCGCATCAGGCGCCCCACCAGCGCCGCCAAATGCGCCATCGAGAACGCTCTCCAGCGCCATCTCCGCAAAGCGCTGGAAGAAGCGCCGCGCCAGCTTGTCGAGATCCTCCTCGCCCGTTCGCACAATGCGCGCGAGCTCGCGCTCCACCGATTGCGTCGCCTTCAGCAACGCCTGCTCCATCGCCTCGGCCGCTTGCCGGGCGCTATCCTGTTCGTCTGCCATGTCAGGTGTCTCCTCAGACCGCGTCGAACGTCACAACGCCGGTGGAAACGAGACGGATCGCAAACGTCGCCTCATCTTCATGCCCGCCGCCATAGGCCAGCTCCGCAATCTGGAAGCGGCCAGTCATTGTTCCAAAATCAGGAATGGCGAGCCGGTACATCGCCGCCTCACCGTCGAAGTAGGCAATCCGCAGCCGCGCATCCGACGCCGCATCGCGAAACACGCCGCTGCCCGCCACTTCCGCACGCTTTGTCGCCGCCTCGGCGATCAGTTCGCGCCAGGCCTGCGGACTCTCCGCCGTTGTTGCTTCGACCAATCCGGCCACAAGACTGATGGTCTTCGCACGAATGCCGGCGACGACAACAAACCCTTCCGGGTCGCTGCCATCGCCAATGCTGATCAGCACGTCGCGACCACGCTGGCCCGCCATCGCTCTCTCCCATTCTGTTGCAGGGGTGTTGACCGGCAACCTTTTGGTTGCCCATTAGAATGTATGGATCTGGTGTTCCGGGCCTTGGCCGACGACAGCCGCCGCGCCCTGCTCGACAGGCTCTGCGCCCACAGCGGCCAGACGCTGAACGAGCTGTGCGCCGGCCTTGCCCAAGGAAAGCTGGCCATGACGCGGCAGGCCGTCTCGAAACACCTTGCGATCCTGGAAGACGCCAACCTCGTCGCAACCGCAAAGCGTGGCCGCGAGAAATTGCACTTTCTCTATCCGGTGCCGATCGGTGAGATCGCCAGCCGGTGGATGCGGAAGTTCGAACGCCACAAGATCGACGCGCATGTCGGCCTCAAGCGAAGACTGGAGTCAGAATGACTGTTTCCCGTTTTGTCTACGTGATCCACCTGGCCACGACGCCAGAGAAACTCTGGCACGCGCTCGCGCGGCGCCTGGGAAAAGATGCTCGGCGTACTCGCCACGCTTCTCTAAACCAGCCCGCCTAGACTGGCCGCGGCATCCGCCTTGGAATGATTGACGCCGCCTTCTCGATCATGGCGTCGGCAATCTCCTGCTCGCCCGATACGATCAGATCGGCGCCCAACGTCTTGAGATGCTTGACCTCGTCGTCGGAATGCGCTCGCGCATAGACTTTCACGTTCGGATTCAGCTCGCGCGCTAGCTCGACAATCCCACCGGCCTCAAAGCCATTGGGAACAGTCACGAAGATGAGATCCGCCTTGTCGACGCCCGCCAACTGCATCGCCTCGCGCGATATGCCGTTGCCCAGCACGGCCAACACGCCCTGCGCCAGCAGCGTCTCGACCACATCTGGCCGGTCCTCGACAACCGAATAGGTCGCCTGCGCCGATTGCAGCGCCTTGCCGATCAACGATCCCACGCGGCCATAACCGACAATCACCACGCGCTTGGGCGCAACCGGCGCCTGCTCGGATTGAGTCGCGGGCTTTGCGGCCTCCGGTTTCTTCTTCCGCGAATCCAGCAGCACGATCACCAAGGGGTTCAGCACAATCGAGATAATCGCTCCGCCCAGGATCACATTGCGCGTATCCACCGGCATCAGCCCGAGATTGAGACCGACGCCCGCGAGAATGAACGAGAACTCGCCCACCTGCGCCCGCGCCGCCGTCACAGTCGCCGCCGTCTCGTGTGACTGACCGAACAGGCGCAACAGGCCAAGGCTCAGCAAAGATCTGAATACGAGGATGATCCCGACGGTCGCCAGCAGCGGCCACGGATCCTCCAGCAGCACGACGGGATCGAACAGCATGCCTATCGACACGAAAAACAACACCGCGAACGCATCGCGCAACGGCAGCGTTTCGTTCGCCGCCTGCTGCGACAGCTCGCTCTCCGCCATGATCAGTCCGGCAAACAGCGCCCCAAGCGCCACCGAAATCTGAAACACCGCCGACGCCGCGTAGGCAACGCCCAGCGCAATCGCCAGCACGCAAAGCCTGAACAGCTCGCGCGACCCCATGTGCACCACGCGGTGCAGCACCCACGGCACGATGCGCTTGCCCCCCACCAGCACGATCAACGCAAACACCGCGACCTTGCCGAGCGTGAGCACGATGGCGAGCCCGACATCCTGCATCTGCAGGACAGTCATCATCTCGCCATCGACAGCCTGGCTGCGCATCTGCGCCCAGGTCGGCAACAGCACCATGGCGAGAACCATCGCGATGTCTTCGACGACCAGCCAACCCACGGTCAGCTTCCCGCGCTCGGACTGGATCACCCTTCGGTCCTGCAGATTGCGCAGCGACACAACCGTCGAGGCCACTGACAGCGACAGCCCGAACACGATACCCGCTTCGTAGCCCCAGCCAAACAACATCGCGACGCCAACGCCGGCCAGCACGGTGCCTGCAATCGT
This sequence comes from Alphaproteobacteria bacterium 32-64-14, assembly GCA_002280725.1. Taxonomy (GTDB): domain Bacteria; phylum Pseudomonadota; class Alphaproteobacteria; order Caulobacterales; family Hyphomonadaceae; genus UBA7672. The sequence continues at coordinate 73,482 of NCEM01000019.1, forward strand.
CAGCAGCGTTATGGGAACAGCCACCGCGCGGACCGACATGAGGTCGCGCGGCGAAAAATGCAGCCCCACCCCGAACATCAGCAGGATGACGCCGACATCCGCCACATCCTGCGCCAGCTGCTCGTCCGCCGTGAAACCGGGCGTGAACGGACCGATCACCACACCGGCGACGAGATAGCCCACCAACGGAGAAAGCTTCAGCCGGGCGGCGATTGCGCCAAAAACGAACGCGAGACCAAAACCAATGGCCAGCAGCGCGATCAGTGGTGACTCATGCGACACTGATCTTTGAACCTTCTGCCATGACAGTTAACGCCGAACCTTGGCAGATCGGTGAATCGGAATGCAAGAAATTCGTTGCGGGCGACCGAGGATTTCGCTTCGGGCTTATGGCAATTGCGCCGCCGCTTCAAAGCCGCCCTTAACTATCTTGTGCGAAGCAGCAGGTTCCGTGGGACGCTTCGCATGCAGTATCGTCGGCCAAGGCGCCTGCGCATCATTTCCGGTGCGAGCCTTCTTCTGTTTCTTGCCGGTTTGCCTCTGTTCCTGGGGCTGACGCGACCGCCCGAAGGGGCACATGCCGAAGCCCCCGGCCTTGTCGTGATCTACACCTCAGGCCTCGCCTCACTCGGCTGGGCGGGTCTCGCCGCCGGCATTCTGGCGATCCCGCTCGCCATCTGGCTCATCATCGGTCAGCGCCGCGAGGTACATCGCAGATACCTCGGCCGGGGCGCCCGGCGCCGCCACAATGCCGTGGAAACCGCGCGTACGCTTGCCATCATCATCGGCGCAGCTGGCCTCATCGTCGGCAGCCTGTCCGGCCTCTACGCAGCAATGATGCAGGCGCGGCCCGATCTCTATTACAACCTGCCCCTGCCGTTCTTCACGGCTCAGCTGGCGCTTATCTGCCTGCTTGGAGGCGGTACGCTCTACGCGGCAGGCCGCATCGGCCGCTAGCGCGACCGCGATTGCCCTCGGCCCCATAACCGGCTTACCTCCGCTCACAGCTGAGGGGCCAGAAGACCATGTCGCAGGCAGCGCCGTCGAAACGCATCGAGCTCACCGTTCGCGCGCTCATTCTCGGATCAGTCCTCGGCATCGTCTTCACGGCCGCCAACGTTTATCTGGGTCTGCGCGTCGGCCTTACCTTCGCCTCCGCCATTCCCGCAGCCGTCATCTCCATGGCCCTGCTGCGCGCGTTCCGCAGCTCCACAATATGGGAAAACATGACCGTGCAGACCGTCGCCTCGGTCGGCGGCGCCATGTCCTCCATCATCTTCGTGCTGCCCGCCCTGGTGATGGTCGGCTGGTGGACCCAGTTTCCCTTCTGGGAGTCGTTCCTCATCTGCGTCTTCGGCGGCGTGCTCGGCGTCACCTTCTCCATCCCGCTCCGCCGCGCGCTCGTCATCAACACTGACCTGCCTTATCCCGAAGGCGTCGCCGCAGCCGAAGTGCTGAAAGTCGGCTCCCCCGGCGCAGATCAAAGCGAAGCCGCCGTCCGCGAAAACAAGGCGGGCCTGCTCACCGTCATTGTCGGCTCGGTCGGCTCGGCGCTGTTTGCCTTCCTCGTGTCTGCGCGCGCCTTCGCCGGCGAAGTCGCAACCTTCTTCCGGGTCGGCCCTGCTGCGACCGGCATCGGCGGCGGCCTTCAACTCGCGCTGCTTGGCGCCGGCCACCTTGTCGGTCTCGCTGTCGGCCTCGCCATGTTCGTCGGCGTGCTGATTGCCTGGGCCGCCTTCGTACCCGTGATGACCGCGATGCAAGGCACGGAAGGCGCAGCCGAGGAGGCCGCCATGGCCGTCTGGGCAGGCCAGGTCCGCCGCATCGGCGCGGGCGCCATCGGCATCGCCGCCATCTGGACGCTGCTGAAGCTGCTCGGCCCGCTGGTAGGTGGCATCGCATCCGCGCTCGCCTCCCAACGCAAGCGCGCCGCCAACATCGAGCTTGATCGTACAGAGCAAGACATCCCGATCGGCCTCGTCGGCATCATCTCCGCCGTCACGCTCGCCGCCATCGGCGTACTGCTATGGTCCTTCACCCAGGGCACGCCGCTCGCCGCGAGCGCTCCCGCCATCGTCGCAGGCGGCGTTCTCTATGTCGTCGTCATCGGCCTCGTCGTGGCGTCCGTGTGCGGCTACATGGCCGGCCTCATCGGCTCCTCGAACAGCCCCGTCTCGGGCGTCGGCATTCTCGCCATCCTCGTGGCGTCCGTCCTCATGCTCGGCGCGATGCAGATCTTCCCCATCCCCGCCGACCCGTCGGTCGTCGCCTTCGCGCTGCTGATCACCGGCATCGTCTTCGCCGTCGCCGTCATCTCGAACGACAACCTGCAGGATCTCAAGACCGGCCAGCTCGTCGGCGCAACGCCCTGGCGTCAACAGACCGCGCTTATCGTCGGCGTGGTCGCCGGCTCGGTCGTCATCCCGTTCCTGCTCAACCTGCTCAACAGCGCCTTCGGCTTTGAAGGTGGCCCACCCGCCACAGTCTCAGGCACCGAGACGCTTGGCGCACCACAGGCCACGCTCATCTCCAGCCTCGCCGTCGGCGTCGTCGGCGGCAATCCGCGCTGGGATCTCATCGGCCTCGGCGCACTTCTCGGCATCGTCATCATTGCGGTCGACGAAATCCTCAGCCGCACCACCAACCGCAAATACAAGCTGCCGCCGCTCGCGGTCGGCATCGGCATCTACCTGCCGATGGCCGTCACCATCACCGTCACCATCGGCGCCATTCTCGGAACGCTCTACAACCGCTGGGTCTCGAAATCAGCCAATCCCGAGCCCGCCCGCCGCCTCGGCGTGCTGCTTGCCTCCGGCCTCATCGTCGGTGAGAGCCTGTTCAACGTCCTGCTCGCCGGCGTCATCGTCGGCACGGGCAACGGCTCGCCCTTCGGCCTGATCCCGGCAGACTCGCCCTGGTCCGGCGCCCTGCCGATGATCGCAGGGATCGCCGGTTTCCTCGGACTCGCCTGGGTCCTCTACAGCTGGACCAAGAAGCGCGCCGATAGCATCTAGACCGGCTCGAGCAAGGCCTTCACGCGCAGAACCGACCGCCATCGCCCGATGGCTTGCCGCATAGTGTCGCCAAACACGGGCAGCAGCAGCGTGCAACGCCAGCCGTCCATCACAAGCTCCGCATCGCGCAGCGCTTCGCGCACCTGCGCCATCGCCTCACGCGCCAGCGCGCCACCTTCGTCACGCGAGACCACCGCCATGTCGATCGTATGCGCGCCGCCCTCGCATCCCGCCGAACCAGCCGGTTGTGACAGGTGCCTGAATATCTCGAGGTAAGGATACGCCGGCTGAGGGCTAGCCACATCCAGCACCCGCAACGGATCGCCCAGCGCCCCGGTCACACCGGCGTGCGCGCCCAGCGCCACGAGCATCGCGCTCTCCAGCGCCTGCTCCGCGCCACTCACAGCCGCACCCGGCGCCACGGCGCAACCAGCGCTGCAACGTCCGCAGGCAAATCCGCGCCCGCCTCCGCCTGCCGCACACGATACGCATGCCCGACCAGCTTGCTGACCGCGAGGCGCAAGCTGTCCGCGACGTCGTCAGCCTCATCACCAAACCCGGCCACATAATCGATCTCGATCTGCGTCCCCGCATCCGGTCGCGGCAGGGCCCCCGAAGTCCACATCAGCCGCGCCGCGCGCCCAGGCAGCAGCGTGAACCGCCCCGTCACATCGCTCTCAACACCACTCTGCGTCACCCGCACGGCTTCAAGGGCGCCCGCGGGCCGCACCGGCAGTGTGAAGCTGCGCCGCGTCAGCATCGCCGCCGGCCACGCCTCCAGCGTCACCCGCAGCGTGCGCGAGACAAGGGCTAGACCAACCGCCTCCTCGATCCGAGCTCGCGCGCCCGCGATGAGGCGCGCAACAAGATCGTCTTCCCCCGCGCTTGCGATGCGCAGGAAGTCCTTCATTTCGGCCAGCCCAACGGGCTCGGCCGCCGGCGGCGCCAGCGTCGTTACATTCATTGTCTGTCACCTGATTTGCCGGTTTGAGCCCGGCTGCCCTCACGTCACGGCTAGGCGCGCGCGCCTCGCCGCTCTAATGCTTCCGCAAACGTCAACCAACCACGTGGGAAAACGCCATGAAACTCGACAGTTCGATCTCCGCAGTCGTCACGGGCGGCGCATCCGGCCTCGGCGGCGCAACGGTGCGCGCCCTGCGCGCTCACGGCGTCAAAGTCGCGATCTTCGACATGAACGAGAAAACCGGCACAGCCTTCGCCGCCGAGACCGGCGCGATCTACTGCAACGTCAACGTCACCAACGACGCCTCAGTCGACGAAGGCTTCGCCAAGGCGCGCGCGGCCAACGGGCAGGAGCGCATCCTCGTCAACTGCGCCGGCACCGGCAACGCCTTCAAGACCGCCGGCCGCAACAAGGAGACCGGCGAGATCAAGTCATTCCCAATCGACCAGTACGATCGCATCATCCAGATCAACCTCGTCGGTACGTTCCGCTGCATCGCGAAATCCGCTGCCGGCATGCTCACGCTCGACGTACTCCCCGATGGCGACCGCGGCGCGATCGTCAACACTGCCTCGGTCGCCGCTGAAGACGGACAGATCGGACAGGCCGCGTACTCGGCGTCCAAGGGCGGCGTCGTCGGCATGACGCTGCCGATCGCGCGCGACCTCTCCACCGAAAGCATTCGCGTCAACACGATCCTGCCCGGCCTGTTCAACACGCCGCTGCTCGCCGGCGCCCCCGAGAACGTCAAAGCTGCACTCTCGGCCACCGTGCTGAACCCCAAACGCCTCGGCAACCCGCCGGAATACGCAGCGCTCGCCCTGCAGATGATCGAGAACGGCTACTTCAACGGCGAATGCGTCCGCCTCGACGGCGGCATCCGCATGGCGCCGCGCTAGGTCCAATCGACATTCAGGATTCCATTTGTTGGTTTGCTGTGATTCATGAGTTTCCAGAATTGATTCTGGAGCTTGTGGGATGGCGAAGCGGTAC
>NCEM01000020.1 GCA_002280725.1 Alphaproteobacteria bacterium 32-64-14
GATCGCGAAGGTCCGCGCCAGCGGGCAGCCATGGGCGAAAACGCCCGTCATCGCCCTCACCGCCGATGCGATGAGCGGCGATCGCGAACGCTTCCTCGCGATGGGGATGGATGGCTATCTCTCCAAGCCATTGGCTGAGCGCGACCTCCTCTCGGAAATCACCCGCGTGCGCATCCGCGCACCGGACTCGGAGCCAATCGCCAAAGCCGGTTAGAACAGCCGCCCGCCAACCGGCGTCTCAAGATCAGGCGTGATCAGCACCACCTCGCCCGCCTCATCCGGCACGCCAAGCGTCAGCACCTCGGACATGAACTTGCCGATCTGGCGTGGCGGAAAGTTCACCACCGCCAGCACGCGCTTTCCGGCCAGCTTCTCAGGCGCATAGTGTTTCGTGATCTGGGCCGAGGATTTCTTCTCGCCAATCTCCGCGCCAAAATCGATGCGCAGCTTGATCGCCGGCTTGCGCGCCTCGGGAAACGGCTCCGCTGCCACAATCACGCCCACGCGGATATCCACCTTCAGGAAATCGTCGAATGTGATGTCAGGCGTCTTGCTCATGCCGCGCCCCTACGCGCCCGCGCCGCGCGCGGCAACTGCACGCATCATGCAGATGCGCTGAACCCCGCCAGCCTCGCATCCAGCCCATCGCGCACGCGCGGCCACTCCTCGCGGATCACGCTGAACCACGCCGTGTCGCGCAACCGCCCATCGGGCCGCACCATGTGCGCGCGATGCACGCCCTCGAATGTCGCGCCAAACCGCTCCATCGCCAGCCGAGACCGCTGGTTGCGCGCATCCGCCTTCAGCTCCATCCGGTTGAGCCCCAGCACCTCGAACCCATGCGCCAGCAACAGGCGCTTGCACGACGGGTTCACCGCGCCCGCCCACACGCGCTTGGCATACCACGTCCAGCCGATCTCGACGCGCTTGTGCGCCGGAACGTACGCCAGCAGGCTGGTCGACCCCGCATAACTCCCCGACGCCTTGTCGAACACGGCATACGTCATCTCGCCCGCCCGCTTCATCTCCGTGAAGCGATGATCGACCCACGCATCGAAATTGGAATTGTCGAGGTTCACATTGGCGAACCGCCATAGATCGGGATCATTCCCCGTCTCCCGCAACGGCTCACGATGCCGCTCCTCCAGCGGCTCCAGCCGAACGAATGCATTCTCGAGCGTCACAGGTTCGATTGTCATGCCGCGCATATAGCCGAAATTGCCAGCGCTGATCCATGGGGTGCGGGCCCGCGCCTCGTCCTTCGACAGGCTCAGGATGAGGCGCTCAGGAGCAGCTGCGGGAAAGGCCTCATGCTGAGCCTGTCGAAGCACGAGGCCGTGCTCCCCGCCGCCCAACACCTAGGCACACGTCCCCACCTCTGCAATCATCCGCGCAACAACCCGCGAGACGCCCCATGCACCGCCACGCCATCACCGCCCTCCTCCTCGCAGCCCTCGCCGCCTGCGTTTCCACCCCAACCACACCCACCCTCCAACCCGGCGCAAAGTACGTCGCGATGGGCTCCTCCTTCGCCGCTGGCCCCGGCATCCCGTCCTATTACGAAGACCCGCCCACGCCCTGCGCGCGCTCGACCAACAACTACGCCCACCAGATCGCCAGCCGCCGCAACCTCACCCTCATCGATGTCAGCTGCAGCGGCGCCACCACCGCCCACCTCACCGAGCCTCGCAGCGTTGAACGGGGCGACGCCATCCCGCCTCAGCTGGACGCGCTGACGTCCGACACGCGCCTCGTCACCATCACCATCGGCGGCAACGACCTCGCCTATATCGGCCGCCTTACCACCGGCTCCTGCTTCGGCCTCGCCGCCGAAACGGGCGGATCAACCGAAGCCTGCCGCCCCGTGCCGCCCCTGCCCACCGAACAGACGTACACAGACCTCGCCGCCCGCATGGACGCCATCGCAAAGCAGGTCCGCCTCCGCGCACCACAGGCCCATCTGGTCTTCGTCGACTACCTTTCCGTCCTGCCCGAAGCCAGCCAGTGCCCCGCCACACCGCTGCCCACCCGACAGGCCGATGCAGATCGCGAGATCGCCCGCCGCCTCGCCGCCATCACGCGCACCACCGCAGGCGCCAACAACGCCAGCGTCATCGCCGCCTCAGAATTCTCGAAAGGCCACAGCGCCTGTTCGGCCGATCCCTGGATGAACGGCTACCCCCGCCCCGAAGCCCCCATCGCCGGCACGCTCTACCATCCCAACACCGCCGGCATGACCGCCGTCGCCGACGCGCTCGAAAAGCTGTTGTGGCCCTGAGTCGGATGAGTAGCTTGCTCGGTCAGCGGGGATAAGCGCGATGGCAGCGACGAAAAAGACCGGCAAGGCAACGGCAAAGCCACCCGCGAAGAAAGTGACGAAGAAGCTCGCCCCCACCAAGGAAGGCAGCGCGCGCCTGCTTTCAGGGGGCAATCCGCAGATCGCGAAAGGCCATGGCGACGCGCCCGTGCAAGCCTGGATCGCCGCCGCGCCGGACTGGAAAGGCGACCTCACCGCCCGCCTCGACGCCATCATCACGCGCACCGTGCCCAACGTGCGCAAGGCCGTGAAATGGAACTCGCCGCTCTACGGCATGGAAGAAAACCACTGGTTCCTCGGCCTGCACTGCATGACGAAATACGTGAAGGTCGCCTTCTTCAAGGGCGCGCATCTCACCCCGCTTCCGCCCAACACGTCGAAGCAGAAAGAGGTCCGCTATCTCGACCTCTACGAAGGCCAGCTCGACGAAAAACAATTCGCCGCCTGGGTGAAACAAGCGAGCAAGATTCCGGGAGAGAAAATGTAATGGCACAACCTTCCGTTAAGAAGCCTGCAGCGAAGAATGCTACCCCAGCGAAGAAGGCCAGCGCCGCCAAAGCCAAACCGCCCGCCTCATCCGGCGAATGGCGCCGCGAAACGCTAGCGAAACTGCGCGCCATCATCCTGTCCGCCGATCCGCAGATCGTTGAGACGGTGAAATGGCGCAAGCCGACCAACCCCAACGGCGTCCCCGTATGGGCGCGCGACGGCATCATCTGCACGGGCGAAACCTACAAGACCTACGTCAAGCTCACCTTCATGTACGGCGCGTCGCTCGACGATCCCGCGAACCTCTTCAACGCAGGCTTCGGCGGCGGCACACGCCGCGCCATCGACTTCCAGGAAGGCGACAAGATCAACGACAAAGCGCTCAAGGCGCTGGCGAAAGCCGCCGCGGCGTTCAACGTGGCGAAAGCGAAGTAAGCGAGAGCTGTGAGCACGCGCTCGTGGTTCGACGGACGGCCCTGCGGGCCTGCTCACCATGAGCGCTAACCACTACCGCAAATAAGCGCTCGTCCTGAGCAGTACGCGCAGCGTGCGTCCGTCGAAGGACAAGCGCGTGCCCCCCGCCGCCGCTACTCCGCCGCCGTCAGCGTTTCCTCAACCACCTTCACAACATCCCCCATGATCTGGGTGATCTTGTAGTCCTTCGGCGTGTAGACGCGGCGGACGCCCATCTGCTTCAGCGCCATCGCATCGGCATCCGGAATGATGCCGCCGACGACCAGCGGAATGTTGAGCCCCTTGGCCCGCATCACGCCCAGCGTGTCCTTCACCAGATCGAGGTGCGAGCCCGACAGGATCGACAGGCCCACAACGTGCGCCTTCGCGTCGATGGCCTGCTGCACGATCTCGTCCGGCGTAAAGCGGATGCCCTCGTAGATCACATTCATGCCCGCAGCCCGCGCACGCGCCGCGATCTGCTCCGACCCGTTTGAATGCCCATCGAGACCCGGCTTGCCCACCACATAGGTCAGCGTGCGGCCAAGCTTCTTCGACACGCGCTCGACTTCGCCCTTCACTTTCTCCAGGTCTTCTTCGCCATCAGTCTGGATGATCACGGCAACGCCCGTCGGCCCGCGATACTCGCCAAACGTCTCGCGCAGCGCCGCGCCCCATTCGCCCACCGTGACGCCCGCCTTCGCCGCAGCGATCGAGGGCGGCATGATGTTCGCGCCTGATGCCGCCGCCGCACGCAATTCGCCAATGGCGTTCGCCACGGCTTCGTCATTCCGCTTCGCGCGCCAGGCCTTCAGCTTGGCGATCTGCCGGCTCTCGGCGCCATGATCCTGCGCCATGATCGACCCATCGCCGCCCGACAGGGGCGATGCTTCCGTCGTCTCATAGCGATTGACGCCGACAACGATCTGGCGCCCCGCCTCGATCTCTTTCAGGCGCCCTCGCTGGCTTTCCACCAGCGCCGTCTTCATGAAATCGATATTGCCGATCGTCCCGCCCGACGCATCCAGCTTCGCCAGCATCGCGCGCGCTTCGTCCTTCAGCGCCTCGGTCTTGGCGCCGACAACGTGCGATCCGTCGAACAGGTCTTCGTATTCCAGCAGATCGGTCTCGTAGGCGAGGATTTGCTGCAGCCGCAGCGACCATTGCTGGTCCCACGGTCGCGGCAGGCCGAGCGCCTCGTTCCACGCCGGCAACTGCAGCGCGCGGCACCGCGCCCGCTTGGACAGCGTGACGGCCAGCGCCTCGATCAGAATGCGATAGACGTTGTTTTCCGGCTGCGGCTCGGTCAGCCCCAGCGAGTTCACCTGCACGCCATAGCGGAACATCAGCGCGCGTGTGTCGGTCACGCCATACCGCTCGCGCCCGATCTCTTCCCAGAGATCCACGAACGCGCGCATCTTGCACATCTCGGTCACGAACCGCACGCCCGCGTTCACGAAGAACGAGATGCGGCTGAACACCGTCGTGAAGTCCTTCTCAGGCACCTGGCCCCCGGCCTTCACCGTGTCGAGCACCGCGCACGCCGTCGCCAGCGCAAACGCAAGCTCCTGCTCCGGCGTCGCGCCCGCTTCCTGCAGATGATAGCTGCAGACGTTCAGCGGATTCCACTTCGGCGTCTCGGTATAGCACCACGCCACCATGTCGCCGATCAGCCGCATCGAGGGCGCCGGCGGAAACACATACGTGCCGCGCGAGAGATATTCCTTGATGATGTCGTTCTGCGTCGTGCCCTGCAGCTTCTTGCGGTCGCAGCCCTGCTCGTCCGCCAGCGCCACATACAGCGACAGCAAGTAGGCTGCCGGCGCGTTGATCGTCATCGAGGTGTTCATGTCCTCGACGCGAATCTGGTCGAACAGCGCGCGCATGTCGCCGAGATTGCCCACCGGCACGCCCACCTTGCCGACTTCGCCCCGCGCGAGAATGTGGTCCGAATCGTAGGCCGTCTGCGTCGGCAGGTCGAACGCGATCGACAGGCCCGTCTGACCCTTCGACAGGTTCTTCCGGTAGAGCTTGTTGCTCTCCTCAGCCGTCGAATGTCCCGCATAGGTGCGGAAGATCCACGGCTTGTCCGGGTCGTGCTGGAACGGGTTCTGGCCGGTATCCGCCATTTCGGGCCCTTGCTGCGATTGCGAAGGCACAAAACTGCAAACCGCAGACCGAAGCAAGCCGGAACGGCAAGCTTATGTCGCCAAGCCCGCTTAACCATCAGAATATCGTGCGCGTCAGCCCCGCGCCACTTTCGGGCGGTTGATCCACGCGGGCAGCATCGGCTGCGCGCCGCTCATGTGCGCCGCGCGCGCCAGCTCGGCGATGTCTGTCTTCTCGAAATGCATCGCCGCGCGCCAGGCCTGCATGTGCGTCGGCACCTCCTCGAGATTGAGCGGCGGCCGGAAATACCAACGCAACAGAGTCTCGAACGCCCGCCGGTCGCGCGTCTCGGGCGCCACCAGCACAAGCGCGTGCGTCGCCCCCTTCGCCTTCGCCGCCTCAAGCTGGTGATGCCCGGCATAGCGCTGGCTCAGCTTGTGCGTCTGCCCGGCATACTGGATCGAGATGTCGCCGCCCTGCTCATGCGCCATCAGGTACACGCAAGGCAGGCCGAAGAACCCGGTCTCGCCGAAATCGACGGCCGTGAACAACTCGCCAAGAATGTCGATCCGATGATCCAACGAAGATTCCGGGTGCAGGGCCGGTGCGATCGGGCAGTCCAATCGCGGAAGCGCGCAAAATTGTTGATTCGCCGCCCTAGCGTCAACGCTTGCGGCCCCATCATGGGTAGCTGCAAGCTCGATAAGACCCGGAACCAGCGGCAAGGCCGCACAGAAGTTCCCGGAACCTCGAGGAAAGCCCCATGAAACGCTCGTTGTTCGGCATCGGCCTCGTCGCGCTCGGCCTTCTAGCCTCAGCGTGCAGCGGCGCGCCCGCGCCATCCGATCCAGCGATCGCAACCGTCGAGCAGGGCCAGCTCCGCGCGCTCGAAGCCAAGGGCGTCCTCGCCTTCAAGGGCATCCCCTACGCCGCCCCGCCCGTGGGCGATCTCCGCTGGAAGCCGCCGCAACTCGCCGCGCACTGGCAGGGCGTGCGCGACGCGCAGGCCTATGGCGACATCTGCACCCAGATCATGCCCAACCCCGACAACGGCATTGGACAGCTGCCCGCCAGCGAAGACTGCCTCACGCTCAACGTCTTCACGCAGAGCCTCGACGCCAACCCCAAACGCCCCGTGATGGTCTGGATCCATGGCGGCGGCTTCGTGAACGGATCGGGCAGCGCCGAACTCTATGACGGCTCCGAATTCGCCAGGCGCGGCGTCGTGCTCGTCTCGATCAACTACCGCCTCGGCCGCTTCGGCTCGTTCGCGCATCCGCTGCTCACAGCGGAAGCAGGCAGCAGCCCCGTCGCCAACTACGGCATGATGGACATGATCGCCTCGCTTCAGTGGGTGAAGCGCAACATCGCGGCCTTCGGGGGCGACGCCGCCAACGTCACCATCTTCGGCGAAAGCGCGGGCGGCATGGCCGTCCAGAAGCTGATGACAGCGCCCAGTGCGCGCGGCCTGTTCCACAAGGCTATCGTGCAATCCGGCGCCGGCCGCGAGAACGTGCTGCTGCTCGACAAGCCCAACCCGCGCGGCCTGCCCTCCGCGCTCGACGATGGCAAAGCCTTCATCAGCTCGCTCGGCGTCACCGCCATGTCCGCCGCAGATCTGCGCGCCATTCCGGCCGCGAAAATCCTCGGCGCCGGCGATCCCTCCACCTTCTCCGGCGGCGGCCCCATCATCGACGGCAAGCTGATCACGCAAACCGTCGCAGACGCTTTCGCCGCGGGCCAGCAGGCGAAAGTCCCCTACCTCGTCGGCTACAACAGCGCGGAGTTCCCCTCCAAACCGGAAGACGTCGACGCCTCACTCACCCGCACCCTGCGCGCCACATCGGCAGACCTGCCCGCCCTCGTCGCCACCTATCCCGACAAGGAAGACATGGCCGCGCGCATCGTCGGCGACATCATCTTCGGCGAACCTGCGCGCTATCTCGCCGGCATCCAGTCCGCCACGGGCCAGCCGACCTTCCTCTATCGCTTCGACGTCCTCTCCGTCGCTGTGCAAAGCCGCTTCAAGGGCATGCCCCACGCACAGGAACGGCAGTACGTGTTCAACACGCTGCACACCTCCCCGTGGCCGACAGACGCCAACGATCAGAAACAGGCCGACTTCGCCATCGCCTACTGGGTCAACTTCGCAAAGACCGGCGACCCCAACGGCGCCGGCCTGCCCGCGTGGCCGAAATACGCCACCGCAACCGACCAGCTGCTCGACTTCACCAACGCCGGCCCGGTCGCGAAGGTCTCGCCCCACAAGGCCCGGTGGGACGCAATCAAGGCGCGGTATCAGTAGGGTGCATTGAACCGAAGGTGAAATGTACCATCATGAGTGATGCGTCACCGGTGTATTTCGCTCCGCTCAACCCGCCCTACCCGCCCAACCACGGCGCAGCCTTCGCCACATCCGCTCCGATCGCTGTGTAGTAAAGCTTCTGCACCCGGCGCGTCACCGGCCCCGGCTTGCCGTCCGACAGCGCCACACCGTCAATTGACACCACCGGCGTCACCAGTCCGGTCGCCGCCGTTGTAAACGCCTCCGCCGCTTCCTTCGCCTCTTCCAGCGTGAAGCTGCGCTCGATGATCTTGACGCCGCGCTGCCCCAGAGAATCGAACAGGGCATGGCGCGTCACGCCCGCGAGGATCATGTTGGAAATCGCGCGCGTAATGATCTGCCCGTCCTTCGTCACGATCCACGCATTCGAAGACGCGCCCTCGGTCACATGGCCATCCGGCGCCACGAGCCACGCATCGTCCGCGCCCCGCGCCTTCGCCTCGGTCTTGGCCAGCGCCTGCGCCAGCAGCCCCACCGACTTGATGTCCCGCCGCGCCCAGCGGATATCCGGCAACGCCACGATCTTCGATCCATTGCGCGCCGCCGGCGTATCGATCAGCGCCCGCTTCTCGCCAAACAGGAAGGTGGTGAGACGCGGCTTGTCCGGTGCAACGAAGTCGCGGCCAGCGTAAGCGCCTCGCGTCACCTGCAGATAGATGTAGCCCTCCTCGATGCCGTTCTGCTCGACGAGCTTGCGGTGAACCTCTTCCAGTTCCTTGCGATCCGGCATCGTGCCGAACTTCAGCTCGCGCAGGCTGCGCTCCAGCCGGTCCAGATGCCGCTCCAGGTCGATCAGCTGCCCGCCATAGACCGCCGTCACCTCATAAACGCCGTCCGCAAACAGAAACCCGCGATCGAACGGCGAAATCCGCGCCTCGTCCGCCGCGATGAAAACACCGTTGAGCCATGCCTGACGTGTCATGCCGTTCTCCAGCGGACAGCCGGAAACATTTTCGAGAGCGGGGTCCGCCGCCCCGATCTGGCCACCATCGGGCCTCTTGTCTACGGGCAGGACATAAAGGGGACCCGCCCATGCTTCAAACGCCTCGTTTGTTGATCGGTTTTGGAGCGGGATTCGCCTCGATGGCGTTTGTTCTGCTGGCCGGACTCACCTCGCCGCAGGCAGAGGTGACACATACTGCCTCCACCTGCCCGGACTCGCGGAATGACTTGCCCCGGCCTGACGTGGGGACTGAGGCAGAACGTCCCGCCTGACACGCCAAATGCGGCGCGGCCTTGCAGCAACAGCGTTGGCCCCTCTATTGCAGTGCAACAAGATTGCTTGCAATCCGTCCACTCCTTGGACAATGTGACGCCCGTTTGACGGCCCTTCCTGCGGCTGGCGCGAGCGGAATGCTCACAGCCCCGGGGAGAGGAAAACCGACGCGGGGAGAGACAGTAGTGGCAGACGGCGCAACGGCTCGCGAAGTGAAAGACCTGTACGCGGTCGGAGAGATTCCGCCGAACTTCCACGTACCCAAGAACATGCACGCCTGGGCGATCCGCCGCGAGCGTCAGGGCCGTCCCAAGACCGCGATGCAGCTTGAAGTCGTTCCGACGCCCGAGATCGCGTCCGACGAAGTGCTCGTCCTCGTGATGGCCGCCGGCGTCAACTACAACGGCATCTGGGCTGGCCTTGGCGAGCCCGTCTCGATGTTCGACGTCCACAAGCAACCCTATCACGTCGCCGGCTCCGACGCCTCGGGCATCGTCTGGGCGGTCGGCTCGCGCGTGAAGCGCTGGAAGCCGGGCGATGAAGTGGTCATCCACTGCAACCAGGACGATGGCGACGACGAAGAGTGCAACGGCGGCGATCCGATGTTCTCGCCCACCCAGCGCATCTGGGGCTACGAGACGCCGGATGGTTCGTTCGGCCAGTTCTGCCGCGTCCAGTCGCGCCAGCTGATGGAACGCCCCAAGCATCTCACCTGGGAAGAAGCGGCCTGCTACACGCTGACGCTCGCCACCGCCTACCGCATGCTGTTCGGCCACCGTCCGCACGTGCTGCGTCCGGGCCAGAACGTGCTCATCTGGGGCGCGTCGGGCGGCCTCGGCTCCTACGCCGTGCAGCTCTGCGCGGTCGCCGGCGCCAACGCCATCGGCGTCATCTCGGATGATTCCAAATCCGACTTCGTGCTCTCGATGGGCGCGAAAGCCGTCATCAACCGCAACAACTTCAAATGCTGGGGCCAGCTTCCGAAAGTGAACTCGCCTGAGTTCAACGAGTACATGAAGGAAGCCCGCAAGTTCGGCAAAGCCATCTGGCAGGTCACCGGCAACAAGGACATCGACATCGTCTTTGAACACCCGGGCGAAGCCACGATGCCGACCTCGGTGTTCGTCGTGAAGCGCGGCGGCATGGTCGTCATCTGCGCAGGCACCACCGGCTTCAACCTCACCATGGACGCCCGCTTCCTCTGGATGCGCCAGAAGCGCGTGCAGGGCTCGCACTTCGCGAACCTCCTGCAAGCGTCGCAAGCCAACCAGCTGATGCTCGAGCGCCGCCTCGACCCGTGCATGTCCGAAGTTTTCCCGTTCGCCGACATCCCCCTCGCCCACGAGAAGATGCTCGACAACAAGCACCTCCCCGGAAACATGGCCGTGCTGGTGACCTCGCCGAAACCCGGCCTGCGTACGGTTGAGGATGTGCTGGAAGCCGGCCCGACGGCGTAATCGGACCAGAGGATGGGATGGCAGAGCTGACACCCCGCCAACGGATTGAATCGATACGATACGCCTGTTCCTGTTGCGGCGATGATCGGCGTGGGCTGTTTGCTCTTCACAAGCCGCTTCCCGATTCAATTTTCGATATTCCGGAGAACGAACGCGCGCAGCGGGCGCGAATAAGTTCCGATCTTTGCGATCTGGACAACGCGCAGTTCTTCGTTCGGGCGGTGCTCGCGCTACCGATCCTGGAGACCGGCGAAACGTTCGAGTTCGGCGTGTGGGGTTCTCTGAAGCAGGAAAACTTCCAGACTTATGTCGATCAGTTCGACAACCCTGCGCCGGCGTTCGGGCCATTCTTCAGCTGGTTGAATTCAACGCTTTGGCCATATCCGGATACGTTCAACCTACCCTCGGACCTGTACTTCCGTGGCGACAACTTGCGCCCCCTTATGCGGCTCCATACCAGCGATCATCCCTTGGCGCTCGACCAGCACAACGGCGTTACGCTTGATCGGATTGCAGAAATCTACCGCGCGTGGGGGCACGACGTCATCCTGTAGCCCGCAAGCAAGGCCCGCGTAACCAAACCCGCTCGGCAGGCGTACTAGGGATCGCCCCTCGCCCATACTACATTGCTGACGAACCCCAGTCTCAGGAGCCCCCATGACCACAGCCAAAACGACTGAAAGGGCAGTCCTAGCCGGCGGCTGTTTCTGGGGCATGCAGGATCTCATCCGCAAGAAACCCGGCGTGATCTCAACGCGCGTCGGCTATTCCGGCGGCGACGTCCCCAACGCCACCTACCGCAATCACGGCACGCACGCCGAGGCGATCGAGATCGTCTTCGATCCCGCCAAATGGTCCTATCGCGACCTGCTGGAATTCTTCTTCCAGATCCACGACCCGAGCACGAAGGACCGCCAGGGCAACGATCTCGGCATGAGCTACCGCTCCGCGATCTACTACGAGAGCGAAGACCAGAAACGCACAGCCCTCGACACCATCGCCGATGTCGACGCCTCCGGCCTCTGGCCCGGCAAGGTCGTCACCGAGGTCGAGCCCGCCGGCCCCTTCTGGGAAGCCGAGCCCGAGCACCAGGATTATCTCGAGCGCATCCCCAACGGCTACACCTGCCACTTCGCAAGGCCCGGCTGGAAACTGCCGAAACGCGCCGCGGCGGAGTAGCACGCCCTCGTAGCGCTCATGGTGAGCAGCGCGGCTCTGCCGCGCGTCCGTCGAACCACGAGCGCGGGGCTCGCCAGCGCCGCACCACTACCCAAACAAATCCCCCTGTCCGGCCGCCTTCGCGCCTTCGATCTCCAGCAGCTTCAGCTTGGTCATCGCGCCGCCGCGCGCCGAGAAGCCGCCGAGCTTGCCGCCCGCCGCCGTCACACGATGACACGGCACAACAATCGGCCACGGGTTCTTGCCCAACGCCGCGCCCACCTGCTGCGCCAGCAACCTGTCGCCCAGCTCAACCGCGATCTCGCCATAGGTGCGCGTCTCACCAGGCGGTATCGCGCGCGCGATGGCATAGACCTTGGCATTGAACTCCGGCACGCGCGCAATGTCGATCTGCGCGTCCAGCAGATCCGGCTTGCCCCCACGCAACAGCGCCTGAATGTCGGCCGCAATCACCACAACCGCCGCCGTCGGCTCCGCTTCCACCACGCCGGAAAAGCGCCGCCTGAATGACTCCCGCACAATCCCCGCATCACGCTCCGGCAGATGCGCGCCGATGAGGCCGGCCTCGCCCCACGCGAGGCCCGCCCACCCAATCACCGTCTCGAAAACGCAGTAGCGATCCATGGCGCAACTATAGTCCCGCGCCGTCCCGCCCGCAGCCGGTTTTGCGACAGCATCATCATGAGAAGATCTCAGACGATCTTGGAAGCCAGCACATCGTCGATGAGCTTCTCATCCGCCGGCACGAGCCCATCGAGCATCAGCATCGCCAACCCATGCACGATCGACCACGCCTGCAGGCGGCGGATGTTCTGCACCTCGCTCGACATCTTGCCGCCGCTCAGCTCGCTCAGCGCGCTTGTCAGCATCGCCATCCCCCGCGTGCGCGGCCGACCTTCGGCGGCAATGCCGCTCATCATCTCGGGCGACATCATCAGCTTGAACAGGAACGGGTTCTTCAGGGCGAAATGCACGTAGGCGCGGCCCATCGCGTCGAACGCATCCTTGCCCGGCTTCGCGGCCGCCATCGCGGTCTCGAACGCGCTCGCCATCCGGTCGCCCGCTACATCGGCCAGTGCATGGAGCAGCGCCTGCTTGTCCGGAAAATGCCGGTAAACCGCCGTCGCCGACACGCCCACACTGCGCGCCACCTCGCGCAGGCTCAGCGCCTCCGCAGGCCCCTGCTGCAGGCGTTTCAGCCCCTCTTCAACCAGCGCCGACCGCAGATCGCCATGGTGATAGCGCTCGCCCTCTGCAGCCTTCGCATTTTCGATGTTGACACTGTTATCATTCTTCGCCATGTTAGCACCGTAAACATAGACGGGAGCGGGCACAACAGGCCCAAACGCCGCGCCAGATACGAGCTTTCCACCGAACGCCAGACCGCCGACCAATCTGAAAAGAGAACAGGGAAACGCCATGACCAGCCCCGTCGAAACAGCCATCCGCGGCATCGTCACCACCGGCATCATGGGCGTCGCGAGCCTCAACCGCTCGATGCGCCGCGCCAAGGGACCGAATCCATACCTCACCGGCATCCACACGCCCGTGAAGGATGAGGTGACGCTCACCGACCTCAAAGTGACCGGCGCGATCCCGCCCGCCCTCAACGGCGTCTATCTCCGCAACGGACCCAACCCGCTCAAGGCGCCGAACCCCGCGACGCACCACTGGTTTGTCGGCGACGCCATGCTGCACGGCATCCGCATCCAGAACGGCAAGGCGTTGTGGTATCGCAACCGCTGGATCCGCTCGACGCCGGTCAGCGAAGCCCTGCATGAAGCGCCCGTCCCCGGCCCGCGCGGCCGCGGCAGCCCTAACACCAACGTCGTCGGCCACGCCGGCAAAATCCTCGCCATCGTCGAAGCCGGCGGCTATCCGGCCGAAGTCACCGAAGAACTCGAAACGCGCAAGTTCTCGGACTTCGACGGCACATTCGGAAAAGCCTTCTCCGCCCACCCGCATCTC
Source organism: Alphaproteobacteria bacterium 32-64-14 (assembly GCA_002280725.1). Classification (GTDB taxonomy): domain Bacteria; phylum Pseudomonadota; class Alphaproteobacteria; order Caulobacterales; family Hyphomonadaceae; genus UBA7672. Next base: position 13,533 of record NCEM01000020.1, read on the forward strand.
GATCACGACACCGGCGAGATGCACGCCATCTGCTATGCTGGCGGCGATCCCACCACGATCTGGCACACAGTCCTCGGCACGGATGGCAAGGTCCGCCGCAACGAGCCGATCACCGTGCAGAACGGCCCCTCCATACACGACTGCATGATCACGAGAAACTACGTCATCGTCATGGACCTGCCCGTCACCTTCTCGATGCCGGCGCTCATCAACGGCGACAGCTTCCCCTATCGCTGGAACCCGAAACACACCGCGCGCATCGGCCTGCTCCCGCGCGAGGGCAAGGGCGCCGACATCATCTGGTGCGAGATCGAGCCCTGCTACATCTTCCACCCCGCCAACGCCTACGAGACGGACGACGGCAAGGTGATCATGGACGCCAGCGTCCACACCAACATGTTCGCTGAAGGCGCCACCGGCCCTGACTCCAAGTCCACACCGTTCGAGCGCCTCACCATCGATCCGAAAGCCAGGCGCGTCACCCGCGCCGTGATCGACGCCGCCCCGCAGGAATTCCCGCGCCCGGACGAGCGCCTCACCGGCAAGCCCTACCGCTACGCCTACACGATGGCCCTGCCCGAACATGGCGATCCCGCTTTCATGGGCGACTCGCGCCTCTACAAGCACGACCTCGAAAAGCGCACCCGCGAAGTCCACGATTTCGGGCAGGGCAAGATGCCCGGCGAGTTCGTCTTCGTCCCCGCCCACGCTGCCAGCGGCGAGGATGAAGGCTGGCTCGTTGGCTTCGTGATCGACACCAACACGGAGACAACCGACTTCGTCATCCTCAACACCCGCGACTTCACGGGCGCCCCGGTCGCCACCGTGACGATCCCCCACCGCGTCCCCCCCGGCTTCCACGGCAACTTCATCGCGCTGTAGCCTTTTCCTCCTCCGGCCGAAGGCCGGGGGAGGTGGATCGCGACGTCTTCGTCGCGAGACGGAGGGGGCAGCCACAAGAAATGGCCCGTAAGAAACCCGCCAACCCGGCGACTATCTTCCCTGAACGGCCGATTGGGGCCAGGGGACCGGGATGGACGCGCGCCGCCTGACGCAGGATGAGCACTACGCACGCGCCGCTGCCGATTTCGGCGCGGCGCTGTCGCGTCTTGCCCGCGCCTACGAACGCGACGCCGACCGCCAGCGCGACCTGCTGCAGGACATCCACTTCGCCCTCTGGCGCAGCTTCGAGAGCTTTCGGGGCCTCTCTTCGCTGCGCACCTGGGTCTACCGCGTCGCCCACAACACCGCCGCCACGCATGTGTTGAGAGGCAAGCGCGCCCGCACCTCGCACTGGGTCGATCTCGAGGAAGCCGCCAACGCGCCCGATCCCGTCACGCTCGGCGATCCCCACGCCGAAACCGACACGCTCACCCGCCTCCTCGACCTCATCCACCAACTCAAGCCGCCCGACCGGCAGGTGATGCTGCTCTATCTCGACGGCCTCGACGCGAAGGAGACCGCAGAGATCACCGGCCTCTCCCCCGGCGCCGTCGCCACGCGCATCCATCGCACCAAGGCCTTGCTGGCCCGCCGCTTCAACGCAGACGATCCGTCATGACCAACACAAGCAACAAACCCAACCCCGGCGACCTCCGCTCCCTCTGGCAGACCATGCCCACAACGCCCGTCACCATCACGGCCGACGAGATGCGCGCGCGCGCCACTGTGTTCCAGCGCAAGGTCAGCCGCCGCAACCTTGTCGAATACATCGCCAGTGCATTCGTGATCGTGGTGTTCGGCTGGTACGCGACCTGGCCCGTCCCCGCGACGCCGCTGTGGCCGATCGCCAACATCATGATCATCGCCGGCGTGCTGCTCATCGTCTGGAATCTCCACCGCCTCGCCCGCGCCAACGCGCCGCCTCCGGCCGCCAGCGCCGCAAGCCTGATCGACTTCCAGCGCGCCGAATACGTGCGCCAGCGCGATGCGCTGAAATCCGTCTGGCTCTGGTATATCGGCCCGGTCGTCCCCGGCCTCATTCTCTGGCTCGTCGCCATGGGCATGGGCGCGCCGGGCCACACGCCCGTGCGCACCCTCGGCAGCCTCGCCGGAACGGCAGTGGTAGCAGCCCTTGTCTTCGGCGGCATCATCCTGCTCAACCTGCTCGGCGCCGCCCGCCTGCAACGCCTGATCGAAGACCTCGACCGCTACTCGGAGAAACAGTGATGCGCGCCTTGTTGTTGTCCGCCCTCGCCGCCATCTCGCTCACAGGACAAGCCATGGCGCAGACCCCCTCACTTTCTGAGAACCAAGTCTTCCCGAACGACGCAGACCTCCTCGCGCTGATCAAATCCCGCGTCGAGGATGGCCGCGCCACCGGCCTCGTGCTCGGCGTCATGGAAGCCGACGGCTCAACCCGCATCGTCAGCTTCGGCAACCCCGGCATCGGCGCACCGCCCCTCGGCCCCGACACCGTGTTCGAGATCGGCTCGGTCACTAAGACCTTCACCACCACCCTGCTCGCCGACATGGTCGAGCGCGGCGAAGTCATGCTCGACGCCCCCGCCCAGCAACACGCCCCACCGGGCCTCGTGCTGCCCACACGCTCTGGAAAAGCGATCACACTCGCCCATCTCGCCGAACAGAATTCCGGCCTGCCCCGCCTGCCCGGCAATCTCGATCTCGCCACAGCCGACATGACGAACCCCTACGCCGCCTACACGCAGGCGATGCTCGACGACTTCCTCGGCGAGTACCAACTCCCCCGCGATCCCGGCGCGAGCTTTGAATACTCCAACCTCGGCATGGGGCTTCTTGGCAACCTGCTGGCGAACCGCGCAGGCCAGTCCTACGAGGATCTCGTCCGCACGCGCGTCCTCGCGCCGCTCGGCATGACATCCAGCGGCATAACGCTGACGCCGCCTATGCGGGCCAACCTCGCCAAAGGCCACGACGCCGCCGGACAGCCCGCCGCGAACTGGGACCTCCCCTCGCTCGCCGGCGCCGGCGCCCTGCGCGCCAGCATGACCGACATGCTGAAATTCCTCGACGCCAATCTCGGCGAACCGAAGAACGACCTCGAACGCGCCATGCGCCTCGCCCAGCAACCGCGCTTCCGCATGTCGCCCGCCACACAGATCGGCCTCGGCTGGATCACCATCACCACGTCGAAGGGCGACTTCCTCTACCACGACGGCGGCACAGGCGGTTACGGCGCCATCATTGTCCTCGACCAGAAACGCGGCGTCGGCCTTGTCCTCCTCGGCAACCGCACCGGCATCCCCGAAGACATCGCCATGCACCTGATCGACCCGTCGATCCCGCTGACGCCACTGCCGACGCCGCCCGCCGCTCGCGCAGAGATCGCCGTGCCGCCCGAAACGCTCACGACCTACACCGGCATCTACACCCTCGACGCCGCGCCCGCCTTCAAGCTCACCGTCACGCTGGAAAATGGCCAGATCCAGGTACAAGCCACCGGCCAGCAGAAATTCCCCATCTTCGCGGAGTCGCAGACGAAATTCTTCTACAAGGTCGTCGACGCCCAGATCACCTTCGCGCCCGATCACCTGATTCTTCACCAGGCCGGCGCCAACCAGAAAGCGACGAAGCAGAATTGAGATCAGCAAGCCCGCGCCTCGTCCTTCGACAGGATGAGGCGCTCGGGAACAGCTGTGGGATAGGCCTCATGCTGAGCCTGTCGAAGCACGAGGCCGTGCTCACCGCAGCTCAATCATCCAGTTCCTCATCCTCGTCGTCCTCGTCTTCCTCCTCCGAGACCTCATCGAGCCACGCCGCCTCATCCTCCACCGGCTGCGGCAGCCGCTCTTCGAGCACCAGCGCCACCGAGCCCGGCGCCAGCCCGCCACGCGCCTCGATCACCCACGAGAGAAACTCCTCCGGGCCGCCATTCAGATAGGGCGGCGGCGACACCGGCTTGAACGTGGCTGCCAGCCCCTCCTCCAGCGACAGGCTGTTCAGCACCGCGCCAAATTCCTGCACCGTGTGCCACGCCAACTCGTGATCAATGTCGATTCCGAACTTCACCCACCAGCCGCCATCGGCGTCCTCGCCCGCGCCGATCCCGCGCGAGGGCGTGTCGTTGATCTCGATCGCCGGAATCCGCGTCAGGAAATCGATCAGCTTCTGAAATTTTGGATGATGCGCATCAGTCATGGCCCGAATCCTCCCGCCGCCGAATTGACCTTGCCGCGATCCGCGCCTTTGCTCCAGTGGGAGAACGGGGAGGCGCCGATGACTCACATCTGGAAGAAGGGCCGCGGAAAGCTGGGGCCAATGGCGCCGCTGCTCGGCAGCTGGAAGGCGCGGGCCGATACACCCATGGGCCCCGTCATGTGCACGCGCACGTACGCGGCCTTCGGCGAGGGCTATGTGAAGCTCGACGCCGAATGGCGCTTCTCCGACAAGGGCGCCGCGAAGGCCTATACGGAAGTCTGCTTTTTCGGCCCCGGCGCGGATGGCGTACTGACGTTCTGGTCCTACACGAGCGATGGCAAGAAAAGCTCCGGCCGCCTCGCCGATGGATCGGACATACATTCCCAGGCAGTCTGCTTTGAAGCCGGCATGGAAAAGCGGATTGCGAGGCAGGTGTTCTGGCCCGCCGATTCGGGCGGCATGCACTGGATCGTCGAGGCGAAGACGAAGAAGGGCTGGAGCCGCATGGCGGATCACCACTACCGCCCGGCCTGATGACGGTCTAATCCTCGCTCAAACACTGCATAAGAAACAGAGGAAACGACCCCATGCGCCTTGCCCTGATCTCGATCTCCGCGCTCAGCCTTGCCGCGTGCGGTGGCGAAGCGCCTGCGGCCCCTGCTGCGCCCGCCGCTCCCGCCGCTGAAGCGGCTGCTGCAGACGCCCATTCAGGCCATGGCCCGATGGATGCAGACATGCAGACCGCCGCCGATGACGCCAGCCAGGCCGAAACGCCGGATGGCTTCATGTACCACACCGACACCTCGAAGACGGAAACGATCCATCTTTCCACCGCTGCCGGCGTCACCTGGACGGTCACGCCCGAAGACGCAACGCAAGTTGAGATCACCGGCGCGATGGACGTGACGATGACAGACGGCACGGTCCATCACGTCATCACGTTCAAGCCGCTGACGTCAGGCGTCATCGCCAAGGTGAAACTCGAAAAGCGCGAAGGCGCCAATCCCGAAGGCCCCGTGGTCGAGACCCGCACCATCAACGCGATGATCCACTAGGCGCGTCGGTCAGCGCACAAAACTCAGGGCGCGGGTTCATCACCCGCGCCCTTTGCCTTTCCCAGCCCGTATTCAGAAATCGCGAAGCATCAGCCCGGCTTGGACGCCGGCGGCGTCGTTTTCGCCTCGACCCATTTCGCGAACTCGGCCGACGACAGCGACTTGCTCTTGTCCGCGTCGTACTTGTCGAAGTCCGCCTGCGTCACCTTCATGTCCATGCTCTGCACCTCGGTCAGCGACAACGCGCCGTCCTGGTTCGCATCATGCTTGGCGAATTTTTCCGCAGCAGCGGGCTTGGGCTTGTCGGGCGTCTGCGCGAGCGCCGGAGCACAGAGAACGGCAACGCCAGCGGCAGCCAGGATCATCTTCATCATGGGGGATTTCCTCTACTCGGTTACTGTCTATGACCCCGCGGCCATGCCGCCCGTCATCATGCCAACGGAGTTCCGCTAGGGGAGTTGCAGGTTCCTTCCTGAGAATTTGGTCATGCCCGCGCGGGCAAGACCCGCGACGCACGAAACCCTACTGCTCTCAAGGCGATCCGGCGTTGCGCAACCCAAACACACGCCGCTGCCTGACGAAACCTTCACATCTACGCGACTTTGCCTGTCGTGTTCCTCTGCGACGCTTTTGTCGTCTTGCAAGTGCGGCGCTTCTGCAACATCTATATGACAGTGGGTTCACGTGGGGGTCAGTCGGTTCAGGCAGACATGACACTGAAGAAAGTAGCGTATCAGCCCGGCTCGCGCGTGCGGTGGGCTGACCATGGACAGGCCGCCTACGGCATCGTCCTCAAGGTCTTCACGCATTATCTCGAGCGCACAATGAACGGGGCGACGGTCACGCGCCCCGCCAACCGCCGCAATCCGGCATACCTCATCGAACTCGATGGCGGCGCCACGCTCCTGATGAACCACAGCGACCTGCAACTCGCGGTCTAGACCTCGAACAACCCACCCGCCTTCGCCCGCGGCGCCTTGCGCGCCTTTTCCACCATCACGCCCGGATAGCCCTTCAGCGGTCCCACCGGCGCGCCGAGATACGCCCAGTCCTGCAGCTCGCCGATCGCGACGTGATACTTCGCCTCGCGCCCCGTCCGCCCCGCGAACAGCGCGCGCGGAATGTTCACCCATTTCGGCGACCCGCCCCGCGTGAACATCACCGGCGTCCCGCACCGCGAGCAGAACGTCCGCATCTGGCTGCGCGCCTCATCCTCAAACCGCGACAGCAGCTTCTCGCCCCGCGCCACCCGCACCTTGCTCTTCCAGCACCCGACATAGGTCGCATACGCCGCGCCATGCGCCCGCCGGCTCCCCGCCGAATGATCGTGCCACGCCCAGAACACCGGCGCGTCCGTCTCGATCTCGACACCGCCACACAGGCACGCGCCCGAGATCACCTCGGCTGCCCGCATCTTCGCCTTTGGCGGCTTTGCCGCCTTTTCCGGTTTCGCTTTCGCAACTGCTGACTTTGCCATCACGCTGCTTTCATCGCCGCGCGCAGGCGCAGGCTGTCGCCCCGCGTGGATACAAAGATCATCAACTCCGTAGCTGCAGCGACCGCGGGATAAATCGCCTTCGCAAGCCAACCGCCGCCCTTCAGATTCGCTTCCGCATGAACAAGGTGCGCATCCTCGTCCACCTGCACTGTCTGAACGATGCCGAGCAGTTCCATGTCGTGCCGATTCAAAAAGGCCTGCTGCTCGACGAGATGCTGATGCACCGTCCGCTCCACCGCTGCCGTACACGCCATCACTCCGGCCCGTCCCATGCGCGCGGTCACCCAACCCAACACCGTCCCGCCAACCGACCAGATCGACATCAGCCGGCAAGGCTTGGCCGACCGCGCCGGCATCGCCGAACGGAACAATTCCCGGTGCTTCTGCTCATGGCCGATCGTATCTTCCAGCCAGTCGAGAATATCTGGCGCCCGCCTTCGGGCCCACGCGATCTGCGCGGAATAGATCGATACCGCGCCATGCTCCCCGGCATGGTTTACCCGCAGTATGCGGCGGATAATCCTGCTTTCCGGACTGGATTCCGGCATGGCTTCCCCTTGCCGCGCTTGGCGCGCGCCCACATTCATCGGATACTCCCGCCCGATCAAGGCTTTGAGCATAAATGGCAGACGGCGCACTCACCAAATCCGAAGGCATCACCGCCGAAGGCTGGCTCACCGACAGCTGGTATTTCGCCTGCGCGTCGAAATCGCTGCCGCCCGGCACGCAGTTCCGCCGCATTATCCTGGGCCAGCCCGTCCTCCTCGCCCGCACAGAGGCGGGTGAAGCCTTCGCCCTGCGCGACGTCTGCCCCCATCGCCTCGTGCCGCTCTCCGCCGGCCGCCAGGTCGAGACCAACGGCCAGCCCACCATCCAGTGCCCCTATCACGGCTGGCGCTTCGGCACGGACGGCCAGTGCAAGCTGATGCCGTCCCTGCCGAGCCCCGAGGACTTCGCAACAGACCGCGTGCGCGTGCGCCGCTATCCGGTGCACGAAGTCAACGGCATGGTGTTCGTCTACGTCGCCGACAATCCGCGCAGCGACGCGCCGCCCGCCGCGCCCCCGCCCAGCTTCGCCATCGGCGAAGGCCTCAAGCCGAAATTCATCGTCCACCAGATCTTCAACGCGCACATGGACGACGCCGTCGTCGGCCTGATGGATCCGGCCCACGTGCCCTTCGTGCACAATCAATGGTGGTGGCGCCCGCCCTCCACGGGGCTGCGCCTGAAAGAAAAACTGTTCGAGCCGTCAACGCGCGGCTGGGCCCTAGCCCGCCATGCGCCCTCGGGCAACTCGCTCGCCTACAAGATGCTGATGGGCGACAGGGTGACGACCGAGATCGTCTTCCAGATCCCCGGCTTCCGGTGGGAAATCGTCGAAGCCGAAAAGCGCCGCATCTTCACGCTCACCTGCCTCACACCGATCAGCATGAAGAAGACGCGCATCACCCAGATCACCTTCTGGAAAAACGCGCCCTTCCTCGATCTCGCCCTGCCCATCCTCATCCCCGCCGCGCAGAAATTCCTCGGCCAGGACGGCCACATGGTGAACCTGCAGAACAAGGGTCTGGCCTACCAGCAGAACATGCTCTGGATCGACGACATCGACGTGCAGGCCAAATGGTACCGCACGCTGAAAAAGGAATGGGCCGCCTCCCGCTCCGAAGGCCGCGCCTTCGTGAATCCGATCGAGGCGCGGACGTTGAGGTGGCGGAGCTAGCGCGAAGCCCGCGCCTCGTCCTTCGACAGGCTCAGGATGAGGCTTTCACATACGTTGTCATCCCGGCCGTAGCGAAGCGTAGAGCCGGGATCCATCGCGAAGCCGTCGAGGTCGATGAATAGGTCCCGGATAGCGCTGACGCGCTTCCGGGATGACACATCGTAGGTATGACTGGCAGCTGCATACGAGGCGATAGCGGAAGCGCCTCATGCTGAGCCTGTCGAAGCACGAGGCCGTGCTCACACAAGCTCAAACAAAAACGCGGGCCGGCTCTCGCCAGACCGCGCTTCTGATCTCAAACCCGAAGCCTACTTCAACCCCGCCTTGAAGTTCGCCAGCAGGCGCGTCCACGCCTTCTCGGCCTGCGTCTTGTCGTAGACCTGGCTGTCGGTCGGGCACCAGCCGTGCTGCGCGGGATAGACCTCGATCTCCGCCTTGATCTTCGTCTTGGCGAATGCATCGCGCAGCTTGTCCTTTATCGTGGCGTCCTGCGCATCGTCATTCTGCGCCACCGCCATCAGCATATTGGCCGCCTTCATCTGCGGGATCAGCAGGTGCGGGCTGGTCGGCGCCGCTGTCAGCACGCCGCCGCCATGGAAGCTCGCGCCCGCGCCGATGCGGTTCGGCAGGAAGCCCGCCGTGCGCATCACAAGCGGACCGCCCATGCAGTAGCCCGTCGTGCCTGCGCGCTTCTTCGCATCGACCGACCCATGCTTGTCAAGCCAGGCGAACATCGCCGTGGCATCCTTGCGGCAGTTCTCCGGATCGCCCACCGTCGGCTGCATCAAGCTGACAAGGCGCGTGCGCACCGGTGCGTCGGAGAATTTCTCGGTGTTGGCGTCGAACACCTGTCCGCGCGCAACACGATAGAACGGGTTGATCGTCAGCACGGCATAACCGGCTTCAGCCAGGCGCCGGCCCATGCCCTTGAAGGCGGGACGAAGCCCCATGATGTCCGGCCACACGAGAACGGCGGGGTGCTTGCCGAACGCCGGCACGGCGAAGTGCACATCCGCCTTGCCATCCGGCGTGTCGATGTCGAGTTCCATCTCGACCACCGGCAGCTTCGCGGTCTGCGCTTCGGCCTCAACGGTCGAAAGGTTTGCAAGCACAACAGACGCTGCGCCCGCCGCCACAACGCCACGGCGCGAAACCCCGCTCTTGTCCTTGAAGAATTCCTGATTGCTGACTTCTGTATGTTCGTCACACATCGACGTCTCTCCCTGCTTCCCACGCTGTCCTTTGCCGGACTTGCCCCAAGCCTACACGGATTGATCTCCCCAGCGCAAATCGCGCAGCCGTGAAGCCGCGCCGCCGTCGCTACGCGCCGTCAGCCCCCTCCGTCTTGATGCTTCGCATCAATCCACCTCCCCCGGCTTCGCCGGTGGAGGACGGGTGGTTGTGTCCTCCACCGGCGAAGCCGGGGTGGTGCGCCGCAGAGCGGCGTGACGGAGGGGGCTGGCCGCAACGCAGCCGGATTTGGAGGAAACCACCTTCCCCAATCCGTCGGAAAACCAAAAACAATCGCCAACAAACTCAACCGCCAAGCCCAAGAATTTGTAGGACGCAGCCTGTCTCATCCAGCCGGCCCAAAAGCCGGGCTCATACTCCGCTCATGTCCATCGCCGCGCCACAGCCGCAAGACTTCACCCCGATGTGGGACATCCTGCGCGACTGGCTGCAGCACGCGACCAGATCGGCCAGCGAGGCGCCCACAACCTTTCTGCGCAAACGCGCCGCGCCCCTGATGCGCTGGATCTACTCGCTGGAATTCGTCCTGCGCCGCCTCGTCCTCATCGCCGCGACAACACTCATCATCAACCAGCCGCAAAGTCACGCGCGCGCATCCACACGCACACAAGCAAGCCCCGCCACCACGACGCCAGCCACCCCACCGCCCGCGACCAAAAACACCTTCCGTCTCTACGCACCCGACCGTCCGAAGCGCACGCATCGCGCTGCGCCCGCGCGCACCGGAACCACCGCCGCCACCAACACCTTGCCCCATGCACGCCGCCCCACCGCGCCGATCGACACGCTGCTCCGCGCCGACCAGCAGCATCTCCACGACGCCGGCCCGCTCGCGCATCGCGAAGACGCTGACGCGCCTCCGCCGCCCGCGCCCAGGCGCGCACCCATCACCTACGCCGCACACGCATTCTCCGAGCGCCTCGCTTACCTCGCGCAGCTGATCGCCAATCCCGACAAACTCATCGCCCGCGCCGCCCGCGCGCTTACCCGCAAACGCTCGTTCGCCCTGCGCCTGTCCGAAGCCTGTACGCCACGCGCCCGCGGCATCCTCCGCACCATGCGCCGCGTCTTCGCCGATATCCTCGCCCCGCTGCACCACGCCTGCGGCGACACGCTGCAACGGTACGCGCATGCCGACACGAGTTGATCCAACCGCAACGCAACGCACCCGCCTCGCAGCCACCTGCGAGGTCGCGGGCCTGTGTGCGCAATCGATCGATCCCGCGCATCCGCGCCACAGTGTTGGGGAAGGCCTCATGCTGAGCCTGTCGAAGCACGAGGCCATGCTCACCACCGCAATCGAAAGGACAAACCTACCGGTCGATCCAGCCCTCGGCCCTGGCCCACTTGAAGTCAGCCGTATCGGACGAGGCCAGCTTCTCGGTGGCGTAGCCTTCCTCGCCATCGCCATAGACGCGGCCGCCCGTGATCCGCACCTGCAGGCGCTGCGAGTTGTGGATGTCGATCTCGGCGGGCGCGTCGAACTCGATGCGATGCCGCGCCAGCCCGCACTCCATCGTCACGCGGCGCATGCCCCCGATACGGCGGGTCGAAACCACAAGGCCCGGAATCCCTGGCCCGCCATCGGTCACCATCGCAACGTCTTCAGGACGCAGGAACAGCTTCGCAGGACCATCCGCCAGCACGCCAACTTCAAGATCGATAACCCGCTCGTCCAGCGTCGCGCGGCCATTGCCGACAACCACGGGGATAACGCTCGACTCCCCGATGAACGAGAACACAAACGGCGTCGCCGGCGTGTCGTAGATTTCATCCGGCGTCGCCGATTGCTCGATCTGACCCTTGTTCATCACGACCACGCGGTCAGCCAGCTCAAGCGCCTCTTCCTGGTCGTGCGTCACGAACAGCGTCGTATGTCCCGTGCGGTCATGGATCTCGCGCAGCCAGCGCCGCAGATCCTTCCGCACCCGCGCATCCAGCGCGCCGAACGGTTCATCGAGCAGCAGCACGCTCGGCTCGATCGCCAGCGCCCGCGCCAGCGCCACCCGCTGCCGCTGTCCGCCGGAAAGCTGCGATGGGAAACGCTTCTCCAGCCCGGACAGCTGAACAAGGTCCAGAAGCTCCATCACCTTGAGTTTGACGTCCGCTTCCTTCGGCCGGTTCTTCTTCCGCGCGCGCAAGCCGAACGCGATATTGTCCATCACGCGCATATGCTTGAACAGCGCATAATGCTGGAACACGAACCCCACGCCGCGGTCCTGGATACGGCTCTCGGAGGCGTCACGGTCGTTGAAATACACCACGCCCGAATCCGGCGTCTCGAGTCCGGCGATCGTGCGCAGCAGCGTCGTCTTGCCCGACCCCGAAGGCCCCAGCAGCGCCACAAGCTCGCCCGATCCGACGGTCAACGACACATCGGCCAGCGCGGCCATGCCGGCGTAGTTCTTGGAGACGTTGGTGACGCGAACCTGCATGAAACTTGTCCGGACTTCGCGTCAGTGGCGACGCTGGGCGGCAAGCGAGCCGGCGAACCGGGCCTCGAGCACCGTCTTAACAGCAAGGGTAACGAGAGCGAGCATCGCAAGCAACGAGGCCACCGCAAACGCCGCCGCGGCCTTGTTGTCATGGTAGAGGATCTCGATGTGCAGCGGCAGCGTGTTGGTCTGCCCCCGGATATGGCCCGAGACGACGGAAACCGCGCCGAACTCGCCCATCGCCCGCGCATTGCAGAGCAGGACGCCATAGAGCAGCCCCCACTTCACATTGGGCAGCGTCACAAGGAAGAACGTCCGCCACCCACCCGCGCCAAGCGACACCGCCGCCTCCTCTTCCGACGAGCCCTGCTGCTCCATCAGCGGGATCAACTCGCGCGCGATGAAGGGGAAGGTAATGAAGATGGTGGCGATCACGATGCCCGGGACGGCAAAGAGGATCTTGATGTTCATTTCATCGAGCCACGGCCCAAGCGCGCTGTTCGCTCCGAAAAGCAGCACGAAGATCAGCCCGGACACCACGGGCGACACAGCGAATGGCAGGTCGATCAGCGTCAGCAGGAACGCCTTGCCCTTGAAATCAAACTTCGTGATGGCCCACGCCGCCGCGATGCCGAACACGAGGTTCGCCGGCACGGCGATCGCCGCCACCAGAAGCGTCAGCTGCAGGGCCGACATGGTGTGGGGGGCGACCAGCGCATCGAAGAAAACGCCCGCGCCACGGCTGAAGGCTTCGGCAAACACCACGAGCAGCGGTGCAATCAGCATGATCCCGAGAAACGCGAGCGCCACGGCGATCAGCGCCGCGCGCGTGAGCGGTCCCTCGCCAACAGCCTGCTTCTGGCGGCGCCGGGTCGCCATCACTGACTTTTCGGCTTCAGTCATGACCGAACCATTTCCGGCTCCAGGCCTGAAGCAGGTTGATGACGAACAGCATGACGAAGGCAATCACCAGCATGATGGTCGCGATGGCGGTTGCGCCCGCATAGTTGTGTTCGTCGAGCTTGATGACGATCAGCAGCGGCGCGATCTCGGACTGGAACGGCAGGTTGTTGGCGATGAAGATCACCGAGCCATACTCCCCCACCCCCCGCGCGAACGACAGTGCAAAGCCGGTCAGGATAGCCGGCAGAAGCCCCGGCATGATCACGCGCGTGACGGTGCGCCAGCGTCCGGCGCCAAGCGTGGCGGAGACCTCCTCCGTCTCGCGGTCTATCTCTTCCAGCACGGGCTGAACGGTGCGCACGACAAAGGGCAGGCCGACGAAAATCAGGGCGAAGACGACGCCTATTGCGGAGAACCCGATCTTCAGGCCGAAGACGCTTTCGAGCGTCGCGCCGAAAACGCCATTGGGCGCATACAGCGTTGCCAGCGCGATTCCCGCCACGGCGGTAGGCAGCGCGAAGGGAAGGTCGACCGCCGCATCAAGCCAGCGGCGGCCCGGGAAACGATAGCGCACAAGCACCCAGGCAATCAGCACGCCGAACACTGTGTTGACGATCGCGGCCAGCAGAGCGGCGCCAAACGAAAGCTGCAAGGCGGCGGCGACACGGGGATCGAAAGCGATGGCCCAGAACTCGTTCCAGCCCAGCGACGCGGAAGAGATGCCAAGACCCGCAAGCGGGATCAGCACCACCAGCGAGAGATAGGCAATCGTGTAGCCAAGGCTCAAGCCAAAGCCCGGCAGGACGCTGCGGCGTCGCCAGTTGGCCCGGGGCGGCTTGGAGATGGCTTTCGGCGTCATGGTCTATTTCGCCGGCTTGTAGATCTGGTCGAACACGCCATCGGCGTCGAAATGCTTCTTCTGCGCGGCCTTCCATCCGCCGAACAGCGGATCGTCGACCGACACCATCTCGACATCCCGAAAGCGCGCCAGGTCTTCAGGGTTTGCTGCAGTGCGATCAAACGGCCTGAAGTAGTTCTTCGCGATGATGCGCTGTCCCTCTGGAGAGTACAGATAGAGGAGATAGTCTTGCGCCACCTTCAGCGTACCGTGCCGCTCCGCATTTCCGGCGACAACCGCGACGGGGGGCTCTGCCAGGATGGAGAGCGAGGGATAGATCATCTCGAACTCACCCGGGGAGGACTCGAGCAACAGCTGGTAGCCCTCGTTCTCCCACGTGATCAGCACATCGCCCGTGCCCTGCTTCGAGAACGTGGTGGTAGACCCACGCGCGCCGGAATCGAGTTTAGCGGCATTGCGGTAGATCGCGCCGACAAACTCGCCGGTCCTGGCCTCGTCGCCGCCGAACTTGCGGTCGGCATAGGCCCAGGCGGCAAGATAGTTCCAGCGCGCGCCGCCGGAAGTCTTGGGGTTCGGCGTCACCACGGACACGCCAGGACGTGCAAGATCGTCCCAGTCATGGACTGCCTTGGGGTTTCCCTTCCGGACAAGCAGGACGATCGTGGACGTGTAAGGCGAGGAATTGTGCCGCAGAAGTCCGCGCCAGTTGGCGGGGATCTTCCCTGTTCTCTCCGCGATCTGGTCGATGTCGCGCTGCAGGGCGAGCGTGACGACGTCCGCCGGCATGCCATCGATCACCGAGCGGGTCTGCTTGCCGGACCCGCCGTGCGACATGCCGATGCTGACCGTCTTGCCATCCGGCGTGCGGTACTGGGCGGAGAATGCGGCGTTGAACTCCTCATAGAGATCACCGGTCGGGTCGAACGAGGCGTTGAGGAGCGTCACCTCATTGCTCGCGACGCCGCATGCGCTGAGCGCAGCCGCCGCCACGGCGGCGATAAATCGCCTACGCATTTGATCCTCCACGGCCGATACGCTAGTTATATGGTCGTGTTTGTCAAACCACGAAGGCCCGCAGAAACACGATCAGCTCAGGCCACCATCTCGCGCAGGCGGACCGGCAGATTGGGGCTGACGGCGTCGGCAATCGTGGTGCGGTCAAGCACCGCCCGCGTGGCGTCGGCGACCTGCGCGAAGACCCGGCGAACCTCGCAGGACGCCTCCTCCTTGCAGTCCTCACAGCGGCGGTAGGCGATCTTCGACAGGCAAGGCAATGGCGCGATCGGACCATCGACAATACGCAACACTTCACCGAACGAAATCGTGTCCGCAGGCCGCAAAAGCCCGTAACCACCGGCTTTTCCGCGCCGCGAGACGACAAGGCCGTGATGCTTCAGTTCAAGCAGGATCTGCTCAAGGAACTTCTTCGGGATGGCCTGGGACTCGGCAATGTCGCCGATGAAGATCGGCTTGCCCGGCGCATGCTTGGCCAGCGCGACCAGCGCCCGCAATGCGTACTTAGCCTTCTGAGAAATCATGGTGCGCCTGAGACCAAGCAGACCGCGACGAAGCGCAACCGCTCCCGCGACTAAGGTGAAACTATATTGACTCTGTAGAGTAAGTAAACGCGCTGGCCCGCACTTCGCGTGGGGCGATATGGCGCTCGACCCTGCCGGAGACGGATGGCATGACGGATTCATGACAGCGCCAAAATACCTCGTCTTTGCAATCGCTTCGCTTGCTTGCGGTATGCCCTGCCTGGCGCAGGAGCCTTCCGCCAGCGCCAGCGATCATACCGCGCGCCCGACGCTTCAGGCGGCCCTTGGCCTTCCCGAAGGCGTGCGAATCTCCGGATCGATCCGGCCAAGATACGAGACCCTGACCAACCAGTTCGTGGCCGGGCGCACCGGCGATGATGAGATCCTCAATCTCCGCAGCAGCCTGAAACTGGAAGTCGACGCCGGCCCGCTCACCCTTGTCGGCGAGTTCGTCGATTCCCGGCTGATCGCCGGAAACGATGGCGGCGGCGCCGCCGGCGAGATCGATACGCTGGAGCCGATCCAGCTTCATGCGCTCTGGAAAGCCAAAGGCGTTTTCGCCCCCGGCGCCGAACTCGACATCATGGCGGGACGCTTCGCGATGGATGTCGGCTCACGCCGCCTGACAGCACGCGCGAACTTTCGCAGCTTCGTGCAATCGTTCGATGGCGTCCACGCCACGTGGACAGGCAGCGATCACCTGAAGATCACGGCGTTCGCCGTTCACCCGGCAACACGCGCGCCGTCCGATATAGACTCGGCGCTGAACAACGAAGCAGTCTTCAACCCCACCATCGACAGCATCACCTTCACGGGCGCACATCTCGATACGCCCCTTCCCGACGGAATGCGTGGAGAGGCATACGTGTTCGGTCTCAATGAGAGCGATACGTCTGACACGCCCTCGCGCAACCGCGACCTGCTCACCGTTGGCGCGCGCTTGCGCAAGACAAGCGCCACGAGCGCTTTCGATTTCGATCTTGAATACGCTCACCAGACGGGCACGGAACGCCAGACCACCAGCCCGCTCGACGTCACCGGCCTCGATCACGAAGCATCGATGCTGCATCTCGAAGGCGGCTATACGTTCGACATGGCCATGTCGCCGCGCCTGTCGCTTCACTACGATTTTGCCTCGGGCGATGCATCTCCGACCGATAGCAAGAGCGGCCGGTTCGATTCGTTGTACGGCGATCGGTCGTTTGAGCTCGGACCAACAAGCATCTGGGGCGCCCTCTCGCGCAACAATCTTTCATCCGCAGGGATCAGGCTTGAAGCCGAGCTCGACGAAGCCTCTGACGCCTACATCATGCTGAGGCAGATCGATCTCGCCGAAGCGCGCGACAGGTTCGGCAATAGCGGCGTGGTGGACATCACCGGCGCATCCGGAACGGATGTGGGTCAGCAGGTGGAAGTGCGTTACCGGCGCTGGCTGCAGAAGGACGTGCTGCGCCTGTCGCTCGGAGGCGCCGCGCTGTTCAACGAAGGCTTTCTCGAGACTGCTCCGAACGCCACGGGACAGGGCGATGCGTTCTACGGCTACACAGAACTGACGTGGACCTTCTAGGCGAGGTCCGCCTCAGCCCAGCCGGACGCCATCGAATGTGCGCCGCATGACCAGTTGGTGCTCCACATGCGCCATGGCTTCGAGCGCTTCGCCCAGCCTGTCCTTCACTGTGGAAATCGCAACGCCGGCTTCGACGGGCGATGCCGTCCCGGTGCGACCCAGCCGCTCAGCGGTTTCACACGCCTCGCCCAGCTCCATCGCGCCGATGCTGCGCGCAGCGCCCTTGATGGCGTGCGCCGCATCGGCCCAGTGATCGGGCTCCTGCGTAGGGTCCAGCATGCGCGACCACAGTTCGGCAGACTGGCGGAAGATGCCAAGCACCTCGATGGCGAGGCTCGAATCCGAGGCGGTCATGGTCTTGAGCTGGTCGAGATCGATTGCGGGCATAGGCAAACTGTCGGTGCGCCGGGGAAACAATGGGTTAAGCGCCGCCGCAGAGCGCCGCGCCTGAACGACTTGTTCATGTGCGCTTCAAGATCAAGAATGGACACTCCGTTCCTTATCCTGAGAGGGGAGACTGCTCCATGCTCCGTAAGCTTCTGGCCTTGGCCGCTCTTGCACTCGCCACCACCGCCGCGATCGAACCCGCCATGGCCCAGCACGGCGATGGCGGACGCGGCGGGCACGACCGGAACGGCGGCGATCACCGGGGCTGGGATCGCGACAGGGGCAATGGCCACCGTGACCGCGATTATGATCGCGGCCGGCATGACGGGGGTGGCAGTTGGGGCGGCGGCTGGGGTTACGACCGCCATCATTACCGCAACGATGACGGGTGGACCGGGCTTCATGCCGGATCAGCCCTGCTCGGCCTGCTGACGCCGGAACCCCGGCATTATTCGCGGGACAACTACGGATACGGCGGTTATTCCACCTATCCCGCGCAAGCCCCGAATGCCTGGGGTCTATTCCCCAATCAGTGCCGCTGGGACCGGGAGTTCGGCTACTGGTACGACCGGCCAGCCGACGTCGAAGTCC
Source organism: Alphaproteobacteria bacterium 32-64-14 (assembly GCA_002280725.1). GTDB lineage: Bacteria > Pseudomonadota > Alphaproteobacteria > Caulobacterales > Hyphomonadaceae > UBA7672. The sequence continues at coordinate 31,456 of NCEM01000020.1, forward strand.
AGCGCTGCGCCGATGGCTATGGAACGGTCTATGTCGTTCAGGGCTCGCACCGGCTGTGGCGCTATCGCTGACCGGCAGAACGAAGGCGGCCCGGAAAAGTGGGGCAACCGGAGCTCACTTGCCCTGAATCCGGAACCGCCGTCGAATTTTCGCCTTGATGCGGGACCAGCTTGGCCTCACAAGTTCTGGGCTCGCGGTTCGGCCGGGTAAGGGGTTAGCCCGATGATCGAAGTCATCGTAAACGTCAGGGATGCAGTGTTCGCGGCCTTGGTAGCATGGACGGGCGTGGGCGACGCTGAAGGCCCGCAGCCGCAGAAGGATCAACCGGTTCGTTCCGCCAAGCCGGCGATCGAAAAACCGATCCAGCAGCAGACCCCCCAGAAGGTCTACTAGGGCAGGTCTACTAGGCCTGCCACTGGCCCCTTTGCCGGCCCTTTACGATTAATCTCGCATCCGAACCGGAAGCTGACGGCTTTTTTTTGTCTGACAGCGTTTACGATTCTCCTGCCGATTCACCTGGCCGGGCTGACTCCAACCCCTTTCCAACGTGGCACGCGGCCTGCACATTCAGGATGCTGTGTGGGCAGGCTCAGAACTCCGGAAATTCTTCCGGGGTCGCTGCCGCGCCTGCTTGCTGGCGTTTTGTAGCCACACTGAACAGGCCAGCTGCCGTCATGACGGATCTTTCGGATCGCCGACCTTCTTCCTCCTCCGCCCGTATCCGGGCGCAGTTCGAAGCCGCACACACCGCCGGAGCCTGGATGCCATGGGCGGGCGCCGCCTTGGCCCTGCTGCTGTGGGGTGGCGTGGCCGCCTGGCTGATCGCCATTGTCGGTTTCAATGAAATTTTCGCGCAGCCCCCGCTCGTTCTGGCCGGCGGGTTTGCGGCGCTGTTTGCACCGGGCCTCGCGCTCATCTGCGCGGGCATCATGGCGCGTGAAGGCGCCCGCTCGGCACAAGCCAATGCGATCGTGCTGACGTCCGCCAAGCTGCTGCTCGAGCCGGCGGAAACCTCACGCACGGAAATTGTCGCCCTTGGCGAAGCGGTGGCGCATCAGACCCAGACGCTGAGCCGCGCGATGGTCGACACGCGCACGCGCCTCGATGCGCTCAAGGCCGATATCGAGAACAGCGTCTCGGCGGCCCTCAAGGCCGCGGAGATCGTGCGCGCGGATTCCGAAGTGCTCGTCGGCAAGATGAGCGCCGAACGCCAGAACCTCACCCAGCTTGCCGACAACCTGCGCAACCAGTCCGACCAGCTCGCCAAGGCGATCCCCCGTCACGCACAACTGATGTCGGAAGCCACCCGCGCCGCACAGGACCAGGTGCGCCAGGCGGATTCGACGCTGGACCAGCGCCTGCGCGATCTCAACGAGACGGCGGGCCATCTCGCCCAACGCATCAACCAGATCGATACGATGGGGGCCGAAAGCCGCAAGCGCGCGCAGGGTCTTGCCAGCGTGCTGATGCGCCTCGACGAACAACTCGTGCAATCCACCCGCATGGTTGAAGCCGCGACCAAGGCCGGCGAACTCGCAGCAGCGGCGACCAAGTCCACAGCAGAAACGTTGCGCGACACCATGTCGGACGCAATCGGTTCGGCGCTGAAGGCGACCGAGACGATCACCTCGCGTTCAGCGCAGGCATCCGACGATGCGCGCCAGTCGATGACGCTGCTCAAGGAAGCCGCGCTGCAGGCCGAAGCGACCACCCGCGCCGCCTCGCACGCGGCCCGCGCGCATGCGGACGAAACCGAAAAACGCATCAACCAGCTGTCCGACACGCTGTTCAAGACCGCGACCCGCGCCACGAACGCCGCCGAAGACGGCCTCGAGCGCGCCCGCGCGCGCATAGAGAAAGCTTCGCTCCTGATCGGCAAGATGAAGGATGATTCCGAGACCTCGTCGGTCGACGATCTGATCCTCGAGCCGATTGCGCCGCCGCCTGCCCGGCCGCAGCCCGCGCCGGCTGCACCCGCCTATGTCGCGCCGCCTGTCCAGGCTGCGCCGGTTTACGCGGCGCCGGTACCGCACGCCGAGCCCGACAAACCGTTCCCGCTGTTCGGCGCGCGTGAAGCGGCTCCGCCACAACAGAAGCCGACCGCCTATTCCATCGTTCGCGATGATCCAGCGCTCGACCCGTCGCGCGGCGATGGCGCGCATGACGATGAGCTCGTGCTTGAGCACGTGGCCTCGCCTGCGCCGCGTCGCGAGGCCGACTTCTTCTTCGCCGACGAGTCCCGGCGCAACGATAACTGGCGCGACCTGCTAGGCGGCATCGAGACGCCGGAGCCCGCGCCACAAGTCCGCGAGCAATCGGCGGGCGCAATGATCGACCGGCTGGATCGCGCGGGCGTGCGCCTGCACGTGGTGAAGGCCGCTGACTTGCGCCGCATCGCCAATGCATCGAGCCAGGGCGAACGCCAGCGCCGCCGCGCCACGCACGAGACGGCGCCAGCTGAAATCCAGCGCGTGACGCGCATGCTCGAAACTGATCGCGACATGCAGACGGCCGCGCGCGAGTTCGTCTCTCGCGAGGCGGCCGATGCGCTGCGTGTGCTGTCGATGGCGGGACGCGCGCGTGAAGACGCAGCGCCGCGCCTCTCGGCGTATCTGCTGCTCGACACCGCGCTGGGCATGCAGATCTAGGGCTTGCGGCCGCATCCACAGACGCGGCCGTGCGCAGTCCCGATCAGAACGACTTCCGCACGTTCACATAGACGAAGCGGCCCTGCGGCGAGTGGAGATCGCCCAGATAGCCGAAGTTTGTCGCGGCCAGCGGCGGGATTTCATCCGTTATGTTGCGCACACCCAGACGAAGACGCATCGGCGAGTTCGAGTCGTGACCGAACTCGTACTGCACATAGAGATTGTGCGTCTGATAATCCTCGATGATCCATTGCTGGTTCGTGACGCTGTTGACGATCTGGTCGTCGAACACGTCGCCGACGTAGGACGTAAACCAGCCGCCGCCCCACTCATTCATGCGCCAGGTCAGCGCCGAGGTGTAGCGCCATTCCGGGCGGCCATAGTCGCGCACCAGATTGCCCTGCCCCGCAACGCTGAGCTGCGAGGGGATATCGCCCGCAGCGCTAGCGGCATTGATGACGACGCCCGCAGGCGACACGTCCTGGAAGAACTTGTCGAGATAGGCCGCGTTGATGCGGAACGAGAAGTCGCCGATCGCGGTGTCGTTGAGATCGTAATAGAGGCCGAGGTCGACGCCTTCCACGGTGCGCTGGTCGAGGTTCAGGTAGTTGTCGTTGACGAGGACGATGTCGCCGACGGGCGCGAGGCCGGTTCCAGCGAAGGCCGTGTTGTCGTCAGCATCCGGCGCGTTACGGATCACCGCAGGGTTGAAGCAACCGGCAGGCAGCGGGTTCGTGGTGCAGCCCGGGCCCTGACGCAGCACATAGTCGAGCAGGATATGGTTGCTGTCGCCGAAGATGCCGATGACGTTGCTCTGCTCCACGCGCCACCAATCGGCGGTGAAGGTGAAGGCGCCCCATCCTTCCGGAATGAAGGTCGGCTCGAAGACGAGGCCAAAGGTCGTGTTGGTGGATTCTTCAGGCGGCCGCTGCGGGAGAGGCGGTGGGGCATGTGGTATTGAACACGGGCGGCGGCACGTTGTTGTTGGCCGCCTGACGCACCGCAGCTTCGCAGCGGATGAAGTCGGTGCGGTTGTTGGAGCGCAGCAGGCCCGTCTCGTACTGCTGTTGCAGGTTCGGGGCGCGGAAACCTTCCGACCATGAAGAGCGAAGCAGCAGCTGGTCGAAGGGGCGCCAGGACAGCGCGACTTTCGGCTTGGTGACGCCGCCGAACGTGTCGAAATTCTCGTGGCGGACGGCCAGCTGCATGTCCACGCTCTGCGCGAACGGGATGTTCATCTCAGGCGAGATCAGCGGGATCTGGAATTCGGCATAGGCCGACTGCACGTCGCGCTTGCCGTTCGTGTCCAGCGTCTGGTTGTTGCCTTGGAGGTCGATCGTTCTCAGGCCGCTGATGATGTCGGTGAACATCGCCGTGCCGTCCTGGCGCGGGTCGCGGTCGTCCTTGAACGTCTCGCGGCGCACTTCGAGACCGAAGGCGGCGCCGACATCGCCCGCCCACAGCGTGAACAGGTCAGGCCGCGAGAGTTTGAGGTCCCACGAGGCGATGGAGGTGTTGTTGCGGCGATAGACCGGCACGGTGAAGGAGCGGATCGCGTCGATCTGGCTCGGCGTGCAATCGCCGCCGCTGAGATCGTTGACGCAGCTGCCGTTGAACGGGTTGTACGCATCCGGCGTATTGCGCGCGAGCGCCTGCTGGAACAGCGTGTTGGAGACGCGGTTTTCCTTGTCCTCGGACGCGGCCATCGAATAGAGCAGCGCCGATTCCCAGTTCCAGCCTTGCCAGTCGCCGCGCAGACCGCCGAGGATGCGGGACGACAGGTTCTCGACTTCCGTCTCGCGCGGACCGGCGTCGATCGGGCGGTAGGCGGACGTGCCCGTCAGCGACCCAAGCACCAGATCCAGCGCGGGGCCGGTGTATCCCGCCAGACGGTTGGGCGAGCCGACGACGCCGAACGGATTGTAGTAGTTGGTCGACGGCACAACGATGGGCACGGCGCCCAGCATGGGAGCGGACTCACGATAGCCAAGCGAGTCCGCGAGATAGACGCCGGCTTCTGCAAACAGCTCCAGGCCGCCGTCGAATTCATGGTTCAGGAACGCGAAGGCGTTGTAGCGATCAACGCCGTTCGTGACGGTGGCGTTGCGGTTGACGTCGTAGCGCAGCTCCTGGTCGCGCGTGGACGTATCGTCGATGCAGAGCCCGTTGCCGAGCTGCGCAAGGCAGCCCGGAAGGGTGTTGGGCTGGATATGGAATTGGCCGTTTGTGCCGGCGCCAGTTACCGAAACTCCGTTCACGACGATGTTGCCCGGAGTGTAGCGGTCGAAAATGCCCCAGGCAGATGTGAGCGACGTCCCGTTGAAGCTGGCGGCGGCCGAGTTGCTGGCCCAATCGGCGGGAAGGCGTGACCGCAGGTCTGAGCTGGCTGTGAAGGCGCGGTCGCGCGCGAAGATAGGATCGCGGGTGAAATAGGAGCCAAGGAGCGAAAGGTTGGTGCGCCCGTCCTGCGAGTTGATGCCGAGTTCGAAGGACGCGGTGAGTTCGTCAGCGCCCGCCCCTTCCTTGTTGCCGTAGGTGATGTCGAAGGTGAAGCCGTCCAGATTGTCCTTGAGCACGGTATTGACGACACCGGCCACGGCGTCGGTACCGTAGATGGCCGAGGCGCCGTCGAGCAGAATCTCGACGCGGCGCACGCCCATGGTGGGGATGGAGTTGGTGTTGACGGTCACGACCGGCACGAGGTTCTCAGCCTGGGTGCCCGGGTGGTTCACCATCCGGCGGCCGTTGAGCAGGACCAGCGTGTTGCCAGTGCCGAGGGCGCGGAGGTTGATCGAGGCGGTGTCGCCGCGCGCGTCGTTGAGGCTGCCGATGGTGCGGGTGGTATTGAAGGCGACATCGCCGAGCTGCGGGATCGAGCGGAACAGGTCGTCGCCCGAAGTCGCGGCGATGGCGTCGATCTCGTCCTCGCCGATGACCGTGACGGGGAGAGCGCCTGTGGCCTGTGCGCCAACGATCTGCGTGCCGACGACGATTACGACATCGCGATCTTCCTCCGGGGGCTCGCCCTCCTGGGGGGCTTCCTGCGCCATGGCGGCGCCTGCCATCGCGATGGCTGTGGTCGCCATGAGAAAGGCGCGGATCGGCGACAGATGGGCGGCAGTCGGGCGGACCGGACGGGTCATGGCATTCCCCTCTTTTTGCGGATGACCGGCGGGAAAACCCGGCGGCGGAGCCTGAGCCGGACATCCCCTTCCGAGAGAGCACGTGTCAACCAGATTCCCTTGTCTGGGCGAGGGCTTCCGCCCCGCTCGTCGGATGCACGGACCCACAGCGATGGAACTGCCTCAAATCCGGCGTGCTTCACGTGTAATTGAAGCAGGCAGATGGTTCCTTTGCCCCAGCGTCGTTGACCGAATTTCAAGCCCCAGCATGTATGGGTGTCTGCTATAGGTTCAGGTGGCTCCTGTTTGTTGGCGCATCTGTCGGTCTCGCTCGCGGGATCGTCATCGGTTTTGCGCATTCCGCGTCTGCAGGCCGCAGACGGGAAGAGGCATCAGGGGCGTAAGAGAACCAACAAGAGCCTCGCGCCAGGGTGGAAGCGTGGCCGCGCGGCGTGTAGTTTGGTGGTGGAGTTGTTTTTTCATGGTCTTGCCTAAGCGCAACCTGATTGTGGGTGCGGTCGCCGTCGTGGTGCTGGCGGTTGGCGGCATCGCGTTCGCAACCATGAATGGCGGCGGCGATCACAAGCCCGCCATGGCTGGCGGCCCCGGTGGCGGTGGCCCGGGCGGGCCCGGCGGACCGGGCGGACCCGGAGGCGGACGCGGCGCTCCCCCGACGCAGGTCGGTGCAATGGAAGTCGCCCCCAAGGTTTTCTCCAGCCGGATCGAAGCGCTCGGCACGCTGGAGCCGCGCGAGCGCGTGATCCTCACCGCGAACGCCGCCGACCGCATTACGGCAATCTTCTTCGAGGACGGCCAGCGCGTTGCGCGCGGCAAGGTCCTGATGACGCTCGTCAACGAGGAAGAGAACGCCCTGCTCGAATCTTCGCGGGCGAGTGAGGCGAACGCGCGCCTCGTCTACGAACGCAACCAGCGGCTCGCCAAGGGCGAGGCCATCGCCGAGCTTGAGCTTGAGCGTTCGCGCTCTGCATACGAAGCCGCACAGGCCAACGTGTCCTCGATTCAGGCCCGCCTGCGTGATCGCGTGTTGACCGCTCCGTTCGCCGGCGTGCTGGGTTTCCGGCAGGTCAGCGTCGGCGCCTATGTTTCACCCGGCCAGGCGGTCGCCACGCTGATCGACGACAGCCAGATGCGCCTCGAGTTCGGCGTGCCCTCGATCTACCTGTCGTCGTTGCGTGCGGGTCTTGAGATCAAGGCTACGACCAGGGATTTCCCGGGCCGCACCTTTGTCGGCAAGCTGACCTCGATCGACAATGCGATCGATCCGGTGACGCTGGCGGTGAAAGTCCGCGCCACGCTTCCGAACACGGACGGCCTGCTGAAAGCCGGCACGTCGATGAGCGTCGAACTGATCTCGCAGCCGCGCACGTCGTTGTCTATTCCGGAAATCTCGGTGGTCGCCGAGGGATCCAAGAACTTCGTCTTCGTCATCGACAACACCCAGCAACCCGCTGTCGTCCGCAAGGCAGAGGTTCTGCTCGGCATGCGCGAGCGCGGGATTGTCGAAGTGCTGAGCGGCGTTGAATCCGGTAACCTGATCGTCACCGATGGCATTCTCAAGGTCCGGCCGGGCGCTCCCGTTCGCATGGCGCCCGCCAGCGGCGGCGGACCTGCGATCGCGTCGGGTCAGGGAACCACGGACAAGTCGGGCCTCGCCCAGTAAAGCCTGGAGGCTTTCGCAATGCTGCTGTCCGACGTTTCAATCAAACGGCCGGTGTTCGCCACGGTCATCGGCTTGCTGCTGGTGGCGATTGGCTTTGTGTCGTTCACGCGGCTCGCGCTGCGCGAGTACCCGGACATCGACCCGCCGATCGTCTCGGTCCGCACGACCTATCCGGGCGCTTCAGCCAACGTGGTCGAGTCCCGCATCACGGAAGTGATCGAGGACAGGATTTCCGGCGTCGAGGGCATCCGCTTCATCAACTCATCGAGCCAGGACGGCCAGTCCAGCATCTCGATCGAATTCGACATCTCGCGGAACATGGACTCCGCGGCGAACGACATCCGTGACCGTGTGGGCGGCATTCTTCGCAGCCTGCCGCAGGAAGCCGATCCGCCAGACGTGCAGAAGGCGGACGCATCGGAAGAAACCGTGCTGTGGATGCGCCTGGCGTCCGACAAGCGCACGCCGCTGGAGCTGACTGACTATGCCGAGCGCTATCTGGTCGACCGCTTCTCCTCGATCGACGGCGTTGCGCGCGTGCAGATCGGCGGCCAGCGCACGCCGGCCATGCGCGTATGGCTCGATCGCCGCGCCATTGCTGCGCGCGGCCTCACCGTCGGCGACATCGAACGTGCGGTTCGCACAGAGAACGTCGAGACGCCGGCCGGGTCGCTGACCTCTAAGGATTTGATGTTCACCAACCGCATTGAACGTCCCTTCCGCACGCCGGAGGAGTTCGCCTCGCTCGTCGTCGCCAAGGGCGCGGATGGGGTTGTCGTTCGTCTGGGTGACGTCGCGCGTGTGGAAGCGGGCGCCGAGGAAGATCGCAGCATCTTCCGCGCCAACGGCCTCGATACGGTCGGCATCGGCATCGTCAAGCAGTCCGTCGCCAACGTGGTGGAAGTGGCCAAGGTCGCGCGCGCGCGCGCCGACGAAGTGGCGGCCACCCTGCCCGAGGACATGAACCTGCGCATCAACTTCGATGGCTCGGTGTTCGTCAACGCGGCGATCAACGAGGTGTTCATCACGCTGGGCATCGCGGTCGTGCTGGTTATCGCGGTGATCTTTGTGTTCCTCGGCAACTTCAAGGCGACGATCATCCCCGCCATCACCGTGCCGATCTCGCTGATCGCATCGTTCACCGTGCTGCTGTCGCTTGGCCTGTCGATCAACATGCTGACGCTGCTGGCGCTCGTGATGGCCATCGGCCTCGTCGTGGACGACGCCATCGTCGTGCTCGAGAACATCCACCGCCGGATCGAGGAACTTGGCGAAACGCCACTGGTGGCCGCCTATCGCGGGACGCGGCAAGTAGGCTTCGCGGTCGTTGCGACCACCATGGTGCTGATCGCGGTGTTCGTGCCCATCACCTTCATGCAGGGCCAGGTCGGCCGCCTGTTTACCGAATTCGCCATCGCCATCGCTGCGGCCATCGCGTTCTCGATGCTGGTGGCGCTCACCATATCGCCGATGATGGCGTCCAAGCTGCTGAAGCCGCACTCGGAACACGACAAGGGCAAGGGCTTTGCCGGCTTTGTGGACCGTGCCTTCGCCGGCCTGCGCCGCGGCTACGGCGCGGTCTATGACGCCACCGTCAAGCGCCCGATCATGATCGCCATCTTCTTCTTCGTGACGATCGGCGGCAGCTATTGGCTCTTCACCCAGATCCCCGGCGAGTACACGCCGAATGAGGATCGCGGGTCGTTCCAGGTCATGATCTCGGGCCCGGAAGGCGCATCGTTCGAATACATGCAGCCCTTCATCGAACAGATCGAGGCGCGCCTGATCCCCATGGTGAAGACGCCTGAAAATCCCGATGGCGAGTTGGAAGGCATTTCCGTGCGCGCGCCGGGCGGCTTCGGTCCGAGCGGAAGCGCCTTCAACTCCGGCTCGATCCAGGTTGTGCTGACTGAGTGGGGTCGTCGCCGCAACGGCTTCGAGATCGTCAACGACATCAACCGCCGCCTGGGCGACATCACGGGCGTGCGCGCTTTCGCCAACATGCCGTCCGGCTTCGGCCGCGGCCCCGGCGGCGGCAAGCCGATCCAGTTCGTGATCAAGGGGCCATCCTACGAAACGCTGATCGAATGGCGCAACACGTTCGTCGATGCGCTGAACAAGGACAATCCCGGCATCAACCAGATCGACTGGGACTACAAGGAAACGCAGCAGCAGTTCCGCGTGAACGTGGACTATGAACGCGCCTCCGATCTGGGCGTGACCGTTCAGGAGATCGGCTCGACACTGCAGACCATGCTGGGTTCCAAGCGAGTCGGCACGTTCATCCAGAACGGCGAAGAGCGCTATGTGATCTTCGAGGGCGAGCGCACCGAGCAGGCAACGCCGGCGGACATGGAGAGCATCTATGTGCGCTCCTCGCGCACCGGCCAGTTGATCCCGCTGTCGAACCTCGTGCGCGTCGACCAGATGGCCGACTCGCGCCAGCTCAACCGCTACAACCGCGTGCGCGCCATCACCGTCAACGCCAACCTCGATCCAGGCGTTTCGCTCGGCGTGGCGCTGGACAAGATGGAAGCGATTGCGCGCGAAGTCCTGCCGGAAGAAGCGGCTATCGACTACAAGGGCCAGTCGCTGGACTACAAGCGCGCAGGCGAGAGCATCCTGTTCGTGTTCGGCTTCGGCATCCTGGTGGTGTTCCTGGTGCTGGCGGCGCAGTTCGAGAGCTGGACACACCCGTTCGTCATCATGCTGTGCGTGCCTGCCACCATTGGCGGGGGCCTGCTTGGCATATGGCTGACCGGCAACTCGCTGAACATCTACACGCAGATCGGATTGATCATGCTGGTGGGATTGGCGGCCAAGAACGGAATTCTGATTGTCGAATTCGCCAACCAGCTGCGCGACCAGGGCCGGGAATTCAGCGCCGCGCTGAAGGAAGCCGCCCTCACCCGCTTCCGCCCGATCGTGATGACTTCCCTGACGGCGATCGCCGGCGCCATTCCGCTGATCTTCAGCCATGGCGCAGGTTCGGAAACACGCTCCGCCATCGGCGTCGTGATCCTGTTCGGCGTGACGACGGCGATGCTCGTGACGCTGGTGCTCGTACCGGCGGCCTACGCGATGCTGGCGCGGCGCACGGGTTCGCCCCGCGATGTCGAGCGCAAGCTGGAGCGCGAAGAGCTGGCGACCCCACCCGAAGCGCTGAAGCCCGCGGAATAAGGTTCCGGCGAGATAGAAACAGGAGGGCGGCTCGAAAGGGCCGCCCTTCTTGTTTGTCGAGGCCATCAGCCCCGCCGCATCTCGCTTGGGCTCTTGCCGGTCCAGCGCTTGAAGGCGCGGGAGAAGGCGGCGGGATCGGAGAAGCCGACGAGATACGCCGTCTCGTTGACCGATGCCTTGCGGCCCGCGAGATAGTTCAGCGCGAGCCGGTGGCGCAGATCGTCCAGTATCTTCTCGAAGGTCACGTCTTCCGCCTTGAGGCGCCGGAACAGCGTCTGGCGGCTGACGCCCAGCGATGCGGCGACGGCATCCATCGACGCATCGCCCTTGTGCAGGATGAGCATGAGCTGGCTTTCGACACGACCGCGCATCGTCTTGGCACTCTCCAGCTCCTTAAGAAGCTGCTCGGCCTTCTCGCTGAGAACACCGAAGACATAGTGCGACTGCAGCGCGACTTTCATGCCGGTGATCTCGGGATGGAGGCGCAGCGCATTCCACGACGCATCGAAGACCACTGGGCACCGGAAGATGCGATCATATTCGGCGCGATAACTGGGCGCTGTATGTGTGACGTGGACTTCCAGCACATGCGGCGCAGACAGGAAACGCCGCGGAGCGCAGACCTGCCGGCCAAACGTGATTTCCGTCAGTTCGGGGAAGTCGTTCGGATTTTCGCGGGCGTCCTCCATCCAGAGGCCGCGCTCGTTGGCGCGCATCACGAATCGCTTGCCGGCGCCCTCGACTTCGATCGCGAGCGCGCCGAAGCGGTTCATCTGCTGGAACGCTTCGCCCATCGTGGCCGAGGCGTTCATGATGAGGCCGGCGATGGAGATCTCGGAGAGGTCGACCGTTTCGCCGTAGTGCAGCGCCAGCGCGGGATCGCCCGTCATCTCCTTCGCCGCCCGCATCAACGCGATGTAGCTCTGCATCGAAATGCGATTGTCCTGATCATCGAGATCGGCGAACGCGATGCCGGCGCGGCGCGCCAGCTCGGCGGCGTCCGCGCCCTTCTCCACGGCGAGCTTCACAAGACCGCGCGGCAGGCCGGCGCCAACGGTCAGCACGGCGCGAGCTCGCGTGCAAACGGCGCATTGCAACGTGCGATCATGGTTTTGGCGTCTCCGGTCAAGCGATGCCCCTCGCAACGGGCCTGCCATTCATGACGCATTCAGCACCAACGCCAGATGAATGGCGCATAACAAAAAAGAGGGACACACTCTGATGCTACGCCTCCCCGTTCTGATTACCGCCATCCTCGCCATTGCCCCCGCCGCGCTGGCGCAGGCGGCGCCTTCGGACCCGTTCGCGCTGTCTCCGACGTCGCTAGCGCCGATGACAGAGATACCCCGCACGCCCGATGGCAAGCCCGACTTCCAGGGCGTCGTGTGGGCGACCAACTATTTTCCGGTGTTCGAGCTGTCGCCGATGAGTGCGGACCTTGTCGTGCCTGAAGACGAAGCCAGGCGCATCGTTGACACGATCTTCGCCGGCATGGCCGGTTTTCTCGAGAAGAGCATCGATCCCGAAGCACATGTGATCATGGGCGAGACGGATGGCTTGCCCATCGTGCGTGGCGAGCGCCGCACGCGCCTGATTGTCGTTCCGGCGAACGGAAAGCTGCCGTTGACCGACCAGGCGCGCCAGCTTGCCAAGGACACGGAGACGATGGATGGCGAGAAGGACAACTACGAACAGCGCCCCTCAAGCGAGCGCTGCCTGGTGGTGAGCGGCGTGCCGCCGATCCACGCGGTCATTTCCTACAACCGCCAGCGCATCATCCAGACGCCGACCCATGTCGTGATCCACAACGAGAATGGCGATGAGGCGCGGATCATACCGTTTGCAGAGACGTTCGACGCGCCTGGCCCGACATCCTGGTATGGCGACTCGATCGCGCGCTGGGAGGGCGACACGCTGGTGATCAAGACCACCCGCACGCCTGAGATCGAGCGCGTGCGCGGACTCATGACGAAATTCGTGATGAACCCCGACGCCGTCATCACCGAGCGCTATACGCGGCTCTCGACAGACGAACTGCTCTATCAGTTCACCATCGAGGACCCGTGGGCGTACTCGGAGCCGTGGATCGCCGAATTCTCGTTCAAGGCGGCGACCACCGGCATGTTCCCCTCGCCTTGCCACGAGCATAACTACTCGCTGCCCAACATCCTGCGCGGACAGCGCGTGGCGGATGCGGAAGCAGCGGCGAACTGAGGCCAGAATGCAGGAGGGGCGGCCCTTGCGGACCGCCCCTCTTTGTCTCTTTGCCTCGTCGTGAAGCCTACGGCTTCACAAGCGCATCGTAGATCCAGGCGCGGTTCTTGCGCTGGTATTCAGCCAGCAGCGCACGATCCTGGATCATGAACACCATGACGAGGTCGTTCTTCGGATCGACCCAGAACTCGGTTCCAGCGATGCCGTTCCACGAGAACGTGCCATTGCCGGGGCGCTGTTTCGTGTCATCCGTCACCAGCGAGAAGCCGAGACCGAACTCCATCGAGCCCGCGACCGGGCCCATGGCCGGGAAGAACAGGCCAGCCTTGCGCATGGCGTCGTTCGTTTCCGGCTGGCGCATACGGGCGAGCGTTGCTTTCTCGATGATGCGCACGCCGCGATACTCGCCATCGTTACGCAGCATCTCGGCGAAGCGGAGATAGTCTTCCGGCGTCGACGACAGACCACCGCCGCCCTGCAGGAAGGCGACCGGAACCGTGTAATCGTAATACAAGCCATCCGTGTGCTTCGACTGGGCAAAGCGCGCGGCATTGTCCTTCGACTGGAAGAAATGCGTGTCGGTCATGCCCAGCGGGCCTGTGACGCGCTCCTCGACGACGACATCCAGAGGCTTGCCGGCGGCGACTTCGATCACCGCGCCAAGCACGTCTGTCGAGCGCGAGTAGTTCCAGGCCGTGCCCGGCTCAGCGGCAAGCGGCAGGCCGGCGAAAATCTTCGCCTGATCGCGCGCGGTCTTGGTGGGATCGCCCTCGCCCGCAGCGGCGTATTGCTTGCCGAGCGCCGTGGTGGGCTGGATGAAGCCGTAGATGAGACCCGAGGTATGGGACATCAGGTGCCGCACTAGCATCGGCGTCTGCGCCGGCCTGGACGAGCCGTCAGCCTGGATCACGGTGAGGTTGGCGTATTCCGGCAGGTATTTGGACACCGGGTCGTCAACCGAGAGCTTGCCGTCCTCGACCAGCGTCATCGCGGCGACCGTGACGATCGGCTTGGTCATCGAGAAAACGCGGAAGATCGTCTCTTCCGTCATCGGCGCGATCTGGCCGGGGCCCTGAACGCCGAAGCCCTGCGCAAAGGCAACCTGCCCATGGCGCGCGATCAGCAGGTAGGCGCCGGGGATCTTGCCGCTGAGCACATCGTCGTTCAGCGCCTTGCGGATCTCGCCAAGCTTGGCCTGATCGAAACCGAGCGCTGCCGCATCGCCCTGGATGAGGGACGGCGTGAACGGATCGGCGACCTGTGGCGCGCTTTGACAACCGCTCGCAAATGCGAACGCCAATGCCGCACCTGCGGCAAGAATGCTCCGTTTCATGAATGCCATTGTACATCCTCCCCGGCTGGCTGCGGTTTGCGGCCTATCATTGCGTTGGCTGTAGCGCGCTTCCCCTGACGGTGGAAAGTCCCTCGGCGACCGGCGATGCCATCAACGGGACTTGCCCCCTTGGCGCGTTCAAAGTCTATTACGTGCGACACCTCGGCAATGGCATGGCTCTGGAGAGCGGGTTACCCATTGATCAGGTGGAGAAAGATTGCGCCTCTGGATCCGGAATGGCGAATACGCCAACGGTGAGGATACGCAAAAGGGAGAGACAATGACCCGCTCAGCAATAGTGCTGGCCCTGGCGCTTGCCGTGGCCGCTTGTTCACCAGATTCTGAAGAGCCTTCATCGGCGCCATCTGGCGCCGCTCCGGTGGAAGGGATGGGCGGCGCAACCATCGCCGACTTCAAGACCGACACCAACATGCAGGACCTGATGGCCCATGTGATCGATTACAGCGCCTTTGGCGTCTGGAACGCACAGGGCTGGATCATCGACAAGGACGGCATCCACGAGTTGTTCCCCACAACCGAGGCTGGATGGGCGGCAACCGAAAGCGCGGCGTTCACGCTGGCAGAGGCGTCCAACACCCTGCTTCTGCCGGGCCGGCCGCGCGATGAGACCCGGTATTGGGTCGACTACGCCAACCAGCTCTACACGGCGGCAAAGAAGGCCCAGGCAACCGCGTTGGCGCGCGACAAACAGGCGTTCTTCGATGCCGGCGGTGAAATGTACGAGGCCTGCCTCGCCTGTCACAACCGCTACATCTCCGGCGATACGCCGGCGCCGCGCGCGAAATTGCCCGAGCTGCCGAACCGGATACCGCCGCCAAACCAGTAACACTTTCTGGTGAGGCCGCCCGCGACTTGGTCGATATCAAGCCGGGTCAAGATTTCTGGACGACCGCGAATGCGGCGTCACGAGGGGAGTTAGAATTTGCTGCACGATTTCATCAACTGGATTCGGGAGGACCTTGGCAGGCTCACCGAAGAGGGCCTGTCCTGGTCGCACCAGCTGCACCAGTCGCTGTTCATGTGGAACGTCATCGAGGGCACGCACGTGCTGACGATCATGTTCTTTGCAGGCACGATCTGGCTGATCGACCTGCGCATGATGGGCGTGGCTTTCCGCAATGTGCCGCTGTCGGCGCTGAGCAAGAAAGTGCTGCCGATCACGATGGTGGCGTTCGCGGTGATGATCGTCACCGGCATTGTCGCCTTCGTCGGCCGCGACCCGATGATGTACTACCACAACATCTGGTTCCGCCTGAAAATCCTGTTCCTAATACTGGCCCTCGCGAATATCGCCTGGTTCCACTTCAAGCTGCAGAAGCACGAGCATGAATGGGACGTGATCCCTGCGGATGCCGGCATTCCCGCTGGCGCGCGCACGGGCGCGGCCTTCTGGGTGTTTGTGGCCACGTCCATTGCCCTGCTTGGCTCATTCCTGATCACGCAGGTCGATCTTGAGACCATTGTGCTGACGCGCATGGCCCTGACCATCGCGGCTGTGGTTGCGCTGTTCATCTACATCCACAAGCGCACGCCGAGCATTCCCCTGCCCGTGAAGCTCTCGGGCGGCATTTCGCTGACGGCGTGGCTGATCGTGATCATCTTCGGCCGCTTCATCGCGTACGACTGGTTCTATTGCGAAAAGACCGATCCCGGCTCGCTCGCCTACGTGCTGCAGGAGTGCGAAGCCTACAACAACTCGGGCGGTGGAGAAGTTGAAGGCGAGGACTTCGAGGAAGCCCCTGCGGACGACACCGCTGCTCCGGAAGGCGAGGCGCCAGAGGGCGGAGCGGAAGATCCGCCGCCTGATGGAGAAGCTGTGCCTGCCGAACCTGCCCAACCCACACCCGGCCAGGAGGGCTGATCACCATGACCTTCCAGGAACTTCTCCAGGGCATTCCCGGCGTTACCGAAACTGTCGCGGCCATGCCGGAAATGTGGCCGATCTCGCTGCTGCAGGACATCTATGCGCCGTTCGGCGCGCTCCACCTTGTGGGCCTGGCCCTCATGGGCGGGGCGGTGCTGCTGCTCAACCTGCGCCTGATGGGCAACAACGTCACGTCGCAGACGCTGCCTGACGTCGAGCGCTCGACGCGGCCGTGGCTGATCGCGGGCCTCGCCATCGTGCTGGGCACCGGCATCATCATCGGCATGCTGAACTCCTACAAGCTCTACACGTCGGTGCCGTTCTTCGCGAAGATCATGGCGCTGATCGGCGCGACCATCTTCTCGTTCGGCGTCACCAATGTGCTGGCGAAAGCTGGCGGCAAGGCGTCTGTAGGCGTGCTGGTTGCGGGCGGCATCGCGATGGCCTTCTGGCTGCTGTCGCTGGGCACCTTCTATGGCGACCCGATCACGTCGGCCGGCCTGTTCCATCCGATCAGCGCGGGCTACGCCCTGCTTGTGATCTATGGAATGCGCACCCGGTGGATCGCCGCGGCGACCTTCCTGCTGCTCTTCGGCGGGCTGTTCGTGATGTATTGGATTGTCGGCTTCGACACGTACGAGCCGATCTTCGACACCATCTCGTTCTCGGTGAACATCGCCGGCGCGCTGATCATGGTGGCGCTGTATGGGGCGGAAATCTATCTCGGCCGCGCCGAGGAAGCCACGCCGACAGCCAAGCTGATCGCCCTGTTCTCCCTGCTCGCCTGGGTGACCGTTGCGGCTGGCGGAAGGTGGGTCGGCTTCGGCGGCTGACGCGCCGTATCGCGGAAATGAGAAGCCCCGGAGGAGCAATCCTCCGGGGCTTTTTCTTGGCGCGACGACTGCAGGCTCTCGCAAGTGGCAACGGTTGAGGTAGCTGGCGGCTGGCTCCGCAGAGATCTGCCAACTTCCGCCAATCGCGCCGAATGTTGTTCCCGAACGTCGGCTCAAGGTCGATACATCTGGCGAAGCGTATGCCTCGGCCTACTGCGCCGCCGGGCGGTCCAAGCGACCGATGCCGCGGACGACGACCGGCTGCTTGCGGCCGGTCCGCTCGATCTCGCGCGCGCCGCCGAGGATGTTCGGCACCGAATAGTTGCCCTCGTGGCAGGCGTATTCGTAGATCCGGTCCGGCGAGCGGCGGAAGACGAGTTCACCCTTCCAGGGCTGGCTGTACGTGGCAGGATCCTCGACCGTGAACTGGTAGAAGATCGTGTCCGCGCCCTGCATCGTGAAGCGCTCGGTGACTTTCGAGTCGGGCGAGATGTAGACGAACAGCCCGAAGTCGACGCGGACAGATTCCTGCGGCTTGAAGCCGATGGTTTCGACAACCAGCGTGTCGCCATCCCATTTGCCGACGCTGGTGCCGAGATACTGGCGCATGGAATCTGGGTTGTGCTGGCCGTTCATGCGGATGATCCGCGTATCGTGAACCATCTCGATATTGATCGCGATGGCGTCAGGCGTCTGGATGATCTGATGGTGGTTGTTGTAGAGCGCGTTCAGCATGGGCGGGCCGCCCGTGGAGGCGAAGCCGATGAGGCAACGCTCGATCGGGATGCGCTCTTCGGGATTGTCGAACATGTTGTAGGTGGCGACCGACTTCATCATCGCGGTCCGCCCTGCCGGCGTGTAGGGCACCTTGCCGTTCACCGGATCATTGATCCAGGAGGAACGATAGGTGCCGTTGACCATGCCGACCTGCTTGCCGGGGTCGATCCAGAAGGCGTTGTAGCCTGCAGGATCATCGCCTGCGGCGGGCGCGCCCTTGTCCTCGGCCGTCGGCGCGTGGTCTGCAGCGGCGACGCTGGCGGCGTCGCGCTCCCACTGCTTAGCATCGGCTTCGGAGATCACGAGGTCCTTGAATTCGGGTACGCGCTCAAGGCGCGTGATCGATGAGTTCGTCCACACACCCTGGAAGTCCGGCTTGCCTTCGGGTGTGCGGGGAACGGGCCCGCCCGCCTGCGCGAACGCGGCGCTACAGGACATCAGGGCTGCGGTTGTGCAGAGGGCCAATAAACGCATCATCCGATTGCTCCATGCGCAAGGGCGGACGCGATCCTTGCACACACTCCGCTTGGGTACGAGCCGTGGTCGCGCGGACGTGAAGGAAGCGTAGACGGCCACCCGGGTTTGGCTTGCCGTTGCGGCGAGCATGCTTCCGGTACGGCGCCTGGCTGCGCAGACCGACGCAATGAAAAAGCCCGCCGCTCCTGGGGAGCGGCGGGCCAATTCATGCCCAACTCAGGCGAAGCGTCTTAGAGCGCCGCGCACTTGTTGGCGTTGCCTGCGGCTGCTTCGCCCGGATCCGCACCGTCAGACGGAGCGTTCGTGCCCGAAGAGCCGACGAACAGTTTGCAACCGTTCGGGAAGGTCACGTCGCGACCGTTGGCCTTGCAGGTCGAGGTCTTGAGGCGCTTGCCTTTCCAGTCGGTCGTGCAGAGCTTGTCCTTCGACTGATAGCCACGGACCACAACTTCGGTGCCCGGCTTCAGCGAGTTCTTGTTGACGCCCGTACGGACCAGCGTGTTCGGCGTGCCGCCCTCGATCGCCCAGTTGAACGTCGAGCCGGCTTTGGCTTTGCCGAGACCGTCAACGTTCGGAACGTTGATGTGGATCCAGGTGTGGGGGTTCACCCACTCGACGTGGTCGACCTTGCCCTTCAGCAGGACCGGCAGGTCGGCGTCGAATTCCGCCGCGAAGGCGTGGTGAGCGTAAGCGGCGGTGCCGCCGCCGATGGCCGTCAGGGCGGCAAGAGTGACACCCGCGACGACAAGACGAACTTTGTTCTTCATCTACTTCCTCCAGATCCGGCAGGTGGGCGCCGCCGCGATTTTTTTTGTTCAGGGACCGCACCGCCTGGATACAGGCATTCGCGACAGCACCCCTGAAATTGCGTCCGTTTTAATCCCGCGATCCCTTTGGCTCAAGGCGCCTACTGTGTCGCGCCAAAAACGAGGAACCTACCATTTCGCGCGCCAGCCAGACCTTGGACCCTGATTCATACCGAATCTTTGGTATGGGCGATCTCTTGGACCCGGCGAACACGGCAGTTCACAACAACTTCAACGGTTTGGAAGCCTGGCTCCGGCGGCGTCTGGACCCGCCAGACGCCGCCGGGATGTCCGAAAACCTAGTTGTTGGCTTCACGCTCCTCAGCTTCACGCTTGGCGCGATCCAGCGCAGGACCCGGCAGCGGGTTCTTGCGCAGGTGGCCGTACATGAGCTCCTCGACGAACTCGACACACTTGAACTGCTGAAGCTGGGCGTCCTCTTCGACCTTCTTGTAGAGGACGAACGAGATTTTCCACGGCTTGGTGTAGACGTCCTCGTCGATGATCTCGGCTTCGTAACGCATGTGGAAGTCGGACAGCGGCGTCCAGCGCTCGATCACTTTCGTGGCGTAACCGTGATGGTTGCCCGACCGGTCGAGCCAGGTGTCCTGCAGCAGGCCCGTGACTTCGACCACGAACGTGTCGCCTTCCCAGTGGCCGTAGGACTGACCCATCCACGAATCGAGGGGAGCTTCACCTGGATCTTCAAGGTACACGTTGCGCACGGCGCCCGCGTACTCGTAGGCCATGAACACAGCCTTGTCCGAGTGGAAGATCTGGAACGGCTTGTCCATGTAGTTGGCGCGCGGGATGCCCGGCAGGTAGCATTTCACTTCCGGGTCGAGCTCAACCGCGAACTTGCGGTTCTCGTCGCGAGTGGCGAGGGCTTCGGCGGTGTAGGGGATCTTGCCATCGCCCTGCACGATGCCGATGCCGGCCGGCACGGCGCCGATGGCGCCGAGAGCAACCACGGAAGCATGCGGCACAGGCACATATGGGCCTTCGCGCATCTGAAGCGCAGCCGAAGCCGGGTGAGCTTCGATGTTGTAGTTCGCAGTGTTCAGAACCTGCCACACGCCGTTGAGATCGGGGTGCACGCCGTCCGGTCCACGCTTGGCCTTCCAGGCGGTCGCGGGCGCCGGCGCATCAGCCGCTGCCGCAGTCGCGGAGGAATCCATAGGCATTGTCTGGCAGGCGCCAAGCGCGCATGCCAAAGCCATCACTGATACAAACTTCTTCATGTCTCCTCCCCGTTCGCCCAACCGCCACTTCAACGGCTCCCGTGACGAATGTCCGTCTCCGTCTCCGCAAACCGCTGCGGGCGGAATATTTGGGAACCAAGCGTCGGGCTGACGCTGCGGGCAACATACCCACCTGCCAAACGAGCGCAATACTGGCCGCAAGTCTTGAGACAAAGTCGCTCAGGCGCGTGTGCCGGATGCATCGGGACTGGAATCGCGCGCCGTGAAGGAGACTGCAGCGACTCCAGACGCCACGGACCTTTGCCGCAGCGTTCTGCTTGAATCACATTCGGGTGAAAATCCGCGTCACCGATCTCATGCCGCAGCCGCGAAAACACGCAGCGGCGGAATCGGACGCCTTACGCGGTGACCGCCGCAGACTGTTGCGTTCGCAGCGACTGGACGACATCAGCCGACAAAAGCAGGCGCCGGGCGCCCGGTACAACCCAGGCAGGTTCGGCAAAGGCCGGCTCGTCAAACCCCATCGCGTTGAGAAGCGTCGAGCAGAACGAGTTGGAATTCCGGCCAAAGCCCATGAACGGGTAAGGCACGCCTGCCCCACCCTCCGGACCCGTACTCAGCGCGTTGATGCGGCGGATGGCTTCAAGCGCGGGGGCGATGCGGCGTTCGACCTCTTCTGCCGTGAGACCCTCGGCGAGGACACGCGCAGCGCCCGCAGCAATGGCCGGGCGGATATTCCAGTCGGGGCCAGAGGCTCCGTTGATTGGCATGTAGGTGCGCGGGTGGACTTTGGTGTCGTAGCCGCGCAGGCGATCGGACCAGAGATAGCCGATGGGCTTGTGTCGCCACGCGCCGCCTTCGGCATCAAACCAGCTGGCAAGCCCGTTTATCTGCCGCACTGCGGCGCCAGCCGGATTTGCGATGACGATCATGCGGTGCGCAGCGAAGCGCGAGCGCCTCGGGATGCGGAGTTCTGCGGCGTTGACGCTCCAGCCAGTCATGAGCACAATATAAGAGGCATTCGCAGCAACGGGTACTGGCGCGAACACATCCCCGCGATTCCCCGGACACGCCAGCTTTGCAAGCCCTGCGGGCTGGTGCAGGTTCGCGCCACATAACAAACCGCAGCCGCGATCAACGCAGCGCGCATTTCGGGAGGAAACCATGGCGAAATCCTTGCTGGCGACAGCACTGGCGGCCGCATCGCTGGCCGTGATCGCCTCGTGCCAGACGCCGGCGCCTGCGGTTGAAACTCCCGCAGCATCCGCGGCAACGGCCACGCCTGCCCCACAGATGCCGGCGGCGCCAATCATTCCGGTTGCGGCAGCGGGCGGCGTGCATCCCGGCGAGATCGTCTACAAGACAACCTGCGCGGCCTGTCACGATAATCCGGACGCAACACGCTCACCCTCGCGCGACAACCTGAAAGGCATGAGCTTCCAGTTCGTCAATTACACCCTCACGCAGGGCAAGATGAAGGACATGGCCGCGGGCCTCAGCGCCGAACAACGCGCCGCCGTGGTCAGCTACGTCACCGGCCGCGACACGACCAAGACAGCCGACTGGACCCCCAACATGATGTGCACCGGCGCGCGCGCTGCGGTGGACATGGGGGGGCCGAACGATGCAACGTCGACGCACTTTGGCTATGACTGGCGCAACACGCGCAAGCTTTCGGCGGCGCAGTCGGGCCTGACCACCGCGAAGATGGACGAGATGGAACTGGCGTGGAGCATCGCCTTCCCGGACGCGACCATCATGCGCTCGCAGGGCGCGATCGTGGGCGACAACCTGTTCTATCCGGTGGCCGAGGCGGGCAAGCTTTACGCCTTCGACCTGTCGGACCCGAAGAAGCCATGCGTGCAATGGATTTACACCACGCCGGGCGAAGCGCCGCTGCGCACCAGCGTGGCCTATGGCGTGCTGGGTGATGGAACTCCGCTGCTGGTGTTCGCCGGCATCGACTCGACCGTTCACGCGGTCGATCCGCGCAACGGCAAGGCGCTGTGGACAAAGCCGGTCGGAAGCTTTTCCCACTCGATGACGACAGGTACGCCGAGCGTCCTCAAGGATCGCGTGATCGTGCCTGTTGCGCAGTTCGAGATTTCCGTTGCGCGCGATAACGCACACGATTGCTGCACCAACCATGGCTATGTGCTGTCGCTCGATCCGAAAACGGGCGCGCAGCAATGGCGCTATGACACCATGCCGGATGCAACGCCGCTGCGCGACCGTGGCGATGGCAAGCCGCTGAAGGGTCCGTCCGGCGCGCCGATCTGGAACTCGCCGGTGGTGGACGAGACGCGCGGGCTGATCTGGTTCGGCACCGGCGAAAGCAACTCGCCGCCCGCGCATACCAACACCAACGCGATCATCGCGATCGGCCTGAAAGACGGCAAGGAGAAGTGGAGCTTCCACGCGACGCCGAAGGACATCTTCAATTCCGGCTGCAGTCGCAATCCGAAGGCCGACATGCTGAACTGCGTCGGCCCGGCAGAGACGGTCTATCGCGATGTAGACTTTGGCGCGTCGGTGATCCTCGGCAAGCTGAGCGATGGCAAGGAGTTGCTCTACGCGGGCCAGAAATCCGGCTCGGTGTGGGCGTTCGAGCCCGACACCGGCAAGGTTGTCTGGCGCAAGGCGCTGGGCACGGGCAGCGCGCTCGGCGGCGTCCACTGGGGCATCGCGTTCGACAACGACACGGTGTACGCGCCGATCTCGAGCGTGGGCGTGCCGATCCCCGGCGAGTGGGATGCCGATCCCTCGATCAAGCCCGGCCTCTATGCGCTCGACGCCAAGACCGGCGCGATCAAGTGGCAGTTCAACCCCGAGCCGCCTCCGGGAGCGACAGTTGGCCCGCGCGGATGGCGTGGGGCCGCCTTCTCGGCGGCGCCGTCGATCATCGATGGCGCTGTTGTGGCAGCCGGGCTCGATGGCACGCTCTACGTAATCGACAAGACGACCGGCAAGCTGCTGTGGACCTACAACACCGCCCAGGAGTTCGCAGGCGTGAACGGCGTCAACGGCAAGGGCGGCTCGATCGATAGCAACTCGATCACGGCGATGAACGGCCTGCTGCTGGTGAACTCCGGCTATGGGATGTTCGGCCAGGCAGGCGGCAACATGCTGTTGGCGTTCAAGCCGAAGGAGTGAGGATCAGCAGATCCTGTAGGGTGCATTGAGCGCAGCGAAATGCACCGTTGGTGCCTGTCGTGGGGCGGTGCATTTCGCTTCGCTCAATGCAACCTACGATTGGAGCCGCTCTTTCCTCAGCGCATTGCGCCTCACTTTCCCTGCTTCGTCGCGCAGCGGTTCGTTCACCCATTCGAATGTGCGCGGGGTCTTGTAGCGCACCAGGTGGGCGTTGAGATGCGCCATCAGCGCGTCGGGATCAGCGGATCCTTCCGGGCGGTCGATGATGGCGTGGAGACGGTTTCCGGTGTTGTCGTCGGGCAGCCCGATGACGGCTGAGGAGCGGACGCCCGGGAAGGCGTCGAGTGCGGCCTCGATCTCGGCCGGATAGATGTTGGCGCCGCCGACAATGATCATGTCGGAGAGGCGGTCGGCGAGATAGAGGAAGCCGTCGGCATCCATCCAGCCCATGTCGCCGAGGCTTTCCCAGCCGCCTTCGATCGCTTTCGCGCTGGCGCCGAGATAGCTGTACGTCGTGCCCTGCCCGGTAAGCGGGCGTAGATAGACTTCACCGACTTCGCCGGGCGCGAGCGTCTGACCATCTTCGCCGACGATCTTCATCTCGCACGTGTCGACGGGCTTTCCGACGGAGCCGCGATGGGTGAGCCAGTCCTGCCCCTGAATGGTTGTCGAGCCCTGCCCCTCCGTGCCTCCGTAAAGCTCCCAGATCACCGAAGGACCGAGCCATTCGATGAAGCGCTCCTTGAGCCAGGCAGGGCAAGGTTCAGCGAGATGCCACAGCGTGCGCAGGCTGGAGAGGTCGAAGCTTTTGCGCGTCTCTTCGGGCATCGCCCAGATGCGCCGCATCATGGTGGGCACCATGTAGCAGGTGTCGACGCGCAGGCGCTCGATTGTGCGCAGCGTCTGTTCGGCATCGAAGCGCGTGGTGATGCCGACCGTGCATCCCTTGAAGAGCGCGAACATGCACCAGAGGAATGGCCCGTTGTGATAGAGCGGGCCGGGGACGAGCATCACGCCGCGCTGCTGGATCTCGAGCGCGGGCGTATCGGGATCGTAAGCGCCGGGGCTTTTCGACACGATGAGTTTTGGACGGCCGGTGGAGCCGCCGGAGGTCATGGCTTTCAGGGATGCGGCCGTGCGTTCCGGCAAGGGATCGCTGGACAAGCTCGGGTCCGGCGTGAAGCCTTCCGGCACACAGGGCGTGGGCGCATATTCGTTCGCTGCGCAACCGACGACGAGCGCGGGCTTGCCTAGCTCCACGATCTGGTCGCGCTCAAGTTTCGGCAGTTTGGCGGAAATCGGCTGGGGCGTGGCGCCCAACTTCCATGTCGCAAAGCAGGCCTCGATGAACGCGATGCTGTTGGGCAGGCCAATGGTGACGAACTGGTCCTGGCCGACGTCAAGCGCCGCATAGGCGCGTGCGAGGCGGTTGGTGCGGGCCTCAAACTCCGCCCATGTGACCTGCACGCCCTCATGGTCGATCGCCACGCGGTCGGGCTGCTGCTCGGCCCAGAAGGCGATGATCCGTGACAGCGAGATAACCGGCATTGTCTCAGTCTCCGCTGCAAACAGGCGTTGGACCGTCGAATGTCCGCCGTCCGTTGGCAAGGCCGGGACGGGCGGCATGTTTGGGTGGGATTTGGGATCACCTGTTGACGCTGACGTCATCTAGGTAGGAGTGTGCACCCTAGCAGCCGGAGGTCGCGCGATAGACGCGGTCAGGCATGCGGGAGGGAATTTCATGTTTCGCAAGCTTGCTTCGGCAGTCGCCGTTTCGGCCATCGCGCTGGCCGTTTCCTGCACGACGCCATCGGAGACCGCGCAGGTCGCAGCCGACGCGCAGGCGCCAGTCAGCCAACCGATACCGGTGGCGCAGGTAACAGGTCCGCATCCGGGTGAGGCGGTTTACAAAACCCGCTGCGCCGCATGTCACGATAATTCCGAAGCAACCAAGGCGCCCTCACCTGAGACGATGGCGCGGCTGACGCCGGGCCACATCACCAACGCGCTGATGACAGGCATCATGATCCCGCAGGCGGTGGGGCTGAGCTCGAAGGAAGTGTCGGACGTCTCCAACTATCTCGCCAAGGGTGGCGGTCAGGATGATGGGTGGGTTGAAGCCATGCGCTGCCCCGCCGCGCGCGCGACGCCGAAGCTGGATGCTGCGCCTACTGTGGCGACCTTTGGCTTCAACACAAGCAACACGCGCCGCCTCGATCCGGCTCAGGTAGGCCTTGCCGGCAAGGACCTGACCACGCTCGAACTTGCATGGACCATCGCCTTCCCGAACGCGATCACGATGCGCAGCCAGGCTGCGGTCGTCGGCTCGACGCTGTTCCTGCCGGTGGGTGAGAGCAACAACCGGCTGTTCGCGTTCGACATCTCGGATAACCAGAAGCCCTGCATCCAATGGGTCTATGAAGGCAAGCAGACGCTGCGCACCAGCGCGGGCTTCGGCACGCGCCAGGATGGCAAAAAGGTCGTCATGGTCGGCGACATGGGCGGCTTTGTGCACATGATCGACGCGGTGAACGGCAAGGAGCTGTGGGCCGCGCACATGGGGCTGTTCCCCGCCTCGATCTCGACGGGGACGCCGGTGCTGGTCGGCGACAAGGTGATCGCGCCGTCCTCCCAGTACGAGATCATGTTGGCCGCGCAGGACTCCTACGAGTGCTGCAAGATCCACGGCGGCGTCGTCGCGCTCGATGCGATGACCGGCAAGCGCGTGTGGGAAGGCCACACGATGGAACAGGCCAAGCCCATCAAGGATCGCGGCGATGGGCAGATGCTGTGGGGACCGGCAGGTGCGCCGGTCTGGAACTCGCCATCGATCGATGTCGCGCGCAACCGGCTCTATGTTGGCACGGGCGAAGCGAACGCGGCTCCCGCGCACCACAACACGAACGCCATCATGGCCTTCGACCTGCGCGATGGTTCGATCAAGTGGTCGCATCAGGCAACGGCCAACGATGTCTTCAACGTCGGATGCGGGCCAAAGGGCGGCAAGCTGAACTGCTCGGCGGATACCGTTTTCCGCGATGTTGACTTCGGCGCCTCAACCATTCTCGCCAAGGCGCCGAACGGCAAGGAGCTTGTGTTGGCGGGCCAGAAGTCCGGCACGGTGTGGGCGATGAACCCGGACACGGGCGCGGTCGTCTGGCGCCGCGATATCGGCACGGGCGGCCCCAACGGCGGCATCCACTGGGGCATCGCCGCTGACGCGACGCACGTCTATGCGCCGATCAGCTATCCCGGCCGCTCCATCCCCGGACAGGACGTAGACCCCACGCTCAAGCCCGGCCTCTACGCCGTGAACCTCAACGATGGAACGATCGACTGGAAGTTCGAGGTTGCGCCCGACTGCACGGACGCCCGCAAGAAGTTCGTGCCGCGCTGCAATGGCCTGTTCGGCCTGTCGGGCGCACCGACGGTGATCGGTGACCACATCATCACGGGAGGCCTCGATGGCCGCGTCTACATGGTTGAGCGCAAGACGGGGAAGCTGGTCTGGCAGTTCGACACGGCACGCGACTTCACGACGCTCAACGGCGTCAAAGGCAATGGCGGCTCGGTCGACAATGCGTCGATCATCGCAGCCAACGGACTGGTGATCATGAACTCCGGCTATGGCCTGTTCGGCCAGGGCGCGGGGAACGTGATGATCGCGTTCAAGCCGAAAAGCTGACGCCGTCAACTTTCTGGAACGACAGCGCGGCTCGCCATGAGAATGGCGGGCCGCGCTTGTGTTTGGCGGCCGCTCGCCTTTAGTGGCCGTGGCAATGGAGGCTGGCATGGCAAGCGACAAGGACAAGCTGGTTCGCGATCAGCCCGTCAGCATGCCAACCGAGCAGGGACCGCTCGCCGTCTATAAGGGCGCACAACCGCCCGCGCCGAAATGGTTCGAGGACGCGGTTGCGACACCCTACGATACGGCGTTCGTCGACTGCGAAGGCGCGCGGATCCACTATCAGAGCTGGGGCGATACGGCGAAGCCCGGCCTGCTGCTGGTGCACGGCAATGGCGCTCACGCGCACTGGTGGGACTTCGTCGCGCCCTACCTGACGGATGACTACCACGTTGTCGCCATGACGTTCTCGGGCATGGGTGATTCAGACTGGCGCGAGCGCTATGTCATGGACACGTTCGCGAAAGAGCAGCTGGCCGTGTGCGAAGCGGCCGGCCTGTTCGCGCACGCCGAGAAGCCGATCATCGTCGCGCATTCGTTCGGCGGCTTCGTTACCATCCTGACGGGCGCAGAACACGGCGACAGGTTCGGCGGCATCGTGCTGGTCGACTCGCCGGTGAACCCGCCCGACCGGCCGCGCTCGGGCCCGCCGCCTGTGCGTGGCGGCAAGGTCTATCCAAGCCTTGAGGCGGCCCTGGCGCGCTTCAGGCTGGCGCCGCCGCAGCTGTGCGAGAATCACTACGTCATGGATTACATCGCGCGCTGGTCCCTGGCAAAGAAGCCGGGGCCGGATGGGACAGATGGCTGGGGCTGGAAGTTCGATCCCTCGATCTGGCAGCGCTTCTCCGTCTCCCGCCCGCCGCAGGAGCTTCTGAAAGAGACGCGGTGCCGGATCGCGCTGTTCAAGGGCGAGAAGTCGATTCTCTGGGAGGACGATGTCGGCGACTACATGCGCGGGCTGCTGAACCGGCAGGTTCCCTTCATCGAGATTCCTGAAGCCCGCCATCACATCATGCTGGACCAGCCGCTGGCCTTCGTGGCCGCGCTACGGACCCTGCTGCAGGAGTGGCAGTATTCGACCCCAGACAGGGTGGTTTCAGTCAGGTAGGCGTTGCGCAGCAGGGCTGCCGGCGGCCGGAATGGCCCAGAATTCCCGCATTCCCGGTTACTGAGACGTTTCTTTGGCGTGCGGCCTTCTGGGTGCTTTTCACCGGACCGCGATCCGGTTACACCCCTGCACGCTTAGCCTTGAAACCGCTGGGAGTTAACTCGCGATGGCGCACGCCGAACCCGCCCACAAAGGTCCGATCGTGACCCCGCCGGCGCACACAGACGCCTATATGGACATGGCTTCCCGGCGCGGCATGTGGAAGGGCTTTGGCCACTTCACGGCCTGGGGCTGCATGCTGATCATCCTCACGGTTGGCTACGCCACCTTCACCCTGACCATGGGCATTCCATGGATCGGCGCGCTTATCGGCTTTGCCGCGTTCGGCATCATCGGCGGCCTGCTGATGGGCATGGGCGGCGCCTGGGTTGCGACCGTCATCGGTCTCAGCGTTCTCGCGGTCTTCATCCAGGTCTTGATCTGGCTGGGCTCGCTTCTGCTCTAGCGCCCCCGCTTAGGGGTTTGAGGGGGCTAAATGAAAATCGCAGTTCTGAAGGAACGCCGCTTCGGGGAGACGCGCGTCGCTGCGACGCCTGAATCCGTCAAGAAGCTGGTGGCGCTCAAGCATTCTGTCGCCGTAGAATCCGGCGCTGGCGTTACAGCTGGCGTGCGCGACGAGGATTACGTCGCCGCTGGCGCAACAGTCGGCTCGGCGCCCGATGCGCTCAAGGGCGCGGACATCGTCTTCAAGGTGCGCGCACCGGACGCCACTGAACTCGCCACCTATCCCAAAGGCGCTGCCTTGCTCGGCCTGCTCGAGCCGTATGCCGCCAAAGCCGAAGCCGCTGCCTACGCCGCCGCTGGCGTCACCGCCGTGGCGATGGAATTCGTGCCCCGGATCACGCGCGCCCAGTCGATGGACGTGCTGTCGAGCCAGGCGAACCTCGCGGGTTATCGCGCCGTGATCGAAGGCTCGCAGATCTACGGCCGCGCGCTGCCCATGATGATGACCGCCGCCGGAACGGTGGCCGCAGCGAAAGTGTTCGTGATGGGCGCCGGTGTGGCCGGCCTGCAGGCCATCGCCACCGCGCGCCGTCTCGGCGGCATCGTGTCGGCGACGGACGTCCGCCCGGCGGCCAAGGAACAGGTCGCCTCGCTGGGCGCGAAGTTCATTGCGGTCGAGAACGAGGAATTCAAGGCGGCCGAAACCGCAGCCGGCTACGCCAAGGCGATGTCGCCTGAATACCAGAAGCTGCAGGCCGAGCTGGTAGCCGCACACATCGCGAAGCAGGACATCGTCGTCACCACCGCGCTGATCCCCGGACGGCCCGCGCCCGTGCTGGTCACCGAAGACATGGTGCGCGCGATGCGCCCCGGCTCGGTCGTGGTCGACCTTGCCGTTTCGCAGGGCGGCAACTGCCCGCTGTCGAAGCCGGACGAGATCGTGGACGTGAACGGCGTCAAAGTCGCTGGTTTCACCAACCTGCCCGGCCGCATGGCGGCGGATAGCTCCGCCCTCTACGCGCGCAACCTGTTCGCCTTGCTGCCGCTGCTGACCGGTGAGAACGCAGCCTTCGCGCCGAAGTGGGACGACGAAATCGTCAAGGCTTCTGCGCTGACGCGCGATGGCGCCGTGGTTCACCCGGCATTGAAAGATGGCTGATGTCCAAGGCCATAGGCCTCATCCTCACGATCACGGGCCTGATGCTGGCCTGGTATTTCGTGCAGACCATCATGCATCCCGGCCCCGCGCCGCTTCCGGGCTTCATCATCGCAGCGATCTCGCTTGCGATGATTTCGGTGGGCGCGCGCTACATCCTCAAGCCAAAGAAGAAGCCTCAAGAGGGTTCAAAATGACCAAGCGCATCGCCACCCTCACCGCCTTGCTGGCCGGGCTCGCACTCATGCTCGCCTCGCCCGCGCTGGCCTCGACCGGAGCGGAACAGCCAGACGGGCTGATCTTCCGCCTCGCCATCTTCGTGCTGGCGATCTTTGTCGGCTACTACGTCGTCTGGTCGGTGACGCCCGCCCTGCATACGCCCCTGATGGCCGTCACCAACGCGATCTCCTCTGTGATCATCGTCGGCGCGCTGATCGCGGCGGCAGCCGGCAACAACCAGGAGATGACGGGCGACCTGTGGCTGTCCAAGGGTATGGGCGGTGTCGCCGTGGGCCTTGCCGCCGTGAACATCTTTGGCGGCTTCCTCGTCACGCGGCGCATGCTCGCGATGTACAAGAAGAAAGACAAACCCGCGCCGAAGTCCGGCAGCTAAGAGGGGGTAGCCATGCGGTATCGCGATCTGGCTCTCGCATCCGTGGTCGCCATGATGGCGCCCGTCGCGATGGCCCAGAAGATTCCATCAGCCGAGGCGGGCGTCGCCCCGCTGGCGTTCGACGCCTTCGCCGCCCCTGCCCCGTCGGTTACCGTCGCGCCGGGCGGTGTCGCATGGATCGAGCAGATCATTCCGGTCTACGCCGTGCGCCTGATCGATCCTGCCAAGCAGCGGCCACGACCGAGCACCGATGGCCTGCCGGCGGGCGCGCTGCTGTTCGGCTACCAGCTTTCAACCGGCATGGCCTATTGCCCGCCCCTCAATCCGGAGAAGTCGTTCAAGCGCGTGCAGTGCTTCCGGGACCTCGATAACGATATGAAATTCGATGCGGGGTATGTGTCCGACGGGCATGACGCGGACAACCGCTATTTCTCGAGCTTCCTTCGCACCATCGCCGCGGTGCCGAAGTATCGCTACGAGCGCGTGTCCGGCGACCTCATGCCGACCGCGAAGGGCAGCGTCATCTATCACGACATGAAGGACGGCGCGCCACGCTTCAAGCTGCGCATCGACAATGAAACGCTTGAGAACGTGCACGCCTGTGACGTGACCGCTCCAGGCGCCTGCACCATCTTTGGCGTGCACATCCGCTATGAGGCGGCGCCGCAAGGCGCGCTGGCAATCACGTTCGACGGCGCGCTCACGCAACGCGCGCTCGATATCCTAAACGCACGCGACCCCCTCAAGACCTGACCGGCTGGAAGCATCTCATGAACGCCAATCTCGCCGCCCTTCTCTATCTCGTCTCAGGCGTGCTGTTCATCCTGTCGCTGCGCGGCCTCTCAAGCCCCGCGACATCGCAGGCCGGCGCGCGCAACGGCATGATCGGGATGGCCATCGCCATCGTCACCACGCTGTGGATGCTGTGGGACGGATCCGGCAGCCTCGACATGGCGACCATTGCCATCATCGTCGGCGGCATCGTTGTCGGCGGCATCGCCGGCGGCATCGTCGCGCAGAAGATCAAGATGACGGCCATGCCGCAGCTGGTGGCGTTCTTCCACTCGCTCGTCGGCCTCGCCGCCGTGCTGGTCGCGGCCGCTGCGCTCTATGCACCCATTGGCTATGGCATTGTCGATGCGGAAGCCGCGCTCGGCGCGAACGGCGAATTGCCGATCAAGCTCGCCTCGATCATTGAACTCTCGCTCGGTTCGGCTATCGGCGCGCTGACCTTCACGGGCTCGGTGATCGCGTTCCTCAAGCTCAACGGCAACATGTCGGGCGCGCCGATCATCCTGCCCCTGCGCCACCTGATCAACATCGCCTTCGCCGTCGCCATCGTCGCGCTGGTGGTGTCGATGGTGCAGACCAACGGCACGCACGCCTGGATGTTCTGGGCGCTGACGGTGATCGCGCTGGTGCTGGGCGTCACGCTGATCATCCCGATCGGCGGGGCGGACATGCCGGTCGTCGTCTCGATGCTGAACTCCTACTCCGGCTGGGCCGCGGCGGCGCTCGGCTTCACGCTGGAGAACAACGCGCTGATCATCACCGGATCGCTGGTGGGATCGTCGGGCGCCATCCTCTCCTACATCATGTGCAAGGCGATGAACCGCAGCTTCATCTCCGTCATCCTCGGCGGCTTCGGCGGCGAGACGGCGGCAGCAGCGGCCAGCGGCGGCCCTGCCAAGCCGGTGAAGATCGGCTCAGCGGACGATTGCGCCTTCATCATGAAGAACGCATCCAAGGTCATCATCGTGCCCGGCTACGGCATGGCGGTGGCGCAGGCCCAGCACGCGCTGAAAGAGATGGGCGAAAAGCTCAAGGCCGAGGGCGTGGAAGTCACTTACGCGATCCACCCGGTTGCGGGCCGTATGCCTGGCCACATGAACGTTCTGCTCGCCGAAGCCCAGGTGCCTTACGACGAAGTGCACGAGCTTGAGGACATCAACTCCTCCTTCGCCCAGGCCGACGTCGCCTTCGTCATCGGCGCCAACGACGTCACCAACCCCGACGCCGAGACCAACACCGCCTCGCCGATCTACGGCATGCCCGTGCTGAAAGTGTGGAACGCCAAAACGGTGTTCTTCATCAAACGCTCGCTCGCGTCTGGCTACGCCGGCGTCGAGAACCCCCTCTTCTTCCGCGAAAACACGATGATGCTCCTCGGCGACGCGAAGAAGATGACGGAAGAGATCGTGAAGGGGCTGTAGGTACAGGAAGTGATAGTCACACGATCACTTCGTTCCCCAAGGTAGCCAGACGAGTCGAGCTGTAAGCACGTACCGAGCCGCAATGCCGAAAGCCACTGCTGCGAATGTGGCGGCAAGATACGGTGGCGCTTGGTCGAGCAGTCTCGCGCACAAGCCCTCGTCGACCCAAGCATATTCCCATCCGTTATCGGCGCACTGATCGGGGCCTAGCGCGGGCAGGATATGTAGGAGCGCAAGGCCGAGAGCCCACAGCGCCACCAGTAACCCTAGCCAATGCAACACCCTGCCCAGACGTGCGATCATGTTACTCAGCCGCCGCAGCTGGCAGCAGTTCCCCGGCTTCGTCCATCCGGCGGCGCAGGCCCCAGGGCGAGAGATCGAACCCATTAGGCCAAGTGGGGGCGCCGTGTTCGAGAAAGACGCGCGCGAACATCGCGGGATCGCGCAGCGGTTCGATCATCGGGCCCGCGTTCGCAAACAACCAGCCAAGATCATGAACACCGCGCGCTCCATCTGAAAAGACAAGCGAAAGCTGATTGCCTGGAAGGGCTTTCGCCTCACGAATTTTGATCAGGGTCGGCATCGTCAGGTCCCGGGACACGCTCCAATGGTACGAAATTTTCGGCCTTTCGCCAATTGTCCAACAGTTCGGCTTGCCGGAGGATAATCCATTCGCGGACCAGCCGATGCGTGCGCCGAGATAGCGCGCCGGCTATGATCTCGCCGGTTTCGATCGAGAGAATAGCCTCCTCGCCACCGTAGATGGCGTGGAGATGGGGCGGAGGATGGTCGCCCCAGTACATGTAGATCACGATCCCGTAGAACGTCGCAATCATTGGCATGTGCGCGCCCCCTCCCCTAGACGAACTCTGCATATGGCCCTGCTTCCGGCAAGCAGAGAGAGTTTTCACCGGCTTGTCGGCTCCATGAATTTTCGTACGTCCTATGGCCGGAAACGGGAGGCATACATGACGAAGACTGTGACGGCGCAGGATCGGAAACTCACGATTGCGGGGTGGGTCGTCACCGGACTGGTGGGGGCTTTCCTTGCCATGTCGGCGAGTTTCAAGTTCTTCACGCCGGACATCACGCTCGAAACGATGCAGACGCTGGGATGGCCGGATCATCATCTGTTGCTGATCGGAATTGTCGAGGCGGGGTGCGTTGCCCTCTATATGATCCCGCGAACCGCCGTTCTTGGCGCGGTGCTGGAGACGGCGTTGCTGGGCGCAGCGGTGGCGACGCAGGTGCGCATCGACAATCCGCTGTTCAGCCATGAGCTGTTCGGCGTCTATCTTGGCGTGCTGGTGTGGCTGGGCCTGTGGCTGCGCGATCCGCGGATCCGGGCGCTGATGCCGCTGCGGAGGTCGAACCGCCTTACCGGCGCGCTCGCGCGGGTATACGGTCCTGACACAATTGGAGGGGCCGATGAACGTTCTTGTCGACAACATGCAGTGGGTGTTGCTGGTCTGCGGCCTGCTGACGTTGAGCATGATCCAGGCTGTGTTTACGCCGCGCGCCACGATGCGCACCTATTTCGGCGAGGCGCCGGACAGCAAGGCGTCGGATCTCCTGATGCGCAACTGGGGCATGCTGGTGGCGGCGGGCGGCGCTCTGTTGATCTATGCGGCGTTCACGCCCGAGGTGCGTCCACTCGTGCTGACCTTCGTTGGCGCGACGAAGGCGAGCTTCATCACGCTGGTGCTGCTGGCGGGTGGCGCTGTTCTCAAAAAGCAGGCGGGGCTTGCCGTGGTGATCGACGGGATCATGGTCGTGCTGTTTGCCGCCTACCTGCTGGCTACTCTTCAGGCGCCCGCCGGCTGAGCGCCCGCAAACCCGCCACCGGCGCCCTTGGCCGAGGCAGGATCACGCCGCGGCGCGGGGATTTCTATCGCCGATCCGCTTTCCCGTTGCGCCTCTCCGGCGAATACGGGCCGATAGGCGCAGACGTGAGTGCGGGCCTTCCCTGGCATGCCGCTCCTGGCATGTCTCTCCCGCGACCGCGTTCCGCGCATGGACGGTGCGTCGCTGGAGGACAGGAACATGAGACACCCCGATACGATTTCTGACGACAAGCTTTCCGAGGCGAAGCCGCCTCTCCGGAAACCCGACGAGAAGATCGACACCTCGCGACGTGGACTACTGCGCGGATTCGGTCTTGCCAGCGTGGGCGTAGCGGCGCTTGCCGCTGGATGTGCGCCGGCAGCAACCGAAGCTGCCGCTGCGCCGGCCGCTGCCACGCCTCCCGTCGACAAGTCGGTTGCGATCATGGGCGCGAACGAAAGCCCGTTCGGGCCTTCGCCCAAGGCCATCGAGGCGATGGTCGCCAAGGCCGCCCTTACCGCTCGCTATGCCGACGCCGAGGGTGAGGATCTCAAGGCGCAAGTTGCGGCGATCGAAGGCGTCTCGCCCGAGCAGGTGTTCCTCGCGAATGGCTCCTCCCCCATCCTCGCCGCGTTTGGCGAGATGATCGCGCAGACGGGCAAGGGCCAGTTGGTGACGTCAATCGCGACCTATGAAGGCGTGCCGCGGGCCGCGGGGCAGTATGGCGCCGAGGTGATCATGACGCCGCTGACGGCGGAGTTCGGCATCGATCTCGATGCCATGGCGGCCAAGGTCTCCAAGAAAACGACGGCGACCTATGTCTGCAACCCGAACAACCCGACCGGCAACATGGTCGATCCGGTGAAGCTGAAGGCGTTCGCCATCGAGGCATCGAAGACGGCTCCGTGCTTCATCGATGAAGCCTACCTCGATCTTTGCGACGACTATGCCGGCAACGTCATGACCGGGCTGGTGCGCGATGGCCACAACGTCGTCATCTGCCGCACCTTCTCGAAGATCTACGGCATGGCGGGCCAGCGGCTCGGCTATGGCATTGCGAGTCCGGAGATGGCCAAGCAGATGGGCATGGCGACGCGGATGGGCGGCGTGAACCACCTCGGCATCGTGGCGGCGATGGCGAGCCTAGCCGACAAGTCGTTCGTGCCCGCCATGCAGCCGAAGTTCAAGGCGGGCCGCGAGCGGCTGCATGCCGTAGTGAAGGGGCTGGGCCGGCCGATCGCATCGAACCCGCAAGCCAGCTTCATCTTCTTCGACGCCGGCATGCCGGCAAAGGAATTCGCCGAGAAGATGATGGCGGAAGGCGTGCGCGTCGTGGGCAGGTCCTGGACGCAGTACGACAACTGGTCGCGCATCTGCGTTGGCGAGGACTGGGAAATGGATCGCTGCGAGGCAGCGCTGAAGAAGGTCCTGGCCTGATATTTTTCCTCCCGAGACTGCAGGAGGCGGCGGGCTGATGGTTCGCCGCCTTTTGCATTCCGGTGCGGCGCACCTTATCTCTCCCGCAGCCGTGTGGAGGGACCTGCATGCTTGCCCAGTTTCAGCACTTCGCCGGATACAATGCGTGGACCAACCAGCGCGTGTATGAGGCTACGGCAAAGCTGACCGAAGAGCAGCTGTGGTGCGATGTGGGGCTTTTCTTTCAAAGCGTTGGCGGAACGCTGAATCACCTGCTGGTTACGGATCGCGTCTGGATGAAGCGGTTCACAGGCACGGGCGATCATCCCGACAAGCTGAGCGCGATTGTGCATCGTGATTTTGGCGAGCTGCGCGCCGCGCGCGAGGCGGAGGACCGTCGCATCCTCAGCTATGTGAACGGCCTGACCTTGGCCCGGCTGGATGACGTCTTCACTTATCGCAAGATGACCACGCCCGACATGGTGACGTCAAAGCTGTGGCCGGACCTGCTGCACTTGTTCAACCACCAGACGCACCATCGCGGACAGGCGCACACGGGCCTGTCGATCCTGACTGGTGAGGAACCGCCGCAGCTGGACATGGTCGTCTACGCCCGCGCGAAGAGCTAAGCGCTACTGCCCGCTCGCCGACTGCAACACCGCCAGAAAGTTTGCGCCATAGCGCTCGAGCTTGGCCTTTCCGATGCCGGGTAAGCCGCCCATTTCATCGAGCGTGGCGGGCGGGGCTTCGGCCATGGCGCGCAGGGTGGAGTCGTGGAAGACGACATAGGGTGGCACGCCCTGGGCCTTCGCGATGCGGGCGCGTTCGGCGCGGAGGGCGTTGAAGACGCCATGCGCTTCCTCGCCCAGCGCGGCGGCCTTGTCGCGCCGGGCGTCCTTCTTCGTCTGTTTCGGCGCTTCCTTGCGCAGCAAAACGGCCTGTTCGCCGCGCAGGACAGGCCGCGCCTCGTCGGTAAGTTTCAGGGCGCCGAATTCGGAATCGACGCGGATGAAGCCCATGGCCGTGAGCTGGCGGAAGACGGACTGCCAAGTCTTCTGGTCGATGTCCGTGCCGACGTCGAACACGGCGAGATTGTTGTGGCTGAAGCTGATGACTTTATCCGTTGTCTTGCCGCGCAGCACGTCGATGACGTGGCCGGCGCCGAAGGTCTGGCCGGTGCGGTAGATGGCGGAGAGGGCTTGCCTGGCGGCTTCGGTTGCGTCCCACGTCTCGGCCGGCGTGAGGCAGTTATCGCAGTTTCCGCAATTGCCGGGATGCGCTTCGCCGAAATGCGCGAGAACGGCCTGTCGACGGCAGGCGGTGGTTTCGCAGATGGCGTGGAGCGCGTTGAGCTTCGAGCGCTCGATGCGCTTGATCTCTTCGGGCGCATCGCCCTCCCCGATCATGCGGCTGCGTTGCGCCACATCGCCGAGGCCATAGGCCATCCACGCTTCGGACGGATCGCCATCGCGGCCGGCGCGGCCGGTCTCCTGGTAGTAAGCCTCGACCGATCCGGGCATGTCGAGGTGGGCGACGTAACGTACGTCCGGCTTGTCGATGCCCATGCCGAAGGCGACGGTGGCGACGAGGGCGAGGTTTTCCTCGGTGAGGAAAGTGTCCTGGTTGCGCGAGCGCACGCGGGCATCCATGCCGGCATGATAAGCGAGCGCGCGGATGCCGTGGTCGTTCAGCCATTCGGCGGTCTCTTCGACCTTCTTGCGCGAGAGGCAGTAGACGATTCCGCTCTTGCCTTCGTGGCGGGCGAGGAACTGGCGCAGCTGTTCCTTGCCATTGTCGCGGCGGACGATGGTGTAGGAGATGTTGGGCCGGTCGAAGGAGGCGACGAAGACGCGGCCTTCCTTGAGCTGGAGGCGCTCGATGATGTCGGCGCGCGTTTGTGGATCTGCGGTAGCCGTGAGGGCCATGCGGGGCACGCCGGGGAAGGCCTCGGCTATCTGCGAGAGCTGGCGGTATTCGGGGCGGAAGTCGTGGCCCCACTGGCTGACGCAATGGGCCTCGTCGATGGCGAACAGGGATATCCGGACATCGCGCAGCATCTGCTGGAAGCCGGGCGTCATCAGGCGTTCGGGCGCGACGTAGAGGAGTTTGAGTTCGCCGGAATAGAGCTTGTCACGGACGTCGCGCTGCTCGTCGGCGGTAAGCGCGGAATTGAGGGCGGCGGCCTCGACGCCCTGCTGGCGGAGAGCCTCGACCTGGTCGCGCATCAGGGCGATCAGGGGCGAGACGATGATGGCGACGCCCGGGCGGCACAGGGCCGGAACCTGATAGCAGAGCGATTTGCCCGCCCCGGTGGGCAGCAGGACCACGGCATCGCCCCCGGCGACGACATGGCGCACCACCTCTTCCTGCTCGCCGCGGAAGGCGGAAAGTCCGAAGACTTCTCGCAGGATTTCGAGCGGTTCGCGCAGGGGGTTAATTCTCCTGATAGGGGCGCCTTGCTAGCATGCGCCGGCCCGCTGGCCATACCGGTCCATCAGCGGTATAGGGCCGCCTCATGGCTACAACGCTTTCCCAACCCAAGGTCGGCATCGTTTCGCTGGGCTGCCCCAAGGCGCTCGTCGATTCAGAGCGCATCATCACGCGCCTGCGGGCCGAGGGATACCAGATCGCGGCCGACTACAAGGGCGCGGACCTCGTTCTTGTGAACACCTGCGGGTTCCTCGATTCAGCGCGGGCGGAAAGCCTCGATGCGATCGGGGAAGCGATCAACGAGAACGGCAAGGTGATCGTGACGGGATGCCTTGGCGCGGAAGCCAATGTGATCACCGAGCGCCATCCGGGCGTGCTGGCAGTGACCGGGCCGCACCAGTATGAGCAGGTGATGACGGCGGTGCATACGCACCTGCCGGCGCCGGACCATCCGTTCGTGTCGCTGGTGCCGGAGAGCGGCGTGCGGCTGACGCCGCGCCATTATGCGTACCTGAAGATTTCCGAGGGCTGCAACAATCGCTGCTCGTTCTGCATCATCCCGAGCCTGCGGGGCGATCTCGCCTCGCGCCGGATCGATGCGGTGCTGCGCGAGGCGGAGCAGCTGACGAAGGCGGGGGTGAAGGAAATCCTCGTCATCAGCCAGGACACGTCTGCTTACGGACTGGACGTGAAGTATGCGCCGTACAAGTGGCGCGACAAGGAACGCCAGACGCGGTTCAAGGATCTATGCGAGGGCCTGGGCGAGCTGCAGCGCGAGAGCGGCGCGTGGGTGCGCCTGCACTACGTGTATCCTTATCCGCATGTGGACGACGTGATGCCGATGATGGCGGACGGGCGCATCCTTCCGTATCTCGACATCCCGTTCCAGCATTCCTCGCCCGCGGTGCTGAAGCAGATGCGACGGCCGGCGAACATCGACAAGACGGCGGAGCGCATTGCGAAATGGCGCTCGGAAGTGCCGGAGCTGGTGCTGCGCTCGTCCTTCATCGTGGGCTTCCCGGGCGAGACCGAGGAAGACTTCGAACACCTCCTCGGCTGGATGAAGGAGACGCGCATCGAGCGTGCGGGCTGCTTCAAGTATGAGAACGTCACAGGCGCCGTCTCCGCCGCTCTGCCCGGCCATGTGCCGGAAGTGGTGAAGGAAGAACGCTGGCATCGCTTCATGGAAGTGCAGAGCGAGATCGCGAATGCGCGCGCGCAGGCGATGATTGGCCAGACGATCGATGTGATCATCGACGAGGTAGACGAAGACGGCGCCGTGGGCCGATCCAAGGCGGATGCGCCGGAGATCGACGGATCGGTGTTCATCGATGACACGACCCTTAAGCCCGGCGACATCGTCAAAGCCAAGGTGCACGCCGGCGAACAGGTCGACCTTTGGGCTGAGGTCGTGAGGTAGCCCTTCTATCGACGCTCGCCAGCTTCTTTCGCGACCGCCAAACAAACACGCTCGCTTCGCGCCCCTATGTCCGCGAGATTACCCAATGAGTTGAACGCCTCTTCAAAACGGGCATCGCTCATTCTCATCGCGAGCTGCTCTGCGTCGGCTGCCGCAATAGCGCCGTCCATGTCCGTGATATTGCCGCGTTCGTCGACAAACGAACTGATCGCCGCAAAGATGCGAAAAGCGTCCTCAGGAAAGTGACCCGCAAAGTAGCCTGTTGCGCAGCTGCACTCGATTGGTTTCTGGCCCTGCCCCGGGCCCGACAAACAGCCCTCAAACATTTTCACCGCCCCTCGGGCCAGGCCATCGCGTGTCTGACTCAACGCTGAAGGGGAGATCGCCGCTATCAGCACTGTGGCAGCGATTGCCGCAATAATCTTCTTCGTCATTCGGTTTGTCCCCACGAGCGCTTGGCACATTGTATTGGTGGCTTCTGCTCGTCCAGATTTGCGATCGTCGACTGGACATATTGTTTTTCGATAAAAACTAAGCTACTGGTTGTAGCGTAGCCGCCTGGGTCAGAGGCGCAAATGCCCGGCGCGAGCGGCTGCGCGAAAAACAACAAACCAGACAAGGGCAAAACCCATGCATCGCTCCCTCATCGTCTTCCCCGCAGTCTTCGCTGTCGCCTTGGGCGGCTGCGTCGTCGGAGGCGGCGGCTTCGACGGCAAGCCGTATTCGGAATCGCAACGCCACACCTATGCGGGCTTCGACAAGGTCGATGTGTCCGCTGGCGTTGAAGTCGTGTTGTCACAGGGCGCTTTCGACGTGAAAGCCGAGACGACCGAGGGAGAAGGCTTCGACAACCTGATCGTCGAAGTTGACGGCGATACGCTGCGCATCAGCCGCAAGCAGACCACGATGTTCAATTTCAGCGGTGGACCGCGCTATCGCGTGACCGTGTCAGCGCCCGCCTACTCCGACTTCGGTGCGTCGTCGGGCTCCAGCGTCAGCGGCAAGGGTCTGCAGCTCCAGGACGTGTCGATCAACGTGTCGTCCGGCGCCAGCATGAGCCTTGATGGGATGTGCACCTCGCTCGATCTCGACATGTCATCGGGCGCCAGCTTCAGCGGCGAAGACCTCCGCTGCGATGCAGCCAGCGTGCAGGCGTCCTCCGGCGCCAGCGCGCATGCGTGGGCCTCGAAGCGTGCGAAGGGCGATGCGTCTTCCGGCGCCAGCGTTTCGTTCAGCGGCAATCCGGCCGAGTTCGAGCGCGACTCGTCCAGCGGCGGCTCGGTCAGCGCGCGCTGAGGCGAACACACATGAAAGCGATTTCAATGATCCTGCCTGTCGCCGCGCTTGCGGCGCTGGGCGGATGCACCGTGATGGCGAACGGCAAGACCGAGACCCGCCAGCACGCCCTTTCCGGATTTGACAGCATCGTCGCGAGCAGCGGCATTGACGTCGTGCTGACCGAAGGCGCGTTCGGCGTCACCTCGGAAGCGCCCGAAGGCAAGCTTGACCGCATCACCATCGAGCAATCGGGACGCGAGCTGAAGATCGACATCAAGCATGAAGTGACGATCGGCTGGAGCGGACCTTATCAGGTGAAGATCTCTGCGCCGGCGTACGCTGCTATTTCGGCGTCGGGCGGAGCCGATGTGGAGGCGACATCGCTTCAGGCCGAACGGCTTACGCTCTCTGTGTCGGGTGGCGCGGACATCGATATCGCGGGCGCGCGCATTGGCGTGCTGGAGGCATCTGTATCAGGCGGTGGCGACATCGATCTTGCAGGCAGTTGCACCAGCGCCACGCTGACGGTTTCGGGCGGCGGCAATTTCGATGGCGAGAAGTTGGACTGTGACAGCGTGACGGCGACGGCCACGGGCGGCGGCGATATCGACGTTGGCGCGCGTACGATTGCAAACGGCGTCGCGGATAGCGGGGGCGACGTACGCTTCCTGGGCTCGCCCACGACATTCACGGCGGATGAATCGTCCGGCGGGGATGTGTCAGTCGACGCACGATAGGGCTTCGCACGATAGAGGCATGATCATCCAAGAGTTTTGGTGGTATGGGCGTGACGTCGCTCTACTCGCCGACTACGTTTTGTAGATCGAGTCTTGGTTGGGGGAGGTGAGACGGTGCGAAACCAGAAAGAACGTGCGCTCGCGCTGTTAGGGGTCTACGCGGTAGCAGGTCTCGTGTTCGTGACGAGCCCAGGCATATGGATACATGCCGCAAGCGAGCCGCTCTTCAGACTGTGGGAGTTCCCCGAGTGGCTCGGTGGCCCCAGAATGCAGAAGACGATTGTGATGGTTGTGTCCATCGCTTTCCCCGCTATCGCGTTCGTCAGCACGTTCCTTATCTTGAAGAATGCGGACAGCGACGACGATGACATGCGGAAAGAGGCCGAGAAGGGCATTCGCAATAGTTTGGTATTGTTCTGGATGATGACGGTAACAGCGTCACTTGTAATGGCCATGCATCTATGGCGAGCTTTGTAAGTGGAAGCTTTGACCGGGCACTGTCGTTAGTGCGGTGTATGGTACAGACAAATTGTACGCCCCATAAAACTCATCCCGCTTCGGCTGTAGAGGCCGAAGCGGGATCCGGGATTGCCTGGCAGGTGTCTGGGCCTGCAATCAGGCTGGCTGGGTGATTTCCCGGGACCCGATACGCATGACGGGCCGAGTGTTCTTGAGGCTCAGCGCCCGACTGGATTGGTGATCAGTACGGTCGCGTCGCGCGGAATGCCAAGCTCGGCATAGGTCCACGTCATGCGGCGGCCTTCGGGCACCAGGGCCTTGCAGTTGTCCGGTTCGATGCGGCTGAAGCCGATGTGGTAGCGATCGTTGCCGCGATGATCGACATCGATGTTGAAGTCATCCTTGTCGGTGCAGCCGTTGGAGTGGGCGGTGATCGTGATCTCCTGTCCGCGCTGGCTGATTTCGGCGCCGTAAATATAACCGTAGCCATCATTTTTCATGTCCCTGCCCCTGTGGTCGGGTGTGTTGCCCATGGCGGTATGCCGAGGCGATATGCCGATCACGCATCATATCGTTTTTCGATATTAACCTGCGATGAACGTGGTGTTTAGTTGAGGCAAAAGGGAGCGCGCCTAGCGCTTGAGGCCTGCGAGCAGGCGCACAAGCTCTGCCTGGCGATGGACATCGAGCTTGCGGAAGATG
The DNA here is from genome assembly GCA_002280725.1 of Alphaproteobacteria bacterium 32-64-14. Lineage (GTDB taxonomy): Bacteria > Pseudomonadota > Alphaproteobacteria > Caulobacterales > Hyphomonadaceae > UBA7672. The sequence continues at coordinate 74,312 of NCEM01000020.1, forward strand.
GCGCCGATCTGCTTGCGCACGGTGGTTTCCGCAACGCCGCGCGCAATGGCGATATCGGCGGCTTCATCGCCCTCGAAGATCGCGGCGGCGACCTGCGCCTCTGCAAGCGTGAGCCCGAACAGCGTCTGGAGTTCGTCTGCGATGCCCGCGCTTGTGCCGCCGAGATCAGACAGCGTGAGCAACAGCGTGCCGCCCGGCAGCGCGTCCAGCGCGGGCCCGAGTACGCAGGAGACCGTGACGAGCACCTGACGGCGGCGGCCGCGACCACGCAGCAGGAAACGGCGGCGAACAAGTGGCGCATCGGGCGTGCGGGCTGCGAGCGTCAGCGCGCCAAGCGCCGCCGCATCATCGGGGTTTGCGCTCCACAGGCGGCGCTCACGCACGCCAAGGTCTGCGCCGAAGATGCGTTCGGCGGCGGGCGTCACTGCGTTGACGCGACCATCGCGGTCGAGAACGATCGCGGGAGAGCCGGTTTTGTCGAGCGCATCGATCAGCCATTGGGCGCGCGAATGCTGCCACCGCGTTGCCAGCGAAGCGGTGTGCATTGCGGTGCGCGCGATGCGGACAAAGTTGGCGGCGTCTTCACCTTCGATCACGCCCTTGTCCTCGCCCCGCGCGGCGAAGCAGAACCACTCCTCGCGGCCATCCAGATCGAAGCGCATGCCAGCCGAATGGGCCATGCGCTGAGGAACGAAGAGGTCGTTGTAGATCGCGGTGCGCTTGCGTTCGGCCTCGCCGATCACGCGGTGGTCGAGGAAGAGCGTGTTGAGCGGCAGCTTGCGCTCGACCTTGGCGCGGTAGTCGACGTCGAACCAACCGTCCTTGAAATAGGCGGCGATACCTTCGCGCTGTTCGGGTGAGACGATGAAGGCCGGCCGCTCTAGGTTCGAGCTGACCAGGGAGAGGTTATCCAGACCGATCATGCGGGCGGCTGCGCCCATGGCGTCGGGCAATCCCTCGGGGCGGGAAATACACGCCTCAAGCAGCGCTTCTGCCGCCGCAACACGCACGCCTTGCTCCTGCAAGAAACGGATCCGGATACCCGTTATTCAAACCATAGGAGCAAGTGAGCGGCGTCAGCAATACAGGGCGACGCCACGTGGGACGCCCTGTCGCATGCCTGCAGCACACGTCAGGCATTGCCGCGCAGGGAAAGTGTAGCGATAAACCCGGCTTCTGAGGCCCGTCCCCCCAACCCAGGGCCGAGGAAACAGGGGGCGCCGGGCAACCGGCGCCCTCGACGTTTCAAGGCGCTGCGTCCGGCTCTGTCCCCACGAGCAGATCGCAACGCGCTGGTGGGTCGGCCCGTCCCAGGCAACGCCAGCGTCTGTCTGGATACGAGACCGCAAACCGGGCGGCTATTGCCTGAATTGGGTATGTGTAAACCGCACAGGCGGACGGACGGTCTTGCCGCCTAGTCGATGCTGAACTGGTCGAGGCGATAGCCCGGATCGGGGTAGGTCGGCTTCATCGCTTCCAGTTCACCGCGGATGAGGCGCGCAGCGATGGCGTCGCGCCGGGTGCGGCTGTCTGCGGGAACGACGTGCCAGGGCGCATGGGCGGTCGAGCAACGCTGCAGCGCCGTCTCGTAGGCTTCCTGGTACTTTTCCCACAGCTTCCGGTCCTCGAGATCACTGGGATTGAACTTCCAGCGCTTCTCGGGAACTTCCAGCCGCTCCTTCAATCGCTCGCCCTGCTCCTCCTTCGAGATGTGGAGCATGAGTTTCAGAACGCGCGTGCCGTTTTCGTGCAGCATCTTCTCGAAGGCGTTGATCTGTTCGTAGCGCTGTTCGACCTGCTTGGGCGGGGCAAGGTTGCGCACCTTCACCACCAGCACATCCTCGTACTGCGAGCGGTTGAAGACGTGGATGTAGCCCTTCTTCGGCGCGCGCACGTGGAGGCGCCACAGATAGTCGTGAGCGATCTCCTCCTCGGTGGGTTTGCCGAAGCCGAACACGTTGACGCCGAGCGGGCTGGTATACTTGAAGCATTCCTTGGTCGTGCCGTCCTTGCCCGACGTGTCGATGCCCTGCATCACCACCAGAAGCGCACCCGCCTTGCAAGCAAACATCTTGTCCTGCAGGTCGTTGATGGCGAGCGCGTCCTCGTCCAGGGAGGCCTTTGCATCCTTCTTCGACTCGAAGATCGCATCGCCCTTGGTGGGACGCTCCTTCAGCGAAAAAGACTTGGACTTCTTCGGATCCACGACTGTGGCTACGCGGACGGCGTCGATGGAAGGCTGGTCGGACATCGCAAACTCCGGTCTGGGCAAGCGAACCTAGCGCCAGATCGCCGGGGAGTCCCAATCTTCGCCAGCCGGGCGAACACGCCCCATAGGGCGGCGCCTCAAAGCGAAAGGGCGGCCCGTTTCCAGGCCGCCCTCTCTCGTGTTCCAACTGCGTGGTTCGCTTTACGACGAGTAGTATTCGACCACGAGGTTCGGTTCCATGCGGGCCGCGTACGGGATGTCCGACAGCGTCGGCATGCGCACGAACTTGGCGGTCGCGGCCTTGGTGTCGACTTCGACGTATTCCGGCACGTCGCGCTCGCCCGAGCCCATGGCTTCGATGAGCAGCGCCATGTTGCGCGACTTCTCGCGGACCTGGACGATGTCGCCCGGTTTCACGATCATCGAGCCGATGTTGGCTTTCTTGCCGTTCAGCGTGATGTGGCCGTGGTTCACGAACTGGCGAGCCGCGAAGATCGTCGGCACGAACTTGGCGCGGTAGACGACCGTGTCGAGACGCGACTCAAGCAGACCGACCAGCAGCTCGGCGGTGTTGCCGACGCGGCGGGCAGCTTCTTCGTAGGTCTTGCGGAACTGTTTTTCCGTGATGTCGCCGTAGAAGCCCTTGAGCTTCTGCTTGGCCATCAGCTGGATGCCGAAGTCCGACGGCTTGTTGGCGCGACGGGCGCCGTGCTGGCCGGGGCGAGACTGGCGCTTGTTGATCGGGGATTTCGGACGACCCCAGACGTTTTCACCAACGCGGCGGTCGAGTTTGTACTTGGCGTTCTGGCGCCTGGACATGGTAGCCTCTTCTTCGATGCGCTCCGGCGGGACCCTCATGGCCCACGCGATCTCAACGGCGGTGTCGCATCACCCGTTATTTTCCGGCCTTCCAACAATAGCCTTGGCGAGCGCGGAAGCGGGCAAGAACAGGATTATCCCCTTAAAGTCAACCCAAGTCGGGTCCGACCGGGCCCGCTCTCTGCCCTGTGACCTCTGGCAGCGCCCCGGCAGCATTGCCGGACCTGACCTAAGGGCATTAGAATAGACGGTATGCCGCCTCGATGCGGCACATAATAATAACCGGGAGCCCGCCGTGCGACTTGCCATTGCCCTCATTCTTGGAACGACGCTTTCCGCCGGCGGCCTGACTGCCTACGCGCAGACCCCGGCAGCCGCGCCGGCCGCGGCCGACGCCCCCTACAAGGCCCCGCGCCTGGCCATCGGCCAGCCCGACCTGCAGGGCGTGTGGAGCAACGCCTCGCTCACCACGCTGACCCGCCCGACGGGCCTTGGCGATCGCCTTGTCTACACGGACGACGAAGTCGCCAAGCTGGAAGGCAACGTCCAGATCGAGATCGAGGAAGGCAACCAGCCAACCGATCCGAACGCCTCCGCGACCTATGTCGCGCCCTCGTCCGTGCAGCGTCCCGAATTCGCGGCCGCCGGCGGCGCGGTCGGCGGTTACAACCGCGGCTGGCTCGATCCGGGCAACCATGTGATGCGCGTCAATGGCGAACCGCGCACGTCGATCCTCACCACCGCGAATGGCATGCCGCCGCAGCGCAAGGCGACCGCCTCCAACGGCGCTTCGCCCGCCATGCCGGCCGGCTCCAACTCGTTCGACAGCTATGAGCGCCGCTCGGCTGGCGAGCGCTGCATCGTTTCCTTTGGACGCAATGGCGGCCCGCCGATGCTGGCGAACGGGTTTTACAATAATAACTACCAGTTCGTTCAGTCGCCCGATCACGTCGTGATCACGGTGGAGATGAACCACGATGCGCGTATCGTGCGTCTCAACTCCAAACACCGCACCGATGGCATTCGCCCGTATTTCGGCGACGCGATCGGCTGGTGGGATGGCGACACGCTGGTGGTCGAAACGACGAACATCCCCCGTTCGCAGCAGTTCATGGGATCGTGGGAAAACCTCAAGGTGACCGAGCGCTTCACGCGCGTCGGCGAGGATCGCCTGCAATACTCCTTCAAGATCGAAGATCCGACGTTCTGGGATGCGCCGTGGGGTGGCGAATACGAGTTCGCCCCGCTGGGCCAGCCGATCTATGAATACGCCTGCCACGAAGGCAACCACGCCCTTCCCGGCATCCTGATGGGTGAGCGCGTGAAGGAATGGGAAGCGGAAGCTGCCGCCGCCAAGCCTGCGAAGCCCGCCAAGCCCACCCGCTAAGGGCCAGCAACACTCCAGACGAAGAACGGCGCGTGGTCACCCCACGCGCCGTTTTCCTGTCCGGTATCCTGCCAGCTATTGAATGTCCCAGTTGAACCGGACGCCGATGGCGCGCGGCGGCAGGATGTTCGTGTAGTAGGATCGCACCGAAGCGCCGCTCACGGTCTGGTTGGACAGGCTCGTGCCGGTGACGCCCGTCTCGGCAAACTCGTCGAACAGGTTGTTGGCGAAGAGCGCCGCCTTCCAGCCGCCGGCGTCGTACACCACCGAAGCGTTGGCGATGCCGAACGCATCGAGCGTGAGGCCGGAGCCGCGGCCGCCAGCGCGCGAGAGCACGTCGTCCTGCCACGCATAGCCGAAGTTCCACAGCAGGTCGCCGTCCATGAAGGGCTGCTCGTAGGTGGCGAACAGCGAGAACTGGTTTTCCGGCGAGCCCGGCAGGCGGTCGCCCGCCTGGCCATCCTCGAACGCCGTTCCAAATCCGGGCGGCGTGATCGTGCGCACAAGATCCGGCACGGCGGCCGTCAGTTTCGACTGCGTATAGCTGTAGCTGCCGCGCACGCTGAACTGATCGGTCACCTGCCAGTTGCCCGACAGCTCCAGGCCTTTCGACTCGGCGCCTTCGGCGTTGACCGTGATCGGGATCGACGCATTTACCGTGGCCGAGGCGACCTGCGGATCGACCCAGTCGATGAAGTAGACCGCCGTGTTGAAGATCAGGTCGCCACCGAGCCACGTCGATTTTGCGCCGATCTCATAGTTGTTGGTCTTGTCGGCGGTGTACTGCCGCTCGTCCCTGTCGGAGATGTCGACCGGATTGGGGCCGAACTGCTGGCCGGGCGCGAGCGCGCAGGCGCCTTGCGGCGATCCGGGCACGAACGGCCCGCAGGTTCCAAGACCATTCGAGTTACCGATGCGATATCCCTGGCTTGCCGTCGCATAGACCAGCAGGTCCGGGTTGACGTCCCAGGCGATGTTGAACTTGCCGAGCACGCCATCGTCCTGCTGGCCGAGCGCCGGATCGAAGGGCTGGTTGCCGATCTCGTCGAGGCCCGGCGCAACGAAGGCCGGATCAAACAGCGGGAAGTCGACCGCGCTATATTCCTTCAGCTCATACTCGTAGGCTCGGAGACCAAGCGTCACTGTGAGGCTGTCGGTGATGTCGTAGCCGACCTCGCCGAACAGGGCCTGCTCGACCAGATTGATGCGCGACTGCGAGTAGTATTCGAGATCGTCCGGCCGGTTGAAGCCGGCAAAGGCCGCATATCCCGGCGTGAATTCAGCCGAATACCCGACAGCATCGAACTCGTTGTAGAACGCGCCGACGATCCAGCTCAGCGGACCTTCGGTTGTCGAGACGAGGCGAATCTCCTCGTTGAAGCGCTCCTCTTCCCCTGCCTCGCGCGTGTAGGCCGCGAAGGTCGGGAAGGCCTCGTAGCTGTATTCCAGAGAGATCAGCAGGTCGGTCTGGTCGCGCTGGCCCAGTTCCGAGTACTTGCTGAAGCCTGTGGCGGACGTGAGTTCGGCAAAACCGAGGTCTGCCGTTACTTCCAGAGCCAGCAGCTCGTTCTTGAGGTCGTTCGGCTCAAGGAAACGCTTCGTGTTTTCGTACCGACCAACGTTGGGCAACACGCCCCGCGCACTGGAAATGCGGCGGCCGCCGATTTCCGCGTCCTGATAGTAGTAGGTCAGCGTGCCATCGAGCCAGTCCAACGGCGCCCAGCGCGCGGCGAGACGGCCGGAGAGCACGTCCTCGCTGTCCACATCCTCAACACGCCGGAGGTTTGCCGCGACGGCGGCGGGGCTGGCAAAGTTGGGATCGGGATCGGACACGCCTGGCTGCAGGACAATGTAGGGCTGGTCGACGAAGCCGCTGTCGCTTGCGAGATCGATAGAGCCGCGAATGGCAAAGTTGTCGGTCACGGTCTTGTTGAACGTGAATCCCACGTCCGTGCTGATGCTTTCAGCCTCGGAGTACTGATAGGCCTTGGCACGGACCGAGAGCGTGTCGCCCGAGAAGCTGGGGCGGTTGGGAATGTAGCGGATCGCGCCGCCGAGCGTGCCCGCTCCGTACAGCGTGCCCTGCGGCCCGAGCAGAACCTCGACGCGCTGCATGTCATTCAGCTTCAGATCGACGAAAACCGGGATCTCGCCCAGATACGTGGCGACCGTGCCGCCGCCGTCATTGTTGCCGTCTCCCGGCCCGATCGGGTCGGCGTTGAGGCCGCGCACGATGATCGGGTTGCCCTGGCGCCCGCCGCGATCCACAACGTTGATGCCCGGCACATAGGCCAGCACGTCCGCAATATCGGTGAAGCCCTGCTCCTCGATCTGCGCGCCGCCGACGGCCGCGATGTTGAGCGGGGTGTCCTGCACATTTTCTTCGCGCCGCGATGCGGTCACTACGACGACGTCGCGCTGGTCATCCTCAGCGGCGACCGGGCCGGTCTGGGCTAACGCACTCGGCAGGCAAGACAGGGCGGCGAACGCCATGATCGCAGTGCTTGCCGAGAGCTTCAAAAGTCGCTTGTTCATGGGTTGCTTTCCAAAAGAGCGTCCTGACCTTGCAGCAATAAAAAGGCCCTCGCCGGCAACACACAATCCCTGCCGCGAGGGCAGTAGGGTTTTCCAGAACGCTGAACTATGTTGAGTCACCCGATGCCTAGTTCTCCACCATCTGGCGCCCAAGAACTTGCCCGTATCCTTGCGTCAGCGGGGAATCACGTGGCGGCGGGCCGCTATGAAGCTGGTCACGCAGCGTGCATGGAGGCGCTGAAGCGGGCGCCGAACTCGGGCGAGGCCTATCTCCTGCTCGGCGTGATCGCGGGCGAATATCAAAACCACGCCAGGGCGATCGAACTGATGGACAGGGCTGTGGCCCTCGCCCCCCGCCACATCCAGGCGCTGGCGCTGGGTTTCAAGGCGCGCAACCTGACGGCGCTCAATCGCCGGGGCGAGGCGCTGGAGACGGCAGAGGCTTCCGCGGCGCTGGACCCGCGCGATGCACAGACGCTGGACATGCTCGGCGTGGTGTTCACCCGGGCGGGTCTGCATGAACGCGCCGCGCCCTTCTATGAGCGTGCAGCCGCGATTCAGGGAACGCCGGGACAGTTCTACAATCTCGGCGCGGCGCTGCAGTTCATCGGCCGCTTCGAGGAGGCGCGTGCGGCCTATCGCAAGTGCATCGCCAAGGCGCCTCACCATGCGCAAGCCTGGTCGAGTCTGACGCAGATCAGCAAGGCCACGCGCGAGCAGAACGACATTCCCGCGCTGGAGGCAGCGTTCGCGGCGCGCAGCGGACATTGGGAGGATGGCCTCAATCTTGGCCATGCGCTCGCCAAGTCATTCGAGGACATTGGCGATCCCGCCTCGGCGATGGCATGGCTCGATCGCGGCAAAGCAAAACGCAGGACCGTGCAGCCTTATACCGCCGCCTTCGACCACGACCTGTTCGCGGCAGCGATGCGCAGTGCGACCCTGCCCCCCGCCGTCGGGGCAGGCGCCGCCGGCTATCGCGACGCAGCGCCGATCTTCGTGGTCGGCATGCCGCGCACCGGCACAACGCTGGTCGACAGGATCCTTTCAAGCCACAGCGAGGTGACCTCAGCGGGAGAACTGAGCGACTTCTCGCTGGTGATGAAGCGGATGGCGAAGACACGCTCACCCTACGTGCTCGATGCGGAAACGCTCGACGTGGCGGCGGGTCTCGATCCTGCTGCGATCGCCGAAGCCTATGTGCGCCGGGTGCGCGAGACGCTGAACCTCACCGGCCGGTTCGTCGACAAGATGCCGCTCAACGTGTTCGTGGCGGCGCATCTGCTGCGCGCCCTGCCGGACGCGCGCGTGATATGTCTCCAGAGACATCCAGCGGACACTGTTCTGGCCAACTACAGACAACTGTTCTCGACCCAGTTCTCATATTACGCCTACGCCTTCGATCTTGCCGACACCGCGCGCTACTTCGTGCAGTTCGACAGGCTGGTGCGGGCGTTCGCGGCGAACCTGCAGGCGGAGAGGTTCCGTGTCGTCAAGTATGAGAACATGGTCAGCGATTTCGAGGCGGAGGTCCGCAGTCTGCTGGGCTTCTGTGGCCTCTCATTCGAGCCCGCATGCCTTGATTTCCACGAGAACACGGCCCCTGTCGCGACCGCGAGCGCAGCGCAGGTGCGCCAGCCGCTCTACACATCGGCGCTGGCGCGATGGAAGCGCTATCGGCCTGCGCTCGATCCCGCCATCGCGATATTGGTGGAAGCCGGCTGCATGAGCGCGGACGAAGCGGCGGGCTGAACTTTCGCGCGAAGGGAACGATCAGGTTTCCGAATTACTTCGTACGATGACACCGCTCGCACTTGAAAAGCGAGTGCAAATCGCAAATGTGGTCGCCTTGTCTGGACGCCCTCTCTTGGGCATGGAGCTCAACTTGCCCGATCTGTTTCCGCCCGATCTTTTCTCACCTGAGACGGCGGGAGCATTCTTCACGATCATCTGGATCGATCTCGTCCTTGCGGGCGACAACGCCGTGATCATTGGCCTCGCCGCCGCTGGCCTGCCGAAAGAGCAGCGTAACAAGGCGATCATGATCGGGATCCTTGCAGCGACGGGCCTGCGAATCGCCTTCGCACTGGTGGCGACGCAGCTGCTGGCAATCATCGGATTGCTGATCGTCGGCGGCATCTTGCTGCTGTGGGTTTGCTGGAAGATGTGGCGTGAACTGAGCACACCGCACTATGTTGATGAAGAGGCCATCACCGGCGAAGACCTAGACGGCGACGGCAAGATCGCTGGCCAGACGATCGGCAAGAAGAAGTCGCTGCGCGATGCCGTCATCCAGATCATCGTCGCGGATGTCTCGATGTCGCTGGACAATGTGCTTGCTGTCGCGGGCGCAGCGCAGGGCCACGCCCCCATCATCCTGATCCTCGGCCTCGCCCTGTCAGTGATCCTGATGGGCGTTGCAGCGACTTTCATCGCGCGCCTACTGCAACGACATCGCTGGATCGCCTATGTCGGTCTGATCATCATCTTCTATGTCGCGCTGAAAATGATGTGGGACGGCTATTTGCAGGTGCAGGCCTGCAACCCGTCATGGTTCGGCATTGGAACAGACATGACGGCCGGTTGTCCGCTGCACCCTGACTACAATCCAGGCGGGCACTGACGCCTAGAACGTTCCCGACACGTTGAGGCGGATGATGGGACCGAAGGTGCGGTGACGCTCCTCGGTGAAATCGAGCGGGTTGGTGCGCCGCCCACCCTGATACACGTCACGCCGGAAATTCTCGGACGAATCGTTGAGGTTCACCGCCTGCAGGCGAACCTTGAGCCCGTAGACATCCTTGTGCTCGATCGAGACGAAGTTGGTGGAGGGCGCCTGCCAGTTCCGCGAGATCTGGTCGAGCCGATAGCCGGCATAGCTCTGGTATTCTTCCAGGCCCCCTGAAATCGTCCACTGCGTGTCCGGGATGTCCCAGCGCAGGGAAACGACTCCGCCCTGCTTGTCGCTCCAGCTGATCTGGCGATCTTCGCCGGTCAGCGGGTCTTTCACGCTGCTGTCGCTGTAGAACCAGTTGAAGTTGACCTGCATGCCCTTGAGGCCAAGCGGATCGAGGTTGATCGTGCCGGAGGTCGATGCGGTCCAGGCTGTCGCCTGATCGATGTTGCCGACGCCAGAGCCAGTTAGGCCGAACGGAATCTGGTCCACGACATCCTCGATCAGCCTGTAGTCGAACGACAGCTTGATGGCGCCCCATGGGCCAATCTTCCGGTTGATCTCGGTCGAAGCGATCCAAGACTGTTCGGGAACAAGATCGGCATTGCCGACCGACTGGTTGTTGTTCTGCAGGTCGACGGACGACAGGAAGTCACCGAAGTCGAGCTGGCCGACCTTGCGTTCACCCTTGAGGCTGATGCCCAGGCCGGAATCGATCTGCCAGGCCAGCGACACGAAGCCCTTGGGCCTGACGAATTCCCGCGTAAGCCCGTTGGCGCCTGTCTGCATGAGTTCAGAATACTCTACGCCCAGCGAGCTTTGCAGGCTGACGCCCTGCCCGAGTTGGCGGCTGTAGGCCACGTTGGTTTCGGCGCGGCGCTCCTCCACGCGCGCCGTGCCATCAGCCAGCGGCGCTGTCATGTATGACCCATCGGGCTGGCGCAGGCCAAGCTCGGAGGCGAGATCGAGGAAGTTGAACGCGCCCTCGGCGGCGAACTGCAGGTCGCCATCTAACGCGGCGAAGCCGTACTCGGCGCGCAGGATGCTCTCGCCTGCCTCCTCTTCGGTCGCGAAGAACTGTCCGGCGGGGGACAGGCCAAGCGGCCAGGACTCGACCCTGACGCCACCTTCCTGTGCATCCAGTCTCTGCAAGCCAATGAGCTTGAGCCGCCCCGGTCCAAGATCGAACTCGTAATCGGCGCCGATCTCGATGCCGCGATTGTCCTCGCCGATATAGCTGAAGCGGTTGACCGGCAGCAGGCCAACGGGATTGCGGAACGAATCCTCACGGCCGACGAAATTGAACGACGCCATCGTGAGGTTCATGTTTGCGACAGCGCCGTCGATGGCTTCATAGGTAAGTGTTGCGGCAAGCGAGGGCTCCTCGCCAGCGCCGTTGAACCCTTCGCGACGAACATCGATCACCTGACCTGCACCGCTGGTGATCACGCCGGGACCATCATGGCCGTTGTGGAATTCTGCGAAGTTCACGCGCGCCGACCATGACCAGCCGCCATCCGTGGCGCCGCTGGCCGACACGGCGCCGCGAAACCAGGACGGCTGCAGGTTCTCGCGGAATTCGGGATTCCAGTTCCAGTTGCCGCTGAAAGCCTTGACCTTGGCGATCACGTTGGCGACCTGTCCCGACAGGCCGGGAATGTTGAGGCTGGCGCCATCGACAATCTCGATCCGCACCACGGAATCGGCAGCAATGCGGGACAGCGCGGTCTGCGCGTCGTTGGACTTGCCGGACACGCGGCGGCCGTTGATCAGCACGTTCTGCTTTGCCTGGCCGAAGCCCCGCCCGCCATCCGAACCGGTGATATCGAAGCCGGGAATGTTGTTGACCATGTCGGCGGCAGACTTCGGCGCGAAGCGGGTGAAATAGGCCGGCTCGAAGGTCTGTCCCGGTGCGACCGGCGCTGGCGCAGCGGGGGCCTGCTGCGCAAAGCCTGGCGCGGCGAGACAGAGAGCGAGCGTGCTTGCGAGTGACAGGCCGCCAAACAGGCCGCGACCCGATCTGGCGCGCGAGCGCACGCGCTCCGTCGTTGCGATCGGTACGCTGCTACGTTTCATGGATCGTCCCTGCCCTGGCGTTCGTTTTCGCGGCAGCCCTTCATGGGGCGGCGGCTTTTAGTCCGGATAGACCGACAAGAAGCAGCAGCCCTTAGCGGGCCACCGCTCCCTTGGCGCGCAGGTATTCAGCAACTTCGGCGTTTCCGTGACGCTCGGCTTCACCAAGAGGTGTGCGGTTGCCGGCGGTGACGGACTTCTGGTTGACGTTGGCGCCAGCTTCGACCAGCAGCTTGACCATCACGAGGTCGCCCTCGGCAGCAGCGGCGGCAAGTGGCGTCTTCTGGCCCGGAACCGAGGCGGCAAGGTCAGCGCCGCGATTGACGAGCAGGCGGGCGATTTCGATCGCGCCGTTCTCCGCAGCTTGGCTCAACGGCGTGCCTTCGCCGGGGAAGCCGAGGTTGAGATCAGCGCCAGCGTTGATCAGCAGGCGCGCGGCATCTACGCAGTTCTCTTCGGCCGCAGCCATCAGCGCCGTGCCGCGACCCGGCACAACCGCATTCACGGCGAGCTTCTCCTCACCGATCAGCTTGCTGAGCCGATCGAGGTCGCAATCGTCCGCAGCATCGAACAAACGCATGGCCGGCGAATGACCGCGCGCCCCATCAACCGGCACGCCAGCCGCACGCAGCGCATCAAGCACCGAGCGTTCGATATTGTCGCCGATCTCGCCGCCGTTCGGGCCCGAGATGCGGAACTCGCCACGCTCGCGCGCCGCCGCCATTTCATCGCGCGCCGCCGCCAGAGCCTGGCGTGCGATGTCGAGGCCCATGCGGCTATCGGCCATGGCGAGAGCAATTTCTGCGCGGTGGTTGGACAGTTCGCTGCGGGCTTCTTCAAGCGCCGCGCGGATTTCGGCCTGAAGCTCCGGCCCGAGCGCCACGTGCAACTCCTCGCGCGCTTCAGCCAGGGCCTGGCGCACTTCTTCCATATCGACGCGCTCGAAATCCTGCCAGGCGTCCATGGTGTCGGCATCGATGCCGGCTTCTTCAAGCGCGCGGCGGACCTCTTCCATGATCGCCGGCATCTCGGCCATCATTTCCTGCCCGACCAGACCGCCGAGTTCGACGCCAAGCGCAGACATTTCGGCGCTGAGTGCAGACATCTCGGCCTGAAGCTCCGGCGACATTTCGCCCATCAGGCTTTCCAGCTCAGGGCCGAGTTCGGCCATCAGCGCCTGGATCTCAGCGCCGAGGGCGGCGTATTCGGCGTCCGCAGCCGAGAAGCCGAAGTCGTCGCCGCCCTTGCCGCCATCAAGCGTGATGACCGTGCGGCCTTTGGCGCCAGAACGATCCTCGATCACGACAGGCCTCTTGTCCTGCGTTCCCTCAGCCGGCGGCTGGGCTTCTGCGGTGAAGCGCGGCGTGACCATAGCGGCGACAGCGACAGCCAGCACGAGACCGGAGAAAGCGAGACGACCGGAATACTTTGCGGGCGTGCCGCCGGTCTTTGCGATGTCGATCAGGCGTTTCACGCGGCGGCCGAAGTGCGACCGGGGACCGATGGCGCCAACGGCGAGGCGCGGCGCGCGCACCCAGAGCTGGTTCTCGGCCTGCTTGGTGAGCGAGCGGGCGAAGGCTTTGGCGTCGCCCGTGCGTTCAACAGCGGCTTCGTCGCAGGCGACTTCGCGCTCTTCATCGATGCGGCGGCTGACCCAGTGCAGCGCTGGGCTCCACCAGAGCAGCGCGAGAACAACGCGCTGGCCCAAGGCTGCCAGCATATCATGGCGGCGAATGTGGGCGTGTTCGTGCTCGAGCAGGCCAGCCATGCCGGGCGAGGCAAGCGCGATCGATTCCGGCAGAACGATGCATGGGCGGAAGAGACCAGCAGCCATCGGTCCGGGCGCTTCGGGACTCACGACAACGCGAATGCCTTTCATGCGGGCCTGCAGCGCGAGCGGCAGATCGGCGGGGCGCGAACGGGCGACGAGACGCTCGACAGCGAGAAGATCGCGAACGGTGCGAGCGATCAGTAAGACAGAGACGGCAAGCCAGATGGCAAGCAGCGGCCAGCCAAGATCGGGGAGTTTCAGTTCCGGCATAGTGAACAGCGACACCGGCTGCGTCTCGGTCACGACTTTTACAGCCGGCAGCGCAGGCGCAGCCGGAGCAGCAGCAGGCGCAACCGCGAGCACGAGGGACGCTTCACCAGAGGCAGGCGGCGGCACAGCGGCGGTAGGCGCAGCAGCGGGCGCACGCGCGGCCGCCATCGGCGCCGTCACTTCCATGCGGGTTGTTTCATTGGCCTGCAACGCGACCGGTGCGTTCAGCTGTTGCAGCAGACCAGCGACGATCGTCTCGCCAGGGATGAAGGCGGCCAGCGGCAGCGCCAGACTCGCGACGAAAGCAGCGGCGCCAAGGCCGTAGCGCGTCGAGCCGCGCATGCGCTTTCCAAGAATAAGAACCAGCGCCAGCACGGCGGCGAGCGCAACGCTCTGCCACAGGTGGCCGATTACAAGCGTCTGGGACACGCTCACATCACTCATTGCCGTCCTCCGGGGAGATGCTGTCGAGTTCATTCTTCAGCGACTGGAGCTCGTCCGCGCTGAGGGTCTCGTTTCTGATGAGGTGTTGCGCCAGCTCGGTGGGTGAGCCTTCGAAGAAGGTCGACACCATCTTGCGCAGCGCGCGGGAGCGCGCCTCGGCGCGCGATACGGTGGGCTTGTAGATGAAGGCGCGTCCGTCCTGCCGCGGCGCGACATAGTCCTTGTCGGTGAGAATCCGCAGCAGGGTGAGGACGGTGTTGTAGGCGACGGGGTAGCTGGTCGTGAGCGCGTCTGTGACGTCACGCACGCTCGCCTCCCCCTTCTCCCAGAGCACGCGCATGATGCGCTGCTCGGCTTCGGTCAGAACGTCAGATTTTGGCTTCGGCATGGCGTTTTTCTCTATTCTGGCCCGGTTGGCCCGGGTCTTCTCTGCTCATTTGCCCGTTGGCTCTTCTGATCCGGCGTTCTGACCATTGCCGGAACAACTAGTTCCTTAGGTGCGTCCGTTTTCCCGTTTATCGATATGAGTGTCAACTAGATTCTTAGTTCGCTGTGCAGATTGGCAGTCTGACCCGGTGGGAAGCACCCGCCGCATAAACTCAGGTCAAGTTGCCGGCGGGCCAAGTATTGGTGAGATCGAGCCTGCGGTCGCGTTACCTAACGACGCGCGCGTAACTGTGAACCGGAGGCGAGGAACTGCGTTCGTCTTTCTCCCGCGAGGCGCGAGGCGCCTGATTATGGAGATAGAGACATGAAACGTACCGCCTGGATTTCCGCCTATGCTTTGGCAGCCGCCATGGCGCTTCCCGCCAGCGCCCAGATCGGGCTGGGCGGACAAGGCTCGGGTCAGGGTCAGCTGCCGGGAATCGGTGTTGGCGGACAAGGGTCCGCAGGCATCGGGATCGACCCGTCCTCCACCGTCGACACGACCCGCAGCGCCGCTGGACAGGCGCGCGCGCAGGCCAAGGCGAAGGCGGACGCCGCCAAGGCGGAAGCTGCCGCCGCTGCCGCCCGCGCCAGGTCCGCAACGCCGGACGTTGATGCGCGCACCAATGCATCCGCCTCTGGCAATGCCAGCGCGAGCCCCAACGGGGTCAGCGCATCTGGCTCGGCCTCGGGTGGAGCTTCAGCGACGGTCAAGCCGCAGCAATAGGGCCAGCAACCATTGAACGACTGGAGCGGCGCCGGGATCGATTCCGGCGCCGTTTCCTATCGCGCGGCGGGATAGGTGAGCGGATCAGCTGGCGACAGACCGAACGACCCCTTCTGCGTGGTGTAATCGCCCAGCAGCAATTCGTAGTGGAGATGGATCGGGATACGGTAGGCGGCCGAGTTGCCCATCAGGCCGATCGGCTCTCCTGCCCTCACCGTGACGCCCGGCGACAGGCCTTTGCCGAACGACGCCAGGTGGGCATAGCGCGTGAAGACGCCGCCGCCATGATCAATGACGATCATGTTGCCGTAGTCGTCGCGATACTTCAGCTCGACGATCTGTCCATCGCCCGCTGCAAGGATGGTCGCGCCCGTGTCGGCGTAGAAATCGAGCCCCTTGTGCAGACGATCATTGCGCGGGCCAAAGCCAGACGAGAGGCATGCGCCCGGCGTCGGGAATGTCGCGATGCGCACCTGATTTACGAGAACAACCGGCTTGAAGCCACGTACCATGCCGTCCAGGCTTTGCGGCGCATTCGATACCGTCATGCGCGGACACAGCGACATGCTGACGGGAAAGGCCATCGGCGCAGAGAGGTTCGGCATCGGAGAGGATGAGGGCGCAGGCGGCGGCGTGACGCCGGCGGCAGGCGCTGGTGCATTTGGTGCAGGCGCGCTTGTTGAAGGCGTGCTGGGTGAGGGCGTTGCAGGCGGCGGCGCGGGCGCGACGGGCGCTGCAACCACAATCATGCCTTCTGGCACTGCCGTGCTTTCATCCAGCGCCAGGTTGTCGAGCTGCTCTTCCAGCGTGCCGGAATCCTGCTCGACCATAATCACCTCACCCGCGGCAATCGCAACGCCGCGAATATCCGCGCTGAGCCTGTCGAGCGTTTCGGCCGGTACAAGCTCGCGAAGCCCGGCGACGCTGATGTTCTCGAGCCTCAGCTTCGCCCGTATATCGTTGGCCGACCGGTTCACTGCGTCGGTCCATTCAGGCGGCGCCGGCCATACACTGCCGCCGACCCAGCCAGCAAAGCCCGATCCGCCAGCAAGGGCGGCAACCAGAAGTGTCTTGATCATCTCACGTCCCCTGTCGTCAGGGGGCGCGCGTGGGCGACACCCCCCGGTCCATCACCCGTGCGCAACCTCTTGCCCATCAGGCCGAGGCCGTCTCACGGAGGGAAGCTTAGGACTGACGGGGCGCAGAGTCAGCTGGGCGCCTGCCTGCCATGTGTCAGTCGTCGCGGTTGATGCGGGCCTTGCCCCGGCCAATGGCCAAAGCCTTGATCGCGCCGCGGAATGTGCTCACTTCCTGCGCCGTCCAACCGGCCCGTGTGAAGGCATTGCGCAGGTTCTGCGTCATGGGCGCCCGCTTGGCGTCCGGGAAGAAGAAGCCGGCGCGATCCAGTTCATCCTCGAAATGCTCCATCATGCCGACAAGCTCTTCGCGGGTGGCGGGCAGATCGACCGCTTGAGCAAAGGCTGCGGGCGGACCACTCGCGTGCGCCTCCGCGTAGGCGTGCGCCAACAGCGCGACGGCCTGTGCGAGGTTTAGCGATCCAAATCCAGGCGCGACCGGAAACGACAGGATTGCATCCGCCAGCGCCACCGACTCGTTCGGCAGCCCTGCACGCTCCGCTCCGAACAGGATGCCCGCCCGCACAGGCGTTGAGCGAACACGCGCAATCGCCGCTCCCGCGCCCAGCACCGGCTTCTCCATGCCGCGCGGCCGGGCGGTCGTCGCCAGCACTAGCCCGCAATCGGCAATCGCCTGTTCCACAGTCTCGCAGACGGTCACGGTTACGACATCGGGCAACGCGCCGGCGCTCATCGTCTCGGCGGCGGGATTAGGCCAGCCATCGCGCGGGGCGACGAGGCGCAGGTCCGGCAAGCCGAAATTCGCCATCACGCGCGCAGCGGCGCCGATGTTCTCGCCCATCTGGGGCGCGACGAGGATGAAGGCGGGGGTGAAGGCGGACAAGGTCATGAGCGTCTTTTAGGGCCTATTGGCGCAATCCGGAATGGCGTCCGGATGACCAGAATCTATGCCGGCAATTGCAGTTTTTTAACCGCCCATTGTGCAACAGAACCCGTCTGGTATAGCCCGCCAGAACCGGTTTTCAGGAGCTTTTCATGGCCGTCATCAAGGTTGCAAATCCCGTCGTTGAAATGGACGGCGACGAGATGACCCGCATCATCTGGGCTCTCATCAAGGAGCGCCTGATCCTCCCCTATCTCGACATCGACCTGAAGTATTTCGACCTAGGCATCGAGCATCGCGACGCCACCAACGACCAGGTGACGATCGACGCTGCCGAAGCCACCAAGAAATACGGCGTCGCCGTGAAATGCGCGACCATCACGCCTGACGAACAGCGCGTGGAAGAGTTCAAGCTGAAGAAGATGTGGAAGTCGCCCAACGGCACGATCCGCAACATCCTTGACGGCGTCGTGTTCCGCGAGCCAATCGTGATGAAGAACGTGCCGCGCCTCGTTCCGGGCTGGACGCAGCCGGTCGTGGTTGGCCGCCACGCCTTCGGCGACCAGTACAAGGCGACCGACTTCAAGGTGCCCGGCCCCGGCAAGCTGAAGATGGTCTACACGCCGGCAGGCGGCGGTGATCCGGTTGAATACGAAGTGTTCGACTTCCCGGGCGCAGGCATCGCCATGGGGATGTACAACCTCGACAAGTCGATCCGCGATTTCGCGCGCGCCTCGTTCAACTTTGGCTACCAGCGCAAATGGCCGGTGTACCTGTCGACCAAGAACACGATCCTCAAGGCCTATGACGGACGTTTCAAGGACATCTTCCAGGAAGTGTTCGACACGGAGTTCAAGGACAAGTTCGCCGAGTTCAACGGCATCTACGAACACCGCCTGATCGACGACATGGTTGCGGCCTGCCTGAAATGGTCGGGCGGCTATGTCTGGGCGTGCAAGAACTATGACGGCGACGTGCAGTCCGCCACTACCGCGCTCACCAGCAGGGCAAGGCGACCTCGACCAATTCGGTCGCCTCGATCTTCGCCTGGACTCGTGGCCTCGCCCACCGCGCCAAGCTGGATGGCAATGCCGAGCTCGCAAAGTTCTCGACCACGCTCGAGCGCACCGTCATCGACACGGTCGAAGCCGGCTTCATGACGAAAGACCTCTCGCTCCTCATCGGCCCGGATCAGCCCTGGCTGACGACCGAAGGCTTCATCGAGAAAGTCGCCTCCAACTTCCAGGAAGCGATGGCGAAGTAGGCTTCGCTAGAGCCAAGAATACGAAGGCCCGCGAAGCGATCCGCGGGCCTTTTGTTTGCACGAATGACGTGAGGGCAGCTGCCGGCCCGCATCGCAAATTATCGATCCTCCCGATTGACTACCGCAGCCTTCGCGTCAGTCTAAGTGCATGACATTCGGACATCGTCGAATCCGGGTGGCGTGCGCGAAGTGTGGCTACGACAAGGAGCGCACGCTTAAGGCTGGGGACGACAGGACACTTGCACAGCTCAGCGCTTCACTGCGCTGCGGTGGATGTCGTACGTGGGGGAAGAGTGGCGCGGTAAGGGTTGCACTCGCCTCGCACTCCAGGAGAGAGCGTGGCCAGCAAGCAGCAGAAGAAACTCCGGCGACGCGGCTCGACTCGAGCGACCGCAACTCAGACTCCGGCACCGTACACAAAGCTCGCGAAGCAGGTGGGCGTCCAGTCCGCGTGCACGGCGTTTGCCTCACCTGCGGCCATAACGAGGACTTCAAACCAAGGTGGCGGCGCGGCGATACACTTGAATCTCTGGCGCGAGATATCACGTGTCCCCAGTGTGGCGCTGAGGGCGCTGCAAGTAACATCTACCTGCGCGTAGCGACACCCAAAACTAAACCTCCGCCAACGAGCAGAATTCCGTTGGACATTGGCGCGAGCATTCTCGCGACGCTTGCATGGCCATACGACATACTTCGAATTCTCGTCGTGACGCCGCTTGCGGCTTTGCCTGGCGCTTCGCGTCGCGTGATTGAGCGAATCTGGGA
Organism: Alphaproteobacteria bacterium 32-64-14; assembly: GCA_002280725.1. GTDB lineage: Bacteria > Pseudomonadota > Alphaproteobacteria > Caulobacterales > Hyphomonadaceae > UBA7672. Next base: position 93,656 of record NCEM01000020.1, read on the forward strand.
GCCGCTGCTGTTTGGCGGGTCTGTCGTGACCGGGATTGCAGCGTCTGTTGGAGTCGCCTTCATAGCGGCTCTCTTGCTTGGCGCGGCATTCGCTGTTCCAGCACGATTGGTCATTGGCGCCATCGAGTACGAGTACTCGGACAACCTGCACAACTCGCCAAAGGGTGGCTATCTCGAACGCCTGGACAGCCAGTATGTGGCCGCAAACTCGCCACGCGACGCCGGCGACGATTCCGCTCGCTAGCCCGCGAGCGCAGCCTTCACCGCGCCAATGGCATCATCAGCCTTCGCGCCATCGGGCCCGCCGCCTTGCGCCATGTCGGGGCGGCCGCCGCCCTTGGCGCCGCCGACGGCTTGCACTGCCTTGGTGACGAGATCGCCGGCGGGGAAGCGCTTGGTGAGATCGTCGGTGACGCCGACGACGACTGTGGCCCGGCCCTCGGTGACGGCGACGAACACGACAACGCCAGAGCCGACAGATTTCTTGGCCTCATCTGCGAGCCCCTTGAGATCCTTCGCCGGCACATCGACGATCTTGCCGATGAACTTGATGCCGTTGACTTCTTCGGGGCCTGACGCCGATCCGCCGCCGCCCATGGCGAGCTTCTTGCGAGCATCGGCGAGTTCAGCTTCAAGCTTCTTGCGCTCGGCGGCCAGCGCGGACACGCGGCCCGGCGCATCCGCGATGGGCGACTTGAACTGAGCTGCGATCTCGCGCGCGATGTTGGCCTGGCCTTTCAGATAGGCCAGCGCCGCCTCGCCCGTGACACCTTCGATGCGGCGGACGCCTTGCGCGACGCCGCCTTCGGACGTGATCACGAACACGGCGATATCGCCGGTGCGCGCAACGTGCGTGCCGCCGCAGAGTTCGACGGAGTAAGGCGCGCTGGCTTCGGAGACGGAATTGCCGAGGCGCAGCACGCGCACTTCATCTCCGTATTTTTCACCGAAGAGGGCCATCGCGCCCGCCTCGATCGCCTTGTCGGGTGCCATCACCTTGATCTGCGCTTCGGCGTTCTGGCGCACGACGGCGTTGACCTCGGCCTCGACCGTTTCGATCTCCTCGCGCGTCATCGGCGCGGTGTGCGAGAAGTCGAAACGGAAATAGTCGGCCTCGACCAGCGAGCCCTTTTGCGTGACGTGCTTGCCCAGCTTGTTGCGGAGCGCCGCGTGCAGCAGGTGGGTCGCCGAATGGTTGGCGCGGATCTTGGCGCGGCGGACGCGGTCGATCTTGAGTTCGGCGACATCGCCGACCTTTGCCGCGCCCGTGACCATCTCGCCGACATGCGCGAACACGTCGCTGGCGCGCTTCTGCACATCGTTGACGCGGAAGCGTGCGCCGCCGGGGAAGAAGATTTCGCCTCTGTCGCCAGCCTGACCGCCGCTTTCGGCATAGAAGGGCGACTGGTCAAACACGAGTTCGGCCTTGTCGCCTGTCTTCAGCGCTTTGACTTGTGCGCCGCCGACGAGTGCGGTTTTCAGCGTGCCCGACGTTTCCTCAGCTTCGTAGCCCTGGAAGTTGGTGGCGCCGGACGCATCGCGCACCGAATGCCACACGGCGTCGGAGCCGTCGCCAGCGGTGAACTTGGAGTTTTCCTGGCTGCGCGTGCGCTGTTCTTCCATCGCTGCGTTGTAGCCGGGTTCGTCGACTGTCATCTCGCGACCACGGAGAACATCCTGCGTGAGATCGAGCGGGAAGCCGAACGTGTCGTAAAGCTTGAACGCGACATCGCCGGTCAGCACGCCGCCTTTGCCGAGCGTGGCCGTCGCTTCATCGAGGAGCGCAAGGCCGCGGCCGAGTGTGCGCTGGAATGACTGCTCCTCCTGCTGGAACGCACTTTCGATTGCGGGCTGGGCGCGGAGGAGATCGGGATAGGCATCGCCCATCTCACGCCCGAGCGCGCCGACGAGCTGGTACATGTTCGGCTCGCGCGTGCCGAGGATGTGCGCATGGCGCATGGCGCGGCGCATGATGCGGCGGAGCACATAACCCCTGCCCTCGTTCGCGGGCGAGACGCCATCGGCAATGAGGAAGCAGGCCGAGCGCAGGTGGTCCGCGATGACGCGGAAGGAGGCGGTCTGATCGCCTTGCGCCTTCACCTTGTAGAGGTCTTCGCTCGCGGTGATGAGATTGACGAACAGGTCGGTCTCGAACACCGAGTCCACGCCCTGCATGATCGCCGAGATGCGCTCGAGGCCCATGCCGGTGTCGATCGACGGCTTGGGCAGGGAGACGCGCGGGCGGCCATCGTTGAACTGCTCGTACTGCATGAAGACGAGGTTCCAGGCACGGACCGCACGGGCCCGTGTCGCCCATCATCCAGAAATTGTCGTTGGTCGGGATGCGGATGATCCGCGAATCCGGCAGACCGGCGATCTTCTTCCAGAGGCCATGCGCCTCGTCGTCGTCGTGGTAGACGGTGACGAGCAGCTTGTCTTTCGGCAGGTCGAAGTCGCGTGTGACCAGCGTCCACGCATGCCCGATCGCCTGCTCCTTGAAATAATCGCCGAACGAGAAGTTGCCGAGCATCTCGAAGAAGGTGAGGTGGCGCGCGGTGTAGCCGACATTGTCGAGATCGTTGTGCTTACCGCCAGCGCGCACGCACTTCTGCGAAGTTGCCGCGCGCGGCGCGAAGGGCTTCTCGACGCCGGTGAAGATGTTCTTGAACTGCACCATGCCGGCATTGGTGAACAGCAGGGTGTTGTCGCCCTGCGGCACCAGGGAGGACGACGGCTTCACGGCGTGGCCGGCCTTGGCGAAATAGTCGAGGAAGGCCGTGCGGATAGCGTTCACGCTCGACGGTTTGCCGGTGGTCGAAGGCGAGCGGTTGGACGGCATCAGGCGGCTCCTTGGGTGAAGGGAGGCCGGGCGCAGCCTGCAGGCGGCGATCCAGCTCCCGTCACCGGTTACTTGGGGTCCCAACGCCAGTCATCCCAGCCCGGCAAGGACCAGCAGGCGGTATAAGGCGCGCGACGCAGGCTAGCAACGCTGCGGAAGCAACACGAGAAGACGAACTGCTCCCCAAAGCCGGTCTCCCCGGGCACCTCACCAAGCCTGAAAAGATCAGGGCGCCGGTCCATGAGGACCGGCGCCGATTCAGACCCTGAGCAGGGGCGCGTGGAAGTTTTTCCGGAAGACAGACCGCCCAGAAGACGGACGTCCGGTGGCCGCAAGGCCCGGATCGCTCTGGGCCCTAACCCTTCTTTGAGGGCTTCGACGTCACAACGGGTTCGCCGCCGCCATCATCGTCACCATCGCTGTTGTCGTCGTGCGGCTCCTGCGCGAGGAGGTTTTCCCCGATGATGCCGGCGTTCTTGAGGATTGCGTCCTCGATCTCAGCCGCCGTCGCCGGATTGTCCTTCAGGAACTTGCGGGCGTTCTCGCGTCCCTGCCCGATCCGCTGGGATCCATAGGAGAACCACGAGCCTGATTTCTCGATCACGTTGGCCTTGACGCCAAGATCGATCAGTTCGCCCGTTTTCGAGATGCCTTCACCGTAGATGATGTCGAACTCGACCTGACGGAACGGTGGGGCAACCTTGTTCTTGACCACCTTCACGCGCGTCTGGTTGCCGATGACTTCGTCGCGCTCCTTGATCTGGCCGATGCGGCGGATGTCGAGGCGGACGGACGAGTAGAATTTCAGCGCGTTGCCGCCCGTGGTGGTTTCGGGCGAGCCGTACATCACGCCGATCTTCATGCGGATCTGGTTGATGAAGATCACCATGGTCTTGGACTTGGAGACCGAGGCCGTGATCTTGCGCAGCGCTTGACTCATGAGGCGCGCCTGCAGACCCGGCAGCGAGTCGCCCATTTCGCCTTCGAGTTCGGCGCGCGGCGTAAGGGCTGCAACCGAGTCGACCACCAGCACGTCGATCGCGCCCGAGCGGACCAGCGTGTCGGTGATTTCGAGGGCCTGTTCGCCCGTATCCGGCTGGGACACCAGCAGGTCGTCGAGATCAACGCCAAGCTTGCCGGCATAGATCGGATCGAGCGCGTGCTCGGCGTCGATGAACGCGCCAACGCCGCCATTCTTCTGGGCTTCGGCCAGCACGTGCAGGGCAAGCGTCGTCTTGCCCGAGCTTTCAGGCCCGTAGATTTCGATGATGCGGCCCCTGGGCAGGCCGCCAATGCCAAGCGCCACGTCGAGGCTGAGCGAACCGGTGGACAAGGCTTCGATATCCATCGCCTGATTCTTGCCCAGGCGCATGATCGAGCCCTTGCCGAAATTGCGCTCGATCTGGCCCAGGGCCGTTTCGAGAGCCTTCTGCTTGTCCATGCCCTTGTCTTCCACCAGCTTCAGAGCGGCGCCCGCCATGTTCGTCTCCATCATCTGCCATGCTGGGGAGGGGCGGGCAAATCCGACCGATTCCAGCTCTCATTCACCCCGATGTACTACAAATGTTCTCGTGAACAAAGCATGAAAATGACCCCGCCTGCAGATTGCTTGATGTTGTGGGGCGGCGAGGGCTTCACCCACCAGCGCTAGGGCAGCCCGACTGGCTGTCAGCCCCACGGACCGGGCTTGCGGCCGGACGGCTGTTCCCAAGGACCTGTCGGGCGGGGGCGCGTGGACTTGATGATCTCGGGCTGCGGCGCTGCAGGGCGGCCGCCGAAACGGCGCGCCAGGGCATCCACGCGGTTCTGCGTCGCCGGGTGGGTCGAGAACAGGTTGTCGGCGCCGCGGCCCAGCAGCGGGTTGATGATGAACATGTGCGCCGTCGCCGGGTTGCGCTCGGCCTGGAAGTTGACGCGGCCGCCACGGGCATAGGCGTCGATTTTCTGTAACGCGGAGGCAAGCGACGCCGGATCGCCGGAGATTTCCGCCCCACCCTCGTCTGCCGCGTATTCGCGATGACGGCTGATCGCCATCTGCACGAGGCCAGCTGCAATTGGTGCGAGGATCATGATGGCGATCACGCCGATGAAGCCGCCGGGACGCTCGCGATCATTGCCGCCAAAGAAGAACGCGAAGTTGGCGAGCGCGGAGATTGCGCCCGCGATCGTGGCCGTGACGGTCATGGTCAGGGTGTCGCGATTCCTCACATGCGCAAGCTCGTGGCCCATCACCGCGCGAATCTCGCGCCGGTCGAGCATGGAGAGCAGGCCGGTGGTCGCGGCGACGGCGGCATGCGCGGGATCGCGCCCGGTAGCAAAAGCGTTGGGCTGCTCGCTTTCGATGATGGTGATCTTCGGCATCGGCATGCCGGCGCGTTGCGCCATCTCGCGCACATCGGCGGCGTAGGCGCGCACGCGCGCGTCGGGATGGTCCGCCGGCACTTCCTGCGCGCGGTACATCGAGAGGACGATCTTGTCGGCGTTCCAGTAGCTGATCAGGTTGCCGACCAGCGCAATGGCGAGCGCGATCATCATGCCCGCCGGACCGCCGATCAGGTAGCCGACTCCCACGAACAGCGCCGTAAGCGCCGCCAGCAGGATGAAGGTGCGAAGGTGGTTCATGCGGCTAGATGTGGGCGTTCGAGCGCCACAAGCAAGCGGCGTGCGGGCTCCCGCAACGGGCAATCCGATTAACGATTTTCAAGGCGCTTTCACGGTCACAGCGCCGGGCGGCCCGGCGGTCAAGAACACGTGGGCGGCAGGGAATTCACCTTGGCCAACCTGGGTTACGTTACAGGCAAGACAGGTCCAGCGACCCGTCACCGAGCCGGCGCCCAGGCCGGGCCGGGCCGGGCCCCAGGCAACGCGAACCGGCTCGCGACCGCTACTGAACAGTGATGTTGATCTTCTGCGACATGATCCCGGCGGGCTTGTGCAGCTCGTGGTTCATGTCGCCGAAGACCAGCTGCAACGTGTGCGGACCGGGTTTGAGGTCGAGTACGACTTCCGTCTGGCCGCCACCGAAGTGCATGTGCTGGGCGTCGTTCGGGATGGCGAACTGCTTTTCCTCGTCGCTGAGTTCAGTGTCGATCAGCAGGTGATGGTGGCCGGTGTTCGGCTTGTCGGTCAGCGCGGGCGCGACGCCGATGCCATAGACGCCGAACACGACGCGCAGCGGCGAGGTGACGGTCTGGCCATCGCGCAGGTTCACGAAATAGACGGCAGGGCCTGCCTCGCCATGCAGCTTGATCGCGTCGGCGTCGCGCGCCGCGAGCGCTTCGGCGACGGCCTTGTCGGCTTCGGCTTTGATGACCGCCGGATCGGGCGCGGGCGCTTCAGTCGTCGTGCTGCCATTGCAGGCGGAAAGCGCAAGGGCGAGCGCGGGAGCGGCAAGCAGGCTGTGCAGTCGCATGGTCGATCTCCTGAGATTGGTTCTCAGATAGCATGATCGCGCGGACTGGCCAGCGGAAACGCGCGCGTGCTCGACAGATCATCCGTGAGCGGCGCGCCATTGTGGCAGGCCGGACGCATCCGTTGTGATCTTGCCGCGCAGCCCCACAGGGAAGCGCTGGGGCGACATCAGCAGGGTGAGATCATCCCTGAACTCAGCCGGGACACGCGCCAGCGTGCGGGCGCCGCTATCCATCCGCGCCAACACGGCGCCGTAGGCTGGCTGGCCGGAGGGATCGAACAGCACTGTGAAAGTCTCGAGCGTGGCGGCGCCATCGGGCGTCTCGTCGATGGCGACCGGCGGACCGAGCATGGGATCGGCGGCGGCCTGGGCTTTCATGTCGATCAGCGCGTCGGCGGTATTGTCGCGAAGCTGCGGTTCACGGCCGAGGATCAGCGCGTGGTGCTTGGTCACGAACTCGCCCTGCCCGTAGAGCAGTCCGAGCTTCACGCCTGCCCTCACCTCGCGCACCATCGCGCAGGCGGCGTGCGCCATGTAGTCGTTGAGCGGGCCGCCAAAAAAGCTCAAGCCGCCGGTCACACTGGTCGGGTGATCGACACCGACACCGAGCGTGCGCCGCGCCAGCTTGGGCACAACAGGGAAGCAGGAATAGAGCTCTACCACGTCGAAGGCGCCGGCGTGTTGTTTCATCGCGTTGAGCACGGCGGCCTGCGCGTGGCTCTGTGCGAATTGCGGTCGGGTGAGCCAGTCGCGCGGTTCGTTGGCGACGGCGCCCGCGCCGATGAAGACGAGCTGATCCTCCGCAATGCCCGCCGCGCGCGCCTTCGCGAGCGAGGTGATGATGATCGCCGCGCCCTGGTTCACATTGGGGTTGGCGACCATGCGTTTGGGGTAAGGCCACGAGATCATGCGGTTGTCGTCTGACGGCGTTGCGACTTCGGCGGGCGTCAGTTCCTTGCGCAGCCAGGCGAACGGATTGCGCGCGGCGGCGGCGCTGTTGGCGGACCAGAGCTTTGCGGACTCCGCATCCGCCTCACGCGGGGTCTGGCCCCAGGCGTGGGCGCTGGCGATGTCGTAGAGCGGGTAGACGTTGATCGGCCAGGCGACGCCCTGCTTCACGGCGAGCGCGTGGACATAGTCGGCGGCGCGCTGGAATTTCGGCGCGTCGGAAGCGTAGGGCGTCCACGGCAGGTCAACGCCGGCGCGCTTGGCGTGGTTGACCGCGTGCTGGGCTTCGCCGCCGGTGACGAGGCCGACAACGCTCTCACCGTTGGCGATGCGGCGGGCGGCTTCGTGCAGATAGCGGATCGGGCTCTCGCCGCCGACGGGGCCGTAGACCGCGCGCTTCGGCCCAACGCCCAGCTTGTCGCACAACAGCGCGGCGGTGTCGGAATAGCGCCAGCTGACCAAGCCCACGATGTCGATCGAGTCGACTTCGCTCAGCAGGCCCCTCGCCTCGGCATCCGCCCGGCGTGCGGCCTCCACCATGAGGGACACAGGCTCAAGCGCTTGCGAGACGTCCTTGGGGCGGTCAGCGATCTCGCCAATGCCGGCGATGACGGGGATGCGGTCGGGTGCGATGCTCATGCTGCATCAAGAGCGCAACACGGCGCGGCGATCAATCGCTTACCGAACGTCAGTTGCTTTCCATCTCGGCCAGGCGTTCGGCCTGATCCTCGGCGCTCAGGGCGTCCAGCATTTCCTCGATGTCGCCTTCGATGAAGTGTTCGAGGCTGTAGAGGGTCACGTTGATGCGGTGGTCGGTGACGCGACCCTGCGGGAAATTGTAGGTGCGGATGCGCTCGGAGCGGTCGCCTGAGCCGACCTGCAGCTTGCGGGCGGCGGCGCGGGCGGAGTCCTTGGCGTGGCGCTCGGCCTCGTAGAGGCGGATCTTCAGCTGCTCCATCGCCTTGCGGCGGTTCTCGTGCTGCGACTTTTCGGACGAGGTCACCACGATGCCGCTGGGCATGTGGGTGATGCGCACGGCCGAGTCTGTCTTGTTGACGTGCTGGCCGCCCGCGCCCGACGACCTGTAGGTGTCGATGCGGATGTCCTGGTCCTTGACCTCGATGTTCACCTCTTCCGGCACCGGCAGGATGGCGACGGTGGCGGCAGATGTGTGGATGCGGCCCTGCGCTTCGGTGGCGGGAACGCGCTGCACGCGGTGGACGCCGCTTTCGAACTTCATGCGGCCGAACACGCCGGCGCCATTCAGCTGCGCGACGATCTCCTTGTAGCCGCCCATCTCGCCCTCGGTGGCGGAGACGAGTTCGACCTGCCAGCCGCGCTTGGAGGCATAGCGCTGGTACATGCGCCAGAGATCGCCAGCGAAGAGCGCGGCTTCATCGCCCCCGGTTCCGCCGCGCACCTCGATGATGGCCGAGCCATCGTCGTCGCGATCCTTGGGCAGCAGCATGAGCTGCATCTCGCGCTCGATATCGGGAAGCTTCGCCTTGATCTCGGCGCGCTCCTCGATCGCCATGTTGACGAAATCGCGGTCGGCGCCGGCGTCTTCGATCAGCTGCTCGGCCTCGGTCAGCTGGTTGCGCAGCTGCATGACTTCGCGCGCCTTCTCGGCGATGCGCTTGAGTTCCGCGTGATCGCGCGAGAGCTGGACGATTTCCTTGGCGTCGGTGGCCACGCCCATGCGCGCCTCGACCTGCTCGAAGCGGTCGATCATCTGGCGCAGGCGGGATTCAGGCAGGTTGGCCATGCAGGTCCTTTGGGGAAGGCGCCCCATATGGGCCAACCCCGGCGGCAGGTCCAGACCCCCTCGTCTACGCATATATTGCGGGGCTTAACTGCGTGTGCGCCGGGATGTCGGGACCATGCCTGCATGCGTCAACCCCCTCTTATGCGGGAGCGCCAGCTGTCGCGTGGCCCGGTTAGGCCGGATCATTGTGTGGAGTTGCCGATGAGACTGATCCTTCCGCTGTTGCTTCTGGTTGCTCCTGTCGGAGCGGCGCATGCGCAGTGTACGCAGGCCGACGCCGTTTCGAAGATGCAGACGATCCTTGCGAGCCCGCAGTATCGGCAGGCTGTCTCGCAGACCGGCACGTATGAAGCACCCGACGCCAGCCGCACCGTGACCAAGGCCGGCATCGCACCCCCAGAGTTTAGCTCTCTCCATTCCAGGGGCGAAGCACTCCGCGATCCGGCTCTGGACCCTGACAGGGTCCGCTAGATTCCGAACATCCAGAGCACGTTGCGCACGGCGATGATGACCAGCATCAGCGAGCCGATGTTGAACACGGCAAAGCGCAGCGGCACGTAGTTGGTGGTGATCTGGATGAAGCTGTGCACCACGCGGATCGCGACATAGACCCAGGCGAGGCCGACATTGATCCCGTCGTTCTGGCCGACGAGGTGCGAGTAGATGCACAGCGCGTAGAAGATCACCGGCTGTTCGTGCAGGTGGTTGTAGTTGTCGGCGACCCAGACGGCCTTGGGGGTCATCGGCGGCAGGCTGGCGTAGGATTCCGATCCCTTGATCTTGGCCGGGTCGATCCCCGCCTTGCGCATCGCCGGAATGCGGCGGACGTAGAGCCAGACAAGGATCACCAGCGTCCACACCACCAGCGCCAGCACGGGCGACATGATAGTCATCAGTTTGTCCGGCATCGTGGAGGTTCCCTGCCCGTCCAGACAGGAGGAGTGTTTGATGTGCGCGTTCTGTCAAGCGCTGAACGGGGTGCGGCCTCAGAAGCTGGGCTTCTGAGGCGCTGGGCGGTTGCGGGGTGACATCGAAGACGGGTGGGGCTCGTGCGGTTTCCGCGCGGTGCGCAGCCCCCTCCCGCCTTCGCTGCG
>NCEM01000076.1 GCA_002280725.1 Alphaproteobacteria bacterium 32-64-14
GGTCCAGGGGGAAGAGGTAGCGCAGGATGATCCAGAGCCAGTCCATGCGCTGAGTATGACCTCAGCTTTTTGCCCGGCCGATTCAGTGCGGCGCTATCCCACAAATCCGCAGGCTTGGCGCTTGAAATCGCGGGGCAAGTTTTTTCTGATTCCACGGATCGGGGAAGGCTGTTTCCCCGGTTTCCAGTCAACCGAGGGGCGCCCCCCATCTCGCGACGAAGACGTCGCGATCTTGCCCTGCCGGGCGTTGGCTTCTCGATTTGGTCCCCCGGACCAAATCGCGCCTTCGGCGCCGTCGCTCACCCCCAAGTCGCGGGGCGACTTGGGGAGGAAAGAGGCCTGCGCCACGGCACCAAAAAGCACGAAATCTATTGTACTTCAGATGCTTACATCCACATCTCAAACTGATTGGAATTATTCCAATTTGATCTTGCTCCGCGTTTGGAACGGTTCTAAGTTGGGTTTACGCTTTTGAGGCGAGGCTCTGAACCCCGCCCTGTCTAGCCGCCAGACCACAAACAGAGGGAACAACACGATGGCCGATACAGGCGAAGGCAAATGCCCGGTGACGGGGGGCATGAGAGCTCGCACCAACTCCGACTGGTGGCCGAACCAGGTGAACGTCGGCGTTCTGCACCAGTTCGGCCCTGCGTCCGATCCGATGGGCAAGGACTTCGACTACGCCAAGGCGTTCGACAGTCTCGACCTTGATGCGGTGATCAAGGACCTCAAGGCGCTGATGACGGACTCGCAGTCATGGTGGCCGGCTGACTACGGGCACTATGGTCCCTTCTTCATCCGCATGGCGTGGCACGCGGCGGGCACGTATCGCACGGGCGATGGACGTGGCGGCGGCGGACGCGGGCAACAGCGCTTTGCGCCGCTGAACTCATGGCCGGACAACGGCAACCTCGACAAGGCGCGCCGCCTGCTGTGGCCGATCAAGCAGAAGTATGGCGCGAAGATTTCCTGGGCCGACCTGCTGATCCTCACCGGCTATGTCGCCGTGGAGTCGATGGGCGGACCGGTGTTCGGCTTTGGCGGCGGCCGCGCCGACGTGTGGGAGCCGGAGAACCATGTGAACTGGGGCGCGGAAGATGCGTGGCTGGCGGACTCGAAGCATGCGTCCAGCCGCTATTCCGGCGATCGCGAACTGCACGGCAACCTCGGCGCGGTGCAGATGGGCCTCATCTACGTGAACCCGCAGGGACCGGACGGCAACCCGGACCCAGTGGCGTCTGGCCGCGATATCCGCGAGACGTTCGGCCGTATGGCGATGAATGACGAGGAAGTCGTGGCGCTGGTTGCCGGCGGCCACACTTTCGGCAAGGCGCACGGCGCCGGCCCCGACAGCCATGTCGGCAAGGAGCCGGAAGGCGCGGACATCCACGAGCAGGGCCTTGGCTGGACATCCAGCTATGAGAGCGGCCTTGCCGGCCACACCATCACCTCAGGCATCGAGGGCGCGTGGAAGCCGCATCCCACCAAGTGGGACATGGGCTATCTCGAAACGCTGTTCAAATACGAGTGGGAGCTGACCAAATCCCCCGCCGGCGCGCACCAGTGGAAGCCGAAAGGCAACACGGGCGACAACACCGTGGAAGACGCGCACGACAACAAGAAGACGCACGCACCGATGATGACCACGGCCGATCTCGCGATGCGGTTCGACCCGAAATACGAGAAGATCGCGCGCCGCTTCCTGGCCAACCCGGCCGAGTTCGCGGACGCCTTCTCGCGCGCTTGGTTCAAGCTCACGCACCGTGATCTCGGGCCGAAGAAGCTGTATCGCGGCAAGCTGGTTCCGAAAGAGTCGCTGATCTGGCAGGATCCGATCTCGGGCGCGCCGAGCAACATCGATGCTGCGGACGCCGAAGCGCTGAAGGCGAAAATCCTGGCGACGGGGCTTACCGTGGGCGAACTGGCGGAGACGGCGTGGGCTTCGGCCTCGACTTACCGCTCTTCCGACAGGCGCGGCGGCGCCAATGGCGCGCGCATTCGCCTTGCCCCGATGAAGGACTGGGCGGTGAATAACCCGGCCCAACTCTCGAAAGTGCTGACGGCGCTGGAAGGCGTGCAGACGGCTTTCAATACGGGCGCGAAGAAGGTGTCGCTGGCTGACCTGATCGTGCTGGGCGGCAATGCTGCGGTCGAGAAGGCGGCGAAGGCGGGCGGCGTCGATGTGAAGGTTCCCTTCACGGGCGGCCGTGGCGATGCCACGCAGGAGGAGACCGAAATCGAAAGCTTCGCCTGGCTCGAGCCGAAGGCGGACGGTTTCCGCAACTATGTGCGCAAGCCGATCATGTCGGTGGAAGAGCACCTGGTGGACCGTGCGCAACTGCTGAACCTGTCGGCGCCGGAACTGACCGCTCTGGTCGGCGGCCTGCGCGTGCTGCAGGTGGGCGATGACAAGCTGGGCGTGCTGACCAACAAGCCGGGCGTGCTGTCGAACGACTTCTTCGTCAACCTGCTCGACATGGGGACGAAGTGGTCGCCGGTGGCCGACACCTTCGACAACAAGTTTGAAGGCAAGGACCGCAAGACGGGCGCCGCGAAATGGACCGGCACGCGCGCCGACCTCATCTTCGGGTCGCACTCGCAGCTGCGGGCGCTGGCCGAGGTGTATGGCGCATCCGACGCGAAGGAGAAATTCGTGAAGGACTTCGTGGCGGCGTGGACGAAGGTGATGAACGCCGACCGCTTCGACCTGTAGACCTGATCTGGATCAGGCATCCGGATCGCGCTTCACGCGTTGATCCGGAGCCAAGACGAAATCCGCTCCCGAGGAGGGAGTATGTGGAGGAACTGCCCCGGGCCTTGCGGCCCGGGGCATTTTTTTCGTGCGATTTGCCCAACGTTTCGGCATCGCCTGCGACATATTTGGAATTGTTCTAATTCATGTTGCACCTGCGAAGGCCCGTCGCTATTTCCGCTGGAACGACCCGGGCTTCCGCAGCGGCGGCCGGGCGAAATGACAAAACCGGAGATACGAGATGCTTGGTGTCGGCCACAAACTCCCCGCCTTCGAAGTCACGGGCGTGAAGCCGGGCTTCATGAACCACGAAGAGAACGGCAAGTCGGCGTTCGAGACGCTCACGCAGGACTCGTTCGAAGGCAAATGGAAGGTGATCTTCTTCTACCCGAAGGACTTCACGTTCGTCTGCCCGACCGAGATCGCCGAGTTCGCGCGCCTGGGCGCCGAGTTCGCTGATCGCGACGCGGTGGTGATGGGCGGATCGACCGACAACGAGTTCGTGAAGCTGGCCTGGCGCCGCGACCACAAGGACCTCGCCAAGCTGCCGATCTGGCAGTTCGCCGACACCAATGGCTCGCTGACCGATGGCCTTGGCGTGCGTGATGCGTCGGGCGTGGCGCTGCGCGCGACGTATGTCGTCGATCCGCACAACGTCGTGCAGCACGTCTATGTCACCAATCTCAACGTTGGCCGTGCGCCGGCGGATACGCTGCGCGTGCTGGACGCGCTGCAGACGGACGAGCTGTGCCCGTGCAACCGCGCGGTCGGCGGCGAGACACTGAAAGCGGCCTGATCTGTTTCTTCCTCCCCAGAGCCCTTCCGGTGAACAGACCGGGAGGGCTTTATTCCGAAAGTTGCGACGATGACCCTCGAAACGCTGAAAGCTGCGCTGCCGGACTATGCGAAGGATCTGAAGCTCAATCTCGGGTCGCTGGCGAACGAGACGTCGCTGAGCGATCAGCAGAAGTGGGGCACGTTCCTCAGCTGTGCGTTTGCGGTGGGCGAGCCTCAGACGATCCGTGCGTTGATTGGCGAGACTGAAGGCAAGCTGACGCCGGAGGCCGTGAAGGCCGCCAAGGCGGCGGCGGCGATCATGGGCATGAACAACGTCTATTACCGCTTCACGCACCTCGTTCACAACGAGGTCTATCGCACGACGCCGGCCAAGCTGCGGATGCAGGTGATCGGCGCGCCGGGCGTCGAGAAGCCGGACTTCGAGCTGTGGTGCATGGCAGTGTCGGCGGTAAATGGCTGCGGCATGTGCATGGACAGCCATGAGGGCGTGCTGCGCGAGGCCGGCTTCACGACGGAGCAGATCCAGGCGTCGGTGCGGATCGGCGCGGTGGTGAACGCTGTTGCACGCACGCTGGCCGCGGAAGCGGCGCTCGCTTAGGGCGCTTGTGAGCACGGCCTCGTCCTTCGACAGGCCCATCGACCGCACACTCTAGACTTGCCAGTCTTCTCCAACAGTGCTGAATGGTACCGCACGGTATCGATGGAGAGTTCATGCGGCGTCGGGATGTTCTTTGGGGCGTGAGTGCGCTGGGACTACTGGGCGCGGTGGGGTGCCAGACTGCGGCGCTGGCCCAGCCGGTGGCGGCGGATGAGGCGGGGGTCGAGGCGGCGTTTCTGTATGCCTTCCCACTCTATGAGATTGCGCGCACGGGGCAGAACCGGGCGGCGCAGCCGGGGTTGAACAGGCTGGGACATCGGGCGGTGCTGGCGGATGACACGGCGCGGGCGATCACGGCGCCGAACAACGACACGATCTATTCCTCCGCACAGCTTGAGGTGTCTGGCTCGCCGGTCGAGGTGATCGCGCCGACTGATCTCAAGCGGTACTTCAACATCACCTTCATGGACGCCTTCACCGACAACTTCGCGGGGATCGGCACGCGGCTGACGCAAGGCCGTGGCGGCAAGTTCTGGATCGTGGGGCCGCAATGGCAGGGCGTCGCGCCAGGCGACACGACCGTGCTGCACGCCTCCACCAACGATGTGTGGATGCTGGCGCGGATCGTGGTGGATGGGCCGGAGGATCTGGCGGCGGCGCGGGAGCTGCAGCAGAAAATCAGCATCCGGCAGGTGGTGGAGATGCCGCCGAAGGCGTTCGCTGTGAAGGCGACGACATCGGACGATGCCGAGAACTTTCTCGCGGTGGTGAACGAGATGCTGGCGCGGTCGCCGGGCGGCAAGGGCCATATGGCGCGCGAGTGGAATTACACGGCGGTGGGGGTCGGCTCTGGCGTGACGCCGACGGCGGAGCAGCTCGCCATGTGGAAGGCCTACCTGCCGAAGGGGATCGCGAAGCTGAAGGAAAAATTCCTGTTCCGCGATCTCATGCACAATGGCTGGGGCTATCAGGACGCGGGCGTGGGCGAGGCGCAATCGACCGACCTGCTCCGCTCTGCCATTGCACTGGGCGGGCTGGCGGCGTTGCCGGAAGCGGAGGCCATGTATTTCCAGGCGACGCAGGACGGCAGCGGCGCGGCGCTCAATGGCGCCAACAAATATGTGTGGCGCGTGCCGCCTGGCGGCGTTCCGGCCGGGGCGTTCTGGTCGCTGACCATGTATCAGGTGGAAGCGGATGGCCGGTTCTTCCTGACGGCCAATCCGATCAAGCGATTTTCCATCGGCGACCGCACCAAGGGGCTGATGAAGAATTCAGATGGCTCGATCGACATCTACCTGCAACGCGATAAGCCCGAGGGCGAGAAGGCGGCGAACTGGTTGCCGGCGTCGGCGGGCGCGACGCGGCTATCGCTGCGCGCCTACCTGCCGAAGCAGGAGTTGCGCGACCGCAAGTGGCGCGTGCCGCCGGTGGTGAAGGTCTAGCCAGGCTGCTTGGACAACTCGAACGGGGAGCAGCCGCTGCTGGCCTGCACCTTCATGGTGCGGCTCGAAGGTTCGAGCTGCGTTTCGATCGGGAGCATGACCGCGCCGGGCTTGGTTGCGGCCATGCCGCCGATCCAGCCTTCGGGCTGGAGCGAGAGCTTATACGTGGCGGCGTCGTACGTGCCGCGCAGCGTGTAGCTGGCGATCACTGCCTCGCCGACATCGCCCTTGAACGCGATCTTGTTGGTGGCCGTCGTGGCGCCACCGGGCAGATAGCCAAGCGTGAGCACCATCTCTATCGGGACGCCATAGGCGCAGTAGGCCGTGCCCGTCCAGTCGCCGCTCATGGTCGATGATACCAGCAACTCGCCTGCGGTTTCGCAGCCTGCCATCGTTGCTGTGGCCAGAAGGGCCAGCGCCAGCGCTGTACGTTTCATTGTGATGATCCCCATCGTCCTGACGTAAGCTAACCCGCTTTCGGGGCTGCGCGCCATGGGGATTGGCGCCAGAGACTCGGCTCCAGACACTGGGCGGTGACGTCTAGATGTATCGCAGCAATGCGAACAGGAGGACGATGACGAGGATCGTGCCGAGCGTTCCGGAGGGGGCGTAACCCCATTTGCGGCTGTGCGGCCATGACGGCGACACGCCGATGACCAGCACGACGAGGATGACGATCAGCAGCAGTGCGGTTGTGGAGAGCAAGGTGGGTCCGCCTGTGTTCAGCGGGACCAACGTGTTGGTGTGGTGTGGGGTTCCGGGTGGGCGGTGGTGAGGACGGCCTCGTGGTTCGACAGGCTCACCATGAGGCCTTCTCAACTACCGGTGCGAGAGCGCCTCATCCTGAGCTTGTCGAAGGATGCGGTGCGGGCTTCGCGATCTAGAAGCTGATCTCTTTGCCTTCGAGGCCGGGGAGTTTCAGGAGGATCATCAGGTCGCGGATTTCCTGGCGGGCGGCGACGTGGCTCATCGTGAAGGCGACGCCGGAGCCGGCGTCGGTGAGATCGAGCAGCGAGAGGCCCATCGGGAACAGCTCGCGGTAGATCACGCGCTCCGAGAGACCCGGCGCGATGCGGAAGCCGATGCGGCGGGAGAGATTGTCGAGCGCTTCGCCGACACGCTGCTTGTTGCGGGCATCCAGCGGCGACATGCGGTTGCGCATGACGACCCAGTCGATCGGCTTGCGGCTGGCCTGCGCCTTCTGCTTGCGGCATTCCCAGACGAGTTCGGCATAGAAGCTGGGGCGCGCGACTTCGAGCGTTTGCGGATCGACATCGCCGAGCAGGTCGAAATCGACGAAGCTGTCATTGAGCGGTGTGACGAGCGTGTCAGCCGCCGAATGCGCGAGCCGCGAAAGGAAGGTGTCGCCGCCGGGGGCGTCGATGATGATGAAGTTGCACTTTTCCGACAGGCGCTTGAGGCTGTCTTCGAAGTGTTTGGCCTCCTCGGATTCAGCAGCGTCGAGATTGCGGGCCTGGCTGGCGTCGATGCGGACCATTTCCGGCATCGGCAGCGGCGCGCCGGTGTTGCGCACCCAGCGCGAGCGGTTTTCGAGATAGCGCGCGAGTGAACGCTGGCGCACGTCGAGGTCCATCACGCCGACCTTCATGCCCATGCGCAGGAGGCCGACGCAGAGGTGCATCGCGACGGTGGACTTGCCCGCGCCGCCCTTTTCATTGCCGATGACGATCGTGTGCGCGAGGCGCGTCTGGCCTGCGTTATCGCGATCCGATGTGGCGGTGGGGGCCGTCATGACTGTGGCCGGCATTCGATCACCAGGCCCTTACCGGCGCAACGACGCGGCAAGGCCCGGCAAGGGCGGCAAGTTCCACGCAAAGCGCCTTCACTTCGTCTTCGCCCGCGAGCGGGCCTGCCCGCAGGCGGACTTCGCCGGCGACATCGGCATATGCCGGCGCGAGGCCAGCCAGCCGGTTGGTTTCGGAGAGCTGGCGCCAGCGATCTTCGGCAGCGCGCTGTGTGGCGAAGGAGCCAAGCTCGGCCTGATGGAAGAGCGAGGACAACCGGTCGAATTTCGGGGCGACTGCATAGAGCTGCGAGATATCGCGGGCGGGCGCTTCATCAAGGATGAAGGGGATGAACAGCTCGGGATGATCCGGCAGCGGGCCGAGGACATCCATAACCTTGCGAATGTTCGAGAATTCAGCTTCGGCGGCAGCGAGTTGCAACTCGGCGGCGGCCAGGAGATCTGCTTCGGAGGCGGGCTGGAGCGCGGTCACGTCGGCAGCCGGGGCCTCGCCAAAGCGGGGTTCGGGGCGCGGTTCGGGCTTGTGGATCAGGTGCTGGGCGTGGGCCAAGGGCAGGCAAAGCGCCAGACCCAGGGTCGCGGCGCTCACTCCAACCGATCGCAGGTAACGAACAAGATGCTGACGCATGCCCGAAAGATCGTCCGGGCCGGTTAAGGACCCATAAAGCCGGGACGATTCGGACGATTGATCCACCGGCGGAACGGGCCTAGAAGCCCCGCCCTAAACGGTTTCCGCCGCTGCGGATCCCGGTTTTTCGTGTGTGCCGGGTTTTGGTTTGGAAGGGGCGAGATTGGCCAAGCGTTCCGGTCTGGTGGTCGCCCGCACGCGCGCGGAGGCCCGCGAATGGAGCCGGAGCATGCGGGCCGCGGGCAAGCGGATCGCGTTTGCGCCGACCATGGGCGCGCTGCACCCCGGACATGTGAGCCTGATCAAGCTGGGGCTGGAGAAGGCGGATGTGGCGGCGGCGTCCATCTTCGTGAACCCGACGCAGTTTGCGGCGCACGAAGACCTCAACACTTATCCGCGCGCGGAGGAGGCCGATCTCCAGAAGCTGGAGGCGGCGGGGTGTGCATTCTGTTATTGCCCCTCGCCTTCGGAAAT
>NCEM01000077.1 GCA_002280725.1 Alphaproteobacteria bacterium 32-64-14
AGGAAGTCCGTGTAGACCTGCGCGGAGTCGTTGATGTCGTAGTCGACGTGCGCGAACACGTTGTAGCGCGTCTGCGGCAGCGTCAGCAGGTTCAGAGCGCCGGTGTTATAGGCGAAGTCCGGGTTGAACGTCGCGCCAGGCTGGGCGAATCCGTCATAGGTGATGCCGCCTGGGCTCACGAAATCGCGGCGGCCGACATACGAGAACAGCGTGTTGTTGTTGTTGAAGCCGATCGTCTGCGAGGCAGTGGCGCCCGGAATGAAAGTCGGAATGTTTGTAGGCAGGTTGGTCGAGTCGAAGATCGTGTTGCCGAGCGGCGAGGCGCCCGATGCGCCGGAGATCGACGAGAACGGCCGGGTACCGTTGTAAATATCGTCGCGGCGGTTGTAAGACACCATGATCATGGCGCTGCCGGCGCCATCGGCGAACTGGCCGCCGGTGGCGATCGACACCGCCTGGGTGTTGCCATCGCCGCGGTCGGTTTGACCGGCTTGGGCAGAGATCTCGAAGCCTTCGAAATCGTCACGCAGGATGAAGTTGACGACACCCGCGATGGCGTCCGAGCCATAGGTCGCCGAGGCGCCGCCGGTGATCACTTCGATGTTCTGGACGAGTTGCGAGGGCAGGACGTTGAGGTCGACGGTGCCGGATGCGTTCGAGGGCACGACGCGGCGGCCGTTCATCAGCACGAGCGTACGGTTGCCGCCGAGGCCGCGCAGCTGCACGTTGGCCTGGCCGCCGTTCGACGGGTTGTTCGATGACATGTTAATGCCAGGAACGAATTGCGGCATCGTGTTCAGCAGCGTGTCGAGCGTGGTGACGCCCGTCGACGCGATTTCGTCGGTGCCGACCGTCACGATCGGCGAGTTGGCGACGTAGTCCTGACGGGCAATGCGCGAGCCCGTGATGATGACGACGTCCCGTTCTTCTTCCGCGGCAGCCGCAGCAGGCGTGACAGTGTCCTGGGCGAAGGCGCTGGAGACCATGCCTGGCGCGACAGAAAGCGCGGCAAGCAGCGTGGAGCGCAGCAGGTGCGCTTTCGCAGTAGTTTTCACGATTTGAGACCCCTCATTGATACTTGATCTAGATGCCTGAACCCTCTAGGCGCCGGAACGCCCGCCGCGATATTCCCAAGCAGCCTATGCCGACGCTTTTGGGCGCTCTCGCGGATCGGCCACATTCCCGTCATAAACTTTCACCCGTCAATTGCCCTACGGGCGTCCCGAAGGAATTTTCACAAACATGCGAGTTGTTGCAGCATTTCTGCATCAGCTTTCCCTGCGGCAGGTAGGATATTCCAATTTCTTGGAAGCCGCCCCAGTTCAGTCGAGAACCGGTGAACATTGCCGAGGCACGTTCTTGCCAGAAACACCCAAGCCGGCGCCTTCCATGCGCAGCATGGCCGGGCGCCATCCGCGCAAACCCTTGATTCCAAGATCGTGCGCTTCCTAACCAATAAACCTCTCCCTAGGTCAACGACAAGATGGCGGGCGAGACAGGCACGCCTTCCACCAGCAATTCGATGACCGCCCACACCAGCGCATCCGCCCTGTCGAAATCCCCTCCCTCCCCCTGCCCGAGCGCCACCAGCTGCGCCTCGAGCTCCGGGTACGGACCGGCATGCCAGACACGCCCGTTCTGGTAGAACTGAAAGACCGGCTGGGCCCGCGCCCGCTTGCTCGCCTTCGCCCGCACCAGCTTGACCGGGCACGGCGGACGCGACTCCTTCAGCATCGTTCCGACCATGTCGCCGCCCTGATTGCACTCGGCCGCAATCATGCTGGCGCCGAACTCGCGCGCCACCTTCGCAACATGGTCGGCCCAGTCACGCGGGGTCAGCCCGTGCCGCGACCGGTCCGCCATCACATAGACATTCCCCTCGGCAAGACACGCCACCACGATCCCGCACGCGGAGCCCTCGCGCCCCACCGCCCCACCCGCAGGCGGATCGACCGCAACGATCACGCGCCGGGGCGTATCAGGCAGGCTCTTGCGCAGTGCCTCAAAATCGTCGGGCCGCCACATGGCGCCGGGATTATCGATCACCTTGCCCTCGATCTCCTGCGCGTAGAAATCCGTGCCGCCAAAAAGAGCGTCAGCCCGCGCCATGAAATCCGGTGAGAGGTTGGCGGCATTTTCCATCGTGCCGGCCTGTGTGATCACGCAGCCCGGCTCGCGCTTCAGCTGCTCAAGCGTCGCGGACTGTTTCGGCGTTGTCGTGATCAGCAGGCGCGGCGCAGCGCCCCGGCGAAGCCCGAGCCGCAGCGTGCTGAGCAGGGCGCCAGCGCGGTTCCACACGACGAGTTCATCGCCCCACGCGGCATCGAACTGCGGGCCGCGCAGCCTTTCGGGTTTTTCAGCCGAGAAGCCGTAGGCCTTCGCGCCGTTGCTCCACTTCAGCAGGCGGCGCGAGCTTTCGTACTTTGGCGTCTCCCTGTCCGGCAGGTTGAGCAAGCCGGATGCGCCTTCGATCATCACCTCGCGCAGATCGTGTTCGGTCGGCGCGATCAGCGCAAAGCGCCCGTCCGGATGCAGGCTTGCGAGGCCCGCGATCCATTCGGCGCCGGCGCGCGTCTTGCCTGCGCCGCGCCCGCCGATGAACAGCCACGTCGCCCACGCCCCGTCAGGGGGAAGCTGAGCTACGTGCGCCCGTGCGCGCCAGGCGGCCTCTGCACTGTTGGTATCTGGCTCCATCGCGCAGGATGCACCCATCCCGCCGCCCGGTTGGATCTGGCGCGCGCCATCCCACAAATCCGGACGCCAGATCCCTGACAGAGTGGGAAATGCTGGTAAGTTTTCCGCCGGAAATGAAAAGGCGCGCTCCCCCATTTTCGGAGAAGCGCGCCCTTGTTTTTCAGGTCATGCGCCCGCAGGCGAGCCTGCTATCAGGCGAGATCCTTCAGCGCGGCGACGAGATCGGTCTTTTCCCACGAGAAGCCGCCATCCTTGTCCGGCTCACGGCCGAAATGGCCGTACGCGGAGGTGCGCGCATAGATCGGCTTGTTGAGGCCAAGGTGCGTACGGATGCCGCGCGGGCGCAGGTCCATCACTTCGCCGAGGCGCTTTTCGAGCTTGGCGAGATCGCATTTCTCGGTGCCATCGCAGTTCGCATAGATCGACAGCGGCTCCGGCACGCCGATGGCGTAGGACAGCTGGATCACGCAACGCTCGGCAAGGCCAGCCGCCACAACGTTCTTGGCGAGATAGCGCGCGGCGTAAGCGGCCGAACGGTCAACTTTTGTCGGATCCTTACCCGAGAAAGCGCCGCCGCCATGCGGGGCCGCGCCGCCGTAGGTGTCGACGATGATCTTGCGGCCCGTGAGGCCGCAATCGCCATCGGGTCCGCCGATCACGAACTTGCCCGTCGGGTTGATGTGCCAGACGCAATCCTTGGAGATCGGCAGTACGTCACCCAGCGCCTTGCGGATATAAGGCTCGACGATCTTGCGGATGTCAGCCGACGACTGCTTCTCGTCGGTGTGCTGCGTCGACAGAACGATCGAGACCGCTTCCTTCGGCTTGCCGTTCTCGTAGCGAACGGTGACCTGTGATTTGGCATCCGGCGCCAGCGTCTTTTCCGCGCCGGAGTGGCGGGCGTCAGCCAGCAGCTTCAGGATGCGGTGCGAGAACTGGATCGGCGCCGGCATGTATTCGGGCGTCTCGTTCGTCGCATAGCCGAACATGATGCCCTGGTCGCCCGCGCCCTCTTCCTTGTTGCCGGAGGCATCGACGCCTTGCGCGATATGCTCGGACTGGCCGTGTAGCAGGACTTCAATGTCAGCGTCGCGCCAGGAGAAACCTTCCTGGTCGTAGCCGATGTCCTTGATGGCCATGCGGGCGTGGTGGGCAATCAGGTCCTTGGTGACGGCATCCGTGCCGCGGAACTCACCCGCGATGACGACCTTGTTGGTCGTCGCCAGCGTTTCAGCCGCGCAGCGCAGCGACCAGACGTCGAGCCCCTGCTCGATCGTGGTGCGATAATAGAGGTCCACCACCTCGTCCGAAATCCGGTCGCAAACCTTGTCCGGGTGCCCTTCGGACACGCTTTCGCTGGTAAAAAGGTAATTCGAACGCGCCACGCCGATCTCCTAGCGATAACCCACAACCTGTTCCGGAAGCTCCCTAGCTGCCTCCGGCATATAAAGAAAGCTTTATATGATTTCTGCGGTGGAGTCTTGGGCTCGCGCTCAACTCTTGGATGAGCGGGGCTTTGCCTTGGGGCGCGGCTTCTCTCTGCGCGCCGAACGGGCCTCTTTCTTCGCCCGCGAAAGGATCGATTTGCGGGCGTCCGTATCGTCGATATTCCGGAATGCGATCACCAGATCGACGGCGTCGCCATCGATCGGCCCTTCGAAATCGGCCGCATCTTCAGCCGCGCCACGCCGAACCGCAGCCGAGACGACATCAAGCCCTTCGTAAAAATACATGATCCGCGTTTCGAGGACCTTCGCCAGATCGTAGAGTCGGCCGGCTGAAATCCGGTTCTTGCCATTCTCGTATTTCTGGACCTGCTGGAACGTCACGCCGAGCCGGGCGGCCAGTTCCTGCTGCGACAATTTGAGCTCCTGGCGCCGCCAGCGAAGCCTTCGCCCGACATGCTGGTCGGCGAGCGTAGGATTCTTCGTCTCCAACGAACTCGGCCCTCGCGCTGAGGTCAGGGGTGCTTGCAGAACTGGCTACCTTTTAAACTAGCGGCGCGGCAGGACGAACAACCCGAGGTTGAATCCAAACAGCATCACCCAGAACAGGCCATCGCGCCATGTGCCATACGGCGTCTGCGGGAGCGCTTGCGGAATACGCGCGTCGACCACGCTGGAGCGCCAGCCATCCGGGTCCGGACTAAATTTGGCAGTGTCAGCTGGCGCGCCGCGCGCCGACCATCGGCCATACGCATCGATCATGCCCGTTTCGCCAAGGCTCGCCACGCGCGCCATCGGCAGGCCTTCCTCGATGGCGCGATAGCGCGCCTGCGCTGCGTGTTGGCCCGGCCCGATGAATTCGCCGAACCAAGCGTCGATCGAGATATTCACCAGCCACTCAGGCCGGTCATCGCCCGTGGGCGACAGGCCCGGGAAGATCACTTCGTAGCAGATCAGCGGACCAAAGGGCGGCACGCCATCGACACGCACCGACGATGGATCCGGCCCCGCCGCGAAGCCGCCGGGCGCGAGATCCTGCAGCGTCTTTAGACCGATCGCCCCCAGCAAATCGGCGAACGGCATGAATTCACCGAACGGCACGAGCATGTGCTTGTCGTACCAGTGGCGCGCCCCGCGCACGTCGGCGTCCCCGCTCAGCACAGCCAGCGAATTGTAGGCGCGCACGTCGTCCGTGCCTACGCCCTCAAGGCGCGGCACGCCAAGGATGAGCTTGCGCTGGCCGATGCTGTCCGACACGGCGCGCAACGCGCCATCCCATTCGAACAGGAAGTAAGGCAGCGCCCCTTCCGGCCAGATCACGATGGCAGGCGAACTCGCGGTCGCGGGCCCGGTCAGCTCCAGATAGCGCCGCACGATACTCTCTGCGTTCTCCGGTTTGTGCTTCTCCGCCTGCGGAGTGCCGACATCGATCAGCCGCACCATCGCCCCGGTTCCCGGATCGGCCGGCGCATCCGACAGGCGCCGCGCGCCCCATCCCCAGAGCGCGCCAAATACGATGGCGGCGACAATCACCGGCGCGGCACGCGAGGCCGTCGTGCCCCGCCCTCGCCTGTCGACCAGCGCTGCGGGCGAAGCCATCGCGATCACGGTCAGCGCGGACAGGCCGTAGATTCCCCAGAGCGAGGCAGACTGCGAGATCGCCTCGCCCGGCGCCCAGATCATGCCCGGCAGATTCCACGGCAAGCCGCCAATACCGAACAGCGAACCGCGCACCCATTCGCCGAACATGAAGGCGACTGCGAAGATGACCAGCCGCGCCGGGCCAGGGCACCAGAACCGGAAACCGATATGGACGCATCCCGCCAGCACAGCGGTCAGAATGCTCGGCAGTGCGATCAGCGGCATCCAGATGAACATGAGGTGCGCGCCCGGATTCACGAGAAACGCAAACGCGATCCAGTGCATGCCGATCAGGTAGTAGGCAAAGCCAAAGGCCGCCACGCGCCAGACGGCGGCCCGCCCCGGCCGCGGCGCAAGCGCCGCGCCATCAAGGCTCCAGACAAGCCCCGACAGCGCGATAGCGAAGGCCGGCCAGATATGCAGCGGGGGAAACGCGAGGTTCGCAACCGCGCCAAGCGCCGCGCAGAACGCGAGCGCGCGCCAGCCCTGGAGGCCGGCCACCCACAGATAGGCTGTCGCGATCAGGTTGCCCTGCGCGGCTCCCGAACCTTCGCCCCCCTGGGGGGCGCCGGTGGGGCTTCCGCTGGACCGGTTGTTTGTCATCGCCCCTCCGCGCGTCCGAATCGGGACGCTAGCGATCTACTGTTGCGGGCTTGCCCTCGGCAAGCGCCGGCGGCGCCGGCTTCTGCGTGCGGATGCGCAGGCGCACCACGCGGCGGGGGTCAACCTCGACGATCTCGATCATGTATCCGCGCGGGTGCTCAACCGTTTCACCCTCCTGCGGCACGCGGCCGGCGATGGCAGAAACCAGCCCGCCGATCGTCTCCACGTCCGATTCGAAATCCTCGATCTGCAGGTGCAGCGCGGTCTCGCGCACCACATCCTCGATCGTGGCCAGGCCATCGACTTCCCATGTCGATCGCCCGCGCCGCATGATCTTGGGCCGCGCATCGTCGTGCTCGTCCTCGAGTTCGCCGACGATCTGCTCGACAAGATCCTCCAGACACACCATCCCGCCCGTGCCGCCATACTCATCGACCACCAGCGCGATATGCGTGCGGCTCGACTGCATCTTGATCAGCAGGTCGGGCAACAGCGTCGATTCCGGCACGAACATGATCTGCCGCAGCAGGCGCTCCACCGGGCGCGAATTCATCGTGTGCGCCGCCCACCCCTGACGCACGCCTTCGGCGACAACGTCCTTGATGTGGATGAAGCCCAGCGGCTCATCGAGCGAGTCGCGATAGACCGGCATGCGCGAGTGGGCCTGCTTGGCGAAGAAATCCAGCACCTCGCCCAGCGTCGCATCGATCGACACCGCCGCGATATCGACGCGCGAGGTCATCACATCGCGCACGCTCGCCGTCTCGAATTCCTTGAGCCGCAGCCGGATCGCGGCGGGCGCGTGCACTTCGGCCTGTGCTTTTGAAATGGTTTCAGGTTCAGGCCCGCCCGCGATCAGGCGGGCAAGACGCTGGCGCAGGGATGATCGCTGCGGAGGCTCTCCATCGTTCGGCAAGGCTCAGGACTCCCCGTTTCCGGCATACGGGCCGGTGGCGTAGGGATCCGGCCAGCCCAGCCCAGCCAGCAATTCAGCTTCCAGAGGTTCCATCACCTTCGCATCTTCCGCTTCGATGTGATCATAGCCAAGCAGATGAAGGAAGCCATGAATCAACAGGTGCGCCATATGCGCCTCGAACGGGCGCCGCATCGCATCCGCATCGCGCCGCGCCGTCTCATAGCCCACGGCAATATCGCCAAGGTATTGAGGCTGCCCGGGAATTTCAGGCCCCTCCCCCGGGAAGGACAGCACGTCGGTGGCCTTGTCGAGCCCACGCCATTGCTTGTTGAGCGCACGCATTTCAGCGTCGTCCGTCAGCAGGATGGCGACCTCGCCGGCCTCTCCCTGCCTCGCCGCCGCCATCCCGAGCACATGCGCCGCGAAGTGATCGCAATCGCCCAGCTCTCTCCAGCGCGCGTCAGCGATGCGCAGGTCGATGGTCAGGCCCGCTTCTGCCGCAACTTCGCTCACTTGCGCGAAGCTCCCTTGGACGCATCGTTGTCGTAGGCCTCGATGATGCGCCCGACGAGCTCGTGACGCACCACGTCCGCGCGCGTCAGCTCCTCGATCGCAACACCCTTGACGCCTCTCAGGATCGACATGGCGTGGCCAAGGCCGGACTTCACACCATTTGGCAGGTCGGTCTGCGAGGGATCGCCCGTCACCACCATGCGCGAGGCGCGGCCAAGGCGCGTCAGCACCATCTTCATCTGCGGCACAGTTGCGTTCTGCGCTTCATCGATGATGACGAAGGCGTTCTTCAACGTGCGCCCGCGCATGAAGGCCAGCGGCGCAACCTCGATCTCCTTGCGTTCCTTGCGGCGATCGACTTCCTGCGCGCCGAGGCATTCGTTCAGCGCATCCCAGATCGGCAGCATGTAGGGATCGACCTTTTCTTCCAGCGCGCCGGGAAGGAAGCCGAGCTTCTCCCCTGCCTCCACAGCAGGGCGCGCCACGATAAGCCGCTCGCGCTTGCCGGCCTTCAGCTCGGCCGCCCCGACCGCGACCGCCAGATATGTCTTGCCCGTGCCCGCGGGTCCCACGCCAAAGATCAGTCCATGATCGTCGCGCTGCAGCTTTTCGAGATAGGCGCGCTGGCCAAAGATCAGTCCATGATCGTCGCGCTGCAGCTTTTCGAGATAGGCGCGCTGGCCCGGCGTCTGCGCCATCACGGGCTTGCGCAGACCCATGATTGCATCCGCAGGCGCGCCGGCGCTCTCGCTGTCCGCCGTCAGGCGGATGGCGGCTTCAAGCTCGGCGGCAGTCGCTTCTGCGCCATTGGCGATCCGGCGCGCGAACGCCTTTAGCGCGTCCGCCGCCCGGCGCGCGCCATCGCCATCGCCGGTGACAATGATCTCGCCACTCTGCCCCTGGCTGTCGATGCGCACGCCATCATCGGCAAACGCCTGTTCCAGCATCTGCAGGTGAACATGCGCGGGCCCGCACAGGTCGCGCAGCATCTGCTGGCTGGCGACGGGGACAACGAATCTGTTGGCGCGTGGGGATTTGGGTTTGGTGCTCATGCGTGGACTTCGGCTTCGACCAAGCGGCCTTTCAGGCTCGACATGGTGGCGCCAAGAATTTCAACTTCGGCCATGCTGTTCGACACGCGCGCGGCGTCATCAACATGGACGGATTGCATATAGGGCGAATAGCCAAGCGCCTGACCTTGACGCCGGCTCGGGCGCGAAAACAGCACCTTCACCCGGCGGCCGATCATGGCGTCGTTGAAGGCCTGGGCCTGATCGTTGAGCAGCCGCTGAAGACGCCCGAGACGTTCATCCTTCACCGCCTCCTCGACCTGCAGCTGCATGCCGGCGGCGGGCGTGCCCGGCCGTGCGGAGTACTTGAACGAATACGCCTGCGAGAAGCCGACAGCCTTCACCAGCGCCAGCGTGTCCTCGAAATCCTTGTCCGTCTCACCCGGAAAACCGACGATGAAATCGGACGCAACCGCGATATCGGGCCGCACAGTCCGCACGCGCTCGATGACGCGGAGATAGTCTTCCGCCGTATGCTTGCGGTTCATCGCTTTCAGGATGCGATCGGATCCCGCCTGCACTGGCAGATGCAGGAAAGGCGCAAGCTGTTCGACGTCGCCATGCGCGTCGATCAGGTCGTCCATCATGTCGCCGGGGTGTGATGTCGTGTAACGAATGCGCTCAACGCCGCCGATCTTCGCGACGTGGCGAATCAGGTCGCCAAGACCCCACTCCCCGCCTCTGGAATCATGCGCGGGCGCCGCGCCATGCCACGCATTCACATTCTGACCAAGCAGCACGATCTCGCTGACGCCCTTGCGCGCAAGCTCGCGCGCCTCGGCCACAATCGCATCGACGCCACGCGAATATTCCGCGCCGCGCGTATAGGGCACCACGCAGAACGAACAGAATTTGTCGCAACCTTCCTGCACCGACAGGAAAGCCGAAGGCCCGTCCACCTCGCGCGTCTTCGGCAGCGCGTCGAACTTCTCGTCCGCCGCAAAATCTGTTTCCAGCACATCGCCCGTCTTGCGCGCCAGTTTCGCGATCATTTCCGGCAGGCGGTGATAGGCCTGTGGCCCCACGACCATGTCCACCGCCGGCTGGCGGCGCATGATCTCTTCACCCTCGGCCTGCGCCACACACCCCGCGACCGCGATGCGCATTTCGCCGCCGGTCTGCCTCTTTAGGTCACGCAGGCGGCCAAGCTCGGAGAACATCTTCTCCGTCGCCTTCTCGCGGATGTGGCAGGTGTTGAGCACGACAAGGTCGGCCTGTTCGGGCGCGTCAACCGGCTCATAGCCAAGCGGCTTCAGCACGTCCCGCATCCTCTCGGAGTCGTAGACGTTCATCTGGCAACCATAGGTCTTGATGAACAGGCCCTTGGTTTTCGGCTGGGCCACAGGGGGGTTGGCGTCAGCCACTTACTTCTTCTCGTCCTCGGTCAGAGGCACGCCGTAAAGTTCGAGGCGGTGATCGACCAGGCGATAACCCAGCTTTCGCGCGATCTCAATCTGCAGCTTCTCGATCTCGTCCGACTTGAATTCCACGACCTTGCCGGACTTCGCATCGATCAGGTGATCGTGGTGCTCGTCGGGCGATTCCTCATAGCGCGAACGGCCATCACGGAAATCGTGACGCTCGATAATGCCGGAATCCTCGAACAGCTTCACGGTGCGATAGACGGTCGCCAGCGAGATGTTGGCGTCGACAGCCGCGGCGCGCCGGTGCAGTTCCTCGGCATCCGGGTGGTCAGCCGCCTGCGACAGCACGCGCGCGATCACGCGACGCTGCTCGGTCATCCGCAGACCTTTTTCGATGCACCTTTGCTCGATCATCGACATTCCTCTGCCCGCTCCCGATAGGCTGGACCCGCACGGTCAAACTTACCGGCCGACATATGCTGCTCAGGCGCGATCCTGTCTACCGGCAGGCCAGACTTCTGCCGTCAACGTAAGACAGGACGCGACATGACCAGGGCGTCGATCCGGCCGGTCTCAGATGGATAATAGGCCTTCCGCAGCCCGATTTCCACGAATCCCTCCGAGGAATAGAGCCCGATTGCAGGAAGATTGTTGCGGGCAACCTCCAGAATCCAGCGATCGAGCCCGCGCCTGCCCGCTTCCACATCAAGCGCGCGCATGATCTGGCGGCCAAGACCCCGGCTGCGCTGGGCCGGAACCGACGCGATGGTCAGCAATTCCGCATCGCTCCCCGCCGCCAGCGCCAGGCCAAAGGAAACGACCTCCCCCGCATGTTCCGCCACAACGCAGATCGCCTCCGCGCGCGCGAGCCAAGTATGGAAGTCGGCTTCCGTCCACCCCTCATGGAACGACGCCGTGTGGATCGCAGACAGGGCCGCCGGATCTCCGGCCACGGCCGTCCGCACACTCATGAGCGCACCGGCCTCATCGGCGCAGCGTCCGGCTCGCGCACATAGATCGGCCGCGCCGCCGGAAAATCACCCGCCGCAAGACGCGCTGCGAACAGTGCAGCCGCAATCGCCCCCGGACGGGCCGCTGCAGCCCGCGCAGACAACGCCGGCAGGTCAGCAGTCTCGCCACAGATCACATTTGCGTCCGCAGCCAGCGTGACGACACCCGCCTCATCCAGCTCGCCCGCCTCGCCAGCTGCCCTGCCCGCCACGATCTGCTGCACCCACCATGTGCGATGGGGCGGCCGCCGCTTTGCGGCCAGCACACCCAGAACCT
>NCEM01000078.1 GCA_002280725.1 Alphaproteobacteria bacterium 32-64-14
CTGCGCCGCCATCGTCGCCGCCGCCCGCCGCAACCTCACCGACCGCAAAGCCCTCGTCCACAACGACGGCGGCGACATCGAGATCGAATGGAGCGAAGCCACCGACCACGTCATCATGACGGGGCCCGTGGAGCTGGAGTATGTGAGCGGGGGGTGAGGGGGCGTTTAAAGATCAACGCTACGACTCATGTACGCTCCACAAGAACGAACTGCCTGCCCCTGCAAGAGCGGGTTGTGGCGGGCCGCCATCACCAGCCACGAGTCTGTGGTTCAGATAGCCCGCGAGATTATCAGCGAGCGCACTTCCCTCGTCCTGTTTGGAATCATTTATAGTCGAAATTCTGACGTTTCCAGCGATTAGGCCACGCGCCGCGGTTGTCGCCATAATGGCTCGAAAAATAATGGCCATATCGCCGTTGACCCCACCGGCAAATTTGTTGGGGACCATGAACCAATCTAAACATTCCAAAGCTGGATTGTATTGCTTCTCCAACTTCATGGTGCCGCGGTGGACGCCAACCAGCCACCAGCAAAGAAAAACAAGATAGTCCGCTCGCCTCGCGTGAATATCATAACGTACGTCGACCTGTTCGAATTTATCATTGATGCGGGTGAACGGCCCAAAGGTCAGGTAGTTCGCCCGATCGGCAGATTCGCGCACTAAAGCGCGCATTTCCAGTTCATCAAGAAATGCGCTCCTCATTGCGCGGATCGTACGGGCGTCGGCGCTGACTGCTCTGACGTGCAGTTGGCTATCAGCCACAAGGGGGAAGAATTCCTCTTCGAACTTGCGGCGATAGCTCTGGTTGCCTCTCCCACCGGACCACTTTCGAAGCCGTCGATCCCTCATCCCCAATCGTGTCGCAAGCATCTTTGAGAATTCCCAGTGTTCGTTTCCCTTAGACAGAACGGCTGTGCTGGTATGCCATGCATCATCGTCGCCAAGCTGCTCGCTCGGGCTGTGGTCTAGGGAAACATTCAAGGCATCGATTTTGACGGCAGTTTCAGGCATCGAAAATCCTATGTCACGCTCGCCGCCCTCGTGGTTCGACGGGCGGCCCTTCGGGCCTGCTCACCATGAGGGCTAAAGCAGCAATGCCCTCGTAGCCCTCATGGTGAGCAGCGTTGGCGCGCATAGCGCGTCAGCGCGGCCGTCGAACCACGAGGGCGGGGCTCACCAGCGGCGCAACGACGCTTCTGCCGCTTCAGCCACCCCCCCTACTCCCACCAAACCTCCAGCCACACCTGCCGCCAGGGCTGGGTCGCCATGCCGTCCATGTAGACCTGCACCACGGCGCCCTTGTGCGCGCCGCGCGTCGAGGTCATGCGGTAGCCTTCGGTGATGGCGATGGTGTTGGGGCGCTTCTCGCCCGCAAGGTCGGTCCACTCCCATCCGCCCGAGAGGCACACCTTCGCCATGTCGTAGAGCGGCGCGATGGCGGTGTCGGCGTCGTCGACGCTCGGCCGGTCCCACAAGCAGAAGTACTGCCCTCCGATGGAATCGACGCTGCATTCGTCCGCGTCGAAGAACGAGACGTTGGTCTCGAAATAACCATCCGCGACCAGGTCGCCGCTGATGCTCTCGAAACCCTCCTCCACCGCCGAGGCGATGACGCGGTGGAGCGGGCCGCAGTCCTGCGCATGGGCGATCGGCGCCAGCACAAGCCCCGCCGCCGCAAACACTGCGAGTTTCATCGACCAGCCCTTCCCTAAGCCGCCGCACTATCGCGAGGGTTCGCGCGAAGCGTCAATCACATGCAGCAGACATGTGCGCTCTGCCCTCACCGCGCCGGCGGCAGCTTCTCGAACTTCGGCACGCCCTGCGCCACGAGGTGGAAGGCCTGCTCCTCTTCCGTGAAGATCGCGATCATCGGGCCGCCGAACTGCGCGGGATCATCCAGCGTGCCGACCTTCAGGATGATCGCATCGAGGCCCGGTCGCTGCGTCGTCATGTGCGTGCCGCACGTGGCGCAGAAGGCGCGCGTCACGGCGTTCTCCTTGTCCGGCTTCTGATAAGTCTTCGGCTCACCCTTCGTCCACGTGAAGCCCGCGACCGGCATCAGCATGAAATAGTTCGGCGCGCCGCCGGTGATGTGCTGGCACGCGCGGCAATGGCATTGCGCTTTCAGGATCGGCGCGCCCGCCGCCTCGTAACGCACCGCGCCGCAATAACATCCGCCGACGAGAGCCATGGCCGTCCTCCATGCTGTTTTGCGGCAGCCTAGCGCGGGGCGCCGCCGCGCACGAGAGAGCAGAATCGGCCGGATTGTGCAGCCCGCCTCAACAATCCCGCCAACGATCTCAATCGCTTGAGCAAGGCCCGCTGTAGGAAACGCGCAATCACATTCGTGGGGCGCCTCACCTGAGTGATACTCCTCCCATCGCCTCCGCATGGAGGGCATCTGCAGTGACCTGTAGGGCGGCGGCGGGCGGTCGGGAGAATATCCCGGCCGCGGGGACGCGGACTTTCGCGTGAACCACGCACCACAAACCCGGACTGCAAAATCGCGGATATCCCGCGTCCCCGCCCTCCACATCTTCGGACGGCAGACACCCTCGCATCACAGGCGGATCATTCCGGCCTGATCGCGAGCCTGCACCTTGCTGCTCTACGCGGCGGTGATCGCGGCGGCAGCGTGGCTCAACCTTGCCGGGCCCGGGCGCTTGAAGCAGCAACAGCGGCTGACTCAATCAAACCCCGACTAATCCCCGTTTCGCCCCAATTCGCGCCGTGGAGCGGCCCTATTCGGGTGCGACAACCTGACACTGCGAGGCCGATGAACACGTTGGCCCCGCAGCCAAGGGGACAGACGTGCGCAACTCCATCCGCCTCATGCTCACCGCGCTGCTGATCAGCGCCGTGACGTTTGCGGCAGCGGGCGCACCCTCCCCCTCATCGGCTCAAGCGGCCACGACCGAAGCGCCGCCAGCCAGCCTCGCCCTCCTCCGGCCGTAACGTATCGCCCCTTCCCTCCATCCTGGGGACCAGGACCATGAAGACCCGCACAGCACTCGCCGCCATCCTCGCCCTCGTAACGGCAGGCGCGGCCACCACGACCACCGCCTTCGCCAAGCCGCCGCAGAACCCGGCGATCCACTCCTACATCCTGCTCGACCGCACGGGATCGATGGAGCCGATCTGGTCCGAAGCGCTTTCCTCGGTGAACGCCTACGCCGATGGCCTCGCCTCGCTCGACGGCGGGCCGCGTGTCGATGCCGACATCACCCTCGCCGTGTTCGACGCGCAGGACGGCCTGCAGTTCGACGTGCTGCGCAACACCATCGACGCCAGCGCCTGGAAAGACGTCACGACCAACGAAGTCAGCCCGCGCGGGATGACGCCGCTCTACGACGCCATCGGCAAGATCGTCTCGCTGGCCGAGAAGGACCGGCCGGAAAAGGCGATCATCGTGATCATGACCGATGGCGAGGAAAACTCCTCGCAGGAAATGACCAACGCCTCCGCCCGCGCAGCGCTTGATCGTGTCCGCGCCAAGGGCTGGGAAGTCGTCTTCCTCGGCGCCGAGTTCTCCAACTTCGACGATGCCGTTGGCGTGGGTCAGACCTCGTCCCGCAACATGGCTGTGTCGAAGGACTCGCTCGCGGACTCGATGGGCCGTCTCGCCCAGAAGTCGAAGGACTACGCCTCGGGCGCAGCTCCCACGGTAGAGTGGAACGATGAAGATCGCGCCGCCGCCAAGGAAGCCGAAGTCCAGCAGCGCGGCAACCGCTAACCCCGTTTTCAGGCCCCAGTTTTCAGGCGTGGGGACGCCAAGGGTCCGGCTTGCGCCGACGAACCGAGCAGGATCCAGGAACGGCCAGTGGCGGCCTCTCCCCCGCCGCTGGCCGTACCATTTTCGGGATGCTATCGGTTTTGCTTCGTCAGGGGATCTGCCATGAAACTCTCGTTCGCCATCGCCGCCAGCGTGCTGGCGCTCGCTGCCTGCCAGCCCGCCAGGGCGCCTGAACTGGACGGCAAGCCGCCGGAGAGCGCCGCCGCAGCGCCCGCGGGCGATGCCGTTGCTGGCTGCAATGCAAAGGCTGAAGCCGCGTGGGGACCGATCGGGCCGAGCGACCATCCCTCCTATCGCATCGAAGCCTTCACCAATGGATCGATCTGCGAGGCGGCGGTCGTCACGCTCGTCATCCGCGCGCGCGACGGATTCCCGGTCTATATCTGGGCCAGCGACGCACAACACCTGTTCGGTCTCGCGGACCAGCCCGATGTCGCGGCCATGAACACCGCGCTGGCCGAATGGATGAGCCCGACAGGCTCCACCGTGCAGACAACTGGCGACCTGCCCGTGTGGGAAGAAACCGACGGCCAGGCCAAGGCCGCGGAATTCCCCTTCATGCCGTCCGAATGGCTGGACAAGCCGGCCTACGACACGATCCGCGCCGCGAAGGAGCCGGCCTACTGCTTCCCGCAGGGCATGGAGAGCCTCAACTGCGTCTCGCTGCGGGATGGCTCTGTCGAAGAGATCGGGCTCTACCGCTTTCCAGGCTGACGCTCGAAATTCAGGGCCTAGAAGTCCGCGCAGGTCGTCCGGTCCGTGCGCAACATTGCGTCCTCTTCAAACGTCTTGATGTAAGCGTCCCGTATCGCCTCGACTCCTGCCGAAGCCTCCGCACCGCCGTCGTGGAACCGCTCCGGCACGCGGCTGGACTCGTGCTCCGTGACGCCGCGCTGCTCGGACAGCCAGAGCCCCTCGCCTTCCAGGATGGTGAACCCCTCCTTCCAGCGCGGCGCGACTTCGGCCGCAATGAACTGCTGGAATTCGTAGCGCGAAACCGACCCGTCCGGCCGCGCCATGCCCAGGAACAGCATGGTCTCGACCATGGGAGCGCCCACCCGGCAAGGGCCGGCGGCGGCCAATCGCGCTTCTGATCCACTGATGCAGCCTGACAACAAGAGTGCGCCGAGCCGTCCGGCTATCAGCTTTGCCATCTGCCACCCTCTCCAAACCCGCCCAAATTGGTCCAATCACCCGCTTTTGGGGAGGTGGCGGGCTCAAATGCCCGTGTGGCGCCTAGGCCGCTCGCTTTCTTTACAAAACCCCTGTATTGCGGCGCACAATTCGACCTTCCCCGGCCAAAAGACACCACCATGCAACTGCGCAACATCGCCATCATCGCCCACGTCGACCACGGCAAGACGACGCTCGTCGACTGCCTGCTCAAGCAGTCGGGCTCCTTCCGCGACAACGAAGCCACGTCCGAACGGATGATGGACTCGAACGATCTGGAGCGTGAGCGCGGCATCACCATCCTGGCGAAAGCCACCTCGGTCGTCTGGAACGACATCCGCATCAACATCGTCGACACGCCCGGCCACGCCGATTTCGGCGGCGAAGTCGAACGCATCCTCAACATGGTGGACGGCGCAATCGTTCTCGTGGACGCCGCTGAAGGCCCGATGCCGCAGACCAAGTTCGTGGTGTCCAAGGCCCTGAAGGTCGGCCTGCGCCCGATTGTCTGCATCAACAAGATCGACAAGCCGGAAGAGCGGCATGTCGAGGTCGTGAACGAAGTCTTCGACCTCTTCGCCAACCTCGACGCCACCGACGAACAGCTCGACTTCCCGATCATCTACGGCTCAGCCAAGAACGCCTGGATGAGCAAGGATCCGGCCGTGAAGACGACCGACATGGCCGCCCTCTTCGAGACAGTGCTGGCGCACGTCCCGCCGCCGCGCGTCGACAACGGCCCGTTCCGCATGCTCGGCACCACGATCGGCTCCGACCCCTTCCTCGGCCGCATCCTCACCGGCCGCGTCGACTC
Organism: Alphaproteobacteria bacterium 32-64-14; assembly: GCA_002280725.1. Lineage (GTDB taxonomy): Bacteria > Pseudomonadota > Alphaproteobacteria > Caulobacterales > Hyphomonadaceae > UBA7672. Next base: position 5,782 of record NCEM01000078.1, read on the forward strand.
GGGCTCTGTGAAACCAAACCAGACCGTGAAAGTCCTCTCGCGCACCGGCGACGTGATCGAACAGGGCCGCGTCTCGAAAGTGCTGGCGTTCCGCGGCCTCACGCGCACGCCCATCGACGAAGGCAGGGCAGGCGACATCGTCTCCATCTCCGGCCTCACCAAGGCCACCGTCGCCGATACGATCTGCGATCCGTCAGTTACGCAGCCGATGGAAGCCCAGCCGATCGATCCGCCGACCCTGTCCATGACCTTCCGCGTCAACGACTCGCCGCTCGCCGGAACCGAAGGCAAGAAAGTCACCAGCCGCGTGATCTGGGATCGCCTGCTGAAGGAAGCCGAAGGCAACGTCGCCCTGAAGATTTCGCGCGCGCCGGATTCGGACGCGTTCGAAGTCGCCGGCCGCGGCGAACTCCAGCTTGCCGTGCTGATCGAAACCATGCGCCGCGAAGGCTTCGAGCTCGGCGTGTCGCGTCCCAAGGTCGTGATGCAGAAGGACCCGCTGACTGGCGAGGTTCTCGAGCCGATCGAGGAAGTGGTCATCGACGTCGATGACGAACACACCGGCGTCGTCGTCTCGAAACTGTCCGAGCGCCGCGCTGACATGATGGACATGCGCCCCTCGGGCGTTGGCCGCACGCGCCTCGTGTTCCACGCGCCGACGCGCGGCCTGATCGGCTATCAGGGCGAACTGCTCTCCGACACGCGCGGCACGGCCGTGATGAACCGCCTGTTCCATGCCTACGCCCCGCACAAGGGGGAGATCAAAGGCCGGCACACCGGCGTGCTGATCTCGAACGGCTCGGGCGAGAGCGTCGCCTTCGCGCTGTGGAACCTCGAGGATCGCGGCCCTATGATGATCGAGCCCGGCATCAAGGTCTATGAAGGCATGATCATCGGCGAGCACACGCGCGGCAACGATCTCGAAGTGAACGTCCTCAAGGGCAAGAAACTCACCAACGTCCGCGCCTCGGGCACGGATGAGGCGGTGCGCCTGACGACGCCGATCCGCATGACGCTGGAAAAAGCGCTTGCCTACATCCAGGACGACGAGCTGGTCGAAGTGACGCCGGAGAACATCCGTCTCCGCAAGGTCTACCTCGACCCGAACGACCGCAAGCGCTTCTCGCGCGCCGCCGTCGAAGCCTGATCCTGAACAGCCTGCCGCCCTGCCCGAGCTGCGCATCCGTCCTCGCCTATGAGGATGGCGCAATGCTGGTTTGTCCCGAATGCGCGCATGAATGGTCGCCTGCAGCCACATCGGCCGCGGCCGGCCCGCGCGTCTACAAGGACGCCAACGGCAATGTGCTGGAGGATGGCGACACAGTCACCGTCATCAAGGACCTGAAACTGCGCGGCGGCTCCGGCGTCGTGAAGCAGGGCGCGAAGGTGAAGAACATCCGCCTGGTCGATGAGGACCACGACATCGACTGCAAGATCGATGGTCTTGGCGCGATGAAGCTGAAATCCGAATACGTGAAGAAGCAGCCGCGCTAGCCGACGAACCTGCCCGGCGTCACGCCGAACTGGCGTCGGAAAGCCGCGATGAACGCACTCGCGCTATCATACCCGCAATCGATGGCCGCCACCGTCACGCTGGCGCCGCCTGCAAGGGCCGCCGCCGCATGCACCAACCGCGCTTTCTGGCGCCACGCCTCGATGGTGAGCCCCGTCTCCTCCGCAAAGCAGCGCTGCAAGGTGCGCAGGCTTGCGCCGGCGTCGGCCGCCAGCGCATCAAGGTCGCGCCGGTCTGCGGGCTTGGCCTGAAGCCGCGTGGCCAGACGCAAAGCGCGGGCATCGCGCGGTAGCGGCAGGGCGAGATCGATACGTGGCGCGGCGGCGACAAGATCGGTCAGCACGGCAGCCAGCCGGTCATCCTCCGGGAGTTTCGGATCGAGTATCTGCTTCAACAGGATGTGCAGGATCAGTTCCGCCAGCAGCGGCGAAACCTCCAGCGCTTCGACCCCGCGCGCAATCTGGCCTGCCCGCGCGGGCGCGATATAGAGCGTGCGCAACGCCACCTCTCCGCGCATGCCGATGAGATGGGGCGTCTCGGGCGGTATCCAGATTGCGCGCGTCGGCGGGACAAACCAGACATGACCCTCAACGCCCACATGCATCACGCCGCTGCGCGCATAGATCAGCTGCGCCCAGGGATGTGTGTGTTCATCCGTGCCGTGCCTGTCGCGATAGGTGATCGCGAGCGAGCGGACGTCGAACCCATCGCCGCCATCCGCGTTGGCCGCGCCTGTCACGGCCAGATGCCCGGAAGGTATTGCCCGACGCCGCAGACATTGCCTTCGCTGTCCTCGAAGTATGCGATCTCACCGACGCCCTGGATCATGTAGGGCGGCGCCAGAACGCGCCCGCCGGCGTCTTCCACGGCTTGCAGTGTGGCGCGGATGTCCTCGACCTGCACCGTCGCCTCGAAACCGAACATCGGTTTGCCGGGCGCAAGCTCACGCCGTTCATGCAGCGCGCCCATCAGGCCCTGCCCTGCATCCCAGATCTGGTAGAAATTCGGCGGCCCCCACGGTTTGAACGTCCAGCCGAACGTCTTCTCGTAG
>NCEM01000079.1 GCA_002280725.1 Alphaproteobacteria bacterium 32-64-14
ACTTCAACCCGTTGCAGCCAATCCCGGCCGCAGCATAACCGAGGCGGAAATCCACCTATCCAACCCCCGGAACCTGTTCAGACAAACCGAGCCATCTCTCAGCTCAAAGCGATCAAGCGTTAGACGGGTGCATCCGGCGACTGGATATGTTCCGGCCGCAGCCCCATCGCAAACAGGTTTGCGGGCAGATCCCGCAGCACCGGTATCGACTGCAGATGCCGCATGATCCACGGCGCGCGCACCTGACCCCTCGCGTTCAATGTCGGCGCGATGAAATTGTTCTGCGCAAACACCTGGAAGGACTGGATCGCCCATGTCGGCCACGCCCGGCGCTTCTGCACACGCGCAAGATCGGCCTCGCTCACCTCGCTGTTGGCCAGCGGCCGCCACAGCAGGTTCGCCGCCGCCACCGCGTCGGCAACGGCAAGGTTCACGCCCACGCCGCCAACCGGCGACATCGCATGCGCCGCATCCCCGATGCACAACAGCCCATCGCGATACCAACGCTCCAGCCGGTCCACCTGAACGCTCAGCAGCTTCACATCGTCAAAGCTCGCCACATGCTCCATGCGGTTCGCGAACATCGGCGCCAGTTTCGCCACGCTCGCCCGCCACGTCGGCAGACCCGCCGCGCGGATCGCATCCGCGCCGCCCTTGGGAATCACATGCGCGCACTGCCAGTAACTGCCGCGATAGATACTCACCAGCAGCCCGCCGGCATCGACAAAGCCGCCCGTCTCCACGCCATCGGCTGGCTGATGGGGCAGGCGAAACCAGAACACATCCAGCGGCGCGCCAAGGTCCTTCACCTTCATCCCGGCCTGTTCGCGCAGCGTTGATCTACGTCCATCGCACGCCACGGTCAGGTGCGCCGCGATCTCGATCTCACCATCGTTTGTTGACGCGCGCACACCCGTCACGCGCCCCTTCTCGATGATCAGCTCGCTCGCCTCTGTCCCCATCATCAGGTGGAAACCGGGAAAAAACCCGGCCCTTGCGCTCAAGGAAATTCAGGAACTCCCATTGCGGCGCCATCGCCATGAACGGCGCCTGCACCTTCAGCCGTGTCAGATCAACCATGCGGATGTAGTCCCCGCCGATATGAACGCCGATACGTTTCGTCCGCGCCAGCGGCAGTTGCAGGAACTCATCCAGCAACCCCAGCTCGTGAAACAGTTCAAGCGTTGAAGGATGGATCGTGTCGCCGCGAAAATCGCGCAGGAAGTCTGCGTGCTTCTCCAGCACCACAACATCAACCCCCGCCCGCGCCAGAAGGAACCCCAGCATCATCCCCGCAGGCCCGCCACCGGCGATGCAGCAGCGGGTGTCGATCCTGCGGGTCAATGGGATCTCTCCAACGCTCCAGAGAGCCACGACTTGTCATCCCGGAAGCGCGTAGCGCTGTCCGGGATCCATCGCGCCAGCCCGACGGCGGATGAGTGGTTCCCGGGTCTCGCTGCGCTCGCCCCGGATGACAGTCCCGGAATTCTGAAAGGTTGTCCCTCTGGAAAGATGTACGCAAGCCTACGGTGCGAACGTCACCTCGTTGCGCACGCGATAGCCCGTGATCGGGAAGTCGGTGAAGAAGCCGTCGATGCCCAGCGACAGGATCTGCTTCATGTAGGTATCGATGGTCACGCCCTTGGGCGTGCTGTCATCGCGGAACGTCCACGTGTGCACGGGAATGCCCCGCGCGTGCGAGGCTTCCACCACGCCCGTCGATTTGCCCTCGGCGTCCATCACCATGCCCTGGTTCGCACCCAGCCCATCCCAGAACGGCGCGCCCGGCTTGGCCATCGCGACATCAAGCGCTGCCTTGTCGCCCACCAGCATGATGACCGGAAGCTCGGTCTTCGCGTTCATCGCGCGCACGAAATCCGGCTCGAACGACTGGATGAACACGGGCGAGCCCTTGGCCGCCATGCCGTGCCGGGCGAGAGCGGCGAGGATTTCGTCCCCCATGTCCGGCTTTCCGAGCCGCGCATGGTGCGCCGGCGCCTTGGCCTCCGGATAGACGCACACCGGATTGCTCGCCACCGTCACGCGCGACTTGGCCAGCATCAGCACCTCGTCGAATGTCGGGATCTGATAAAGCCCGTCGAACACCTTCGTCCGCCCCTCGAACGGCTGCACCGCGCGCAGCGACTTGATCTCCGCCAGCGTGAAGTCTTCCACCCACCAGTCATTGCGCCCCTCATAGGCCGCATCGTCCGTCTTGCGCCTGCGCGCCGCGAACTCAGGCTTCGAGGCGACGTTCGTCGTGGTGGACAGATAGAGGTCGTGCCGCGCGACCAGGACGTTGTCCTTGGTCATCACCAGGTCCGGCTCGATGCAGTCGGCCCCATCGTTCAGCGCGCGCTGATAGCTCTCCAGCGTATGCTCCGGTACATGGCCCGATGCGCCCCGGTGGCCGATCACGATCGGCTTTGCCCGCCCAAGGCTGGCATAGGGCCAGCTCCCGCCTGCGGAAATCGCGCCGCTATCCGCAGGGCCGGGCCCTGCAAGAGTGTCGCACGCACTCAGTGCGAGCGCAGGCGCGAGGATGAGGGCGGCAAGTATCCGAGCGTGTTTCATCGTGTGACTCGTGGGTTTCATGCGGCGCGACCTTGGCCATCCCGGCCGCGGCTGTCGAGGGGGCATACCCTGCCAACCGTCACGGATTCTTGACGGACCGGCGCCGCCCGCCTGCGATTGTTGTCAAATGAGGACGTCATCCTCTACGGGGCGCAACCGCGACCTCAGCAACCGCTCCACACGTGCGAGCAGTATGTCATTCCGGAACGGCTTGGCCAGATAGTCGGATGCGCCCGCCGAAATCGCGCGCCGCACATCCTGCTCTCCATGTCGCGCGGTCAACACGAGCACGGGGATGTCCGCGGTGTGCGAGCGGCGCGCCATCCATTCGAGAACGGCGAACCCGTCCATTCGGGGCATGTTGAGATCGAGCACGATCGCATCAGGGCGCATCGTCGCCAGCATGTCTGTCGCCGACTTTCCGTCGCGGGCGCGATGCGTCTCGTAGCCTGCCATTTCCAGTCTTGTCTGAACGATATCCAGCACCGCCGGATCGTCCTCGACCACCAGAAGTCTTGCCAGCTTGCGCCCCCGATTGGAATCGAGATTCGTGATCATGCGGCGTCTCCTGCCTGAGTTCCATGATACTTCACGATCAAGCCAACGATCGCGCTCGCACTGACCGGCTTGGTCAGCACAAGGTCAAAGCCGGCTTCGCGATAGAATCCGGCCTGCTTGCCGACCCCGGAAGCTGTAAAGGCGGCGATCGGTGTCGCGCTGTTGGGGCCACGGCTGGTGCGGATCGATCTGACAACCGCGTCGCCCGTCAGGTTTGGCATGCGAACGTCGATCAGCATCAGGTCGAACGGCTGTTCCATGGCCATCCTGAGCGCGTCCGATCCGTTGGCCGCCTCCGTGACGACCGCATCGCAGCTGCTCAGCATGGCATGAACAATTTCCCTGATCGCAGCATTGTCATCGGCAACAAGCACGCGGGCGCCGCCCAGCGGCAACGCGACGCCGGCCGCCGCTTCAATCGGCTCGACCTCTGGCGCCGGCAGCGTCACAACAAATCTCGCTCCCTGTTGCGGCGCGCTCTGCACGCCGATGTTGCCGCCCATCGCCTCGACCAGCCCCTTGCAGATGGCGAGACCAAGCCCCGCGCCGCCGTGCTGGCGCGTCAGTCCTCCATCCAGTTGCGAGAAGCGGCGAAACAGCTTGTCCATCTCCGGGGCGGCAATCCCCGGCCCCGTGTCGGCAACGGCCACGCGAAGAGCCGCCGCTTCCTGATCGTAGGCGATCTCGAGACTCACGCTGCCGGCTTCGGTGAACTTGACGGCATTACCGAGCAAATTGAGCACGGTCTGCCGGTATGCATCCGGATCGATCATCACGCGCAGGGGCACACCCTCGGCGACCCGGTGCGACACCCGAAGGCCTTTGGCCTCCGCCGTGGCGCGCACCAGGTCCAGGCACTGCAAGGCGATCTCCGCTGGTTGCGCCGGGCGCGGTCTCGCCGTGAACTGGCCTGCTTCCAGCCGCGAGAAATCCAGCAGGCTGTTGACCAGCGAGAGCAGGGCGTTGCTCGCATCCTCCATCTTCCGCACCAGCGCCCGCGCTTCCGGCGGCGCCTCCGTGTTGCGCAGCAGATTCGCATAGCCCACGATCGCCGTCAGCGGCGTGCGAAGCTCATGGCTCATGTTGGCCAGGAACTCACCCTTGATCGCAGACGCCGCCTCCGCCGCATCCTTGGCGGCCAGCAGGCTCTGCCTGATCGCCTTGCCCGCGGACACATCGCGAAGCACATCCTGGATCTCGACCACCTTGCCGGCTTGGTCGAAGATCGTGCGCGGGTGGCTCTCAAGCGTCAGCTCCCTGCCATCGCGCGCCACAGCCCTGAATTCGATCTTCACGGGCGGGGCCTTCGGGCCGCGTTTGACGTACTCCATGAACAGGCCACGCACGCGCTCATGATCGTCGGCATGCATGAGGTCGAAGACGGTTCGCCCGGCCACCTCTTCAGGCGTGTACCCGAACATGTCCGTCACCGTCGGATTGGCGAACGTGATCGTTCCATCCATCAGGAAGCAGAACGTCACGTCCGAGGAATTCTCCGCCAGCTGGCGATAGCGCCGCTCGCTTTCGGCAAGCGCCGCCTGCGTCTCGATCCTTTCGGTGATGTCCAGCACGGAGCCATAGATCGCAAGCACGTGTCCATCCGCATCGAACTCGCACGCATTGCGGCCTTCGATGTGGCGCACGTCGCCGTTCGGCCGGATGATGCGCGCGATCGAGGGCGCGATCTCGCCGTTCAGGTTACGCTCCAGATGTGCCTGCGAGCTCTCCTGGTCCTGGGGGTGAACCTGGGCCATCGCATCCTCGAGCCGCGGCGGACACGCAGGATCAAGGCCGAAGATCCGGTACATGCCCGGTGACCAGCTGATGGAGTTCGTGCGCGCGTCCATCCACCAGTAGCCAAGGCCCGCGAGATCCTCGGCAAGATCCGCCCATTTCGAATGTCCCGGCTGACCATCCAACTCGAATCACTCCGCAGGATGTCCAATCCTATCAAGAATATAGGGTTTTCCGCGCAGGAACTCGTGTTGCGGCGCCGCAGATTCTTGACGGAGCCGAACCGGCGTCGCATGTCTCGCCCCCTCATGAAGAAGCTCCTGACCTTCATCAACAACATGGACTCCGCCGCCTGGCGCACCATCTGGGTGTCCCTGGCGCTTCTGGCGGGGGTCGTCGCCATCATCGTGATCGCGAGCGTCACCGGCTTTGCCGACCATATGGACGAAGAGCTGATGAGCCTGCGCGAGGGCCCCTGGGGCCTTCCCATGGTCATCGTGCTGTTCATGATCACCAGCTTCCTCGGCGCCCCGCAGTTTGCCCTGTTCGGCGTCTGTGTCGTCGCCTTCGGCACGTGGATGGGCAGCGCCTACGCCATGATCGGCACGGTGGTGTCGGCCTGGATCCACTTCCTCCTCGGCCGTTTCGGCGGCGCCAAGCTCGTCGAGCGGTACGGCGGCGACACCATAAACCGTTTGTCACGTTTCATCGGCCGGAATGACTTCCTCGCCAGTCTTATCGTGCGCTCCGTCCCCACCGCGCCGGCCGTGGTCGTCAACATGGCCTTCGGCGCCAGCCAGGCGAACTTCTGGCGCTACACCGCCGGCGTCATCATCGGCTCCATCCCTAAGATCCTGATCGTCGCCCTGCTGGGCGAGTCGGTCATGTCCGCCATGGGGGGAGGGCTGATGCTCGCCATCGGTCTCGTGGTCACCGTGATGGCGGTCTGGATTTCGGTTGCGCTGGCCGCCCGCAAGGCCGTTCGCGGCGAGCCCGACCTGCAAAAACCCGAAGAAGCGAAGGCCGACGAGACGGTCGGCTGACCTCAAACTGTCATTCCAGCCGAAGTGGCGAAGCCACGTAGAGCTGGAACCCAGGAGCCACGCACGCCGCCCTCGCAGCCCCTGGTTTCCGGCTCACGCCTTCGGCGCGTCCGGAATGACAGATGAGGGCGCCAATCCATCTTGCAGGAATAATCCAGCCCGCCTCGCGTCCAAGCATGATCCTGCCCCATGCCTACTCTCTGAATGGCAGGATTTCCTGTCGCTTGACGCAATCCACAACCCGAACGATAGAAGTTGCATGCGCAAACAGGGGCTCGCCCTTCTTCTTTCCCTGCCGGGGCTGCTTAGCAGCCCCTGGGCGCGTATCTGATCCGGGCATAGGTCCGCGGGTCGCGCGTCCAGGGGTCCACTAAACACCCTCCGACAAAAGCCCTGACAGGACGTCCCAGATGACCACCCCCTCCACCAGCAATACCGGCAAGGACCGCGTATTCATCTTCGACACCACCATGCGCGATGGCGAACAGTCGCCCGGCGCCTCGATGACGCTGCGCGAAAAACTCGAGCTCGCCGAACTCCTGCAGGAGATGAAGGTCGACATCTGCGAGGCGGGCTTTGCGGCCTCCTCCGAAGGCGATTTCCAGTGCGTCTCCCAGATCGCCGAACTCGCGAAAGACATGGCGATCTGCACGCTCGCCCGCTCGACGCTGACCGACATCGACAAGGCAGGCGAGGCGCTGCGCAAGGCGAAGCAGCCGCGCATCCACACCTTCATCTCCACCAGCCCCGTGCACATGAAGCACAAGCTGAAGATGGGCCCCAACGCGGTGCTCGAAGCCATCGGCGCCTCCGTCACGCACAGCCGCAAATACGCCGGCGACGTCGAATGGTCCGCCGAAGACGCAACCCGCACCGAGTTCGACTTCCTCTGCAAGGCGATCGACGTCGCGATCAACTCCGGCGCCACCGTCATCAACGTGCCCGACACCGTCGGCTATTCGCACCCCGCCGAATACGGCGAGCTCATCCGCCGCCTGATCGAGAACGTCGCGAACTCCGACAAGGTAATCTGGTCCACGCACTGCCACAACGATCTCGGCCTGGCCGTCGCCAACTCGCTGGCCGGCGTCATCAACGGCGCGCGCCAGATCGAGTGCGCCATCAACGGCATGGGCGAGCGCGCAGGCAACGCCGCGCTGGAAGAATGCGTCATGGCGCTGAAAGTGCGCGGCGACTCGATGCCGTTCTTCACCGAAGTGGTCACGCAGAAGCTTAGCCGCGCCTCGAAGATGGTGTCCTCCATCACCGGCTTCCCGGTGCAGTACAACAAGGCCATCGTCGGCAAGAACGCCTTCGCGCACGAAAGCGGCATCCACCAGGATGGCATGCTGAAGAACCGCGAGACGTACGAGATCATGCAGCCCGAGGATGTCGGCGTGCCCTCCACCTCGCTGATCATGGGCAAGCTCTCCGGCCGCAACGCCTTCCGCGACAAGCTGGAAGCGCTGGGCTACGTGCTCGAGCCCGCTGTGCTGAACGATGCGTTCAAGCGCTTCAAGGATCTGGCCGACAAGAAGAAGCATGTCTTTGACGAGGACATCATCGCATTGGTCGACGAGCAGATGTCCGGCAAGCAGGACCGCATCACGCTGAAGCGCCTGAAAGTCGTCGCAGGCACGGACGGCCCGCAATCCGCCGAACTCGAGCTGATCGTGGATGGCGAACCCCGCTCCACCGGCGCAACCGGCAACGGCCCGGTCGACGCCGTCTTCAACGGCATCCGCCAGCTCTGCCCGCACACCGCGGTGCTGGAACTCTACCAGGTCAGCGCCGTCACCGAAGGCACCGACGCGCAAGCCACCGTCTCCGTCCGCCTCGCCGAACAGGGCCTCGTCGCCACCGGCAAGGCCAGCGACCCCGACACCCTCGTCGCCTCCGCCCGCGCCTACGTCCACGCCCTCAACAAGCTGGAAGTCCGCCGCGCCAAGGCAACCGGAGCCGCCGCTTAGCAACCGTCTTTCCTCCCTCACTTGCAACGCAAGTGGGGGAGGTGACGCGCCGCGTCTTCGCGGCGTGACGGGGGTCTCTCGACTACGCGCCAACACCCCGCCCAC
>NCEM01000080.1 GCA_002280725.1 Alphaproteobacteria bacterium 32-64-14
CTGGTGCGAGCCGGGCATCTTCCAGAGGGCAAATTCAAACTGAGTCACTACCCACTTCAGGGTAGTGGGGTCCTTTGAATTTGCCCTCTCTTGACATGGGACTCGGGCGTCAGCGCGGAGGTAATCCAGCGCATGCTCAACGATATCGCATGGCTAGTCTTTGCCGCTCAGCGGATGCCTCGGGCCAAAGCGGTCCGCAGGCTTCGCGCAGCGCGGCGTCAATACGAATTGGATCTGACCGATGCGGAGGCCTCAGTGATCGAGGCCAAGACCGCGCTCAGGGTCTTGGACGAAGCACTGGAGGACCAAAACAAAGGGCGGCCCTGAGGCCGCCCAGCGTTGTGTTGCGATGCAGAGCGAAGCGTGTCGAAGCGCTGCGCAGCGATGCGCTAGTTCGCCTTCTTAGCATCGACGTTAGGCGCAAGGCCACGGCTTTTCAGGAAATCATACAGCCCAACAGCCAATTCCTGCGCACCGGAAATCGGAAGAACAACTCGCCCCACCACGACCCGGTTCAGCGGACCGGGGGACGTGACGTGATTAATTCTCGCAGCCTCAAAGGTGATTGAAATGACGCCGTTCCGAACAAAGTATCCTGTTACCGTGTCTGCAAATACCTCAGGCCCAAATGGGCTATCCAAGAAGGTCACCGGAGGGGCTGGCGACGCCTCTGAAGAGGGGGAGGAAGGTTTGTCGTCATCGTCTTGGGCGGTCATGAGCAATGATCCTTCGCGTGGTGTGTGGGAGTCGTTTGATCGCGGGGAAACGTGGCGCCCCGCATCGCCTAGATAGCCTTCCGTTTCTTGTAAGGGCCGCGCGGCTTCGGCGCCGGCGTCATGCTGTCGATCAGCGTGACGACATCCTCGGCAGTCCAGAGGCGGTCCGTAACGCCAGCGGCCATCGCGGGCGAGACACGGAGCGTCTGATGCTGGCGGCAGAAGTTGTAATGCATGAAATGGAGCGACACGGCGTAGGCGTGGTTCTCGATCTTCTTGCTGAATGCATTGGTCAGGCGCGTGAAGCGGCGCATCGCCATCCGCATCGTGAGATTCTGACGCTCCACGAATGACGTGGAGATGTGCTTGGGATCGGGCTTGCCCTGCATCGGGACTTTCTTGGCGCCGATGCACTCGGCCGGGCTATAGCGCTTCTCGCCCTCGGGCGACGCGCCATAGCTTTTCACCAACATCGCGTAATCAACGTCGATTCCGAACACTTGCTCAACCGCATCGCGGTAGGGCGCGAAGCCGTCGCTGGTGAGCTGCACGCGACCGGCAAGGCGCTCCCACACGTCATGGATGAATGCGTGCGCGTGGACAGCATCGCGGTTTCCTACCAGCCAGTTGATGGCAAGCTTCGTGTCGGCGCAGATCGCCGTCCATGTCCAAGTATCGCCCGCGCGCTCAGGAGCGGCCTTCGCAGCTTTGACGTTCTTCTGCTTGGCGTAGGTGAAGCTCCAGATTTCATCGACCTGAACCCGCTTGCAGGGCAGGTCGCAGAGAACCTGATCCTGATACGCCTGACAGGCGCGGCCCGCGTCGATCATCAGGCGCGTGACGGTGCGCTTCTCGACTTGGCAAAGCCGCGCCGTCGCACGGATCGAGTTGCCCTCCACAAGACAGCGGAGAATTTGGGCTCGCACGGCGGGGTCCAACCTGTTCATAACGTCTTATATGCGTGAGCGATCACGCATGTCAACGTGTTTGTCAATTTTGGCGTTGATTTTGGACGGCAGGCGGCGCATAGTCCAGCGGAATCGATGGAGACCGCATGCGGATCGCTGAGGAAGACGCCCAAGAGATTGTCGGCCCTTACGAAGTCCGCATCGCGGCGGCCATCGACCGTGCCTGGTCAAGGGTCCAAGCGAACCCTGACCGTGCGGCTTTCAATCTCAAGCGCACCGTCGCCACGGTGATGCACCAGATGATGATGAACGAGATACGGAGCGAGTTCGGCAGCGAGCGCGGCGTACATCTCGTGGAAGAGCACGAGACGATCCGCATCGTGCTCGACCAGAAGCTGCTCGTCCGCGTGAAGAAGATGGACAAGCGCGGGTTCACCGTGGCGCACCATTCGCAGGCGCTGCTGAGCTTTATCTATCCTGATGTTCCAAAGGTCGTGACCTTGCCATGGGACGAAGAAGAACTCCGAGAAGAACTGCCCTGCGTCGACATGGGCTATGTCCTTAACGACTTGGGAACGCGGATCACTCAGAAAATCGTGGCGGCAAGAGATGGAGACGCCGTCGTGTGGAGCTACGCCTTCGGTGATGTTATTGCGATGCCGGACGCGGTCATTGCTCCGCTTGTCGGAGACCAGCCCTCTGCTGCGGATAACGTGATCATTCCCGACGACGCCGCCGATCAGCAGAATGAAGACGGGGGCATGTAATGCCTCAACAATTCAACGGCGAGATGCTGCGCCTCGCGCGGCAGTTTCGCGGATTCGTTCAGAAGGACATGGCCGAGGCCATCGGCGTTGATGCGGCGATTTTGTCGCGCGCTGAAAACAACGCGCTCGTGCCTGCCGAGCATGTGATTGAGAAATGCGCGCAGTACCTGCGCGTGCCCGTGGCGTTTTTCCACACACAGTTTCAGCCGAGCGGCGTACCGTTGAGCTTCCACCCGATGTGGCGCAGCAAGCAGTCGGTCACGCAGCGCGAGCGCGACAAGGTTCTGGCGGAAGCAAACATTCGCGGTTTCCATCTCCGCAAGCTGTTGCAGTCGGTCAGCATTGCGCAGGATCTACCGCTGCCGCGCTATGAGCCGGGCGAATACGGAAACGATTGTCGCGAGATTGCGAAGATGGTTCGCCGCGCATGGGGCGTGCCTGCTGGACCGCTCATCAATCTCACCAACTATATCGAACGGAGCGGCGTCTTTGTTTTTCACGTCGATCTTGGATACGTCGATGTGGATGGACTGACGGTCAGGCTTCCTGGCACAGCGCCGTGTATTTTCTTGAACAAGAACCTGCCCGCTGACCGCATGAGATTTACGTTGGCACACGAGTTGGGCCATCTGGTCATGCATCAGGTTCCATCGGCAGAGATGGAGACAGAGGCACACCAGTTCGCGAGCGGCCTGCTGATCCCGCTGGACGACATTCGTCCTGTCTTCCGCTCGGCGCGCCGGATTGATTTACCGTTGTTGGCGCACCTGAAGCCGCAATGGCGGGTTTCGATGCAGTCGCTCGTCTTTGTTGCGAAGGACCTTGGCCTTTTGACTGACGGGCAGGCGCAGACGATCTGGAAACAGTTCAGCGCGAAGAAGTACAAACTGCGCGAACCGCCAGAACTGGATTTCGCGCTTGAGCCAACTTCGCTCGGGCGCAGCGTGATCAACGCTCACCTCAAGCGGCTGGGCTACACGCAGGAAGAGTTGGCGAAAGCGTTGGTACTTCACGTGGACGATCTGCGTGAGCTGTACGACCTTGAACAGCCGCGCGGCGGACTACGCATCGTTACCTGATTTCTTCCAGCGTGTCTGTGCCGCTTTTTTGGCGGAGGCGGATCGCTCTTTAGCGCTCATCTTTTCAGCTCTGGCTTTTCCGCCCTTGAGGCCGCCCTTGCGGCCAAGCTCGACCGCAGCCGGGTTCTTTCCGGAATCTTCGGAGCGTGGAACGTTGCCCGTCACCAAGTCCACAATGGACTTCGCGCGCTGGTTGGCATCGGTCGGACGTTTGCGTGAGCGGTCTGGCATTTTCTGAAGATGGCCCTATCCGCGCCGAGCCGCAACCGGCCTTGATTTCAGATAGTATTTCAAATGACCCCACTACCCACTTCAGAGTCCGTTTGACTCTTGGAGGCAGCTGAGTCCAAATGGAACAAATAGTGAACATATCCACAGGACGCGCGAGCTGACACGTGCAAAAAGCAGAGCTTCACAGGGCAGAGCTGGAGTCACTCAAGCGGGAAGTGGCGAAGCTGGAGCGTGGGTCGTCGCCGGCAGCTTCGGCTGTGCGTGTTTCGACAGGCGTGCCCGATCTCGACGCCAGTCTCGGCGGCGGCCTTGCGCGCGGCGCCCTGCATGAAGTGTTCGCGCAGGGCATGCTGGATGAGGCTGCAGCGGCGGCCTTTGTCATCGGCCTTGCGCTGCGTGCATCGGGCAAGGCGCCGGTGGTGTGGATCAGGCAGGATTTCGTCGGGCTGGAGCTGGGGGAGATTTACGCGCCCGGCCTTGCAGACCTGGGCTTGTCGCCCGAACGGCTGATCCTCGTGCGGGCGCGCGATGCGCCTGCCGTGCTACGCGCAGGGGAGGAGGCGGCGCGCTGTCCGCCGCTGGGCGCGGTGATCATCGAACCGTGGGGCAATCCCAAATCGCTCGATCTGGTCGCCTCGCGGCGGCTGATGCTGGCGGCGGGACGATCAGGCGTGCCGGTGTTCATGCTGCGCGCGGGAGGAGCTCCGCTGCCCAGTGCAGCCGCGACGCGCTGGAGTGTGAGGGCGGCAGCGTCTGCGCCGCTGGAGGGAGAAGCGCCAGGCCACCCCGCATGCGAGGTCAGCCTGTTGCGCGACCGGGTGGGAAGCATTGGCCGCAACTGGATCGTGGAATGGAATCGTGATGTCCGCAGCTTCACTCCCGTTTCCCCAGACAGGGCGGCGCTATCTCGCGGCCTGGTTCCCGTATCTTCCGGCGGACCGCATCCTGAGGGCGCAGCCCGCAAGCGCGCCTGATGATGCGCAAGGGGGAGAGGCGGAAACGCTTCCGCTCGTGCTCGTCGAGAAAGTGAAAGGGGCCAGCCGCATTGCCGCCGTCAGCCGCAAGGCGCGGCAGGCAGGCCTCGCGCAAGGCCTCACGCTGGCGGACGCACGCGCGCGCATTCCGCACCTCTGGGTCGAGGAGATGAACCGGCAGGCGGATCTCGCGCTGCTCGGTGATGTCGCCGAAGACTGCGATCGCGCGACGCCCATTGTTGTCGCCGATGCGCCCGATGGCCTGCTGCTTGATGTAACCGGGTGCGGTCATCTGTTCGGCGGCGAGGCGCAGCTGCGGTCAAAGCTTTCGCAGCGTTTTCGCAAGGCGGGGCTGAGTGTGCGCACCGTCATCGCCGGCGCGCCCGATACGGCGCGCGCACTCGCACGCCACGGCCGCATCGCCATCGTGCCGGCAGGCGGAGAGGTCAATGCAGTACGCGGCCTCCCGCTTGCGGCGCTCGGGCTGGAGCCGAAGGATCAGCTCGCTATCTCGCGTGCAGGCCTCAAGACGATCGGCGCGCTTATTGATCGGCCAAGCGCCCTGTTCGCGGCGCGTTTCGGCGAGCAGATGACGTTGAAGCTTGCGCGGCTGCAGGGGTTGTCGCCGGTCAGCGTGGAAACGGGACATGGATTGCGCGACCCGGCCGTCGTGATGCGCCTGTTTCGTGAGAGGCTGGATGCGCTCGCCGATCCTCTCGATCCAGGTTTCGGGTTCGATCTGGTGCGGCTGTGCGTGCTCGATGCCGAACCGCTTGCCATGCTGCAGCCCGAACTCGATGCCCACGCGATCGAGGCGGACGAAGTCGCTCACCTGGCGGACCGCCTGTCAGCCCGTTTTGGTCAGGACCGCGTTCTGCGCTTTGTGGCGGTCGATACGCACAACCCCGATCGCGCTGCGCGGATCGTGCCCGTGCTGCAGGAAACGCGCGAAGACGCGCAATGGCCGGACTTGTCCGTGGGGGAGCCGCCGATGCGGCCCATGCATATCTTTGTTCCGCCGCAGACGGTGAGCGTCGCGATGGCGGAAGTACCCGATGGCCCGCCACGCGCTTTTCGCTGGCGGCGCACGGAACATCGCGTCATCGCGCACGAGGGGCCGGAGCGTATTGCTCCTGAATGGTGGCGTGAGAGTGCGCTTGAGGCGCGCGACTACTATCGTGTCGAGGATACGGAAGGCCGCCGCTTCTGGCTGTTTCGCACGGGTGAGTATGGAGACGTCGAACTGCCGCGCTGGTTCCTGCATGGGGCGTTCGGATGAGCGGGCGTGAAAAAGAGATCATCGCTTTCCCTCACCGCGCAAGCGAAGGCGTTGCCGCCGACGCGACGCCCTATGCGGAAATGGTGGCGGCGACCAATTTCTCCTTCCTGCGCGGCGCTTCGTCTGGGCGAGACATGGTGCTGCGCGCGCTACGACTAGGCCATAAAGGCCTGGGCATAGCCGATCGCAACACCGTTGCTGGCGTCGTGCGCGCGTGGATAGCTCTCAAGCAGATGCGCAAGGATGGACTGCCGCCGCCAGAGAAAGTGAGGGAAGGCGGGTCGCCCGGAGAGACCACCTGGGTGGAGCATTCCGAAGAGGCCAAGCTCAAGGCGGTCAGTGAGATTCTGAAGAGGCGCGCTCAGGCTTTCAAGCTTTGTGTCGGCGCGCGTCTCGCTTTCATCGATGGCACGCCGGATATCATCGCCTATCCCATGAATCGCACGGGGTGGGGGCGGCTCTGTCGTCTTCTCACGCTCGGCAATACGCGTGCGCCTCTTGGCGAGGAGAGGGCGGTAAAAGGAGAATGCTGCCTTTCCCTGGACGATCTCCTGACTTTCGCCAGTGATCTTCTTCTAATCGTCATGCCGTCTGAAAATCTCGACGGGGTTGGCGATCTGCTGGCGAAGCTTCGCAACTATGCACCTACGTGGTTGGGCGCCACCATGCCTCGCCGAGGAGACGATACGCGCCGCCTGATGAGGCTTAAACGTATGGCCGAACAGTCGGGCGTCCGCCTGATTGCTACAAACGATGCGCTCTATGATCATCCTGACAGCCGGGATCTGCAGGATGTGATGACCTGTATCCGTGAAGGGGCGCGGATAGAAAATGCCGGCCGCCTGCTTGAGGTGAATGCCGAGCGTCACCTCAAGCCTGCTCGCGAAATGGCGCGACTGTTTCACGCAGTCCCGAAGGCGGTGGCTGAAACGCAGGTGCTGCTTGATCTGATCGACTTCGATCTTGAGCAGTTGAAATACGAATATCCTCAGGAGCCAGTTCCGCCTGGCATGACGGCGCAAAAGTATCTCGAGAACCGCACGTGGTTTCACGCTGGGATCAAGTACAAATGGCGCATTCCGAAAAAGGTAAAACGTCTGCTGCGCCGCGAGCTGGCTTACATCGAAAGCAAGGGTATAGCGCAGTATTTCCTGACCATCTTCGACATGGTGCGTGTGGCGGAAAACAAGGGCATCCTTTGCCAGGGCAGAGGATCGGCGGCCAATTCAGCCGTTTGCTATGTGCTCGGCATCACGTCGGTAAATCCATCCACGTTCGATGTGTTGTTCGAACGCTTCCTATCGAAAGAGCGCGACGAGCCGCCCGACATTGATGTCGACTTCGAGCACGAGCGACGCGAGGAGATCATCCAGCATATCTACGAACGTTATGGCCGACATCGCGCGGCTATCGCTGCAACGGTGATCCACTATCGTCCTCGCAGCGCCATGCGGGAAGTCGGCAAGGTGTTCGGTCTAACCGGCGATGTGACGGCGCGCCTCTCCGGTCTTGTTTGGGGCATCTGGGGCGGAGCGCCTGTTACTCAGCAACTTCGCCAGGCGGGGCTCGATCCTGACAATCCTGTGCTGCACCGGGCGTTGAGTTTTGCCAGCCGGCTTCTCAATTTTCCGCGCCACCTCTCACAGCACGTTGGCGGGTTCGTGCTCACGCAGGGAAGGCTTGATGAGCTTGTTCCTGTCGGCAATGCGGCGATGGACGAGCGGACCTTCATCGAATGGGACAAGGACGATATCGACGCGCTTCAGCTGATGAAGGTCGATGTGCTCGCGCTCGGCATGCTCACCTGCATCCGCAAGGCGCGCGATTTGCTTCATCAGCACGGTGGCTCGCGTCTTGGTTTGCGAGATTTCCCGCTAGAGGACCCGGCGGTCTACGACATGCTTTGCAAGGGCGAGTCGATCGGCGTCTTCCAGGTGGAAAGCCGCGCGCAGATCAACATGTTGCCGCGTCTCAGGCCGCGCGAAATGTATGATCTGGTGATCGAGGTTGCGATTGTTCGTCCCGGGCCGATCCAGGGAAATATGGTTCATCCCTATCTCAAGCGCCGCAATGGAGAAGAGAAAGTCGAGTTTCCTTCTCCAGCGCCGCCGCATCATCCGGATGAACTTCGTACTATCCTGATCAAGACACTCGGAGTTCCGCTGTTTCAGGAGCAGGCAATGAAGCTCGCCATGGTGGCGGCGAGATTCACGTCGGAAGAAGCAAACGGCCTGCGCCGCGCGATGGCGACGTTTCGCAATGTCGGGACGATGGGTCAGTTCGAGAAGCGTATGGTCGAAGGCATGGTCGCGCGCGGCTACGAACGCGATTTCGCGCAGCGTTGCTTCGACCAGATCAAGGGGTTCGGTTCCTATGGGTTCCCCGAAAGCCATGCGGCGGCATTTGCGCAGCTCGTCTATGTGTCGTCATGGTTGAAATGCCATCATCCAGCGGCGTTCACCTGCGCGCTGCTGAATTCCCAACCGATGGGCTTCTATGCTCCTGCACAGCTGGTGCGCGATGCGCAGGGGCACGGTGTTGAGGTGCGGCCCATCGACGTGAACTTCAGCCATTACGACAACACGCTAGAGCGTCGCGCGGATGGCGCGCTCGCCCTGCGCATCGGCTTTCGCCAGATCGATGGCATGCGTGAGGATGATTCCGCTAATCTCGTCGCCCGGCGGGGCGATGGGTATTCAAGCGTGACGGACATACGCGAGCGCGGCCGGGTTTCCACGCCCATGTTGCGCCGGCTGGCGGATGCAGACGCTTTCCGCTCCCTGGCTCAGGACAGGCGGGAGGCGCTGTGGGATGTGCGCCGGTTGCCGGATAATCATCTGCTGCCGCTGTTTGCCGCCGCACAGGCGCGCGAGCTGGGTGAGGAGCCTGCAAGCAATCTTCCCGATATGCCGCTGGGCGAGCATGTCGCCGCCGACTACCAGACGACGCGGCTTTCGTTGAAGGCGCATCCCATGCAGATCCTGCGTCCGGTCTTTGCGGCCGACCGTGTGCTGAGTTGCAAGGAGACAGAAGAGCTGCGCGATGGCCGTTGGGCGCGCACGGCGGGTGTGGTGCTGGTGCGGCAGAGGCCGGGGAACGGCAAGGCCATCTTCATCACGCTGGAAGACGAAACCGGGATCACCAACGTGCTGCTATGGGCGCGCACGTTCGAGCGCTTCCGGGCCGAGGTCATGGGCGCGCGGCTCATGCTGGTAGAAGGCAGGGTGCAGAAAAGCAAAGAAGGCGTCACCCACCTGATGGGCGCGCGCGTGTTCAATCGGTCTGACGAACTGGCGCGCCTGTCCGAAGACCACAAGCCCGAGATCGAGCTTACACGCGCCGATGAATTCAAACACCCGCAGCATCCTCGCGGTCCCAAAAGGCCGGATGGCATGTTTGTTCATCCACGCGATGTGCGTGTGCTGCCCAAGTCCCGCGATTTTCACTGATACCCCGAAGCGGTGATGTGACCAGCGTCACGCGATCACTACGCATCGAAATCCAGGCGCACCCTGTCTGGCGCCCAGGCGCCGGATTTCGGGAGCAGGTCAGCGATCGACGATACGGAAGTTTCCTGCCGGCGGGCGCTTCGCGCGCGTTGCCTTCAATTGTTCTGGCTCCAGCGACGACACGACGACATCGAGCACGCGCAAGGTCGTCGCCAGATCCTGGTCGTTAACGCCCGAAAATACCTCATCGCGCATTCTGGCTGCGACAGCATCGACTTCGGCGACGATGCTCGCGCCCGCCGGCTGGATCATCACGCGCTTGGCGCGCCGGTCGCCGGGCTCTTCGGTGCGAAGTACGAGTTGCTGGGCCTCGAGCGCATCGAGCAGACGAACCAGCGTTGGGCCCTGAACCCCCATCCGCTCTGCAAGATCGGACTGGATCAGGCCTTCAGGCGTGTTCGACAAAAAATAAAGCGCGCTCCAGCGCGCTTCTGTCTGGCTTGTCGATTTTACCCGCTCTGCAAAGCGCGCACGGAAACGGCGTGTCGCCAAAGCTGCCTTGAAGAATGTTTCGATTTGCAGCTTTGCCCGTTCGGGCGAAACCTTGGGTTGTGCCGTTGCGCTCATCATTTGCTGGCTCCCCGCCACCCACCGCACGAGTTGTGCGACATGCCTTGCGGCTCATCGGCTCGCCGGTGGTAATCGAGCGTACAACTTTTGATAGACTGCAAACAGTGGTCATTCTTCCATGCGAGGCGCAGGGGGGAATTCCGCTCGGCGCCTTCATCCACGGCCCACGCAAAAACAGTCAAAGCATACTGATTTGCATTCGCATCTGTATGCGCGACGCCGCCTCGCCCTTGGGGCAAGCTCTTGCCGCATGGCTGCGCTGGTCTAACTCCCGCGCCGAGCCAGGATCGAAACTGGCGGCAATATCACGCACATCGGCGGCCACCCGCCGTCACGCCGAGCTCGTGGGCGAAGCGGTCGACAAGTCCGACATCAATGACGTGGTTGAGTCTATCTGGCATCATATGGGCAGCGCCGTTCGGCCCATCGACTTCGACGTTGCACAGCAGCCGCACGATCGCCCGCACAGGACAGTGCAAGCGACGTCCCGTATCGACGCGAACTCAGAGCAAAACGCGCCGCCGAGCCGATCTGGGGATCGCATCCACGTTCGTACCCGGCGCCGTTGCCGTGACGCCTGTTTTCGCGATCGGTCTTGCCTGCATCACCGCCGTCACGCGGTCGCCAAAACGCTGGAATGGCGGCTCGCGCAGCTGGCGACGGGCGGTTCACTGTGGCGCCAGAACATGCTCTAGCTTCTCCCGTATCCCGGGAGAATTTGCATGAAGCCTGTGTTTCTCGCGGCGGCGGCCGTAGCGGCATCTGTCTGTGTCGCGCCTGCTGCATCTGCACAGATCGACAGCGTCCGCTTCGGCGTGATGAAGCACAACATCTGCGTCGCCGACTGCAAGAACGCGGACAAGGAATCCGGTGTCAACATCGCCGGCGAGCTGCGGTTCAAGTCGCCTGATTTTCTCGGCTGGGCCGGGTCCCCTCACCCTTACCTGATGGCGTCGGTCAACACCGATGGAAACACATCCTATGGCGGTGGCGGCCTCGAATGGGATTTCGAGTTCGCGCCGGGCTGGAGCATCGAGCCGGGCTTTGGCTACGTGCTGCATGACGGGGAGAACTCCAACCCCTACGCCAACGGCACGCCCGAAGCCGCGACCTTCTTCGAAGAGCATGTACTGCTCGGCTCGACAGACCTGTTCCGCACGTCGCTGGCGCTTACCTGGGAGTTCTCGCCAGGCTTTGCGGTGCAGGGCATCTACGAGCATCTGAGCCATGGCCAGATCCTGGGCGAGGGACGCAATCAGGGCCTCGACGAGATCGGTGTCCGCGCGGTGTGGAAGTTCCAGTGATGCGCAAGCTGACAGCCGCCCTGATCCTTTCGCTTGGCCTGTCTGCTCCGGCCTTCGCTGATACGATCGCCGTCCTCAAGGAGAACACGCTGCTGCTGCATGAAGAGAGCGGCCGCATGTACACGGTGCTGGTCAGCGACGGCGGAACGCTGTCGCAGGTCAACTCGGCCGGCATGCAGGCAACCGGGGTCTGGGCGATCGAGGATCGCGGGTTCTGCTGGCAGGCAAGGGGCGCCGCCAAGCTCTGCATAACGCTGCCGGCCGACAAGGGCGTGGGCGACACCTGGGAGATTCGCGGGCCGACGGGCCGGCTGTCATGGACGGCCGAAATCGCTGCCGGACGGGCCGATCTCGAGGCTGCAAGGGCTGCAATGAAGTCGTTTGACCCCGCCAACGGCGCCGGCAGCGACCACTCCGGACGTTGATACCCAAGCGCACGCCGGCAAGCGGTTGAAAAGAGGGCCTTGAAACCCCTGTGCGCCCCTTGTATGACCCGCGCCTTGCTATCTGCCCAGATGGCGGAATTGGTAGACGCACTGCTTTCAGGTAGCAGCGGGTAACACCGTGGAGGTTCGAGTCCTCTTCTGGGCACCAGGCGGCGCGCTAGCGTCGTGTTCTTTGTCTGGTATCCAGATAAAAATCAATAAAAGCAAAGATCTTGATCCTAAGTGGTCCGGAACGGTCTGGTTGGGTTTGTTGGTATCCTGCGAATTTGTTGGTACGGTTGTTGGTACCGCAGAGGGTGTTTCGCCCGGCTGTGTTGGTACGGGTGCCGGCATCCATGCCTCTGACCGACCTTAAGATCCGCCAGCTCAAACCCGCCGCTGCGCCGTTTTGCCAATGCGATGGCAGCGGCTTGTTCATTGAGGTGCGGCCCGGTGGATCCCGCCTCTGGCGGCTCGCCTACCGGTTCGGAGGCAAGCAGAAGCTACTGGCGCTTGGTAGCTACCCCGAAACGCCACTGGCCCGCGCCCGCCAACTCCGCCAGGACGCAAGATCTCAGCTGCAGGCTGGCCGCGATCCGGCGGCGGAAGCGAAAGCGGCCGCCAAGGCGGAGCGCGCCATTACCGAGGACACCTTTTCCTGGTTGGCGGAGGAACTGCTGGCCAAGCAGGAGCGGGAGGGGAAGGCCGCCGCCACACGCGACAAGAAGCGTTGGCTAGTCGGGCTCGCTGCTATCGACCTTGGCGACCGACCAATTCGCTCAATTACCGCTGTCCAAATCCTAAAACCTCTCAAGCTGGCGGAGGCAAGCGGAACTTACGAAACGGCTAGGCTTCGCGGCGCGTTGGTAACGCCGAAGACTTCACACCGGGCGGCGGTCACGGAGCAGGACGGCTTTGCCGGGCTGGTGCGCGCCGTCTGGGGCTATCAGGGCGCTGTCGAGACGCAGGCGGCTCTGACGTGCTTCCTGTATTCGAAAATGCAGGAACAGCCATGCTCGACTACCGCACGCCGGACACGTTCCAGGATGGCGCGACACTATCGCTCGATGGCATGGCAGCGCTCGGTCCAGATGCGTTCCGCATCGCCTAAGGATGGCATGGCAGCGCTCGGTCCAGATGCGTTCCGCATCGCCTAAGGCCATCGAAGAGGATCGGTGATGCAAGCTACATCCAGCAAAGGCGTCTGGCACCTTGTCGATCGCGCGGCGGTGCTTCGTCTTGGGATCGGCGGCGGCCTTCTGACATTCGCGATCAACGCAATCGGACTGGTCTCGCCACTGTTCTTCACGCAGGTGTATGACCGCGTTCTCACCACTGGAAGCCTGCCGACGCTCATCGCTCTGGTTCTCGCGGCGATAATCGCTATCGGCCTGGGCGCAGCGTTTGAGCAGTGGCGCAGCGTTACGTTCACCCGCATTGGCGCCGGGGTCTACGTCGATCTCGAAACGCCGGTCTTTCGCGCAAGCCACGCTCAAGCGGTAGAGGGCGAGCAGGGCAGGCGCAGCCGGTCGCTTGATGATTTAGAAACCGTCCGCGCCACGATATCGGGGCCGTTGCCTGCGTCATTGCTGGATCTGATCTTCGCGCCTGTTCTCCTGATCACACTCTATCTGATGAACGTATGGCTCGGTCATTTTGCCTTGTTCACGCTTGCCCTCATGGCTGGGGTCACGGTGATCACCCAGTGGACCATCGGCACGTCGATGGCGAAGGCGGCAGAAGCCTCCCACGCCGCCTCGAGCGCCGCCGAAAGTCATCTGCGCTCGGCGGAGGCTGCAACTGCCATGGGCTACCAGGAGCGCGCAATGGCGCGCTGGGCGACACGCAACCGGGACGCTGTCCGAGCTCATATTCAGTCGGCCGCGCAGGCGGGCTGGCTTACCGCGCTCGGGCGCGCCGTTCGGTCCGGCGCTCAGATCCTGATGATTGCGATCGCCGCCTCGCTGGCTGTCACGGGGCAACTGTCAGCTGGGGCCATCATTGCCGCCTCGATCATTCTCGGCCGCATCGTCCAGCCGGTCGATGCACTGTTGGGCGGTTGGCGCCAGCTGGGTCAGGCAAGGCTGGCGGCCGACCGGCTGCGCCATCTGCTGTCGGCGAGCAGCGAGAGCGAGGCAACCCGGGTTCAGCGTCCGGCCGGCCGCCTCATGGTCAATGGCCTGACGGCCGCCTCGCCTTCTGGCGTCGCCATCCTGCGCGGTCTGTCATTCGTGATCGAACCAGGCCAGTCAGTTGCCGTGCTGGGGCCGACGGGTTCTGGCAAGTCCACACTGCTGCGCTGCCTGATGGGCGTGTGGCCACGTATGAGCGGCCTGATCCGCCTCGACGCCACGCCGCTCGACGAGATCGACCGTCGCGCAATCGGTGCTTGGCTGGGCTTCCTGCCGCAGTCTTCTGATCTCGCGCCGGGAACAATTGCAGAGAACATCGCGCGATTTGGCGAGGCGACGCCTGACGCGATCGAGGCCGCCGTTCGCATGGCCGACGCCACCGCCATAATCGCGGCGCTGCCCAAAGGGCTCGATACGGAAGTTGGCGAGGCCGGGGCGCACCTGTCCGCTGGCCAGAGGCGCCGCATCGCGCTCGCTCGCGCCCTGTTCGGCTCCCCGGCGCTCGTCTGCCTTGATGAGCCCGAAGCCAATCTTGACCGCGACGGGGAAGTTGCGCTGGCCGGTGCCCTGCAACAGCTTAAGGCGGCCGGATCCACGGTGCTTATCGCGGCGCACCGGCCGTCGGTGGTAGCGCATGTCGACCTGGTAATGGTCATCAACGAAGGGAGCATCGCCCAGTTCGGACCGGCCGCCGAAGTGATGCCTGCAATCGTGGCCGGCAATGTCAGACGGGTGGGGCAATGAGCGTCGCGCTGGCACAAGATCCTGCCGTCGTGCGGCGAGCTCTGGCTGAGGAGCTTGCGCAACCTGCCACCCGTTCCGTCAGGATCAGCGGCTTGGTCGCTGTGGTTCTGTTCGCAGCACTGCTGGCGCTTTGCATCTTCGTGCCGATCGCGTCGGGTACGCTTGCCATGGGTCAGATCGCCGTCGATGGCGAACGCAAGACGGTGCAGCACGCCTCGGGAGGCATCGTTGCCGAAATCCTGGTCAAGGAAGGTGATGCGGTAAAGGAGGGCGATATCGTGCTGCGCCTCAACGCCGTTCAGGCGGGGGCCGCTGCCGGTGTCGTGAACTCACAGGTCGATGCCTTGCGCGCGGAAGAGGCCGTGCGTATGGCCGAAGTTGCTGGTGCGGCGTCTGTCACATTCCCGGCCGAACTGCTCAGGCGGCGCAAGGACCCGAATGTCAATGCGGTGCTGATGGCGGAATCGGCGGCGTTTGATGCGCGGCGCGCGCTGGCCCGTTCCCAGGCCGAACAACTCGACCAGCAGCTGGTCCAGATCGACAAGAGCATCCTGTCGGCGCAGTCCAGTCGCGTCACGCAACAGCGGCAGGCCGAACTCTTCGCGCAGGAACTCGCCACGCTGCAGCCCTTGATGGAAAAAGGCCTGACTGTGAAGTCCCGCCTGCTCGGTATCGAGCGCTCGCTTGAAGGCGCGCGAGGTGAAATCGACTCGCTGGCCTCGGAGATCAAGCGGCTGGAGGCGAAGGCCGCTGAAACAAGTGGGCTGCGCGATCGAATCGGCGTCGACCGGCGCGCGGAGGCAGCCGAAGCGTTGCGCACATTGCGCGCCAGCCTCGGCGAGCTCCTCGACCGCCAACTGGCCGCCGACGATACGCTGCAGCGCACGGAAGTCCGCGCTCCGATCGATGGAGTGGTCATGGCCATGCGCGTGAACACGATTGGCGGCGTGGTTGACCCGGGCCAGCCGCTGCTCGAAATCGTGCCGCAGACTGACCTGCTGGTTGCGCGCGTGCGCATTCTGCCTTCGGATGCAGATGATGTGCGTCAGGGCATGCCCGCCACGGTGAGGCTGTCTGCGGGAGGCGGGCGGCAGCCCATGCAGGTTGAAGGGTCAGTGCAGTCCATCTCGGCCGACGCGCTTACCGACAGCCGCTCGGGCGAATCCTACTTCGAGGCGCGCGTCGCCATTCCTCATGATGGCTCCACCCCGCGTGAAATATTGGCGCCAGGTCTTCCCGCCGAGGTGTTGATCAAGACAGGCGAGCACACCATCCTCGACTATCTGTTCAGCCCCATAGAACGCGCCATGTTCCTGAGCCTGCGAGACAGCTGAGGCCAACGGTAGCAGGGCGGTCCAGACTCAATGAGCGATTTGTGAAGCTACCTCCGCGCTGGTCCAGCCGGACGTAAAGATGTTGGTACATTTGTTGGTACGGCGCGCGATGGTGTCAGATACATCCTCATTTTTGGGATTCCGGACACTTCCGGTCCTTTTCTGGAGCCAAGCGAGGTTGACCTGCCAATCAGCTGCCGCACGGCGCGGCACGGTCTTTTCGGTGGGCGCGGCATCGAGTTGATAAATGCATGGTAGGTTCGATTGACAGTCGTTGGCAGGTTGTGGCTCGCTCCGGCATCAAGCGACTTGTTGGGGAACATCGTGACAGTATTGCAGCCTGCACGTGGGTTCACGCCCGAACGGCATCCAGGATCCGCATCCGACGCCGCCAGTCGGATCGCCAATCGGCAGACGACTGACAGCGTCGCGAAGTCCGGCGGCTATTCCACCGCGCTCGGTGACAGTGGCGGGCCGCAGCGCAGCGAAGGCCCCATCGACGAAATTCCGCCGATAGTCTCAAGTGTCCAAATCGAACTCGGCGGTAGCCGCACTGGGCTGATCAACACGCCAGGCGATGCAGACGGCTACAGCATCAATCTGGTTGCAGGGCAGAGCTACGTCTTCACATTGACGGGCACTGGGACCAATGCGCTGGAAGATCCGCTTCTGGAGCTCTACTTCAACGGCCGCAAAGTCGCGATCGATGACGACGCCGGGCCAGGCCGCAATGCGATGATACGCTTCACCGCGACCGTTTCAGGAACCTATTATGTGAGCGCAAAGGCGTGGGAGCCCGAGGAGGGGCCGACACTGACGGGTGAATACACGCTTTCGGCCGCGCTTGGTCCGCCGCAGAACCCGCTTGATGCCATCGACCTCGGGTCTTCAGCTTCCACCACGAACATCTCCGTCTACTTCGCAACAACCAGTGAGACCTTTGAAGGAATAACAGCTCAGCGGTCTTGGACCGCTGCAGAGATCACAGCTGCGATGTCGGCTATGGCGACATTCTCTGCAGTTACAGCACTCAATTTCACCCAGGCTACCGTCTCCGCGGGCGCGACGTTCATCCTGTCCCTCGCCGAGCTCCCCGGTAACGTCCTTGGCCAGTTCGGCACACGGAACGGGACAGGATATGGCGTGTTCGACCCCGACCCGTCCTTGTGGTCGGCGGCAACGCTCCAGCCCGGCGGTCTCGCTTTCAGCACCGTGTTGCACGAGATTGGTCACGGGCTTGGTCTCGCGCACCCGCATGACAATGGCGGCGTTGATCCCAACAACAGCTCGGAGATCATGCAGGGGGTCGTGTCGGAGTTCGGCAGCTACGGAACCTACGGGTTCAACCAAGGCGCCTTCACGATCATGTCCTACAATCGGGGAGCGCCCGATCATCCCTACGGACGCAGCGCCAGTAATCTCTTCGGAAGCGAGTCGACACCCGGCCCGCTCGATATCGCGCTGCTGCAGCAGAAGTACGGCGCCAACACATCCACCAACGCGGGCGACACCGTCTATACTCTGGTGCCGGGCAATGGTCCTGGAACGCGTTATCAGGCCATCTGGGACGTCGGCGGCACGGATTCGATCGTCTACAGCGGTAATAGTCCGGTCAACATTGACTTGCGTGCAGCAACATTGCTGACAGCGCCCGGCGGCGCTGGCGGGTTATCCTACGTCGGCGGCACTTACGGCGGGTTCACCATTGCGAACGGTGTCGTCATCGAGATTGCGACGAGTGGCGCGGGAGATGACAAACTCTGGGGCGGCGATGGAAACAACATCCTGACAGCCGGCGCCGGGCGCGACACGCTTTCCGGCGGCGCCGGCTTCGACACGCTCAATGGTGGCGACGGGGACGACCGCGTCCTGTTCGAGGACAATCCCGCGGGTGTGACCGTGAACCTGTTGCTGCAAACAGCGACAGACGGGTGGGGGGCCACCGATACACTGTCCAGCATCGAATTTGTCACGGGGTCAGCGTTCAACGACTACATCGTGAGCGGGCTCGGCAACGGCGCGGGCGAAACCAACTCGCAGGGCGGGGCCGGCAACGACTACATCGAAGATCATGCCTTGGTATGGGGCGGAGCATTCGGAGGGGATGGCAACGACACCCTGATAATGCTGGGGGCTGGACAGGCAGGATTCTATGGCGAGGGCGGCGATGACACCATCATCGGCGGAAACGCCGACGATTATTATCTCTGGGGTGGCGATGGCAACGACACCATCCGAGGCGGCGGCGGCAACGACGGGATCAGGGGCGGCCAGGGCGACGACACGTTGTTCGGCGATGCAGGAAACGATGAGATCGACGGCTTCGACGGAGCGGACGTCATCTTCGGCGGTGATGGAAACGACCGCCTGACCGGCGGTTACGAGGCAGATCTACTGTCGGGCGGCCGCGGCAACGACATCATCGATGGCGGTGCCGGGTTCGACACCGTTTCCTATGAGGAGACGCTGCTTGGTGTGATCGTGACCCTGCCGACGGTCTATGAAGGTGAGGCAAGCGGGGCCGAGGCGGGTGTTGATGTCCTCATCGGTATCGAGAACGTCACGGGCGGCGCCGGGGCTGACACGCTGACGGGGAACGGGGCATCGAACATCCTGCGCGGGGGTGGTGGTTCTGACCTGATCGACGGCGGGGCAGGCGACGACGTCCTAGAAGGCGGGTCTGGAGTTGACACAGCGTCCTATGTGTGGGCGGCAGGAGCCGTCACCGTTAATCTCGCCGTGACTTCGGCGCAGAATACGGGTGCGGCTGGAACCGACACTCTCTCTGGAATCGAGAATCTCACCGGCTCGGCGTTTGCTGATTTCCTTACCGGAGACGTGCAAGCGAACCTGATTAAGGGCGGCGCGGATGGGGACACGCTCTCGGGCAATGCCGGGGACGACGAGCTGCAGGGTGAGACGGGCAATGACCGGCTGTTCGGCGGGCTGGGCGATGAT
>NCEM01000021.1:0-105682 GCA_002280725.1 Alphaproteobacteria bacterium 32-64-14
AGGACGAGGCGCGGTGGGCGGGGTGTTGGCGCGTAGTCGAGAGACCCCCTTGTCTCGCGACGAAGACGTCGCGATCTTGCCCTGCCGGGCGTTCGCTTCTCGATTTGGTCCCCCGGACCAAATCGCGCCTTCGGCGCCGTCGCTCACCCCCAAGTCGCGGGGCGACTGAGGGAGGAAGAGGCGTTGGTGTTTTGCCTCCACCACTCGCAACGCGATTGGGGCATGTGGCGCGCGGCGGCCTGCCTCCCGGAGCCGAATGGCGTAGGGAGGAGCAGCGTGACGGGGGTCTGTCGGGCGTCTCCGACTCTTCCTTCGCCAGCGCCGTGCAGGCGGGAATGTGGGGGTTTTCGGGGGTTTCTTGCAGCCTTGCCGTTAAGACTTGCGCCGTACCGGAAACCGGTTAGGAAGGCCGCCTGCCGCGGCCCGATAATCCCAGGGACGACAGCGCAACGGGGAGGTGGCCGAGTGGTCGAAGGCGCACCCCTGCTAAGGGTGTATACCGGTAACGGTATCGAGGGTTCGAATCCCTTCCTCTCCGCCAGCGCTGGTCTTCGGATGTCTGCGACGTAGCCATGTCGCTCTGAAAGGCGCCGCGCCATCCAGTCCAGATTTTCGCAGTGGCCGCCTCGGCGGACCTGCTTGTCAGACTGGAAGGGCTTAAGGAGGAAATCCAGCCGGACAGCAGGTCCGCCGCGCGCACGGCCCGATAGCCCGCGCTACGCAACACCATGTGGGTCCGAAGAGGGGTGTCACCCGGAGTCCGCACGTTGCTGCGCCGGCCCCCGACAGGACAGCTGGTTCAACGCAGCCGCCCGCACATGAAGCCTCTATGGGGTAAGGCGCATCCCGACAGGAAAACGGGTCAGGCATTCGAAAATATCTTTCGATAATCGCGCTGTGCGGGAATCGGGTCCGGGAATTGCAGGGTTTCCCCCTGCGTGGTTAATGTTGCGCAGGGGTGTTGCCAGGTGACCGAGCCGAACGGGCAAGGTGATAAGGCGCGCGATATCGGCGCGGCGCGGGACGCATTGCTGCGAGCCCACTACGATGAGTTTCGCCGTGTCGCCGGCCGTGTGCTGAATGGAGACGCAGCCGCGCTGCGGATCCAGCCCACCGATCTGGCGCATGAGGCGGTGATCCGTCTGTCGGGTCTCGAACGGCTGGAGTTCAAGGGCCGGACGCACTTCCTCTCGCTGTCGGCGCGTGTGATGCGGCAGATCCTGATCGATGAAATCCGGCGCATGCGGGCCGCCAAGCGGCAGGCGCCGCCGGTGTCCACCGAACTGCCGCCGGAGCTGGGCGCGGGAAATGTCGATCTTGAAGACCTCGACCGTGCGCTGACCAAGCTTGAGGCCGTCGCGCCGGACTATGCGCGGCTGGTTGACCAGCGTTACTTCGCCGGCCTGACGCTTGAGGAGATCGCAGACATCGACGGCGTTTCCGTGCGCACCGTGAAGCGGCAATGGCGCGCGGCGCGCGCCTGGCTGGTGGCTGAACTCGGCGGCGTCTAGCATCATGGAGATGAGCCTTTCCGGGCGGGCGCTCACCATCTTCGAGGATGCGCTCGACGTGGAGCCGTATGCGCGCGAGGCCTGGCTCGTGGAAGCCTGCGCCGGTGATGCCGCGCTCCTGAAAGATGTGAAGCGCTTGCTGGCGGCGGATGAGCTTGCCGAAAGGTCGATGCCGACCGGCGGCCTCAAGCCGGATGATGCGCCCATGCCGGCGCGCATCGGGCATTATCGCATTGTCGACAGGCTGGGCCAGGGCGGCATGGGCGATGTGTTCGCCGCCGCGCGCGACGATGGCCTGTTCGAGCATGTGGTGGCGATCAAGCGGGTGCGGCCGTCGCTGTTTCCGGAGACGGCGCGCGCGCTGTTCGACCGCGAACGCCGGGCGCTTGCTTCGCTGAGCCACCGCCATATCGCGCAGTTGTATGACGGCGGTGTGGACGAAACCGGCGCGCCCTTCTTCATCATGGAGCTGGTGCGCGGCGCGCCCATCGACAGATATGTCGCCGACAACGATCTTTCGCCGCGGCAGATCGTGGAGAAGGTCGTGCAGGTGTGCGAGGCCGTGCAGCACGCGCACCAGAACCTGATCGTTCACGCCGACCTCAAGCCCGCGAACATTTTGGTCAACGAGGCAGGTGATCCGAAGATCGTGGATTTCGGCGTGGCGCGCCTGCTGCGCGAGGAGGATGCCGATGCGCTGCATCCGCAGACGCGCGGCTATGCCAGTCCGCAGCGCGCGGCGGGCGCTGCGCCCACGCCAGCCGATGATGTGTTCGCGCTGGGCGTCGTGTTGCGCGTGCTGCTGACGGGCGAGCGTGGCGACATGGGGGAAGCGACCACGCTGGCGTCGCAGGCCATCGAGACATCGGAAGCCTTTGCGGCGCGTCCGGCGGCATGGCGTCACAAGCGCAGCCGTATGGTGCAGGGCGATCTCGACGCGATCATGGCGCGCGCGTGCGCTGCAAAGGCCGAACAACGCTATCCTGCCGCCATTGCCATGGCCGCCGATCTGCGCGCGTGGCTGGAAATCCGCCCGCTGGCGGCCAAGGCGCATGACCGGCTGCATGTGTTCCACCGTTTCCTGCGGCGGCGGCGTTGGCGCGTTGCCGGCGGCGTGGCGGCGGCAGTGGCGTTGATCGCCGGTCTCTCCGTTACCACCATGCTCTGGACGCAGGCAGACGCTGCACGCCAGCAGGCGGAACAACGCTTCACCGAAGTGCGCAGCCTTGCGAAGTATCTGCTCTACGATGTCTACGATCGGCTGGAGCGCACGCCCCAGTCGCTGGCCATGCGGCGCGACGTGGCGCGCGTGGCGCAGGGTTATCTGAACCAGCTGGCTGAATCGCCGTCCGCGCCTGCCGATGTGCTGCTGGAAGCGGCGGACGGCCTGGTGCGCGTGGCGGATCTGCAGTCAGGCCGCTCACGCGCGAACCTTGGCGAGTTCGAAGAGGCGGTGAAGAATCTCGACAGCGCCGAGGTGATCGCCGCGCGCCTGGCGGACGGGCCGAAGCGGACACAGGTGGCCGCTCTTCGCGCTGGCATTGCCGTGCGGCGCGCAGCCCTTGCGATGAATGTCGCGCAGGAACTTGCTGCCGCAGGCAAGCTGATCGAGACGGCCAAGGCGCATCTGGCGGAAGCCGGCGCTGATAATCCCGCCGCCCCGGCTCTTGCGACACGCATCGCGTTGGAGGAGGCGATCCTCGGCAACTGGAAGGGCGACTATGCGGCGGCGCGGGCGCGCGCCGAAGAGGCGGTGAAGCTTGCTTCAACTCTTCCCGATGTGAAGGGTGCAGAGCGCGAACACTGGTATCTCGCTGCACGTGCCCAGGATGCGTTGGCGGAAGCGGTCTACTACGGGGTTGGCGATGCGGCGTCGGCGCCGGAATATGGAAAGCTGGTCGATCTCTCCGACGGTTTCATGCGCCGCAATCCCGAGGACATGCTTGGCCGCCGCGTGGCCATCGAGGCGCACTGGGCGCTGGGAACGACGCTGCTGGGCATTCAGGGGCGCGCCAATGACGCTGTGGCGGAGCTTGATGAGGCCGCGGCTCTATTGCCCATACTTCTGGCGTTCCAGCCGGATGACGAGGGCGCGATCCGCACCGAGCGTATCGTGCTGGCCGCGCGGGCGCAGGCGCTGGCGACTGCCGGACGCTTCAGCGAGGGCGTGGCCCTGCTGCGCAAACAGGTGGACGACAGCACGCGCGCGGCCGAAGCCCCCGGCGCGAGGCCCGAGCTGATCCGCTCGCAAGGCGTCACGCTCGCCATGCTGGCGGATCTTTATGCCGACAATGGCGTCGCGCGCGAGGCGTGCCCGCTCTACGCAAAGGTCGATGCGATCTTCACACGGCTGGAGAGCCGTGGGCTCCTGTCGCAGCTTGATCGTGACACGTCCTTGAAAATGGCGCGCGAGCGGCAGGCGCAGCTCTGCAAGTAGCTTGCGCCAACATTCAGGCGTCCAGCGCGAGCAGGGCGAAAGTGGCGAGCCAGTGTTCGCCCATGTAATCGCCCGCGACGTGCGGCAGGCTGGCGTCGAGATGGCGGTCGGCGGATTCGCGGGCGCGTTGTGAGATCGGGTGATCGCCAAGCTGGGCTGCGAGCGCTCGCCAGCACCACGCGCGTGAGAAGTTGAGGCCATCCAGGTGTGCGATCTTCCCGTCGGTGCGGTCGCTGACCTTGGCGGGCGCGAACAGCGACGTCGGATGGCCCTGCGCAAGGCGCGGCATGAAGCGGCCGAGCCATTCGCGGAATGTCGCGGGCTGCAGCATGCGGCGCATGCATTCCATCTCCGACAGCGCCGGGGAATGGAAATCGTCCAGCGATGGCTCCCACGCCGGGCAATCGCGATCTCCGCCATACCAGGCCTGGCACTTTTCGCGCATCAGGTCGAACAGCGCCGGGTCGAACGCTTCGGCCCAGTCGGCCGACATGCGGATGGCGAAAGCGGTGGAGGAGTGGACGCCCGTGCGGATGGGATAATCCGCCAGCGGCAGGAAGGCGTGGAAGCGTTGAGCGAACGCCTGCGCGAGTGGGCGCAGGCTGACGGCGGCCGTGGCGAGTTCGCCGTCCGTGTGGAGTTCGAGCTCAGCCTGCAGCGCAAGCAACCAGGCCCAGCCATAAGGCCGCTCGAAACTGCGCGCCATGGGGCGGGCGAGATAGGCCAGCTCGCCGGTGACATTTTCGGGCGTCATCGCTTCGGCGAATTGCGCGCGGATGCGCGGGGCCGATGGCATATCCGGCTGACGGCGCAGCAGGCGCGCCATCAGCCAGTATCCGTGCACGCAGCTGTGCCAGTCGAACGAGCCGTAGAAGATCGGGTGAGCGGTGCGCGGGGCGATCACATCCTGTGGGCCGGTGAACACATGATCCATCTTGTAGGGAAACTCGCGGGCGATGTGGCCGAGGGCAAGGCTCGCGAACTTCTCTGCGATGTCGGGCGTGAGTGTCGTCATTTGGGGAATGCCAGCACAAGCATGAGGACGATGTTGACGGCGAGAAGCGGCAGGGCCGTGGGGATTTGTGCGCGGATGACGCCGTTGAGCGCGGCCTTGCGATCCGGAAGCTCCAGCAGGTTCGCCGGCACCACGTTGAAGTTGGCCGCCATGGGCGTCATCAACGTGCCGCAGAAGCCCGCGAGCATGCCGATGGCGCAGACGGTGGCGGGATCGCCGCCGAACTGCATGACGATGATGGGCAGGCCGACAGCGGCGGTCATCACGGGGAAGGCCGCGAAGGCGTTGCCCATGAAGATCGTGAACAGCGCCATGCCGATGCAGTAGGCGGCGACTGCGGCAAGGCGGCTGTCGAGCGGAATGTAATCCGCAAACAGCTTGCCCACCTGATCGCCCACGCCCGCCGCGAGAAACACCGCGCCAAGGGACGCCAGCATCTGCGGCAGGATCGCCGCCCAGCCTACCGCATCGATCAACCGCCGGCCCTCCTGCAGCGGCGAAATGAGCGGCGGCTTGAGCCAGATCATGATCACGGCCAGCGCAATGACGACGCCAAGGATCAGCGAAATGAGCGTGGCGTTCTTCTGCTCCATGAGAGCGGCGCCGATGGGCGTGTTCTGCGCGGCGAGCGTTCCCAGCAGAGCGATGGCCGGGATGATCAGCGCCGGCAGGAACAACAGGTTGCCGCGCTTCTCCGCGCTGGCGCGGCGCTCGTCCGTAGAGGTTGTGCGCGCCTTGCCTTGCCCCAGCCCCCAGGTGGCCAGCACGGCAAGGCCGAGCGCCAGCAGGCCGTTGGCCAGATCGCCGATCAGCGAACCGAACAGGAAGCTGATGGCCAGCAAGCCCCAGAACACCGCCGTGCGAAAGCGCTTCGGATTGCTCGGGTCGATCGCCGAAAAAACGGCGACAGCCGCAAAGAACAACCCGGCCAGAATGTAGAGATGCGTCAGCGTGATCATTGCGGCGCCTCCGCAGGCACGGCGCCAAGCGTTCGCTTGAGATGCCTGTCCAGCAGCCACAGGCGCAGCGAGTGGATCAAGAAGGCGGCGATGGCGGTGGGGATGGCCCAGACGGACAGCTGCAGCGGCGAGACACTGATGCCGTTCTGTTCAAGAAAGCCCACCATCAGCAGGATCGACCCGATGGCGATGAAGATGTCCTCGCCAAAGAACAGCCCGATATTGTCGGCCGCCGCCGCATGGCTGCGGATCAAATAGCGTTCACGATCGGGCAAGGGGCCGTGCTTCGCTTCGGCAGCGCCTTCCGCCATCGGCGCCACCAGCGGGCGCACCATCTGCGCATGGCCGCCGAGTGAGGTGAGGCCGAGCGCGGACAGGATCTGCCGCATCACGAAATAGACCCACATCACGCCGGCAGCCGTCGCCGCCGGTATCTTCGCGATCACCATCCGCGCACGCTCCTGAAGGCCGCAGCGCTCCAGCAGGCCAATGGCGATCAGCACTAGCCAGACGAGGCTGATGAAACGGCTGTCGTTGAAGGCCTTGCCGAAAAGCGCCAGCGTATCGACGCCCGCCTGCCACATCGTCTGCAGGTCGGCCGCGGGCGTCCACGCCGCCGCCAGCCCCGTGACGATGGCGGCCGACATCACGACCAGCAGCGGATTGGCTCTCACGAGAAAGCCGAACACCACAACCGCGATCCCCAGCAGCACCAGCATCAGCTGTCCCTCTTGCCAAACCCGCCGCCGCCGGGCGTCTCGATGATCATCGCATCGCCTGCCTGAACATCCGTGCGCGCGGTGGAGGGCAGGATTTCTTCAACGCCATTCGCGCGCCGGATGGCGTTGCGTCCCCGCTGTCCAGCCGCGCCGCCAGCAAGGCCGAACGGCTCTGTCGTGCGCCGGTTGGACAGGATCGCCGCCGTCATCGGCTCGCGGAACCGCACGATCCGCACCGCGCCATCGCCGCCGCGCCATTCGCCATCCCCGCCCGACCCGCGCCGCACCGCAAACGTCTCGACCAGAACCGGGAACCGGCTCTCGAGAACTTCCGGATCGGTCAGCCGCGAGTTCGTCATGTGCGTCTGCACGGCGGATGCTCCCGCAAAGCCCGGCCCCGCGCCAGAGCCGCCGCAGATCGTCTCGTAGTACTGATAGCGCTCGGTCCCGAACGTGAAATTGTTCATCGTTCCCTGTGCCGCCGCCAGCCGCCCCAGCGCGCCATAGAGCGCATCCACAACCACCATCGACGTCTCGACATTGCCCGCCACCACAGCCGCACCGGGGCGTGGGTTCAGCAGGCAACCCTCAGGCACGATGATGTCGATGGGCTTCAGGCATCCCTCATTCAGCGGGATCGCATCGTCGACCAGTGTGCGGAAGACATAGAGCACGGCCGCATGCGTGATGCCGAGCGGGGCGTTGAAATTGCCATCGCTCTGCGCGCTTGTGCCGGTGAAGTCGATGACGAGGCGCCGTGTTGCCGTGTCTGGTCGGACGGCGAGGCGGATGACGGCGCCATTGTCCATCGGGGCTTCGAACGCCCCCGGCTCCAGCGTGTCGATCACGCGGCGGATATGCTCGGCTGCGTTGTCCTGCACGTGGTTCATGTAGGCGGCGACGCCCTGTCTGCCATAGTGATGCACGAGCCGTTCGAGTTCTTCGCCGCCACGCATGCAGGCGGCGATCTGCGCTTTCAGGTCTGCGATGTTGCGGTCAATGTCGCGCGCGGGGTGGGGGCCGCTGGCGAACAGCGCCCGCGTCTCCGCCTCGCGCAGATGGCCATTTTCCACCAGCAGCACATTCTCGATCAGCACGCCTTCGTCTGCGACGGTTCGGCTGTCCGGCGGCATGGAGCCCGGCGTGATGCCGCCGATATCGGCGTGGTGCCCGCGCGCTGCGGTGAAGAAGGCGGGCGTGGTTTCGCCGGGCAGGATGATCGGCGCGATCACCGTGATATCCGGCAGGTGCGTGCCCCCCGCATGGGGAGCATTCAGCATGTAGATGTCGCCGGGCTTCATGCCGCGTCCGTCGTTGCCGCGCGCCGAGATCACCGCGCGGATGGACGCGCTCATTGACCCCAGATGCACCGGAATATGCGGCGCGTTAGCGACAAGTCCGCCCTCCGCATCAAACACCGCGCACGAAAAATCCAGCCGCTCGCGAATGTTCACCGACGCCGCCGTCGTCTGCAGCGCGAGGCCCATTTCCTCAGCCACCGCCATGAAACGATTGTTGAAAATCTCGAGCAGGATCGGATCGGCATTAGCGCCGATAGCGCTTGCAGTAATGGCGCTTGTGCGCGTCAGCAGCAGATCGCCAGGCGCGGTGATTTCCGCATGCCAGCCATCCTCGACCAGCGTCGTCGCGCCTGCTTCGATGATCAGGGCAGGGCCGTCGATGGAATAACCCGCCGGAAGCGTGTCTCGCTTCAACGTGGGAATACTGCGCAGCTTGCCGCCCACGCGCACCTGCGCCTGTGGTGTGACCTTTGGCGCCGCTGAAGGCAGATCGACCGCCGCTTCGCCCGCATCCGCTCCGCGCGCCGCCGCCTCGACTGACAGTCGCGCAATCACGATCGCCCGATCCGGGTCGATGAAGCCGAACCGCTGCCGATGCGCTGTCTCGAACGCGGCCTTCAACACAGCCGGCTCCGCCCACGCCACGGGGATTGTCGCCTCGCCGCCGTCGTAGCGCAGATGCGCCGTCACTGCCGACGTGATCTCACCCTCCGCGACGCCCTGCTGCGTCAGCGCGATGATCGCTGCATAGGTCAGCGACGCGATGATCTCCGCCTGATCCGTCCCGATTGCCTGCTCGATGGTCGTCTCGCGTATCGTGCGCAGGTCCGCCAAGCCAATGCCCCACGCCGACAACACGCCAGACAGCGGATGCAGCAGCACACTCCGCGCGCCCGCCGCGTCGGCCACGGCGCAGGCATGCTGCCCGCCCGCGCCGCCGAAGGCGCACAGCACATACTCGCGCGGATCATAGCCGCGCTGGATCGATATCTTGCGGATCGCCTCGGCCATGTGCTGGTTGGCGATGGTGATGAAGCCTTCGGCGGCGTCTTCGGGCGTGATGTCCGCGCCGGTCTTCTGCTTGATCTCCCAGCACAGATCGCCAAACCGCTCACGAACCATCTTCGTATCGAGCGGCCTGTCGCCCTTCGGTCCGAAGATCGCCGGGAAGAATTCTGGGCGCACACGGCCGAGCAACACGTTGCAATCGGTCACCGTCAGCGGCCCGCCGCGCCGATAACTCGCTGGCCCCGGATTGGCGCCGGCGGATTTGGGGCCGACACGCAGGCGCGCGCCGTCGAAGAAGCAGATCGATCCGCCGCCCGCCGCCACAGTGTGAACCTGCAGCATCGGCGTCGTCAGCCGCACGCCAGCCACCACCGTGTCGTTGGTCCGCTCATAGGCGCCTGAGACATGGCTCACATCCGTCGACGTGCCGCCCATGTCGAAGCCCAGGGCCTTGTCGAAGCCTGCGCGCCGCGCCGCCTCCGCCATGCCGATGACGCCGCCAGCGGGGCCTGAGAGCACGGCATCGCGGCCGCGGAACGATCCCGCGCCGACAAGTCCGCCATTCGACTGCATGAAGAACAGCCGCGACGCATGCTCGAACGCGCGCTCGACGCGGGCGACATACGCATCCAGCACAGGCGAGAGATAGGCATCGGCGGCGGTCGTATCGGCCCGCGGCACGTAGCGCGCGAGGCCGGATATCTCGGCGCTTAGTGAGACGTGCCCAAACCCCACTTCGCGCGCGATCTCCGCGAGGCGCAGTTCGTGCGCGGGGTGGGCCCAGCCGTGCAGGCAGGCGATGGCGCAGCTGGTGAAGCCCGCGGCGAGCGCTTCCTTCAGTTCGGCACGGGCGAGCGCCTCGTCCAGCGGGATCAGAACCTCACCCTCGGCAGTAATCCGCTCCCGCGCTTCGATCACGCGGGAGGGCAGCTGATGCGGCTTTACAATGTGCCGCGCGAAGATATCGGGCCGCGACTGATTCCCGATCTCCAGCAGGTCGCCGAAGCCCTGGGTCAGCACCATCGCGGTCGGCGCGCCCTTGCGCTCCAGCAGCGCATTGGTGGCCACCGTTGTGCCCATCTTCACGGCCGCGATATCCCCGCCACCATTCTCGGCGAGGATCGTGCGAACAGCCTCAACCGCTGCGTCGTCGTAACGGCCGGGGTTCTCGGACAGCAGCTTGCGCGACAGCAGCCGGCCATCAGGCGCGCGGGCAACCACGTCCGTAAATGTGCCGCCGCGATCGATCCAGAAATGCCAGCCATCCATCGTCTGACTGTTGGTTCGCGCAATGCCCTTTGACAAGCCCGGCGGGCGGATCAATCCTGCACGGACACGTGGAGGGCGACATGGCCAGACGATCCCAGAAATATGCAGCCGGCATTGCCATCGCTTTCACGATGGTGCTGGCGGCAACGGCGCAAGGTCCATCCTCGACCGCCATCGCCCGCGACGACTGGCCGGTGAAGGGCCTGTCCGCCCCCGGCGAGATCATCGTGGACCATTGGGGCGTCGCGCACATCTATGCCGCCTCCCAGCGCGATGCTTTCTTCCTGCAGGGCTACAACGCCGCGCGCGACCGCCTCTGGCAGATCGACCTGTGGCGCAAGCGCGGCCTCGGCCTGCTGTCGAAATCGTTCGGCCCCGCTTATGTCGAACAGGATCGCGCCGCGCGCCTGTTCCTCTATCGGGGCGACATGGAAGCGGAGTGGAACGCCTACGCGCCAGACGCCCGCGCCTCCGCTGAAGCGTTCGCCGCCGGCGTCAACGCCTACGTGGCCGAGGTGAAGGGCGGGGCAAAGCCCCTGCCGGTCGAGTTCGGCCTCACCAAGTCGGCGCCGGAGGAGTGGAAGGCGGAGGATATCGTCCGCATCCGCAGCCATGCGCTGGTCTCTAACGTCACGTCCGAAGTCGCCCGCGCGCAGGTCGCCTGTGCGGCGGGCGTCGAGGCGGACGAGTTGCGCCGCTGGCTTGATCCAGTCGGGCACAAGCGCGTCGTGCCGCCGGGCCTCGATCCGTGTGATGTCCCTGCAAGCGTGCTCGACGATTATGTCCTCGGCACCAAGCAGGTCGAGTTCACCGCTCTCCTGCCGCAACAGCGCGCCGAGCGTGACCGCCATGCGGAGCTTGCAGCCGTGATGGAGGCGCAACTGCATGAAGGCTCCAACAACTGGGTCGTCTCGCCCACCAAGACGGAGACCGGCCGCCCCATCGTCGCCAACGATCCGCATCGGCAGCTCGGCGTGCCCTCGCTGCGCTATGTCGTGGGTCTTCATGCGCCCGGCATGAACCTCATCGGCGCTGGCGAACCCGCGCTGCCCGGCGTCTCGCTTGGCCATAATGACGATATCGCCTTCGGCATCACCATCTTCGCGATGGATCAGGAAGACCTCTACGTCTACGAGACGAACCCCACCAAGCCCGACTCCTATCGCTACAAGGGCAAGTGGGAGCCGATGCGTGTCGTCAACGAGATGATCGAGGTGAAGGGCGAAGCGCCGCGCGAGATATCGCTGAAGTTCACACGCCACGGCCCCGTGCTGTCGCAGGACAATGCCAAGCGCCGCGCCTTCGCCATGCGCAGCGTCTGGTTCGAGCCGGGCGTCGCGGGCTATTTCGGCGCCACGCGGCTGACGCACGCAAAGACGTGGGCGGATTTCAAGCACGCGAGCTACGCCTGGGGCGCCCCGCCGTTGAACCTCGTCTACGGCGATGTGAAGGGCAATGTTGGCTGGGCCGCCTCCGGCCGCACGCCGGTTCGCAAGACGTGGGATGGCCTTCTGCCCGTGCCGGGCGATGGCCGCTACGAATGGCAGGGCTTCTTCGCGAAAGACATGCTGCCCAGCGTGCTCAATCCGGAGGAAGGCTTCTTCGCTACGGCCAACGAATACAACCTTCCCGCAGGCTATCCGGCCGAGGAGCGCAAGGTTGCTTTCGAGTGGACCGATCCCTCACGCGCCAACCGCATCAAGGAAGTGTTGCGTGCGGACCCCAAGGTGAGCCTGCTCGACTCCATGCGCTTGCAGACAGACGCGGTCAGCCCGCAGGCAAGGCGGTTGGTCAAGGTGCTGCAAAGCGTGCCCACGCCCACAGGGCAGGCCGATCTCGCCCGCGCGCTTGAGCTGCTGAAGCCATGGGACGGCCACGAGTCCGTCGATAGCGCGGCCGCCGCGATCTACGAGACATGGGCGGTGAAGCATCTGGGGCAGGCGCTGGTCAAGCGCGTCTCGCCCACGGCCGCACAAGCGTTGATCGGCGGCGGGCACCTCGAAGCCATCGTGAGTTATCTCGAAAAGCCGGACAGCCGCCTCTCGGCGACAGATCGCAACGCCGTGCTGACCGAAAGCCTCACCGCCGCGCTCGCCGAACTCCGCCAGCGCCTCGGCCCCGACATGAGCACGTGGACTTGGGGCCGCCTGCACACCGCCAAGTGGGAGCCGGCCATTGCCGCGATCGCCAATCCCGAACTGAAGGCGCAGATGACTGTCGGCCCGCTAGCGACGCCCGGTTCGTCCTCGACTCCGCGCGCGCAAACCTATCGTCCGTCCGATTTCGGGGTCACGGCCGGCGCCTCCGTGCGCTTCGTCTTCGATGTCGGCGCGTGGGACAATTCGGTGTTCATCAACACGCCGGGGCAGTCGGCCGATCCGAAGAGCGCTCTCTATCGCAATCTCTTTCCGCTGTGGGCGGAGGGCGGATACGCGCCGCTGCCGTTCAGCCGCGATGCGGTCGAGCGTGCGGCCCAGCGCGTCATCACCGTGAAGCCGGCGAACTAGCCTTTGTAGGGAATGCCGCCGTTGATGATGTAGTCGTTGACGTGGCCGCGATAGGTGCGCCCGCCAAGATCGACGTTCATCATGTGCCCGCGCCATGTATTGCCGACCATCGGCAGGGTGTAGGCCTGCCTTACCGTCGCCAGACCCGCGAGCTTGCGGCCGTCAGCGAGCGTGACGCTGAGCGCGCGCTGTCCGGCGGGCGGGTCGATTGTCACGGCCCTGACCTCCGTCGCCTTGTCGCCTTCGAGCAGGTAGCCCTCGCGACGGCGCGCGGTGATGAGCATGGTTGAGGCGGCGCCGTCGCCCCAAAGCGTCATGTAACAGAAGGCGGCGGTGAAGCGTGGGTTGGTCTGGCCCTGTTCGTGAAACTGGGCAGGGCCGGAAAACTCGACGCGCTTGCCGTTGATCGTCACGGTGGCGCGGCCTTTGCCGAATACTTCCGTGCGGCCCTGGTTGAGGCCGGAATAGAGCCGCTCGGGCGAGAAGGCGATCGACGCTTCCATGCGCTGGTCGCCCTTGCCGAAGGCGGACGTGGCGGATTTGCGCGCCATGCATCGGCCATTGACGGTTGCCGAAGTCGGCGCGTTGACCTTGCCGTTGCGTTCGAACACCAGCGTTCCTGCGGTGTCGGAATAGCGGACGTGTTCACCATCCACGACGCTGGCGTCTGTTCCGGAGGGGGCGATGTGATCGACGAACGAATAGAACTGCCCATCGATACGCGCATGCATCCACAGCCAGGCAAGGCCAAGTTTGGGATAGCGGCACAGGCGCATGGTGAGACGTTGCTCGCCATCCTCCGATGCGACGCCGGAATGAACAGACTCGCTCGGCGTCTCGATGTTGGCGAACTGCGCATCCAGCGGCGGCCCGGCGGGAAGGGTCGCGCAGGCGCCTGCGGCGAGAGGAAGAAACACGGCCTGCCTTCGTGTCCACATGTGTGGTGATGCTCCCCGATTCCGTTTCGTGAGTGTCATCTCATCCGCAGTGTTTCAGCAAGCGTCGTGTTCAAGAGTCTGGTCGGAATCGCAATGAGATTTCATGTGACGATCCACTGGCGCCGCACTTCAACTCGCATAATACTCTTCATGTTCTCGCGCAGCAGGGTCCAACCATGGCGCGGGGACGGCATGGCGCTCGCGGCTCGGCTGACTCTCGCCAGCTTCAGTCGCGGGCGCCGGCTTGTCCCAACTCCATGAAGCACTCAGGCCGGCAGAGCCTCGGCGGCGCGCGCCAGAAAAGCCCTGTGGTCCGGGTTGGCGATGGCGATCAGCGCCGTCGCGCGCTCGCGGGCGCTGAGGCCTTTCAGGCGCGCAACCCCATGCTCGGTCACGATGGCGTCGGCAAGGGCGCCCGCGACGGTCGGGTTGGCGATTGACGGCACGATGCGTGATGCGCCGCCGCCGGCCGCCTGCAGCGCGATGATCGACAGGCCTTCTTCCGCTGCGGCTGCGCCCGCCATGAAATCCTGCGAGCCGCCAATGCTGCTGATACGCCGGGCA
The DNA here is from genome assembly GCA_002280725.1 of Alphaproteobacteria bacterium 32-64-14. Taxonomy (GTDB): domain Bacteria; phylum Pseudomonadota; class Alphaproteobacteria; order Caulobacterales; family Hyphomonadaceae; genus UBA7672. The sequence goes on from NCEM01000021.1 coordinate 14,229, forward strand.
AGCCGCCATTCGAGATTGAGATTGCCTGCTAGATCAACCTCGATGGCCGAACCGATCGACACGAAGCGCGGCAAGGCGGCCAGCCGCGCGTGCGCGTGGGTCTGCAGGATCGAGGCGAAGGTGAAACCTGACTGCTTGAGCCAGCTGTAGAAATCAGGTCCGCCCCACGCGACGCCGGCCAGATTGCCTCCCGACATGTCGAGCGCGCCGGATTCGCCCAGCAGCTGGTATTCCGGCGTGATGATGCCGCTGTGCACGCGCAGGCCGCGATGGAAGCGTAGCGCCGCCACGACCGCCGCCGGCGTGTCGCCAATGCCCGACTGGATGATCGCGTCATCGGGAATGAGATCCGCAGCAAGCTTGCCGATCGTGTCGAGTATCGCGGACTTCGCCTGCGCGGGCGCTCCTGATGGTCCGATCAGTGGCGCGTCTGCTTCGATCGCGAGATCGACTTCGGTGGCCGAAACGGCCTCGGAGCCCGGCAGCGCGGGCATCGCTGGATTGAGGATCACCGCGCGCCTCTTCGCGCGAGGCCAGACAATCGATGGCGTATCGCAGGCAATGCCGAACGCGCACCGGCCATGCCGGTCAGGCGGGGCGGCGTGGAACAGCGCGGCGTCGAAATCCATCCCCGCCAGCGTCTCGCCAATCTGCGAGTAGGGCATGGCATGGACCTGCGTGCGCCCGCTTGTGATCGACGGTTCGAGTGCAGGCGAGGCCATGAAGGTATTGAGGGCCACCTCGCCCGGCAGCGATCCATAATCATGCCGGTTAATGCCCGGGATCAGGCACGACCAGAACTCCACGCCCTTTGCCACGCCGGGATCGTCGCGCAGGGCATTGTAGAGTTGCAGGCTCTCGCCCGGGCCACCCTGAAAGAAGACACGCTGCCCCGGCTTCAAGGCGCCCAGGAAATCCTGGATCGTGCCTGTCTTCACGCCCAGGCTCACGCGAGCCCGGCCGACTTCAGCAGCCGCCGCGCACGCTCGACAACGGGTTGATCAATCATCGCGCCGTTGTAGGAGACGACGCCATCGACACGCGCGTCCCACGCAGCAAGTATGCCCCGTGCGTCTGCAATCTCCGCCTCGCTGTGCCCAAAGCATGTGTTCAGCACGGAGGTCTGGTTGGGATGGATGCACATGGCGCCCGTGAGGCCCGCCGCATGCGCACGCCGCGCTTCCTCGGCAAACGCATCGAGGTCTGTGAAGTTCGCTATGCCCGTCGCCATGCCGATGCCCATCAGGCCGCGCGCGGAGGCCGCATAGGCAATCGCCTGCGCCGCCAGCCCCAGCGACTGCGGCGTCGGCGGCCGGCCAAGCGACAGCGCGAAATCCTCGCTGCCGAGCGAGATGCCGATCAGGCGCGGTCCGTCGGCGATGGCGCTCACACGCTCCAGGGCGCGAGGGCTCTCTATCACCGCCACCACGCCGATTGCGCCACGCTCCAGCCCATGCTCGTACTCCAGCGCATCGAGCATGGCCGACAGGCTGTCCAGTTCGGCGGCGTCTTCCACTTTCGGCAACACGATTGCGCTAAGGCCGGGCATCACCACGGCTTCAAGGTCAGACGCCAGATGTTGCGCATCGTTGTTGACGCGCACGGTCACGGTTGCGCCATTGGCGTGCAGCGTGCGCACGGCGTCGGAGGCCAGCATGCGCGCTGCCGCCTTCGCCTCTGGCTGTGTCGAGTCCTCGAGATCGATGATGATCGCGTCGGCCCCGCGCGTGTGCGCCTTCTGCCAGCGCTGGGGCGCGGCGGCGGGTACGAACAGCATGGATCGCCAGTTGAGTGTCAAACCACACCAATCTTTCCGGACATGGCGACATAGCCGTCCGCATCGGCGGCCCAGACATCGGCGCCGCTGTCCGTATCGACCAGATTCACGGTGAAGGGTGCAAGGTCAAAGACGGGCCGTTGCGCCCGGAACTGGAATGTCGCCAATTTGTCATGCGGCCGATGCCGCCTGAAATGATCGACAAGCAAAGTGGCCAGCAGCGGCCCGTGCACAACCAACCCTGGATAACCTTCCTCGCCCATCGTGTAGTCGCGGTCGTAATGAATGCGGTGCGCGTTGTAGGTGAGCGCAGAAAAGCGGAACAGCAGAGATGCAGCGGGCTCGATGCTGCGCGAAACCTGCGCCTCGCGCCGTTCTCCCGGCGGGGCAGGTTGGGCGTTGCCGCTCTTCTCGCGAAACACCACATCGGCTTCATCCGTGATGCACAATGTATCGCCAGCGAAAATATCATGGCGCAGCGTCATGAACGCGAGCCGCCCCGTACGCCCTGTTTTCTCGGATACATCCGCAAGCGTCGTCACACGCCTCACATGCGTATCGAACGGCACAGGCGCGTGAAAGCGCACACGGCTCCCCGCCGCCATGCGCATCGGCAAGTCGATCGGCGGAACGAGCCCGCCGCGCACTGGATGCCCATCAGTCCCCATCTCCGTCTGCGGTGCGCCGGGCAGGAAGCAGAGCAGATGCCCCATCGGCGGAATGGCAGTCGATTCAGCTTCACGATCCAGCAACGCCGCCAGCCGATCAAACGGCCCGCGCACGACATGATCCAGCGCCGTCTCGCTGCGCCCGATCCAATCAGCGGAATTGATGCTCACAACGACAACTCCGTTCAAAACGATTTGGGTAGCCCCAGCACATGCGTCGCAACATGGCTGAGGATCAGGTTGGTGGAGATGGGCGCGACCTGGTAAAGCCGCGTCTCGCGGAACTTGCGCTCGATGTCGTACTCTTCGGCAAAGCCGAAGCCGCCATGCGTCTGCACGCACATGTCAGCCGCATACCAACTTGCTTCTGAGGCCGTCATCTTCGCCATGTTGGCTTCCGATCCGCACGGCTCCCCGGCCTCGAACAGCTGCGCTGCATGATCCACCATCAGCGACGCCGCTGTCACCTGCACATGTGCGCGTGCGATGGGAAACTGCACGCCCTGGTTCTCGCCGATGGCGCGGCCGAACACGGAGCGGTCCTTCGCGTAGGCGGATGCGCGGTCGATGAAGAAGCGCCCATCGCCAATGCATTCGGAGGCGATCAGGATGCGCTCGGCGTTCATGCCGTCGAGAATGTATTTGAACCCCGCGCCTTCGCGCCCGATCAGATTCTCGGCGGGCACTTCCATGTTGTCGAAGAACAATTCCGTCGTCGCGTGATTCAGCATCGTGCGCACAGGCTTGATGGTGAGCCCGTTGCATTTGGCCTCGCGCATATCAACCAGCAGCACGCTCATCCCGTCAGATGTCTTGCCGTTGTCGTCGCGCGGAGACGTGCGGCAGAGCAGGACCATGAGATCCGAATGCTCCGCCCGGCTGATCCAGATCTTCGATCCATTGACCACATATTGGTCGCCGACGCGCTTCGCGAACGTCTGTATCCGCGTCGTGTCCGTCCCGCTCGTCGGCTCGGTCACGCCGAATGCCTGCAGCCGTATCTCGCCGCTCGCGATCTTCGGCAGCCACTTGTCCTTCTGCGCCTCGCCGCCGTGACGCAGCAACGTGCCCATCGTGTACATCTGAGCATGGCACGCCGCACCATTGGCGCCCGAGCGGTGGATTTCCTCCAGCACGGCGCACGCTGCCGACAAGCCCAGCCCCGATCCGCCGTACTGTTCGGGGATCAGCACCGACAGCCACCCGGCCTCGGTCAGCGCCTTCACGAATTCGGTGGGATAAGCACGCTCCCGGTCCAGCGCGCGCCAGTATTGCCCCGGAAACCGCGCGCACAGCTTGCGCACAGCATCGCGGATTTCAGGATGGGTCTCTACCTTGCTCATGGCCGTAGTGTGCAACGCGGTTGATCCAACGTCACGCCTTTGCTTGCCGCCAAAATGGGATCAGACATGACGGATAAGGGAAGGGCCAAGCGATGACAGACTTCAGCCTGCAGAATCCGGTGTTCGCGGCCTATGTGGTCGCGGCCTGCCTCATGATCCTCAAGGTTGTCGCCATGTCGTGGCTGACGGTCGTGCGCATGATGCAGGAGAAGGGCGGCTTTCGTTCGCCCGAGGACGCGAAGAAGTCTCCAACCAACCCCGCGCCGCGCGAGGGGCAGGTGGGCCCCAACGAGCGCGTGGATCGCATCCGCCGTATCCAGCTCAACGACCTTGAGAACATCCCGTTCTTCCTCGTCGCCGGCCTGCTCTACGTGACGACGGGGCCTGACCTCGTCCTCGCGCAATGGCTGTTCTACGGCTACGTCGTCTCGCGCCTGCTGCACTTCCTGGCGTACATGACGGCGCAGCTTCACGACATCCGCGCCACGTTCTGGACGGTCGGCTCGCTCATCCTGATCTACATGACAGGCGCAACGCTGGTGAAAGCGCTGGGATACTGATCCGGCCCCAGCCCACATCGCTCAGCCGCTCTCTCAAGCGACAATAGGCCGGCGATCTTGCTCCCGATTTCGACTGGACGCAGGCTCGACTCTCGTACAGACTGTACCAAACAGTATCAAAATACGTTTCTAGGGGTGGCGACGATGAAGCGTCTGGTTCTGGCGGTCTGCGCTGCGGCTTTGCTGACGGCCTGCGGTGAACAGGGAGAAGCGCCCACAAGCGGCGTTGAGCAGCAGGATGCGGCGGCCCGTTCCGCGCCCAATCCACTCAACAACGCCTATTTCGGCGACCTTCACCTCCACACGCGCAACTCGTTCGACGCCTACATCTTCAACGTGCGCGCCTCGCCGGATGAGGCCTATGCCTACGCGAAGGGCGGCACGATCAAGCACGCCACCGGCTTCGACATGAAGCTGAATTCCGGCCCGCTCGACTTTCTGGCCGTGACGGACCACTCCGAATATCTCGGCGTCCTTCCCGCCATCGACACGCCCGGCGATCCCTATGCCAGCGTGCCCTATGCGAAGGATCTGTTCTCGAAAGATCCGAAGCAGGTGAACACCGCTTTCCGCAAATTCGGCGATGCGGTACGCACCGGACAGCGCATGCCGGAATTTGCCGACCTGCGCACCGTGAAATCCGCCTGGCACGACATTATCGAATCCGCCAACCGCAACTATGAGCCGGGTAAGTTCACCACGCTGATCGGCTATGAGTTCACATCCGCTCCCGAAGGCCGCAACCTGCACCGCAACGTGATCTTCTCGGGCGCAACCGCGCCGGAGCTGCCCTACACCGCGCTCGAATCCCAGAACCCGGAAGACCTCTGGAATTGGATGGAGCAGCAGCGGGCCGCCGGCATGGAATCCCTGTCCATCACGCACAACGGCAACGGCTCCGACGGCACGATGTACGAGCGCACAAAGTGGAATGGCGCTCCGGTGGATCGCGCCTGGGCCGAACTGCGCGCCCGCAACGAACCGTTGGCCGAGATCACCCAGGTGAAAGGCACGTCGGAAACGCACCCGCTGCTGTCTCCCAACGACGAATTCGCCGGGTTCGAGATCATGGAGTGGTATATCGGCTCCACCACGCCGATCACGAAGTTCGATGGCGGCTATGTCCGCAAGGCGCTGAAGGACGGCATGGAGTTCCAGGCCCGGCTTGGCGCCAACCCCTACAAGTTCGGCTTTGTCGGCGCGTCCGACACACACAATGGGGCCGGGTCGTACGAGGAAGACAACTACCATTCGAAAGTCGGCATCCAGGATGCCTCACCCGAACGCCGCGGCTCCGCTCCGCCGGAAGGGAAGGACTGGACCACCTACAAGCCGGTCGACAACACTGCGCGTTTCTCGACCTGGGGCGCATCGGGCCTGACAGGCGTGTGGGCGCCCGAGAATACGCGCGAAGCGATCTACGCCGCGCTGCAGCGGAAGGAGACGTTTGCGACATCCGGGCCGCGCATCCGCGTCCGCTTCTTCGCCGGCTACGGCATCGGCGCCTCGCCGCTGACGTCGGATGAGGGCGTCAAGAGCGCCTACGCCAACGGCGTCGCCATGGGGGCAGACCTTGTCGGCAAGGCCGATGGCTCGCCGGACTTCCTCGTGATGGCCATGCGCGATGCGCACTCCGCGCCGCTGCAGCGTCTGCAGATCGTGAAGGGCTGGGTCGATGCCGCCGGCAAGGCGCAGGAGAAGGTGTTCGATGTCGGCTGCTCGGATGGCGGCACGATCAATCCGGCCACGCATCGCTGCGCCGACAATGGCGCAACGGTGGACGTGAAGACGTGCGCGTATAGCCAGGACAAGGGCGACGCCGAGATTTCCGCCGTGTGGAAAGATCCGGAGTTCGATCCCAAACTGAACGCGCTCTATTATGTCCGCGTGTTGGAAAACCCGACCTGCCGCTGGTCGACCTGGGATGCGATCCGCCTTGGGATCGAGCCCAACCCGGCGCTCCAGAAGACGATCCAGGAGCGCGCCTACACATCGCCGATCTGGTTCATCCCCGTCAAAGCCAGCTAGGCGGCAGGCATGACATCGGGCGTAACGGGTTTCCTCAAGCGCGCTGCGCGTGAGCCTCTGGTGCATTTCCTTACGATCGGCGCGGCGCTGTTCGTTCTCAACGGTCTTATAAACGGCCCTGACCAGGGGCCGGAGAGCGACACCATCATCATCTCCGAAGGCCGCGTCAGGCAGATCGCGGAAAGCTTCGTGCTACTGTCCGGGCGCCCACCGTCGCGCGAAGAGCTGCAGGCGCTCGTCGATGATTTCGTCAGCGAGGAAGTTGGCTATCGCGAAGCGGTCGCGATGGGGCTGGATGCCGATGACACCATCGTCCGCCGCCGCATGCGCCAGAAGATCGAGTTCGTGATCGAGGATGGTGCGGCCAGCGAAAGCCCGACCGATGCGCAGCTGCAGGCGCGGCTGGACGCCAATCCCGACATCTATCGCCAGCCGGAGCGCCGCGCCCTGCGCCAAGTCCTGTTGAGCGCGGACAAGCGTGGCGCGGCAGCGCGCGTCGATGCCGAGGCAGCGCTCGCCCAGCTTCGCGATGGCGCAGATCCCGCGAAGCTGGGTGATGGCTCCATGCTACCCGCCGCACTCCCGCTGACGACGCAGGACGGCGTCTCCGCCATGTTCGGGGCCGAGTTCGCGTCAGCCGCTTTTGCGCACGCTGCCGCACAGAACGACAGGGACTGGTTCGGCCCAATCGCCTCGCCCTTCGGTCAGCATGTGCTGCTGGTGATCGACATCTCGCCGGGCCGCGCGGTCGCGCTTCCCGAAGTCGTCGACAGGCTGCGCGCCGACTGGATCGAGGCGCAGCGTAACGCGGCCCGCGATGCGTTCCACGCTCGCATGCGCGAGCGCTTCAAGATCGAGATCGAATGGCCTGAGCCGTGGAAGAGCCTGCCGCAGACGCCCGATCCCAATCCGAAGACGCGCCCGACGCCCGAGGTCGGTGAATGACACGGCTGGCGCGGCTTCTGCTCGTCTGGATGGCCATGCTGGCGGCGTTCGCGCCTGCCGCGCTGGCGCATGAAATCCGCCCGGCCTTCCTGCAGATCCGCGAAGTGGAGCCGCAGGTTTACGACTTCCTCTGGAAAACGCCCGCGCGCGGCGAAATGCGCCTCGCGCTCAATGTCATCCAGCCCGCAGACTGCACCAACACGGGCGAGCCGCGCAGCTCCATGGTCAATGGCGCGGTGATCGCGCGCTGGCGTGCGGCGTGCAAAGGCGGGATCATCGGCAAGCCGATCCAGATCGAAAACCTGTCCCACACGCTGACCGACGCCATCCTTCGCTTCGAGCCTCTGGAAGGCGCGCCCAAGACGCTGCGCATCAAGGCCGACGATCCCGTCGCGGTGATCCCCGACAAGCAACCGTGGACGGATGTTGCCAGCACGTACTTCGTGCTCGGCGCCGAACATATCCTGCTCGGCTTCGATCACCTGATGTTCGTTCTCGCCCTTCTTCTGCTGGTGCGCGACGTGAAGCGGCTTGCCGGCGCCATCACGGCTTTCACGGTTGCGCATTCGATCACGCTGGCCGCCACAACATTCGGCTGGGTCAAGCTTGCAAGCTCTCCGGTCGAAGCCGTGATCGCCCTGTCGATCATGTTCATCGCCGTCGAGATCATGCGGGTGAGGGCAGGCCACGCCAGCCTCACGGCAAACCTTCCCTGGCTGGCCTCGTTCGCTTTCGGCCTGCTGCACGGCTTCGGATTTGCCGGCGCCCTGCGCGAGATCGGGATGCCCGAAGATTCTGCCCCGCTGGCGCTGCTCTTCTTCAACCTCGGCGTCGAAGGTGGCCAGCTCATCTTCATTGCCGCCGTTCTGCTTGTGATGTTCCTGTGGCGGCGCTTCGCGCCCGCCACCATCAACACGCCGCGCGTGGGCGACATGGCCTGGCGCGTGCCCGTCTATGTGATCGGCGTCACGTCCGCCTACTGGCTCGTCGAGCGAACCATGGGCGCGCTGGGGTTGTAGGAAGACAGAACGTTCTCCCACCGTGCTGTTGGGTGGCCAAACCTGCCCGTGCAGCGCCTCTGGCCGGTACGCCTGCTCTCCCTGTTGTTTCCGGCGCGGTCATCGTTATGTTGCGCCGCGATCAGAGGAAGAATCTCCATGACCAAGCTTCGCCGCGCCGCCATTGTCAGCCCGCTCCGCACAGGTGTCGGCAAATTCCAGGGCGCACTCAGCGGCATACAGGCGGGCGAGCTCGGCGCGATCGCCCTGCGCGCCCTTGTGGAGCGCACGAAGATCGACCCCGCGAAGATCGACGACGTGATCTTCTCGCAGGGCTATCCCTCCGGCGAAGCCCCCGCCATTGGCCGCTGGTCCGCGCTTGCCGCTGGCTTCCCGATCTCCGTGCCCGGCTATCAGCTTGATCGCCGCTGCGGCTCGGGCCTGCAGGCCGTGGTTGAGGCTGCCATGTTCGTCCAGACGGGCGCCGCCGATGTCGTCGTCGCCGGCGGCGTCGAGAGCATGAGCAATGTCGAGTACTACTCCACCACCATGCGCAACGGCGCCCGCATGGGCGATGTCGCCTTCCATGACCGTCTCACCCGCGGCCGCGTGATGTCCCAGCCGGTCGAACGCTTCGGCGTGATCAGCGGCATGATCGAGACCGCCGAAAATCTCGCCAAGGATTACCAGATCCCGCGCGAAGCCTGCGATGAATACGCCGCCCGCAGCCACCAGCGCGCCGCCGCCGCGTGGAAAGAGGGCAAGTTCGACAACGAACTCGTGCCTGTCACGCTCCCGCAGAAAAAGGGCGACCCCATCGTCTTCAAGTCTGATGAAGGCGTGCGTGGAGACGCCACCGCACAATCCCTCGGCGCGCTCCGCGCCATCGAGAAGGGTGGCGTGGTCACCGCCGGCAACGCCTCGCAACAGAACGACGCCGCCGCCGCCTGCCTCGTCGTCGCCGAAGATGTTGTCGAGAAGCTCGGCCTCGAACCCCTCGGCTGGTTCACCGGCTGGGCCGCCGCCGGCGTTGAACCGTCGCGCATGGGCATCGGCCCCGTCCCGGCAGTCGAGCGCTTATTCCAGCGCACCGGTCTTGGCTGGAAAGACATCGACCTCGTCGAACTCAACGAAGCCTTCGCGCCGCAGGTTCTCGCCGTGCTCAAGGGCTGGAACTGGAACGACGCCGACAAGCTCAACGTCAACGGCTCCGGCATCTCGCTCGGCCACCCCATCGGCGCCACCGGCATCCGTATCCTCGCGACCATGCTGAACGAAATGAAGCGCCGCGAGGTACGGTACGGTCTCGAAACCATGTGCATCGGCGGCGGGCAGGGCATCGCCGCCATTTTCGAGCGCGCTGCGTAGGCGGCTATTCCACCCGCAAGCGCTGCCCGTCCGGTTCCTTTACCGGATAGCCGGCCGCGCGCTTGAAGTTGTCCACGCGCTGGCGCGCCTGCTTCACGGCCGGGCCTTCTGTCCAGCTTGTCGGTGGGCTCAGGATGCGTCCGAAGAACGCCAGCGCATCCAGGAAGCGCGGCGCGATCGATGGCCCCACATGCTCGGCGCCCTTCACCAGCCGATACTCATGGCTGATGCCCTTGTCGAACAGGATACGGTGCAGGAACTCCGTGCCGTGATGCAGGAAGAACATGTCCTGATCGCCAGCCTCCAGATAGATGCCAAGGCCGACAAGGCTCTCTGGGTTCGTGTTCGCAATCGTCGCAGGATTGTTGGCCGCCCAGAACGCCTCGTCCACCGGCTTGCCATAGATCGACTGCAATAGCGCATCGTCGCGCCAGAACCTGTCGCGCAGGTTCACATCCTTGAACGCCAGCGCAGGCTCGATCCCCGGCTCCATGCTGGCGACCGCCTGGAACGTGCCGGGATGCTTGAACGCGATGCGCAGGCTGCCCATGCCGCCCATCGAGATGCCTGTGATCAGCGTGCCCTCGCGCGTCTTGGGCACGTTGTAGTTCGCGCGCATCCACGCCAGCAGGTCGGTGACGATGAACGTCTCCCACTTCTGCGAGCCGTCGCGGTAGTCCATGTAGAAGGATCGCCCCGCCGACGGCATCACCGAAACCGACGCCGGCACGAGCCCCGCTTTGATCCCGGCTTCCAGCGTCTCCGCCATGCCGGTCATGTTGCCGCTGTTGCCGCCGCCGCCATGCAGCTGGATGATCAGCGGATAGGCCGCCGCCCGCTTCGCGTCGTAACCGGCGGGCAGATACACCGCCACATCCACAGGCCCCGCGACATGGCTGCTTTCGACCTTGAGATTGACGATCTTGCCCTCAAGCGCCTGCGCCGCTGGCGCCAGCACGGCGACAATTGCCGCGAACAGTCCCGCCAGCAGTTTCATTGCGGCCCCCCAATCGTCTGATGCTGCGCGGTATCATTGCCACGCGCAGCGCAAACCGCAATGGGAACCTGCCTCTACACCTTTTCCGTGATCTTCTCGCGCTGCGCCTTGGGCTTGCGGCCCAGCATGCGTTTCCAGAACGGCGTCTTCTCAGGCTCGGGCGTTTTCAGGCGGGCGGTGACATAGTCGAACACCTTGTCAGGCACGCTGATCGGGCAAGCCTGCTCGAGCCCCACGAAACCGGGCGAGGAGTTGGCTTCGCAGATGCGATAGCCGCGCTCGTCATACAGCACGTCGATCCCGGCAATATCCAGCTTCAGCACCTTCGCCGCATCGATCGCCAGCTTCGCCATCTCCGGCGGCGCGGTAATGCACTCGCCCGATCCGCCCAGCGAGATGTTCGACTTGAAGTTGCCGTTCAACGACCGGCGCTCCATGGACGCTGCGATCACTCCGCCGATCACCACGAGGCGCACATCGCGACCATGGCTTCGCGCGATATACTGCTGGAAGATGAAATCTGACTGGTACCCGGCGTCTCCCAGAAGACTTGCAAGGTCGCCAAATTGCTCGCGATCCTGGCACAGCACGACGCCCGCGCCGCGCGTGGAGCGCAGCTTTTTCACAACCACGGGAAAGCCAAGCTCGCGCTCGATCAGGTCCACATCCACGGGAAATTTCGCAAGGATTGTCTTGGGGATCGGCAGGCCGGATGCAGACAGCAGCTGCAGCGTCTGCAGCTTGTCGGCGCAGAATTCGACAGCGTCCGCCCCGTTCAGGATCGGAACTTTCATCCGCTCGAACTGGCGGATCACAGCGAGCGTGAAATAGGTCGTCTCGCTGCCCGTCCGTGGAATGATGAAATCCGGGCGGGGCAGGCGGCCCCCGGCATACTCCGCGCGCCAGGCGCGCTCGGTCGATACGATCAGCTCGAAATCGCGGGGGCGCAGCGCATCAAGGCGGATGCCGCGCCGCTTGCCCGCCTCGATGAAGCGGCGGATTTCGGCAGCCTCCGGCACTCCGTCGGCAACCTCTTCATTGAAAAGCAGCCAGCCGCGCATTTGTTGGGGTTCCGGAATGCGTGCTTCGTTTCGCCAGACTTGTCTGGGTGCGCGACTTCTTCACGCGCCCAACTTCGTCAGCTGAAGCAATCAGCTAGAGCGAAAGTTCCATTTGTCCCGTCATCGCGGCAAACTTAAGGCCGCAGATTTTCGGAACGCAGCTATTCCGATGGAAATGAAGCGATGTTCGCGCGCGCGCCAGACCAGATGGACGTGCTGTCCACCGGATAGGAGACGAGGATCTGCGCTTCCAGGTTCACGTGCTTCTGCCCTTTGACCTCGAACAGCGCCTCGAAATCGCGCTTGCCGGCGATCGCCAGCTCCACACGTCTCAGGCGATCAGGCTGCGTCAGGGCCTCAGCCACGCCCATCACGGCGGTGTCGCGCGTGCCCGAAAGAATGGCGATGCGATTGCCGGCAGGGCCCTGGAAAGTCGCGAAGAATCCGTAGTCGCGATACATCTGGTCGCTGGGCGCGGCGAGGAAAGCCTCGCTGACATAGCTCTTGCCCGTCTTCTCATCGATCAGCTGGTCATAGCTCGCGCCAAACCGGAACAGCGAGCGCGAGAACACCGGATCGCGCAGCGGCCCGAGCCCGCTCAGCAGGCCGACATAGATGATGTCGTCTGTCTTCATCCGCCCCGGCTCAAGGCTGGATGCAAGCACCACGCGCACGTCGCGGTTCTCGCTCAACAGCGGCGCGATATCGGCAAGCGCATAGGCCGTGGACGCCGGCAGGTATTGCAGCGCGACATCGGAGAACCGGTCAAACCCTTCCGGCGCCCGCGACTGGCTCTGGACCAGGTCTTCCTTGCTGTTGATGGCGAAATCGCGGATCAGGCGCTTCAGCCGCACCTGGTCCTCGTATTCGCCGAACATGTAATAGTCGCCGACCACGATGGTCAGCGGACGCTTGCCCTCGGCCAGCGGCTTCCACAGCGCGGTCTTCTCGATCGCGGCGTGGCTACCATTGCCACCGCCCAGCATCGCCCACGCCGCTACATTGCCGGCGACCAGCACAACCAGCGCCGCCGCCGCAGCAAGACCCCAGGTCCACCGCCGGCGGGCGGCCGGCGTCGCTGGCTCAGCCGCCGCGCTTGCGTCCGCGCCAGCGGCAGGCACGGCCTCGGGCGAAACGCACATGATCCGGTAGTCGCCCTTGGGAATGTCGAGCCGCGCGCCGGACGGCGCCCCGTTGCGCAGGTAGAAATCGTCGAGCCGTTTGCGCAGGCGATGGATGTAGACGCGCGCCACCGGGTCATCGCGCAACGCTTCGGTATCGGCCTTGCCGAACACCGCGAGGGCGATTTCTGCCTCTTTCGGCGACCGGCCATCGGACGAGCACGCGACGAGAAAATCGAATAGCTCAACCAGCCGCCCGCTCGCGCCAAGCACGCCGGACTCGCGCACGCGGGCGATCTCCGCGGCCAGTGAAGGCGCAGGCGTTTCGGTGGAAAGGGCAGGCGTAACGGTCATGTAACGTCCAGAAGATCAGCGCTTAGTGTAGCCCGGCCAAGTGTGGCGAGTCTCGGGCCTCTGCGTTCACGCTGTCGCGACATTGCAGCCCGTCTGCCATCACACGGGCTTTGCGCGGGCGTCAATCCAGCCACAGCACGCGGCCTGCAACACTGGCTTCCACAGGAGCTTTCAGAGAAAATTCTTGCGCAGGTTGAGCCCCGGCTCAGGCCTGGATGGCTACCACCGGCGGCGCTTCCATCCGCTGCCGCATGGCCGCGCAGGTCTCCTCCAGCACGGCGCGCAGGGCAGGAAGGTCGGCCCGCGCCGCCTGAACACGGCCGGCCTTGGCCTCGTGCTCGATCTGCTCGGCCAGTCCCGCGACGGCCTTGGCGCCTGCCGACAGCGCCATCGACTTCAGGAAGTGCGCCTGTGCCGACAGCGCCTGTCCATCCGTTCCCTGCGCCAGCATCTCCAGCTTGAACACCGAATCCGGCGACTGGCCCAGGAACAGGCGCCACACCTTGCCGGCCACATCCCGCCCATTGCGCGCACCCACCTTGCGCATGGTCTCGACGGCCTCTTCATCGATCAGGTCCGGCTGGGCGGGTTCAGGCGGCGCGACGGCCGCCACCGGCGCACGTTGCGGAGCGGGGACGCTGGCCGGCTTGCCCGATACATCGCCCGCCGTTTTCAGCGCATCCATCAGGCGGGTCGCATTGAAGGGCTTGGTCATGTGCCGGTCGGCGCCTGCCTCTGCCCACGCATCCGCATCCGACCCGCGCACCTGCGCGGTCAGCGCGACGATCATCGCGCGCTTGGCTCCCGCCTTGGCTTCCGCCGCGCGGATCAGGCGCGTCGCCGTGAAGCCGTCCATCTCCGGCATCGAGCCGTCCATGAAGATCACATCGTAGACCTTGCGCTCCGCCGCCTCCACGGCCTCCCGGCCGTTGCAGACAAAGTCGCCCTCGGCGCCAAGGCTGAACAGCGCCTCGCGCAGCACCTCGCGGTTCACCGCGTTGTCGTCCACCGCCAGGATCGACAGATGCCCGAACGTCTCCGTTGGCGCCGTCGATACCCCAAGCGCCAACGCGGTCACGCCCCTGAACTCTTTCCGTGCTGCCCGCGCCAGGAAATCCCACAACACCTGCCGGCCCAGCGGCAGCGGCAGGATATCCGCCGCCACGCCGCTGCGGAGCAGGACGTCGGCATGGTTGTCGCCCACATCAGTGAGGCAGATGTTGATCGCTCCGGCCGCCGCCCCGCCGCGCGCAAGCTGTTCCGAAAGCGTCAGCACGATCTCGCCGGCCTTCGCCTCGGATGGCGCGCCGATCATGCGCGGCGCAAGACCGGCATCGCGTGCGGCCATGGCGATCGCTTGGGCCAGAAGCGGCTGGCCGACCGCGACAGCCAACGGCATACCCGCACACTCCGGGCGCTGCGGCGCGGCTTGTTCCAGCGGCAGCTCCACCGCCACCGTGAACGTCGATCCCTTGCCGATCTCCGACGTCACGATGATGTCGCCGCTCATCGCATCGACCAGCCGTTTGCAAACCGTCAGGCCAAGGCCCGTGCCGCCAAAGCGCCGCGTCGTCGATTGATCCGCCTGGCTGAACGCCTCGAAGATCGCGCCAATGCGATGCTGCTCGATGCCAACGCCCGTATCGCTCACCGCGATGCGCAGCGCCACGCGCTCGCCCTTGATCGCCGCCGCCACATCGACGGTCACGCCGCCCCTGTCCGTGAATTTCAGCGCGTTGTTGACGAGGTTGGTCACCACTTGGTTGAGCCGCGTCGGATCGCCGAGAACCTGCTGCGGCGTCTCCGGCGCAATGCGGATCGCCAGTTCAAGCCCTTTCGAACGCGCCTTCTCCCAAAACAGGCTGGCCACATCCTCAACCATCCGCTCGGGCGAGAACGGCACGGTCTCAAGGTCCAGCTTCCCGGCCTCGATCTTCGACAGGTCGAGAATATCGTTGATGATCGTCAGCAGGCTCGCGCCAGATCGCGTGATGATCTCCGCATAGCGGCGATGCCGTGTCGACAAATCAGCCGCCGCCAGCATCTCCGCCATCACCATCATGCCGTTCATCGGTGTGCGGATCTCGTGGCTCATCGTGGCGAGGAAGTCGGATTTCGCGGCGTTCGCGTTCTCGGCTTCTTCCTTCGCCATGCGATAGTCGCGGGTGCGGTCCTCGACCGTCTGTTCCAGCGTTTCCATGTGCCGCGCGATCTTCTCGTCGCGTTCCTGGATGTTGTCGATCATCCCGTTGAACGCATCGCCCAGAACCGCGGTCTCGTCCTTGCGGGAGGAGGGCGCCATGCGCCGCGAGAAATCCTGCTGCGCGCCAACCTCGGACATCGCCGCCGCCAGCCTGGCGATCGGCTTGATCATGCGCGAGATCGACACCTGCGCCACCGCCACGCCGCCCGCGATGGCGATCAGGGCGACAAGCGCCGTCCATCCCAGCGTCGCATAGAGATCCTCGCGCAGGTCGGTCACGTCGGCGAGCACGATCACCTCGCCGATCTGCGCCCCGGATTTCACCACCGGCAGCGTGACGGACCCCCGGTCGCTGTTCAGCAGGTCCAGTCCCGACAGATCGCGCAGGTTCGCCGTGCGCCCTCGCACGGATGCGCCCGCGCCCAGCTGCGCGAACACGTCGCCCTCGCTATCCACCAGCGCCATGTAGATGACGGAGCGGACGTTCTGCATCCCCTTCATGTGCTCGAAGGCGGCGGGCCGGTTCTGTGTCGCGAGTGGCTCTGCAAGCGCGGAGGAATAGGCGGAAGCTGCGGCCTCCAGCGACTGCGCGCGCGCATCGGCTGCCTGTCCAAGATCGCGGAACGCCCCTACCGCAGCCGTGGTCATGACGGCTGCGAAGATCACGACGGCGATGACGATGGAGAGCCTGAACCGGATCGATTTCCGGAAGGGCACTGCAAAACCTGTCATGGAACTCGCCCCGGCGTCTCTCCCGAGGCCAAATTGTCACCAACCGCTGTAGCCCAGGTTAACCATCTGCGGCCTTTTCCCGGGGGAGCCCCCGGATTCGCCCCTTACTTTTGACGCTTCCTTTAATGAGTTTCGTTAGCTTCATAACCGAACGAGCGCCTGAGAAGCAGCAGCGCGTTCGCACATCGGGGAGTACGCTTGCGCAGCTTCGGGGCAAACTCGAAGGGTAACATGACGCTGTTCATGGGCGGCCTCATGCTCGTCGCCGCGTTCATCGTCGGCGGCGTCGTCGACTATTTGTCCCTCTCCAACCAGAAGCACGCGCTTCAGGGCGTGGCCGACCGGGCAGCGCTCGCCGCCGCGCAGGAACTCATCGTCTTCAAGGGCTCCGACAAGCGCGTCACGTCGGTCGCCGAGATTTTCGTTGGCGTGAACTACACCGCCAAACCTGCCGTCACCGGCGCGCGCATCATCGACAAGGGCAAGGCCGTCGAGGTCACGATCACGGCCGAGCCGCAAACCTATTTCCCCGGTCCCGTCGCGCGTGGCGTCACGCAAGTGAAGGTCACGGCCGTCGCGGAGATATCCGGCGGCGGCTATGTCTGCATGATCGGCCTGTCGACCTCCGAGCCATCGACGCTGGAGATGCACGACAAGGCGCGTGTCACGGCCGAAAAGTGCGCGATCTACTCCAACTCGAAATCGGCGTCGTCCTTGCGCCTGCACAATTCGGCGCGCGTGAAGGCCGATCTCGTGTGCGTGGCCGGCGGCGTTGCAGGCGCCAAGTCCGCCGTGTCGCCCAACAGCCCGATCGAGGACTGCCCGCCACTCGCCGATCCGCTGCGCGACAGGCCCGAGCCGAATGTCGGCCTGCTCCAGTGCAGCAACCTCCTGGCGGGCGGCATCCTGGGCAGCGATCTCATCGACAACACAGGCAAGCTGCTGACCGTGAAGGGGTTGCTGGGTAAGGGCGGTCTTGTTGGCGGGCTCACCAGTGGCGAATTGCTCAAGAAGAAGAAACTTCTCGAATCCATCGCGGGCGGCGATCTTGTGGGCAATCTCGCGCCCGGCCTTGTGGTCACCGGCAAGACGACGCTGGAGCCCGGTTTCTATTGCGGCGGCCTCAACATCATCGGCGGCGATGTCACGCTGAAGCCGGGAACCTACATCTTCAACAATGGCGGGCTTGTAGTCGCTAACGGCGGCAAGCTGAGCGGCGAGGGCGTGGGCTTCTTCCTCACCGGCGCGCTCGGTCTCTCTACCATCCAGTTCGCGCCCACCAGCACGATCTCGCTCACCGCCCCGCGCTCGGGCGACATGGCCGGCATGATGTTCTTCGAAGACCGCGACGTGCTCTTCAAGTTCCCGCACATCATCGCCAGCAACAACGCGCGAAAGCTTGTGGGCACCATCTATCTCCCCGGCAACACGCTGGAGATCAACTCGCAGAACCCCATCGCCGACCAGTCGGACTACACCGTCATCATCGCCCGCAAGTTCGACATGAAGGACGGCCCGGAACTGGTGCTCAACACCGACTACGAGAACAGTCCCATCCCCGTGCCCGAAGGCGTCGGCAACAAGGCCCGCCCCATCGTCAAGCTTGCCGCCTCGACCTGAGTCCGAAATCATGAACTACAAACAAGCGCTACTTGTGGACGATGATCCGGTGTTCCGCGCCCTCGCGGAAGACCTCGTGCTCGATTGCGGCGTCGAACAGGTCGACACGGCCGAGAGCGGCCTCCACGCGCTGCAGAAGCTCGACGCGGGCCTCACGCCCGACATCCTCATCTGCGATCTCAACATGCCCGCGCACGATGGCGTCAGCCTGATCCGCTCGCTGGCCGAACGCAGCTTTCCGGGCAAGGTCCTGATCATCTCGGGCGAAGCGAATGCCGTGATCGAGACGGTCGCCAAGATTGCGAAGATGCAGAGCCTCGACATCATCGGCACGATCCGCAAGCCGCTGACGCTTGAAGCGCTGAACGACGCGCTCACACGCGCCGCCCCCGCCAAGCGTCCTCCCAGCGGCGGCGCCTACGCGGCCGCCGAGCCCGCAATCCTTGATGCCGCCATCGAGCGCGGTGCGCTGGTCCCGTTCTTCCAGGCCAAGGTGTGCATGCGCACCTGCCAGATCGCCGGCGCCGAAGCACTCGCACGCATCGTCATCACACACGACCAGTACGCCAACCCTGTCCCCTATATCGAGCTGGCCGAGAAGACCGACCGCATCGACGATCTGACGCTGAAGCTCACCAGCGCCGTCGCGCGTCACGTGAAGGATTACCGCGTCAACGGCGATCCCATGCCGGTGTCGATCAACGTCTCGCCCAATTCGCTGAAGCGCCTGGAGTTCCCGGACCAGCTGGCGCAGGCCATCGAAGCCGGCGGCCTCTCCTGCTCGCAGGTTACACTCGAAGTCACCGAGACGCGCTTGATGGAATACGGTCCCGACGTGCTGGAAACCATGGCCCGCATGCGCATCAAGGGCTTCGGCCTGTCAGTGGATGATTTCGGCACCGGCGCCTCGAACATCGATCGCCTGCAGATGTTCCCCTTCACCGAGCTCAAGATCGATCAGACCTTCACGCGCAACGTCTTCACCGACACTTTCGCTCGCGCGGCCGTCGAAAGCAGCGTGCGCCTCGCCAAGGAACTGGATCTGAAGATCGTCGCCGAAGGCATCGAAACGCCGGACCTGTGGCGCTTCCTTGCCGATCTCGGTGTCGACGAGGGCCAGGGTTACCTGATGGCCTACCCGCTCGCGCCGACGGATTTCTCCTCGCTCCTCTGGCGCGGCATCCCCGTCGTCGGCGCGTTGCTAAGGGCCTGATCGGATCATTCCCGACGCGAGCCAGGAGCACTGGGTTTCAGTGCTCTCGCGTCTCCCAATCGGCGACTTGTAAGCTTGAACGATGGTGCGCCGTCATTTGGTGAGCAGACCTTGTTCGTAGTTCAGCTTGTCCTTGGCTGCTTAATGACTGGATTTGGCGTGTTCCAGATCGCCAATGCGGCTTCTGGCGCTCAGCTCGCTGACCAAAAGTCATTACTATTCATCGTGATCGGATTCTTTCTGCTCGTCGTGCGGCTTTCCACGCAAAAGGCACGCGGGGATGTGTTGCCGAATGTTCCCGTACGTAGCGCCAGAGAGGCTCTTAGGTCGTTGCCTTGGGGTGGGGTGGTGCTTTTCTTGGCGATCGTTTCGATCGTGCTGATGGAAAGGGTCGCATCTCTGCAGCTGTCGCCTTGGATTGCCCTCACCATCGGCGCGGTGATCGTGGGAGCCATCGCGGTGTTTGTGGCATACCGCGTCGGCCTGATCCTGCTGGTAGGATTGCCTTCCAGCTACGGCAAATGACGGACCGTCACCGCTTGCGCGGCTCATCCGGCAGCGGCTCGGGGCGCCGCGTCCGCGCCTCGCCCAGCTGCCGTGCGATCAGGTCTTCGCGCATCATGGCCAGGGTCCACACCACATTGTCCCGCACGCCCACGCTGGGATAGGTGAATGTGTTGATCGCCAGCGCCCGCGTCGCCATGGCCACCGTTCCGATCAAGCCATGCAGCTCCCGGTTCGGCTTCAGCCCCGCATCGCGCGCAATGCGGCTTACCATGCGCACATAGTCTTCCGAGATCTCGCTCATGATCGGCGTCACCGCATCGCGGATTTCCTTGTCGCTGCGCGAGCCGATGCGAACCTCGTTGAGCGCCGTGCCCTCCGGCATGCGCTGCGTGACCAGCGACTGCTCGAGGATGGCGCGGAAGCGGTCGAGGCCTGCGGGGATCTTCGCCATCTCCTCGGCGCGGAAAACGTTCAGCCGCTCGTGCGCGTGTTCCACCGTCGCAATGATCAGCGCCTGCCGGGTCGGGAAGTGGTGCATCATCGCGCCGCGGCTCACGCCTGCCGCATCCGCCACCTTGATGTTGGTGACCCCGCCATAGCCCCAGGCGTTCAGGCAGTTGATCGTCGCATCGAGAATGAGGCCGCGCGTCGAGGCCGAGCGCTCGGAATTCTTTCGCCGCTCCGGCTTGGCGGATTCTCCCGCCCGGCCAGGCTTTCCCGTTTCTTCGCGTGGATTCGTAGCCATTTCAAAGCCTTGCGCGCGTACCGCCTCGTCCCCTCCGGATAGGCCGCCCGATCGAATGCTGAAGGCACGTTGTTTCGACCGAGATCATGCTTGCGTAAACCCTTGAAAACAAGCCGGTCAGCCGGTATTGTAATCTGGATGTCCCAGTGGGTTGGCCGGGCAGGGAAGTGCGTCTCCCCCGCTATGCCTTCCCTGCATTGGCTTGTGGCCAAGCCAACCTGCCGCCCCGCTGGGCTCAAGGCTCAACCTCGGATTTCGGGGTTGTACCGACCCGAGCGAACTGCCCCTGGGCCCCAAGCCCGGGGGCTATTTCGTTTTGCCGCCCGCGCGTCTGGGCGCGTGGGCTATTTCGCTTTAGTGGCAGCTCACGTTAAGTGCATATCGCCGCGAAGGAGACTGCATGCCCATCGAGATCACCGAACCAGAAATGACCGGCCTCAATGCGGAGCGTCTCGCGCGCATCCCGACCTACTTCGACACCTATGTCGAGAAGGGCAAGCTGCCGTGCGTGGCCGCCCTCGTGGCGCGTGGCGGTCAGGTGGCGCACCTCTCCTTCAAGGGCGCAACCGAGATGGGCGGCTCGCGCCCCATCGACGAGAACACGATCTACCGCATCTATTCGATGACCAAGCCGATCACCTCGGTCGCCGCCATGATGCTGTTCGAGGAAGGCTCACTGCGCCTCGATCACGAAGTCTTCCGCTATATCCCCGAATTCCAGGACACGATGGTTCTGGGCGAGGATGGCAAGCTGGTGAAGCCTGCGCGTCCGATGACGGTGCGCGATCTTTTCCTGCACACCTCTGGCCTCACCTATTCCTTCATCGTGCAGACGCCGGTCGATGAGATCTATCGCCAGCGCAAGATCGATCACATGAGCTGGAAGGGCGATCTCAAATCCTTCTGCGAAGCCCTGGCGGCCGCGCCGCTCGTCTTCTCGCCGGGCGAGAAGTGGAACTACTCCAACTCCACCGACGTGCTCGGCCGCGTCGTTGAAGTGGCCTCGGGCATGACCCTCGACAAGTTTTTCGAGACGCGCATCTTCGCCCCGCTCGGTATGAAGGACACCGGCTTCCACGTTCCTGCCGACAAGATCGATCGGCTGATGGCGTGCTATCGCCGTGACCCCAACACCGGCGTCATCACGCTGGCCGATCCCGGCGGCGCGAAGAGCATCTACGCCAAACCGCCCAACGTGCTTTCGGGCGGTGGCGGTCTGTGCTCCACCATCGGCGACTATCTGCGCTTCTGCCTCATGCTGGCAAACGGCGGCGAGCTCGATGGCGCGCGTATCCTGTCGCCCAAGACGCTCGAATTCATGACCATGAACCATCTCCCGGGCAACAAGACGCTCAAGGACATGGGCGACAAGACCTTCTCGGAATCACGCATGGATGGCTCGGGCTTCGGCCTGGGCTGGGCTGTCACCACGGATGTGGTCGCGACGACGCAACCGGGATCGGTTGGCACATTCTCATGGGGCGGCATGGCCTCCACCTTCTTCTGGATCGATCCGGTCGAGGACATCATCGCCATCCAGATGACGCAGCTCATGGGCCCCAGATGCAGCAGCTCGTCTACGCCGCGATCGAGGAATAGCGAAGACGTCCTCCCTCGGCGCGAAGCGGCGGGGGAGGTGGCGCGCCGCGCCTTCGCGGCGTGACGGAGGGGGCTGCCCGCAGGGCGGACTGGCGCCTAAGTCACCGCCGCCCGCGCATGAAACTCGGCCCGGTCCCACGCCCGCGTCTCCAGGATGTCGGCCAACTGATCCATCGCATCCCACACGTCGACAAAGCGCACATACAAAGGCGCGACGCCAAAGCGCATCGCATTCGGCGAGCGGAAATCGGGGATGATCCCGCGGGCAATCAACGCCTGCACGATGGCGTACCCGCTCTCGTGAACGAGGCTCACATGCCCGCCGCGCTTTGACGCCTCGCGTGGCGAGATCGTCTGCAGTCCCATCGCATCCGCTCGCGCGATGATCAGGTCGCCCAGCGCGCGTGCCTTCTGGTTGGCAGTCCGCATGTCCACGCCGTCGAACGCATCCAGCGCCGCATCGAGGGCTGACATCGACAGCACCGGTGGCGTCCCCGCCGCAAATCCTGCAGCGCCCGGCTTCTGCTCGAAGGTCGCGCCGAAATCGAACTGGGCTTTCGCGCCAAACCAGCCCCAGATCGGCGACATGAATTTCTCGGGCATGTCGTGCACATAAACGAACGCAGGCGCGCCCGGCCCGCCATTCAGGTATTTGTACGTGCACCCCACCGCGAGCTTCACGCCCAACGCCTTGAGATCCACATCGATCACGCCCGTCGCATGACTCAGGTCCCAGATGATCAGCGTGCCCGACTTCGCGGCCACTGCCTCGTAAGCCGCCACATCCGCCACCTCGCCCGTGCGATAGTTCACCAGGCTGCGGATCAGCACCCCGTGCATGCCGTTGAAAGTGTTCAGCGCGCCGCGCGCCGCGATCTGGAACGGCAGCGCGCCCGTCATCTCGCACAGCCCGACCACGATGGAGGCGTCAGTCGGAAACTCGCCTTGCTCGTACATCACGTAAGGCGGCTGTCCCGGCGTACCGAGCAACGGCAACGCTGCTCCCGCCAGCTTGAACAGGTTCACCGACACGCTGTCCGTCACCAGAACGTCCTGCGGTTCGGCCCCAATCAGCCGCGCGATCTTCGCGCCCACAGTCTGCGGCAGGTCGATCCACCCGGCCGTGTTCCACGACCGGATCAGCCCGCCCGCCCATGCGCTCCGCGCTGTCGCTTCAGTCCGCGCCAGTGCTCCATGCGTCGCCGGTCCCAGCGAATGCCCGTCGAGATAGATCACCCCCGGCGGCAGCGCGAATCTCTCCCGCGCGGCGCGCAGGGAATCTCGCGCATCAAGCGTTTCGCATTCGGTCCGGGAGCGGGGCAGGTGATATTCGGTCATGCGCTATCTGCGACGCTGACGGCATGGCTTGCAATGGCGCCGCGCCCCTGTAACTGAATCGGCATGCGTGGATTTTCTGCCCTTCTGCTTCTCGCCATGGCTGCCTGCTCAGGACAGCAGTCAGACGCCCCGGCCACCGGCCCGATCACCTCCGACGTCAACGCGCCTGCCGCGCTGATGACCTGGGGCGACCTGCTGGGCCGCCCGCCCGTCTCGCCAACGCACAGCATTCAGTGGGGCCCGGGCGCAACCGATATTGCGGACCTCTGGCTCCCAGACGGCGCCGGCCCGCATCCCGTCGTCCTGATGATCCACGGCGGCTGCTGGCAGAAGGAGATTGCAGACCGCACGCTGATGAACTGGGCGGCCGAAGACCTCCGCAAGCGCGGGCTCGCCGTCTGGAACATCGAATATCGCGGCGTCGACGAAGACGGTGGCGGCTATCCCGGCACATATCTCGATGTTGCCAACGCCGCTGACTCCCTGCGTGCGCAGGCTGCGACCTACAATCTCGATCTCAAGCGCGTCGCCGCCATCGGACATTCCGCTGGCGGCCATCTCGCGCTCTGGCTCGCCGGCCGCGCACGCCTTCCTGCGGGCAGCGCCATGCGCATGGACAATCCGCTGAAGCTCGTGGGCGTCGTCAACTCCGGCGGCCTGCCGGATCTCGCCGCCGCGCGCACCGTCACCGCGCGCTCCTGCCTGTCCGACATCTACCCGCAACTCGTCGGCCCCATCAGCTCCACACGCGCCAACGTGCTGGCCGATACCTCGCCCGTGGAACTGCTGCCGCTGCATGTCCGCCAGCTCAGCGTCAGCGGCCATGAAGACCGCATCTCGCCGCCCGCGCTCGGGTCCGCTTGGGCCCGCAAGGCGCGCGCGGCGGGCGATGATGCATTCGTCGAGATCGTGCTCAACACCGGGCACGTGGAACTGGTTTCTCCGGGCACGAAGGCGTGGGAGGTCGAAGCCGCGGCGCTTCAGGACATGCTTCGCTAAGCCAGGAGAATTGCGTGGCGCCCGTCATCGTCAATCCCGCCAACGTCCGCGAGTTCAGGACGAAAGACGCCTTCTATAAATGGCTGAAAGCCAATCATGCGAAGGATTCCGAAGTCTGGATCCGCATCTTCAAGAAGGCTACGGCCAAGCCAACCATCACGCCGGTTGAGGCCATCGATGTCGTCTTGTGCTGGGGCTGGATCGACGCCATCCGCAAGTCATGGGACGAAGACTCTTTCGTCCAGCGCTACACCCGCCGCGGCCCCAAGAGCCTCTGGAGCCAGGTCAATCGCGACAACGTCGCGCGACTGGTGGAGGAGGGCGTGATGACCCCGCACGGCCTCGCACACGTCGACAAGGCAAAGGCCGACGGACGCTGGGAAGCCGCCTACAAGACGACCATGGATGCGCCCGACGACCTGCTCAAGGCGATTGCCGCGGACCGGAAGGCGAAAACATTCTACGACACGCTCATCGCCCAGAACCGCTTCGCACTCACCCACCGCACGCTGAATCTCAAGACGCCGGCCGGCCGCGCAAAGCGCATCGCGAGTTTCGTGGAGATGTTGAAGCGTGGAGAAACGATCTATCCGCAGGGCAAGAAAAAGACCTGACCGCGAACGCGAAGCGCCCTAGCGCTTCTCGCCCGTCATCCGCACGATCACTTCGATCGCGCGCACTTTCGCGCCAGCCGGAATTTCCGGCAGGCCTTCAACGCGGATCGAGTCGCCGGGGATATCGTGCAGCACGCCGTTCTCTTCAAAGAACAGATGGTGATGCTGCGAAACATTCGTATCAAAATAGGTGCGGTCGGTGTCCAGCGTGATGCGCTTCATCAAGCCCGCCGACACAAACTGGTTCAGCGTGTTGTATACGGTGGCCAGCGAGACCCGCACGCCGCTTTTGCGCGCCAGCACGGCGACATCGTCCGCCGTCACATGGCGATCCTGTCCATCGAACAACAGCCCGCCAATCGCGATCCGCTTCGGCGTCGCGCGCAGGCCAGCTGATTGAAGACGGTCCACAATACTCATGATGTCCCTAGAATGGTTCTAGTCTGCCTGGAACGCAAGGGCCGCAATGTCACACGCGAAAAAGTGACATAATTTCAAGACTGAACCTCCGTGTGGGGCTTGCAAAGCCACGCCGCCCACAGATACGCAGAAACGAAGCCGCGCAGCCGGCCGCCTCGGGAGACGTCAATTGACCAAGCCCTCACCATCCAGGGAATCGACAGGCCCGCTCGCGGGCGTCCGCATCCTCGACCTCTCGACCGTTGTGCTCGGCCCCTACGCCACGCAGCTGCTCGGCGACATGGGCGCGGATGTCGTGAAGGTGGAAAACGGCACCGGCGACATCATGCGCCACGCCGGTCCGTCGCCCGCGCCGGGTATGGGCGCCATCTACATGGGCTGCAACCGCAACAAGCGCGCCATGCTGCTTGATCTCAAATCCGCCGACGGCCTCGAGGCGATCAGGCGCCTCGTGAAGGAGTCGGACGTGTTCTTCACCAACGTCCGCATGGATGGCCTGAAGCGCCTCGGCCTCGGCTATGAAGACCTGAAGAAAATCCGCGAAGACATCATCTACGTCCACTGTGCCGGCTACGGCGCAGACGGTCCCTACGCCGGCAAACCCGCCTACGATGATCTCATCCAGGCGGGCTCCGGCATTGCCGACCTGTTCCACGTCCGTGACGGCGGCCCGCCGCGCTACATGCCGGCCCTGATGGCCGACAAGGTCTCCGGCCTCCACGCCGCCTACGCCACCATCGCGGGGCTCTTTGCGAAAGCGACCACGGGCAAGGGCCAGTTCATCGAAGCCCCAATGCTTGAGAGCTTCACCGCCTTCAACCTCGTCGAGAACCTCTACGGCCACACCTTCGTGCCGCCCATGGCGCAGATGGCCTATACCCGCTCGTCCAGCATCAACCGCATGCCGTACCCCACCAGGGACGGCTACATCGGCATCATGCCCTACAGCGACAAGCAGTGGATCACCTTCTTCGAACTCGGCGGCCGCCCCGAAGTGATGACCACCGATCCGCGCTTCTCCACCTACAACGCGCGCACCGCCAACATCGGCGCTCTCTACCAGCTCGTCGGCGAAGTCGCCGCGACCAAGACGACAGACGAATGGCTCGATCTGCTCGGCAAGGCCGACATCCCCTGCGCCCGCTGCGCCACGCTTCAGGAAGTGCTGGAAGACCCGCACCTGCGCGAAACCGGCTTCATACACGAGCGCCAGCACCCGGCCGGCTTCCCTTATGTGGCGATGCAACACCCGGTGAACTTCACCGGCACCCCCGCCGACATCCGCCGCGAACCCCCGCTGCTGGGCGAACACACCGTCGAGATCCTGATTGAGCTGGGCTACAGCGCTGCGGACGCCGAGCGCATCGCAAGCAGTGCGGCGAAGGCGAAGTAGCCGCCTACCTCAGCGCGTCCACAATCGCGTTCACCAGCGCATCCTTGCGCTTCTCGAACTCAGGCAACTGCGCATAGGGCACGAGCATCGGGTGCGTCTTCTTTTTCCCGTTCTTCGTCTTCCCGGACGTCCAGCCGTCGGCTTTCTTCACTGCCATCCACTGGTCATGCTGCGCAGACGCCGGCGCATCGGGATTTTCAAGCCGCCACAGGAGAGAGGCCACCGTCGCCTCCTTCATCCATTTCGGCGCCCGGCCCCATGAGGGAGCAGGGGTCTGTCCATTAGCCGCCTGCCACGCGCGGATCGCCTCGTGCATGACCTGCGCGATCTGCATCGCACGCGCGTCGCTGACGGGTTTCCTGGCCTTTCTCATCGCGCGAGGCAGTTCTGGATGAACGACAGCATGGCGGCGTCGAACCACACGCCCGAGTTCGCCGGCGCGCGGCTGCCCGGCGTCGACTTCGTGCCATAGGCGTGAATGCCCATCACGGTCGGCACGGCATAGTTGAGATCCTTCTCCAGCGCGTAGATCGGTGCGCCCGACTGCCCCTCGAAAGTGT
Source organism: Alphaproteobacteria bacterium 32-64-14 (assembly GCA_002280725.1). Classification (GTDB taxonomy): domain Bacteria; phylum Pseudomonadota; class Alphaproteobacteria; order Caulobacterales; family Hyphomonadaceae; genus UBA7672. The sequence continues at coordinate 41,392 of NCEM01000021.1, forward strand.
CGATGCGATAGAACGCCCGGCCATACTCCACGCGGTCCAGCGGCGCCGCGTGATGCCAGAGCTGGGAGGCAACCTTCAGAGCCGCTTGCGAGCCCGCAGCTTCCTTCTTGTCGCCCGGATAACCGGACACGTGCAGCCAGTTGTCCTTCATCTGGTCCTTGTCGCGCGCCGCAACCTCGAACCAGCCGACTTTCCGGCCGACATCCTCGCTGAGGTGGATCGCCGCCACGTCGAAGGCCGGGTCATAAGGCCCGTTCCAGTTGGGATGCACGGAAATCCGCTCGGCCTGATACGACTTGTAGGGCTCCTTCTCGCTGTTGAGCCCCGGGATAACCTGGATATCGCCCGGCGCCTTCGGATAGGTCGGCGACACCACCACATGCCCGGCGGTTAGGATCGTGCGCGGCCCGATCAAGAAGCCAGTGCCGACATTGATCATGCCGCCGCGTTTCACGCGAATGGCGCAGATCATCCGCCACGGAGACATCTCGGTCTCGATGATCTGCGTGCGCGTATCCGTGCCGATCACGGTTTCCAGCCGCGCCGCGAGGATGTCTTCCTTGCTCGCCGGCCCCGGCTTGTAGAGCAGCACCTTCGCCGCGCGCGACACACCCGGCTCCGGATCGCCCGCAAAGCCTTTCAGCTCGGTTCCACCCGTAATCTTCTCGCCCGCCGCCAGCCCCGCTTTCAGCGCAGCACCCATCAGCGAGTCCGACGCCGGTCCGCGCGACGGCGCAGGCTTCGGTGTGGGCGAACCAAACCCGCGCGACTCGGCCATGCGCGCCGCTTCGGCGCCCGTGTCGGCTTCGCTGAGTTCGATCGCCTTGACGATGCTTTCGATCCAGATGCCCTCGTTCGCGGCGTAGCTGCCCACGCGCGGGCTCAGGCGCTTCATGTTGGAATCGCCTGAATGGTGCACAGCCAGCAGGCTGATCGTCTCCCCATCGAACACCGGGCTGCCCGAATTTCCGCGTGTCGTCGGCGTGCGGTAATGCACGCGCACCGGATTGGCCGTGGCGCCCACGCACACCTGCCGGCCGTCGTGCTCGCGCATCTCGCAATTCTCCGGCCCGTCATGATCGAGCAGGATGTTGTCGGCAAGCGAGAAGCAAAGCTCCTGCGCGAACGGATAGCCGATCACATAACACATCCCGATGGCGTCCTCATCGCGCGCCCGGCCGCCCAGCACATCCTTGCTCAGCGCAGTTAGCGGCTTTGCGCCCTCCGGCAGAGTCTCTTTCAGCGTCAGCACGGTGATGTCGTGGAAATCGTATTCGGACTCCCACAGCACGCTATCGAAATCGATCGGCTTCTCCGTCCCGTCCAGCTTCGCGAACATCGCGCGCGACGAGGATGGCTTGCGGCTGCGCACGCTGCCCGCCGAGGATATGACGTGATTGTTGGTGACGATCACCGTCCGTCCGGCCCAATCGGGGTGCAGCAACCGGCCCTCGATGGCAAAGCCGGTGCCCAGCCCCACCCACTCGTCATTCACCCGCGTCTCGATCCGGCAGACCGAAGCCGAAAGCTCCAGCTTGCGCAGCACCACGCGGCGGCTCACCGGCTTGTTGATGCCGCGCAGCGCTTGCATCTCCTCCGGCTTGCACCGTTTCAGCGTCTCCATGTCTGCCGCGATCTGCTCGGGCGTCACGTCGGGAATCCCCTCCCGCAATTCCGCCTGCAGAAGCTGCGCTTCCTTTGGCGTCAGCTTCACTTCCAGCGCGTTGATCTTCGCCGCCTCGCCTCGCGCCAGCCGCTCGAAGCGCGCATGCGTGGTCAGCTTGGCCAGCATCCCGGCTTTCAGGATGCGCACCGGCTTGCCCGCCGCCGCATCATCGCCATTCAGCTTCCAGATTTCCTGCAGCTGCCGCAGCGCCGCACCGATATCGAACGGCGACACACCCGGATCGTCGGCAAACGCTGCATAGGCCTTCGCCGCGCCGTCATAATCCTCCAGCGCCAGCAACGCCTCGCCCAGCGTCGCCTGCGCCCACACATCGGTGCTGTCCCTCGTGACGGCCACAATCGCCTTTGCTACGTCCTTCAGCTTTGCATCCGGCGCCGTGAAGCCGCGTGCCTCCGCCAGCTTCGCGATCGCCAGCGCATTCACGCCGTGCCACGAGCCGTCATAGTCCTGCAGCGCATCCCACACATGCATGTAGGCATTGAACGACCGCTCCAGATAAATGCGCTTCACCGGGTCGACGACCTGCGCGCCGCTCGCTTCCGCATTCACGAACATCTGCTTGTAGATGCGGCCCAGATGCCCGTGCGCTTCGCGCGGCAACTTTTCGCTGAGGTCGCCCACCAGCAGCGGCCGCACCAGCTCCAGCGCCGTATCGAACACGCCCAGCTCGATCAGCGCCTGAACCTCGTAGCGCTTGGTCTTGGGGGAGGCGAGCCCGTCCGCATTCATCTCCGAAGTCAGCAGGTAGAGATCGTCAAACGCCCGCAACGCCCGCAGCTTGTCCGCCAGCGCCTCCAGCAGTTGATAGCCGTCCGCGCCCATCGTCTTGGCGTGCGCGATGATGTTCAGCAGCTTCGACAGCTGCGGACTCGAATCCGTCTTCCACAGGATCGGCAGAAGCTCGGCGATCTGCTTTTCGAGGTGAAATTCTTCGCGCGATCCCTTCTTGCCATCGCCGTCAGCCGCCGGCTTGGCGTCCACCGGGGTCAGGCCGGGCTGGGGCTCGCGCGTGTGACCATCGCCGCTCATTGCGCCACCGTCGCTTTTGGGCGTTCATCCGCGAATTCCGAGAAATCGGCATCCGCTGCATGCGTGAAGACATCAGCGCCATCGCCGTCGATCAGGCCGCTCTCGGTATCCAGCCCCTTGGGCGCGCCTGAAAGCAGCGCCATGGCGATCGCGCGCTGGCCCGCCAGCCGGTTCATCCACCCGTTCAGGAACACGCCCTGATCGGGATCGTCATGCACGATCCAGCGATAGAACCGCTCGCGCCCCAGCAGATAGTCATCCGCAAACCCGACAGCATCCTGCGCAGCCTTCGTCACCGCCGCCGCCGTCTGCGGCCCCCATTTCCCATCGCAGTCCCGCGCTGCAAGCCGCGCCGCCTGCTGCAACAGGCGAAGCGCGCGATTGGGCCCGTGATTGATCGCGGCATCGAACACCAGCGACGCCATCGCCTCATTGGGCATCAGCGCGCATTTGGCCGGTCGCCAGTAGCCGTTGTGATAGATCTCCCCGATCTCCGCCTCGGTGATGTCCTTCACATGCTGCTCCGGCAGCTTCTTGATCCGGCGGAATGCATCATAGGTCTTCTGCGTCACACCCTTGTTGGTCGGACCGCCGCGATCGTTCGGATGGTCCACATAGCCGCCTTCATGGCCCAGCGAGGATGTGTAGGCCCGCAGGAAAGGCCCTTCCTCGCGCCAAGGGTCGCCAACGGCAATCGCCGCCGACTCCATCGCCTTCACGCTGTCGCCCATGAAGAACGACAACGCCTCGGCAAGATCGCCCGGATCGCCCATGCCGGATTCCGCGCCCTTGTTCTCCAGCGCAAACTTGAGCCGCACGCCTTCGATCAGCTTGTCTGCATCCGCCCGGGTCAGGTCGGGCGAGGTAAGGGCCGTCAGGCGGAACGTCTCGAAGGCGTCATCCACGCCCGCGCGCTTGATGCGCGCCTCGCGCAGCCGCGTCCACGCCTGCGCAATATCGGGCAGCGTCATCCAGTCCGGCCGCCGCTTCTCCGATAAAACCTCGACGACAACATAGGGCGACTTCACGGACTCGCCGTTCAACGTCAGCCCATGCTCAAGGCCTTCATACTTCAGCGCGCCCTTCGTATGCTGGCCTCCAACATACGCAAACATACCCGCCTCCGCCGGCAGTTTCAGCGTCGTCTGGTCCCAGCCCAGCGTTTTCAGCTTCGATCCGTCCAGCAACTCGTCCAGGCTGCTGCGCACGCTGTCCGCGGCCTTGGCGGCGCCATCCACGGCATTGGCGACTGCGGTTGCGCCCGGAATGATCTGGCTCACGAACGTGGCCACGGGCGATGTCGCAATCTCGCTCGCCGTCTTCAGTATGCCTGCGAGGAAATCCTTCTCGCGCATTGAGGCCAGCGTGAAGTTCAGCGTGAGTTCCGGTTGCGCAACGATGCGCGGCGTAAGCTGCACGTTGTGGCCCGTCACACGGTAGTTGCCTTCCGCCTGCGGCCGCTCGTCGTTCGGCAGCGGAAACAGGCCCAGCAACTGCTTGCGGCCATTCTCCCCGTCGAAAGCGAAATAGGTGATCGCCGTCCACACCACCGGCGCGTTCTTGCTCATGCCCAGCAAGCCGGTCGCGGGCACGTGGATCGCTACCAGTTTGACCGAAAAATAATCCTCATCCGGCGTTATCGCGACTCCCCGCGCACCGACCGGAACCATGACGAATTTATCTGGTCCCCCCGCCATTCAGCCATTTCCCCGACACCACACACCGAAACGTTAGCACGCAGCCCTCCGGCTTTGTAGGTGTGCCCTGCGCGTGCTTAGCTGGCTTGCCTTCGGCGCCGGGCGCCATAGCCTGAACCACGGGAGCATCAGGCATGGTGGACGGCTACACCGAGGTGAGGGGGCGTCCTGTCGGGGGCCGGGGCCGCTGGCTGTTAACGCTGGTCTGGGTGGGTATTGTCGGGATCGGCGGCGTAGCGGTCGCACTCGCCTGGCTGGGGTGGACTGCGGTTCTTGAGCCCAAGACGCCCCGCGACTACGGGGAAGTCGCAATCCACAGCATCAAGGTGCTGCTCCTGTCGGACATTTATTACGACAGGGATCTCATCGGCCGGGCAAACGATCACTTCTTCTTTCCTGCGCGTGCGCTTGGCCTGCTCGCCTCAGTGCTTTTCGCGATCAGGACCATCGATGCGGCTCTGGGTTCGCAATTCCTTGAATTCCTGTTTCGCAGCTCGACCAGCAAGCATCACGTCGTCGTCGGTGATGGTCCTGCTGCGCGTGAATACTCCGCCACACATACGAGCATGTTTCGCAAAGGCCGCGCGCTGCACCTCTCCGCAACGCCGCTGCCTTTTTCTGCGCGTCTTGCGACGTTCGAGCGGCGCGGTCCCCTTAAAACCCAGCTCCGCCATGTTGCGGCCCATCGCGCAACGCGCATCGTAGTGGATGAAGGCGACGATGCTGACACATGGCAGACGGCGCAGGCTGCTGCGCGCATCTATCCGAAAGCTCAGGTTCTCGCCCACATCACTGACCCCTGGATAAAGGACCAGATCAGCCGCGAGCGTGTCGGCTCCCGCCTCGTGCCGTTCTCGTTCGCGGGTGGCGCTGCGCGGCAAGTGTTGCTCGCTCATCCGCCCTTCCTGCTCGCGAAAGCGCTGGGCGAAAAGCGCCAGCACATCCTCATCGTCGGGTTCGGTCAGGTCGGACAGGCGCTGTTGCGGGAATTCACCGTCACCTGCGTTCTGTCGGATGGCGGCAAGCTGATGATCACTGTGATCGACCCGCGCGCCGAGGCGTTGTCGAAGGACTTCGCCACGCGCCATCCTCATCTTGTGAAGCTGATAGACGTCGCCTTCGTGCCTGGCGACTTCCGCGAGAACGACGAAGCACTCCTTCGCAACATCCGCGGCCGCACAGCGCTTGCCGGCATCTGCGCGGCCTACGTCGCCATCGATCAGGTCCGCCATCCGCTCGACATGGCCTTCGCCCTGCGCTCGATGGCGCAACGCGAAAAGCTGTTCCAGGCCCCGATCTTCATCTGCGCCCAGCACGGCGCCGGCCTCGCCCCCGTCAAGGCCGGCGCGGGCAACCTCATCAACAATCCCGAAGTGCTGGAAGAGCGTCACAAGCAGGCGATGGCCGAAGGCATCCTCTGCAACCTCCGCGTCGTCTCCTTCGGCGCATGGCCCGCCGCCTTCGACGGCGCCGGCATGCTCGAGCCGGACTTCGACGAACAGGCCCGCCGCTATCACGCCGAGTACGAACGCTTCCGCCTCGACCGGGACCGGCGCGTCAAAGGCAAGATCATTCAAGAACCTGCTGCCTGGCGTGACCTGTCAGATGGCCTGCGCGTGTCCAACCGGCGCGCCGCCGCCCACATGCGCGCCAAGGCGTTTGATGCGGGCTACGATCTCGAAGCCTGGCTCTCGCGTGGAAAATGCCCCGAGACGCACGAGCTGCCGCCCGCCATGGCCGAGATGCGCACGGATGATCCCGGATTCGTCCACCGCATGGCGCGCCTCGAACACATGCGCTGGATGCTAGATCGCTTCCTCGATGGCTGGGCGCCCGGCCCCAAGAGCGATTTCAACCGCACGCGCCCGTCCTTCGTGCCCTTCGAGGATCTCGACGAGGAAGACAAGGAAAAGGACGCCGTGGTCATCGAGACCGCCCGCGTCCTCATGAAGGAATGGAATAGCGGCAAGAAGCGCCGAATACGCTGATGCCCACGTTCGCCTGAAACCCTAGGCCACGCGGCGAAGCGTGAAGCCCTTCGGTCTGGGCGTCTCGGCTGCTTCCGAGATTTCGTGGAAGGTGGTGCGCACATCGAGCCCGAACGTGTCGAGTGCGTTCATCGCCGCTTCGAGGTCGGCCAGGGCGACACGCCACACCGGCACGCCGTTGATACGTTCGTCGGCGTCTTCACCGAGGAGTGCGCAATAGCGCCGGGCAAGTTGCTCATACGTAGTCATGGGGTCCATCCCTGATGGGTCCACGAAACATGGCGCAAGGCTCAAGCCAGAAGCCTGAGTTTTTCGTTAATCCTGAATTCATTACGACGAAAACTCGCGCAATAGCTGATCGGAAACGCGAAAATACGCCAGTACCCCGCTTCACAGCGCTGGTTCCCCGTGGGCACACTGTTCCCGTGCTGAACAAGAACACCCTCGTTGAATCACCCGATGGCTCGTATCGGGACGGCCCGTCGACCCATGGCACGGACCGGTTTGAACGCCGCCGCGCCGATATCGTGGCCGCGGCCATCCCCGTGCTCAACGACCAGGGCTTCAAGGGCATGCGCCTCACGGCCGTCGCCGAACTGATCGGCCTGCGCGCCACCGGCGTCACCTACTACTTCCCCCGCAAGGAAGAACTCGCCGTCGCCTGCATCGAGTCAGGCTTTGCCGTACTCGACGGCCTCGTCGCCGAGGCCGAGCGCGAGCCAGATGCCGGCGCGCGCATCACGCAGTTGATCGCCCTGTTCACCGCCCGCGACGCCGCCGTGCGCCAGGGCGAGGCCGTGCCGCTCGCCTCCTTCTCCGCCATCCGCTCGCTGGAGGGGGAACACCGCGACCGCGCGGTGGAGGGCTACAAGGCGATGTTCCGCCGCGTGCGCGCCCTGCTCGAATCCCCCGAACTCGCCGCGATGGACCAGACCGACCGGACCATCCGCGCCATCATCCTGCTCGAACAGCTGTTCTGGGCCGCCAGCTGGCTCTGCGATTTCGACATCGAGGATTATCCGCGCCTCGCAGCCCGCATGGCTGACATCGTGCTCAACGGCGTCGCCCCCGGCGCCATCGCAGACCCGATCCCGTCACTGACAGCTCCGGCGCGCCCTCTGGCCAGCCGCGATGAGTCGAAGGAAAGCTTCCTCAAGGCGGCCACGCGCCAGATCAATGAGCATGGCTATCGCGGCGCCTCGGTCGATCGCATTTCGGCGAGCCTCAACCTCACCAAGGGCGCGTTCTACCATCATAACGAGGCGAAGGACGATCTTGTCGCCGCCTGCTTCCGCCGCTCCTTCACGATCATGCGCGAAACGCAGATCGAGGCCCGCGCGCTCGCCGCGCCCGAAGCCTGCCGCCTCGCCGCAACCGTCGAGGCGCTGATACGATTCCAGCTCGGCCCCGAAGGCCCGCTGCTGCGCACGTCCGTGCTCTCCTCGATGCCGGTCGAGCACAAGACCGAAATCCTCGGCCACTCCTACCGCATCAGCCGCCAGTTCGCCTCGATGGTGGTGGACGCCATCACCGATGGCTCCGCGCGCGCAGTCGATCCGATGGTCGCCGGCGCCATGGTCCACGCCGCCATCAACATCGCCGCCGACGCCCGCCCGCTCGCCATGGCGCAAGCGCCTGACATCGTCGCGCGCTTCGTCCGCCCGATCTTCGCCGGCTTCCTCGCAGCATAGCGCGCTAACGGTACGCGGCGCCGCAGCATTACATCCCGTTTCAGGCGTGCTAGTGTCCGCCACATCGACCCGTCTCGGACTTATCGTTCGGAGGATGCGATGTACCGGAAAATCATCAGTCTCGTCTGCCTGCTCGGGCTTCCGCTCGCAGCGTGTGACAGCGGCAGTCCACCTGCCGCGTCTGGCCAGCTCGAGGAGGTCGCGCCCGTGCTTGAGGGCGTGTGGCAGCGCGCCGAAATCGTGGTTGAAGGCGGCCACGACGCGGGCTCGCACCTCGTCGATGTGCAGCCCAGCCTCTACATCTTCTCGAAGACGCACTACGCGCTCGCCGCGGTCGAAGGCTTCACGCCCCGCGCCTTCCTTGGCGAGGAGCCAACCGACGCCGATCGCGGCCGTGCGCTGATCCCCTACGCCGGCGAAATGGGCACGTACGCCGTTGAAGGGGACAAGCTCAAGCTCAAGCCAATGGTCGCAAAAGACCCCGCCGCGATGCAGAGCGCGCAGGGCAGCGAGTTCGCTATCGTCTGGGACGGCATCGAGGTCTGGCTCAACACCACAGCGCCTGATGGCGGCACGGTGAAAACCCGTCTCACCCGCGTCGATGATGATGTCAGGCTCGCCACAGAGGGCGCCCGCCGCCTCGCTGGCGTCTGGCGCCGCGCCGAGATGATTGTGGGCTCCGGCCCCGACGCGGGTCCGCACAGCGACGACATGCAGCCCGGCTATTACATCTTCACGCCGCGCGCCTTCGTCGGAACATATGTCTCCGCCTTCGCGCCAAGACCTCCACTTGGAAACAATCCCACCGACGACGCCTGGGGCAAGAACTACACGTCCTTCGTCAGCTTCGGCGGCACCTATGCGCTGCGCGATGGCGTCCTGATCCTCCGGGGTGCTGTCTCGGCCAACCCGGGCAACATGCAGGGCCGCCCCTTCCAGTCGATCAACGTGCAGTGGGAGGGCGAAGACGTCTGGTTCATCTACACCAACGCCGCCGGCATAGAAAACCGCACACGCCTCGTCCGCGTCCCCGACTAGACGGACAACCGGCGCGCCTTGCCTCCCTCAGTTGCCACGCAAGTGGGGGAGGGGTTTCACCGTCGCGCCACCCGCGGAAACACTCTCCCCAATCCGTCGGAAAACGCCGCAGCGCCCCCAACAATCTCAAACCCTTGCGCCATGAATTTGTGGGATGCAGCCGCGCTCATCCGGCCGGCCCCAAAACGCGCGCATACTCCCTCCATCGTTTCCGCACGGAGGGCAGCCCGTACATCTGTCCAGGCGCCGAGCGATGCGGCCGGAGCAATCCGGCCGCGGGGACGCGGGATGACCGCTGCCTACCCACGAACCACAACCACCACGCGGCCACCCCGCGTCCCCAGCCCTCCACAAGGGCAAAACGACAGCAAACCTCCAGGCCAACCGCGCCGTGGAGCTTTCATTGTTGGCGGACCGCTCGGGCGTCCGCTGCGTTATTCGCAGCTTCCCGTTAGCGGTACGCCTGACTGCCAGTGAGCGCGCTGCGAGCCTGAATAGTGAGGGCATCTTGAGCGCTTGCCCGCGCCGGGCAACAATCTCACCAACAGTGCTCGACGGGCTAGGCGGCGGCGACGGGTTCAGTTGGCGCTGCCGCGCGGTGAACCAGCGACACCGCTGTGCCCGGATTCGCGTCCGAGATTTCAACCGTGGCCCCCATCTGCGCCGCAAGCGCATTGACGATGCTGGTGCCTAGGCCCGCCTTGGCGGTGGGGTCAGCCGCTTTGATGCCGACGCCATTGTCGGTAACGGACAAGGTCCAGTCACCCCCGTCAGCATGATAGCCGACGACAATCTTTCCAATCCGAAAATCGGGGAATGCGTGCTTCAGGGAATTGATGACGAGTTCAGTGACCACCAACCCGAAGCTTACTGATGCGTCGGCAGATTTTACAGCTTTGTCCGCCTGTACCTCCAGGGCAATCTGGTTGTGGTCACGGATCATCGACGCCCCGACGCTGGCGCAAAGGTCTTGCAGATATGCCTTCAAGTCGACTTCGCCCACGCCAGACGAGGCAAGCTGTCGTTGCAACTGCGCGACCGACATTACCCGTGAATGAGCATCGGCTAGATGCAGCTGCGTCTCTGGCGATTGAACGCGCCGCGCGCTTTGCAAGATGATGCTTGCTATAATTTGCAGAGAGTTTGCAACGCGATGCTGCACCTCTTGAAGCAGCACGCTCTTTTCGCGAATCAGATCGTCCTTGAGCCGCTCAGCGATGCGTGCGTCAGTCACGTCGGCAACGCTCAGGAGAATTCGGACATGACCGAGATCGTCATAGGCCAGCTTGTGGGCATTGAGCACCAAACGGCGCGGCGCTTGCTCACTCCCTTGGCGTAAGTCCATCTCGTAAGCTTCGATGTTCGCGTTGGTGTTCAGCGTAGCCCCGAGGAGCGAGCGCAATTTCAGCGAGTTCCACTCACCCTTGCCAAGGTCGAATACTGGCTTTCCGACGACGCCCGTAGCCTGCAGGCCAAAGGCACGGCAGAACGACGCGCTCGCAGCTTGCACCACCATTTCACCGTCAAGGAGGATGAGCGGGGCAGTGGACGACGCGACTACGGCAAACGCCAAACTGAGCGCGGCGTCGGGATTGAGCGGCTTGGTGGTCATGGCGACCTCATCGAGAGCCGGAGGCTCGCGGCGCGAAAGCCACAAACGGCGCGTACAGCACACTGTCTGCGAACCACTCTCAATGGCTCAGTTACGCATACTTCCTGGATAGCACACATATCATCATGCTGTTGGGAAATAAAAATGCCGTCGCTGCACGCGGGTGCGGAGCTGCCGGGCCCGCTGGTCGAGCGGACCAACCGACGAACCGGCGCGAGATTTTGTCGTACTCCACATGCCCACGGTGCAAAGGCACACGAAAGCTAACGTGACCTCAAACACGGCTTGTCATCCCGGAAGCGCCCTTCGACGCCGCCTGCGGCGTCGCTCAGGGTAAAACCGCAGCGCTATCCAGGGACCCATTTCACCACCCCGACACTGTCACGATGGATCCCGGGTCTCGCTACGCTCGCCCGGGATGACAACTGTTGGATAGGCCTCATGGTGAGCCTGTCGAACCACGAGGCCGTGCTCACCAGCGCCCGCTTTCAACGCCCCCAAAACAAAAAACGCCGGCCCGCGAGGGCCGGCGCTGATGTTGGTCGTCTGATCCTTAGGATCAGAAGTGGACTTGCAGTTCCACGCCGTACATGCGCGGCAGGGTGGGCGTGTAGCCCTGATAGATCTGGTTGTTCTGCGTCACGTCGAGCGAGCGGCGGCGGAACGCCGTGGCGGCGTCGTAGCCCTCGTCGTCGAACGCATTGCGGACCCAGCCGATGACAGTCAGGTAGCCGTCGGCGTCGTTCCAGATCAGACGGGCGTCGGTCTGGGCGAAGTCCGGCGTGAACGTGACCGGATCGTTGAAGATCGAGGTCGTGAACTTGTCGCGCCAGTAGTAGCTGAACGACGGCATCAGGGTGGCGCCGTCCGCGAAGTTGAACGTGTAGGCGACGTTGAGCGCCACCTTGTTCTCCGGCGATTGCGGCAGGACGTTGCCTTCCACGCTCTGCGCGGCGGTCAGCGAACCGACGGCCGGGCAGCTTGCGGGCTGGTCCGGACCGGCAGCCTGCGTTGGCGGCGTGCAGAGGTTGTTCACGTAGAAGCCGCTCTTGGTGACTTCCGGCTTCAGCCAGGCGTAGGTCGCGCGGATCGTCAGGTCGTCGATCGGACGCCAGACAGACTCAACCTCGAAGCCGGTCGTCTGCACCTTCGGCATGTTGACGAAGCCCGAGAACGCCAGTGCAGGGCCCTCGCCATCCGGGTCGATCGACAGCGGAACCTGCACGTCCTTGTAGTCGTACAGGAAGGCCGCGAAGTTGGCGGTGAGGCCGTATTCCGGGACTTCCTGCTTCCAGCCGAGTTCGAAGGCGTCGACCGTCTCTTCGTTCGTGCGCGGCAGCGGGGCCATGTCGGTGGCGTTGAAGCCGCCTGTCTTGTAGCCGCGGCTGTACTTGGCGAACACCATCGTGTCGTCCCACGGGCGGTATTCAAGACCGGCGGTGCCGGTCCAGGCATCCCACTGGTCTTCCAGCAGGCGCTCGGCGTTGCCGGTCATGGCGTTGTAGGTCACGCCAGACGGGTTCGCGATCGTCGAGCTGGTCACGCCCGGCTGCGGTCCCGGAACCGACGAGACGCCGTTCCAGATGGCGCGGGTGACGTCGGTGTAGGGCGAGTAGCCCGGTGCGAACGAGCACTGCACATAGCAGAACAGGCGGGCCTGTTCCTGGATGTGCTTGTTGTCGATCGAGTAGCGGATGCCGACCGTGGCCTTGAACTGGTCGTTGATCTCCCAGTCACCCTGGGCATAGGCGCCGTACGAGTTGTTGTTGCCGATGTTGTTGGTGAAGCTGAAGATGCGCTCCGGGTTCGCAGCAGCCAGGCCGATCGGGGCGTAGGCGGCGTTGAGCGCCAGGATGCCCGGCGCGGAGGCCAGCGGCTCGTCCTTGTAGTAGGTCGTGACGGGCTGCTTGAAGTTCTCCTGGTAGGCATACACGCCCGCGATCCACTGCAGCGGACCCTCATGCGTCGAGATGAAGTTCAGCTCGTTCGAGAAGAACGCGCGGTTCTCGTTGTAACGCAGCGTCTGCGACGGGAAAATCGTCCGCGGCGCCGACCCCGGCGTGCCTACCGGCGCAGGCGCGCCGAACGACGTCGAGTTGTAGCGGATCGACGTGACGGGCGTGCCGTCCTGGTCGTCTGTCAGCACGTAATTATAGTATATGTACCCGCCCAGATACTTGATGTCGAAGCCGGGGGCTTCGTAGATCATCTCGAGGGCGAAGTCGTCATAGGCGTCGAGCTTGGCGCTGCGCGCGCCACACGAGTTGACCGTGTTGCGATCGACCAGCGCCGGGTTCTGCTGCAGCGAGCCGCACTGGGTGAAGCCCAGCTTGCGCGGATCGGAGCCGAAGGCCCAGGTCTGGTTCGGGCCGGTTGCGCCGGTGCCCGAGAGAGAGCCGAACGAGTTGACGTCGTACGGGGCCAGGTTGTTCGGCGTGGTGCGGCCGCCCGGAGGGCCGGCGCTGTCGTAACGGCCGGTGGTGTACTTGGTCCACCACGAGAACGAGTCGCCGATGTCGCCCTCGAACTGGACTTCAGCGTTCCAGTTGTTGAGGTTGTAGCCTTCCGTCTCGTTCGTTCCGTAGTTGTAGAAGATACCTTCGTCGCGGACTTCCTTCACAGCCACAACGCGGCCGCGCAGCCAGTCTTCGGCGATCGGCCCGGAGAGCGAGAAGCCGGCCTTGCGCTGGTCGAAGTTGCCCATGCCGAGGACGAGTTCGCCCTGGAAGTCGTCGGTCGGACGCTTGGAGACGATGTTCAGCGCGCCGCCGATCGAGTTGCGGCCGTACAGCGTGCCTTGCGGGCCGCGGAGGACTTCGATGCGGTCGACGAAGAGGTTGTCCCGGCCGGCGATCGACGCGAACGACTGGTAGATGCCGTCCGTGTAGTTCGCGACGCCCGGTTCAGCGCCGAAGTTGTTGGTGTTGCGGCCGATGCCGCGCAGCGTGACGCGCTCGTTGCCGGCCGTGTAGGAAAGGCCCGGCGTGAGGTTGGTCAGGTCGGTGATCGAGCGGATGCCGAGTTCGTCGCGCATCTCGGACGTAACGGCGGTGACGGCCACGGCGACGTCCTGGACGCTCTCCTGGCGTTTGTTGGCAGTGATGACGACGACGTCGCGACCGGCATCAGCCTCGTCGGACGGCGGCGTGGTGGGCTCTTGCGCGAACGCCGGCATTGCAATGCCGAGCGCGAACAAGCTGACCAGTGAAATACGGTTCAAGTGCGCCATTCGCGCCTACCTCCAATGTGCGTGTGCTCCCGCGGCGCTCTCGTTTTTTACGGCTTTATGAGCGTCGACGCTTCCGTGGCGTTAGCCAGGAATCGCAGCCTGAAGTTGCGGTTTGCTGACGAAGCCGTCAACTGTGTAACGTGTCGCTACGTCAAAGAATCCTCCATTTTTGCATGAAAGACACGGTTTTTGCCGCGCTTGCGCAATATGACGCTACAGGCACCATAAACGGAAACGTTATAGTTTCGATACACCAGTATGTCAGCCGTAGCGACAACTTCCGCAGCGTCCATATGCGTAATTTGAGCGTCGTTGCTATCAGGAATTGCGCGGTTTGGCGCGGTAGGTGGGCTGCGCGGACGCTGGGTCATCCGGCCAGGCGTGTTTCGGGTAGCGACCCTTCATGTCCTTCTTCATGTCGTGATAGCCGCCCTTCCAGAAGGCCGGTACGTCGCGGGTCATCGCAATGGGACGCATCGCCGGCGAGAGCAGCGCCAGCGTGAGGGGAATCCGGCCATCGCCGACGGTTGGGTGGACCGCCGTTCCGAACACCTGCTGCACCTTGCACGAGACCGTCGGCCCGCCTTCGGAGGTGTAGTCGATCGCAAGCGTATCGCCCGATGGCGGTGTCCACCGGAGCGGCGCAAGGCGCGCCAGGTCGCGCGGCATTGGCCAGTCGAGCAGCGTCATCGCGGCATCGGCCAACTGACCGCCGCCCAGCTTCTCCAGCGCATCCGGGGCCGAGAGCATCGGGCCGAGCCAGTCGTTGATGCTATCCACCAGCCTCGTACGGAAGTCAGCGGGCCACGGGGCGCCAAGATTGCGCGACAGGAGATCGATGCGTGCTGCGAGCGCATCGAGCGCATCGCCATGGCGCAGAACGGAAAGTCCGCGCGTGCGCACCGCGTCCATCAAGGCCGCGCGCACAAGATCTGCTGAGGGCGCGGGAAGCTGGACCTCGTCGAGCACGATGGCGCCTAGGCGCCGTGTGCGGCGCGCGCGGACACGGCCAGAGCCGGGATCGTATTCAGCGCGCTCGATGGTTTCGACTGCGCCAGAGGCAAGCGCCTGATCCTCGGACAGCTGTGCCGCCAGCGTGATACGAAGATCGGGGCCGGCGCCTGTCATGTCCGCGACGGCCAGCCACTCAGAGCGCGCAAGCGGATCGGTTTCGTCCAGCATTGCGCCGCGCCCGCCGGCCAGCACAAAACGCCCAGGCGCCTGGCCGCGCGATCGTGCGATGCGTTCGGGGAAGGCGTGCGCGAGGATGGCGGCGCTGCTGGCCCGCGTGGCGGCCGCCTTGCCGCCGGCCGAACGGGCCCAGCGCTGGGCGAGGTCGCGCATGGCGCGGGCGCGGGGGCCATTGTCATTGCGGAACCGGCGCAGACGATCATCGAGATCGCTGGACCGGCCGCCGAGGTCGCGCTCGCTCATAACGGCGGCGATTTCGGAAGCGAGTTGCGCATGGCCCGTGTCCGCTGCCTGCAGCATCATCATGGCGAGGCGCGGCGGCAGAGGCAGGTCGCCGATGCGCTGCCCGAGGCTGGTGAGATCGCCCTGCTTGTCGAGCGCGCCGCCAGCCACGAGCGCCTGCTTTGCCTGCCGCCAGGCCACATCGCGCGGCGGGTTAAGCCAGCGCAGGTCTGCCGGCGCCTTCGCGCCCCAGCGCGTCAGGTCGAGCGCAAGGCCTGTGAGATCGGCGTTTTCCATCTCGGGCGAGGGTGAGGCCGCAAAGCCGCGCATTTCGGCTTCGCGCCACAGCCGGTAACAGACACCGGGTCCCGTGCGGCCCGCGCGGCCGCGGCGCTGGTCTGCGTTGGCGACCGAGACGCGCACAGTTTCGAGGCGCGATACGCCGAGGGATGCGTCGTAGCGTGGCACGCGGGCAAAGCCTGCGTCGATCACGACGCGGACACCTTCGATGGTGATGGCGCTTTCAGCGATGTCGGTCGCGATCACCACCTTGCGCATGCCGGAAGGCGCGGGCGCGATGGCGGCGTTCTGGTCCTGCGGCGACAGCGCGCCATAGAGCGGCGTGATCAGCACATTGTCCGCGACAGGGCCGATGCGATCAGCGGCGCGCGTGATCTCGGCGACGCCGGGCAGGAAGGCGAGGACTGAGCCATCTTCTTCAGCAAGCGCCTTGCGGATGGCGGCGGCGACTTGTTCATCCATGCGTCCACGCGCGTCGTATCCGAGATAGCGTGTCTCCACCGGCCATGCGCGGCCAAGGCTTTCTATCAGGGGGCCATCGAAGAAAGCGCGCGTGAGATCCGCCGGCAGCGTGGCCGACATAAGTACGATGCGCAGATCCTCCCGCAGCACGGCTTGCGCGTCCAGCGCGAAGGCCAGGCCTTCGTCGGCGTCCAGCGAGCGTTCGTGGAATTCGTCGAACAGCACCCCCGCAATGCCTTCCAGCGTGGGATCTGACAGGATCATGCGGCTGAATACGCCCTCGGTGACGACCTCGATCCGGCTTTCCTTTGAGACGCGCACGTCGAGGCGCGAGCGCAGGCCGATGGTCTGGCCGACGCGCTCGCCAAGGCTGCTGGCCATGCGCTCGGCGGCCGCGCGGGCGGCGATGCGGCGAGGTTCGACCAGGATGAGTTTGCGGCCCGCGGTCCAGCCTTCGTCCAGCAGGGCGAGCGGCACGCGCGTTGTCTTGCCCGCGCCGGGCGGTGCGGAAATGACGAGACGCACGCCGGTCCGGAGTTCGGCCCGGATCGGCTCTATGACGTCTTCAATCGGAAGGTCACTTGCAGGGTTCGGCGGCGCTGGCATAGCCATCCGACTATCAGCCGAAGGCGCGATGGTCGATCAGCACCTTGGCGCCGATCACGATCAGGATCAGCCCGCCGATGATCTCGGCCTGCGAGCCCAGCGCTCGCGCGCCGGCTCGGCCGATCAGTACGCCGACAGCAGAGAGTGCGAACGTCACGAGACCGATGGTAATGACGCTGACGATGACGGGGGCGTCTAGTGTTGGCAGCATAATTCCGGCGGCTGCGGCGTCGATGCTGACGGCGATGGCAAGCGTGATCAGGACCCAGCCGCGCGCAGGCTTTTCCTTGCCGGGGTCGCTCTCTTCGCCGGGCGGGTCCTTGGCGAAGCCCTCGTAAATCATCTTGCCGCCCACGATGGCGAGCAGGACAAAGGCTATCCAATGATCGGAGCTTGCGATCACGTCGGCGAACAGGAGGCCGAGGCCCCAGCCGATCAGGGGCGCGATGGCCTGGGCGAGGCCGAAGGCAAGGCCGATGATGAGCGCGGTGCGCAGGGGACGTTCGCGCATCACGGCGCCTTGGCCGAGTGCGACGGCGAAAGCGTCGGCCGCAAGTCCGAAGGCGAGCAGGATAAGAGAAATCGACATGGCGGGGCGGTAGCAGGCGGGTTCTCGAGAGACAATCGGGCGCAAGGGCGACAGTTCAGCGCCTCAGGGCCGCGACGATCTCGATGTGTGGCGACCACAGGAATTGGTCGATCGGCGTCAGGCGCTCAAGCCTGAACCCTGCATCCAGCATCATCTTCAGATCGCGCGCGAAGGTCTGCGCGTTGCAGGAGACCATGGCGGCGTGACCGATCTTCGAGCCGGCCAGTTCCCGCGTCTGCGCCTCGGCGCCGGCGCGGGGCGGGTCGATCACGGCGGCGTCGTACTTGCCGAGTTCGAGGCGGGTGAGCGGCTGGCGGCAGAGATCGCGTTTTTCGATCGTGACGGGCTTGATGCCCTGCGTGCGGCGCGAAGCCTTGTCGATAGCAGCGAGCCCGGCGAGTTCGCCCTCCACCGCGTGGACGGATGCATGGGCGGCGAGCGGCAGCGAAAACGTTCCGGCGCCGGCAAACAGATCGACGATGCGTTTGGCGCCGGCAACGGCTTCGGCAACGAGGCGGACCATGGCGGATTCGGCTTCAGCACTCGCCTGAAGAAAGCCGCCGGGCGGTGGCGTCACGTCGGCATTTCCCATGCGCAGTATGGGCGCGGTGCGCTCTGCTGCGACTTCGCCGTTGAGCGAGAGACGCGCGAGCCCAAGTTTGGTCGCGGCCTGCACCAACGCGGCGCGTGCGTCTGCGGACAGGTTTTTCGGTACGCCGGTGATGGCGAGGTCTATGCCAGTCAGCGTTTCGGTAGCGGCGATGGTGAGCGCGTCGTGCGGGGGCGCGGCGATGGCTGCGATCTCGCGCAGGCCGGGGAGCAGCGCCTGCAAAGCGGGACGTATGACAGCGCAATCGGTGATCGGCACAATGCGGTGGCTGCGGCGACCGTGGAAGCCGATCTCGATGCGGCCCTGCGCCCGGTGCGCTGCAAGGATGGCGCGGCGTCGCGAGCGGGGCGGCGCCATGATGGTGGGCGCGATCTGAGCGTCAATGCCCGCATAGCTCAGGCTTTGCGCGATCTGGCTGCGCTTGAAGGCGGCGTAGGTTTCATCGCTGAGATGCTGCAGCGAGCATCCGCCGCATTCACCATAATGACTGCACTTTGGCTGCGCTCGCTCCGGCGAGGGCGTCACCAGTTCCACGACGCGCGCGCGATCTCCGGACAACTCAGCGCGCACGGTTTCGCCGGGCAGGGTCAGCGGCACGAAGACCTGGCGGCCTTCGTGTTCGGCAATACCATCGCCCTGGGCGCCCAGCTTCTGAATGACAAGGTTGACCGTCTGGTCCGGCATGAGCGCCTTCAAGCAGTTTCCCGGATCGAAGGCCAGCTTCGCGTGATGCGCGAAGGTTAAAGTACGCCTGGGACAATTATCGGCTTGAGCCCTCAAGGCCTGCGCGACATGGTGCGCGCCATGCTGACGGCCGAGGAACTTGAGATCCTGTCGACCAGTCTTGGCGTCGCTGGCCGGGCTGTGCTTGTCTCCTTGCCTGTCGCGATCCTGTTTGCGTGGGCGCTGTCGCGGCCGCGCTTTCCAGGGCAGTCCGTTCTCAACACCATTGCGCACCTGCCGCTCGTGCTGCCGCCTGTGCTGGTGGGATATATGTTGCTGCTGGCGTTTGGCGTGAATGGCCCGCTTGGCGGCTGGCTCAAGGCGACGTTCGGCATCCAGCTGGCGTTGACCGCCGGGGGCGCCGCGGTGGCGACGGCAGTGATGTCGTTCCCGCTGATGGTGCGTGCGATCCGTCTGTCGTTCGAGGCGACGGATGGTGGGCTGTTCGAGGCTGCGGCCGTGCTGCGCGCCTCGCCATGGGACCGGTTCTGGTCGCTGGCGCTGCCGCTTGCCTGGCCGGGTGTGCTGGCGGGTGCGGTGGTGGCGTTCGCGGCCGGCCTTGGCGAGTTCGGCGCGGTGATCACGTTCGCCTCCAACATCGAAGGCGAAACGCAGACCCTGCCGCTTGCCATCAACGCGGCGCTCAACACGCCTGGGCGCGACGAGGTGGCGTTCCGTCTGGCGTCGATCTCACTCATCGTCGCAATTGTGGGTCTGCTTGCGGCTGAAGGCCTGCAGCGTTGGGCGCGCAGGAGGCTTGAAGGGTGAGCCTCGATCTCAGCGGCGCTGTCGTTCAGCGTGGAGCCTTCCGGCTGTCTGCCGATCTTTCTGTTCCCGCCGAGGGTGTCACAGTGGTGTTCGGGCCATCGGGCGCAGGGAAGTCGATGCTGCTGTCGGCGGTTGCGGGGCTGCAGAAGCTCGCGGCCGGAAAACTGTCATTCAATGGCCGCGTGCTTGAGGATGTATTGCAGCGCGTGCGCGTACCGGCGCATGACCGCGCGATCGGGCTCGTCTTCCAGGACGCGCGTCTGTTTCCGCATCTCACGGTGCGCGGCAACATTCAGTATGCGGAGCAGCGCCGGCCGGCCGCGCGCAACGCGCCGATTACACTCGAGATTTCGCGCCTTCTGGAATTCGAGGATCTGCTCGACCGGCCGGTGCACAATCTTTCGGGCGGAGAGCGCAGCCGTGTCGCTCTGGCCCGTGCGATCGTGTCTGCGCCCGAGCTGTTGTTGCTGGATGAACCGTTCGCAGCGCTCGACGGGCGGCGGCGGCGCGATTTTGCGCGCGTGCTGAAGCAGCTGAGCCATGATCACGGCGTGCCGATGATCGTGGTGACTCACCTTGTCGATGAAGCCGCCGAGCTGGCAAATCACGTCATCGCCCTGCGCGCGGGACGGGTGGTGTGCGACGGCAAGCCGGCCGATGCGATGATGCGCCCCGAATTCTCGCGTCTGCTCGATGTACGCGATCGGGGCGCGTGGGTGCAGGGCGCTGCCGGGTTTGGTTCAGGCGATGGCGTCTGGGTGCGAGCGGACAGCGTACTCATCGGCGCTTCCGAGCCGAAGGGAATTTCCGCGCGCAATGTCTGGCCGGGGCGTATCGCGTCCATCGTGCGCGAGCCGGATGGCGCGATCCTTGTTTGCATGGCGACCGACAAGGGTTATATCCTGTCGCGTATAACGCCCGAAGCGCTGTCTGACCTCAAGCTCGAGGAAGGCGGCGCGGCCTGGGCGATCGTGAAGTCTCACGCGCTCTAGGGAGTTTCGTCATGAAAGCTCTGGCCCGCCTTGCGGCGGCTGGCATTGCCTTGCTTGCGGCAGCGTGTGGCGGCGAGGCGAAGGCGCCTGCGGTGTCCGCCGCGGAACCGGTCGTCGTTGCGGCGGCTTCGAGCCTGACGGATGTGATGGAGGCGATCGGGATGCTCTTTGCAGCTGAGGGCCACGCCGAGCCGCGCTTCAGCTTCGCTGCAACGTCCGAACTCGTGCGCCAGATCGAGCAGGGCGCGCAGGTGGATGTGTTCCTGTCGGCCGGCGCCGAATGGATGGACCATCTGGCGGAGAAGTCGCTGATCGATCCCGCGACCCGCCGCAACGTGGTGAGCAATACGCTGGTTCTGGTCGCACCTGCCGGAAAGCCGCTGGATATCATCGTCGGGCCGGGAATGGATTTGCGCGCGGCCCTCGGAGACGGGCGTATCGCAATCGCCAATCCGGACGGCGTGCCTGCAGGCAAATACGCGAAAGAGGCGCTTACGGCTTTTGGCGCATGGGATGCTCTGGATGGCGTCATCGCGCGCACGGAAAATGTCCGCGCGGCGTTACGGTTTGTCGAAGCCGGAGAAGCGGCGGCGGCCGTCGTCTACGAAACCGATGCACTAGCTGCGGGCGACAAGGTTGTGATTGCCGGCAGGTTTCCGGCTGGATCGCACACGCCGATCGTCTACCCCGCTGCGGCTGTCACGGCCGGGTCAGCGGATGAAGCGCGCGCCTTTCTGGATTTCCTTGCGTCGGACAAGGCCAAGGCGGCCTTTGAGGTGGCTGGCTTCGGTCCGCCCTAGAAGGCGAGCAGCGGCGCAAGCCCTCCCGCCAATGTGACCACTTTATCTGCGCCTTACCTAGGGGGCGCCCCAACGGCGCCCTGTTGCCGCGCGCGGCAAGTCCCTGCAGGATAAGCAAAACTGCGCAGTTTCTGACAAGATGCTCGCACGCCGGAGGAACTCACCATGAAGCGTCTGCACAAGATCGGTCTGTTCGCGTTGGGAGTGGCAGGGGCCGCGTCGATCCTGGCGCTGACGGCAACCGCGGCGCCGGAGTCGGTGAAGATCGCGGGCACCCGCGTCGACAACTTCATGCTGCCTGACCAGACGGGCATGGGTTACGAGTTGTTCTACTACCGGAACGCTCCTGCCGTGGTGATCGTCTCGGCGACGCTGGGCGACGACACGTCGGCCAAGGCCATCGCGGCACTTGCTGCGCTCAAGACGGCCTACGAGGCCAAGGGCGTGGTGTTCGTTGCGCTCAACTCCTCGCTCGATGACAGCCGTGATGCGATCATCGCGGCCTCCGGCAAGCTGGCTGGCGTACCGATGCTGGACGATGGCCTGCAGCTGGTTGGCCGTTCGCTCGGCGTGACGAAGACGGGCGAGGCTTTCATCGTCGATCCGAAAACCTGGCGCGTGGCCTATCATGGTCCTGTCACCGAGTCGTTTGCCGAGAAGCCCGTCGCCGGCGCCAGCCTGAAGGCTGCGCTTGATGCGATGCTGGCTGGCAAGGCGCCGCCGGTGACCGAGGCGCCGGTGAAGGGCAAGGCGATCGCGTTCCCGGATCGCGCCAAGGCGGTGGACTGGACGAAGATTTCCTACGCCAAGGATGTCGCGCCGATCCTCGAAGCGAAATGCGTCGTCTGTCATACCGAGGGCGGCATGGGCCCGTTCCCGATGAACAACTACCAGACCGTCAAGACGATGGCGCCGATGATCCGAGAAGCACTGCGCACCAAGCGCATGCCTCCGTTCCACTCGGATGCGCATTGGGGCAATTGGTCCAACGACATGCTGCTCACGAACGACCAGATCATGACGGTCGTGAACTGGGTTGAAGCTGGCGCCCCGCGTGGGGATGGCGGCGATCCGCTCGCCGAGAAGAAGTACGTGCCGCCGGAATGGCCGCTTGGCCAACCCGACGTCATCGTTGAAATCCCGGCCTTCGACGTGCCCGAGAGCGGTTACATCGATTACCAGGAGCGTTCGGTCGACTCGAAGCTCACGGAAGGCAAATGGCTGAAGGCGACGGCATGGGCAGGCTCTTCGCCGGCTGTCCACCACGCGCTTGCGGGCTGGATCCCTGACGTCCGCGCCGATGGAAAAGGCTTCTCGTGGAATACGTCGCTGGGCGGCTACGGCCCCGGCGGCGAAGCCAACCTCACGCCTGCCGACACTGGCATCTTTATTCCCGCGGGCGGCTCATACGCTTACCAGATGCACTACACGAGCAACGGCAAGAGGATCACCGACAAGACGAAGGTCGGGTACTATTTTTACGACAAAGCCCCCACGCACATGCTGCGCCAGACCAGCATCACCGACTTCTCGCTGGAGATTCCAGCTGGCGCCGCGCGCCACCACGAGACGGCGTATGTGATCTTCCCGGGCGACGCTGAAATCTTCGGCACGCAGCCGCACTGCCATTCGCGCTGCTATTCGACGAAGCTCACCATCAAGTATCCCGATGGCCGCGAGGAAGTGCTGCTCAACCAGCCGCGTTACGACTTCGGCTGGCAGCGTGAATATCACTTCGAGCCGATGCTGCAGGTTCCGAAGGGCTCGATGATGATCGCCGAGTATGTCTTCGACAACTCCACGAGCAACCCGGCCAACCCGGATCCGACGCACAACGTCACCTTCGGCGAGCAGACGTCGGAAGAGATGCTGTTCACCTTCATGCGCTTCCGCTTCAAGGACGAGACGGTCGCTCATCGCCGCGATGACCTGATGAAAGAGCTGCAGACCTCGGTTGTCTTCGGCGCCTTCGATGACGATCACAATGGCGAGGTCACCCCGGCCGAGATCCGCAACGATCCGCGCTTTGCTCCGCTCAAGGGCTATCTGGGCATGGTTGATACGAACAAGAACGGTTCGCTCGACATGAAGGAGTTCGCGGCCGCGATGGGCATGATGCAGCAGATGCGCCGCCCCGGGGCTGCTCCTGCCGCCGCCCCCGCAGCGGGTGCACCCAAGCCGGACAAGGGCGCTGACGCGATGGTCAACCAGGCGACGGGCCAGCACTAGCGCCGTAAGAAAAAGCCACGATCAAGGCCCTGCCGCAAACGGTGGGGCCTTTTTCATTGCGGCGCTGGTGCAAGCGGCGCTTAGTAGTCCGGGAAGAATTCCGGGCCGAGATAGCGGATCTCGAAGTTGAGCAGGTTGTAGACCACGTACTTGCGTGCGTGACGCTCGGCTTCGACCTCGGATGCGAAGCGGCGATAGCCAAGCCATGTGCCATCGCCCAGCGGCAGGGCGCCTTGTTCGCGGGCGAGGTGGGCGTGTTTCTCGGGCACCTGCCAGCGATTGCGCCAGTGACCGAGGCCTGTCTCGGTTTCCGACGGCTGCGTGCCGGTTTTCTCGCGGGTCTTTTCGATTGTCCCGGCGGCCGAGTGGCTGGTGCGTTCTGAAACCGTCACAGCCCGCCTCCAGCCTCGCTGGAAGCGAGGAAAGAATGGCTCCCTGAGCTGGACTCGAACCAGCGACCATTCGATTAACAGTCGAATGCTCTACCAACTGAGCTATCAGGGAGCACGGTTGGAAATCGATCAAAAAGCGTGTGAACACAGGTCAATGCCCAAGAAGCATGGCCCAAAGAAGAGGGCGGGAGCCAGAGGCTCCCGCAAAGGCGTTTGGGTGATGGTGGGGTGTCTTCAAGGGAAGACAGGACCAAGATCGCCTGTGTCGGTAAACGAGAGGTTAATACTAACGGAATCGGTCAAATTGTTCGGTTTGCATAAGCAGCCGGGCTTTTGGCGCTGGAAGATTTGGAGGCCTCGCCCGGAATCGAACCGGGGTGCAAGGATTTGCAGTCCTCTGCGTCACCACTCCGCCACGAGGCCTCTCTGCAGACCGTCGCTGGCGGAGCGGCGGCTGGGTAGTTTGGGCGCGTTGCGCCGGGTGGTGCGTATGCTAAGAGCCCCGGGCGCACAAGACCCCGGCTCAAGCGGGCGATTCTGCGCTTGAAAATAGGGGCGAGAGCTTGGATCTGCTAGCCGCGCGCACAGCCATGATCGACAGCCAGGTGAGGCCGAACGATGTCACCGATCGGCGGCTGATCTCGGCCATGAGCGCCGTTGCGCGCGAGGCCTTCGTGCCTGCGAGCCGCCGCGCGGTTGCCTATGCCGAAATGCCTATCGAAACCGCGCCGGGCCGCTGGATGATGGCTGCGCGCGATTTCTCCAAGCTGGTCAACGCGCTCGCGATCCGCGAAGGAGAGCGCATTCTCGATATCGCGCCGGGCACGGGCTATTCGTCTGCGGTGCTGTCGCGGCTTGGCGCTGTCGTGGCGCTGGAAGAGGGCGAGGCGGCCCAGGCGTTGACCGCTGGCCTGGCGGGCGTGCAGGGCGTCGAGATCGTCACTGGGTCGCTGAAAGCTGGCGCGCCGGGCAAGGGACCGTTCGACGCCATCCTCGTGAATGGCGCGGTTGAAGTCGTTCCGCAGGCCTGGCTGGACCAGCTTGCCGAGGGCGGCCGCCTGGCGGTGGCCGTGAATGACAACGGGACGCGCCGCGCCCGCGTCTATACCCGCTCTGGCGGCAAGACCGCCTGGCTCACGCCCTTTGATTCCTCGCCTCCCGCGCTGCCGGGCTTTGAAAAAGCTGCCGAGTTTCGTCTTTAGGGCGAATCAACGATTTGGCAGTCTTCCTTGGGCTGCTGTCGCTAGCCCGCGGGTTTGCGAATTGAGATTGTCCAGATGGTGAGGCTGCATCGCTTCACCCAAAGGAGTCCGTCATGAGACTGCTGGCTGCACTGATCCTGATGGGTTCGGTATCGGCGCCCGCGCTTGCGCAGGGCGCACAGGCGCCTGTTGCACAGGGCAGCCAGGATACGCTGGGCGAGGCGGTGACATCCGCTATCGCGAACAACCCCACGCTGATGGCTGAGCGCAAGGGACGCGCGGCGGCCGACGAGACCCTGATCCAGGCGCAAGCCGGCCTAGGCCCGCAGGTGAACCTGCAGGGCAGCCTCAATACCCAGTACCAGGAATTCGGACGCACCTTTACGACGCCAATCGGCACGTTCCCGCTGGATGGTTCAAGCCAGCGCGCCACGATCGGCGTTGAAGCGCGGCAGTCGCTGTGGTCAGGCGGATCGTTGACGGCGCAGCGCGATCTTGCGCGTGCGGGCGTCGATGAGTCCGATGCGCGGCTGATCGGCGTGGAGCAGGCGCTGGTGCTCGACGTGGTCACCGCGTTCATGGATGTGCGCTACGCCGAAAGCGAATTTGCGATCCGTGAGAGCAATGTGGATGCACTGCGCGAACAGGTGCGCGCGGCGAAGGATCGCTTCGAGGTTGGCGATGTGACGCGGACCGATGTGGCGCAGGCAGAAGCGCGCGAGGCTTCTTCGCAGGCCCAGTTGGCGGGCGCGCGTGCGCGCCTTGCGAATGCGCGTGCGATCTACGAGCAGATTGTCGGGCTGCCGCCCGTGCAGCTGGCCGAACCGCCGCCGGCGCCGCAGCTGCCGGGCACGCTGGAGCAGGCGCTGTCCGTCGCGCGCGCGTCGAACCCGAATATCATGGTAGCTCGCGCCCGCGAAGCGCAGGGAGACCGTAGCGTGGATGTGGCGAAGGGGAGGCTGGGGCCAAGGCTGGATCTGGTCGGCACGGCCGGACTGATCGAGACCTATCAGGACGACAGCTTCCG
This sequence comes from Alphaproteobacteria bacterium 32-64-14, assembly GCA_002280725.1. GTDB lineage: Bacteria > Pseudomonadota > Alphaproteobacteria > Caulobacterales > Hyphomonadaceae > UBA7672. Next base: position 67,476 of record NCEM01000021.1, read on the forward strand.
CGATACGAACTTCGCAGCCGGGCTGGAGCTGAGCTTCCCGCTGTTTGACTCGGGCCTTCTGGAGTCGCGCAGCCGCAGCGCGCAGCTGGGCGCCGACCGCGCCCGCTATGAGCGCATGGCGATCGAGCGGCAAGTGTCGGCGCAGGTGACGTCGGCGTGGCACCAGGTGGTGGCCGTGCGCGAGGAGATTCGTGCGTCGATGAGCCAGGTGGCAGCTGCTGAAATCGCGCTGGAAGGCGCGAAGCAGGAGCTGGTTGTAGGCGAGCGCATCACGCTGGACGTGCTCAACCAGGAGCAGGAATTGCTGGCGGCCCGGCTCGGCCTGATCGATGCACAGCGCGCGGCTTATCTCGCGGCGCATCAGCTTCTGGCGGCCATGGGCAATCTGAAACCCGAGCTGGTTGCTGGCCAGTAATGGCGCTTTCGGGGTGTTTGATCCGGTAGCACGCTACGGATGGCGCGTTAACGAATTCGACACCATAGGACTGTCTATTCCTTAATCATCGGACGTCGATGAATCGCGTACTGCGATCCGGCAAGGGATGAGGACGGACATGTCTGCGGAACAAGCTCAACGCGAGCCGACGATGGAGGAAATTCTCGCCTCTATTCGCCGCATCATCTCGGAAGAAGACAAGCCCGCTGACGGCGGTGGAGACGTGCTGGACCTTCAGCCGCCGCCCGCGCCGGTTGTCGAGGCCAAGGCGCCGCCGCGCGCCGAACCCGCGCCGATTCCCGCCGTGTTCGAGGAACCGGAAGATTTCACGCCGCCTTCGCGCGCGATCGACGAAGACCTGATGATCGTCGAGGATGACGAGCCGGCCTATACGCCGCCCGCGCCCGTTCGCGAGCCCACGCCGGAGCCGGTGCGCTCTGCCGAGCCCGCGCCGCAACCTTCCTACCAGCCCGCCCCGCCGCAAGCCGAATGGCGCCCGATGGATCCGGCGACGCTGACCAGCGAGCCCGTCGCCAGCCAGGCGGCCGGTGCGCTCTCGAAACTCATGGGCTCGATGCTCGTCTCCTCCGGCGCGACGCTGGACGATGTCGTGCGCGAGCTCCTGAAGCCGATGCTGAAGCAGTGGCTGGACGCCAACCTTCCGCAGATCGTTGAGGCCGAAGTGGCAAAGGAGATCGACCGCATCCGTCGCATGGCCCGCTAAGGGTCCGCGAGGAACAAGCCGCCCGGGCGGCACGCAACAGACTTCGGACTGACCAGACGAGCTACCAGACCACGGACTAAAACGCAGAGGGCGCACCGTAAGGTGCGCCTTTTGTGTTTTCGGGGTTGCGGATGCGGGAGTGCGATCTCGCTGGCCGGGGCCGCGAGGAATGTGGGATGGGGTGCGCTGGCCGCTTAAGCGGGCGCTGACGGGCTCACATTGAGAGCGGTGAGCACGGCCTCGTGGTTCGCCCTTCGAGACGCCGCCTGTCGGCGGCTCCTCAGGGTGAGGAGGCTCACCATGAGGCCTTTCTGCGGACAATGCTTGCGCGAGCGCCTCATCGTGAGCCTGTCGAAGGACGAGGCGCGGGCTTGAGATGCGCGCGGCGATTGTGGCACGAGGGTGTAAGCCACACCAACGGTGTCATGCTCGGCCTTGTGCCGGGCATCTCTGTTGATGGCTGCGCGGGGAATGTCTGCGAGTCCCTGCGGGTGTTCCAACAGAGATTCTCGGGACAGGCCCGAGAATGACTCATTGGAAGAGTCTGCTTCCTGATTTTGAGTGTCGCGCGTTGCCTGGGGCAGAGCTTCCGGCATCGGGTTCGTGTCACACGCACGAGCCTGACGGCGGTTACGCATCCCGAGCATTGCGGCGACGCCAAGCACCAGCTCTGCGATCACGCACAGCAGCGCCGTCAGCGAGAGCTGACTAAGCGGAGGGCTTGCAAGGCCATGTGCGAGGGGTCGTGCCGGTGTCATGAGGCGGAGAATACGCTGGGTGGAGGCGCCCGGGGAAAACTCGTGGTGCAGAATTTTTGTCTATCCCACAAATCTCGAGGCCAGCGCCTTGAGAGTGTGGGTGAAGATTTTTCTGTTTCCGACAGTGAAATCGTGGCTTTGGCGGCGTCGCCCGCCACCGTTTCCGTCATGCTTTACGGCCCAGGAAGCGGTCCACACGGGGATGACAGGGGCGCGACGTGCCGCTATCGCTGGCCTCATGATTGACGATCGTTACGACCACAAGGCCGCCGAGCCGGCCATCTATGACCGCTGGGAAAAGTCGGGGGCTTTCAAGCCGTCTGGCGATGGCGAGCCGTATGCGATCGTCATCCCGCCGCCGAACGTGACGGGCGTGCTGCACATGGGCCATGCGCTCAACAACACGCTGCAGGATATCCTGATCCGATTCCATCGCATGAAGGGTTTCCGTACGCTGTGGCAGCCGGGGACTGACCATGCGGGCATCGCCACGCAGATGGTGGTCGAGCGGCAGCTTGCTCAGGAAGGCAATGCGGGGCGCCGCGAGTTGGGCCGCGACAAGTTTCTTGAGCGCGTGTGGACGTGGAAGGAACAGTCCGGCGGCACGATCCTCAACCAGCTGAAGCGCCTTGGCGCGAGCTGCGACTGGAGCCGCGAGCGGTTCACGATGGATGCGGGCTTGTCCGAAGCGGTGACGAAGGTGTTCGTCGACCTGCATCGCGAGGGGCTGATCTATCGCGACAAGCGCCTGGTGAACTGGGATCCGCAATTCCAGACAGCGATCTCCGACCTCGAAGTGGAGACGCGGGAAGTGAAGGGCCATTTCTGGCACTTCAAGTATCCGCTCGCCGATGGCGTGACGTACAAGTATGTCGAGAAGGATGCGGACGGGAACGTCACGCTCGAAGAAGAGCGCGCCTATATCGCCGTTGCGACGACGCGGCCGGAGACGATGCTGGGCGACGTGGCCGTGGCCGTGAACCCGAATGATGAGCGCTACAAGTCGATCGTCGGCCTGCTGGTGAAGCTGCCGCTTGTCGGGCGGCTGATCCCGATCGTGGCGGATGACTATGCCGATCCGGCGCAGGGATCGGGCGCGGTGAAGATCACGCCGGCGCATGACTTCAACGACTATCAGGTCGGCAAGCGCCACGGGCTGGAGATGATCAACATCTTCACCGACACGGCGCATCTCAACGACAGCGTGCCGGAGAAGTATCGCGGGCATGAACGCTTTGCGGCGCGGAAAATGGTGGTCGCCGATATCGAGGCGGAAGGTTGCCTCATCCGCGTCGAAGACAAGACGATCATGCAACCGTTCGGCGACCGCTCGCAGGTCGTCATCGAGCCTTATCTGACGGACCAGTGGTATGTGGACGCCGCGACGCTGGCGAAGCCCGCCATCGAGGCGGTGGAGTCAGGCAAGACGAAGTTCGTGCCGGGCAACTGGGACAAGACTTATTACGAGTGGATGCGGAACATCGAGCCGTGGTGCGTCAGCCGCCAGCTCTGGTGGGGGCATCGCATTCCGGCTTGGTATGGGCCGGAAGTGAAGCCCGGAAAGGGCGGAGCCAAAACGTTCGATTGGGAAAACAAGCGCATCTTCGTTGCCTTGACCGAGCAGGAAGCCTTGCTTCAGGCGTCGAATTTCTACGGTACCAACGGCGTCTCGATCGTCGATGACTGGGCCAGCGTTGTTTCCGGATCGCTCGTCAATCCGAACGCGGATACAAACCGCGCGTTTGTGGATGTCAGAATAACGCGCGACGACGACGTCCTCGACACCTGGTTCTCGTCCGCGCTCTGGCCGTTCTCGACCATGGGGTGGCCGGGCGATGTCGATCCGGCGCTCAAGGAGTTCTATCCGGGCGCGGTGCTGGTGACGGCGTTCGACATCATCTTCTTCTGGGTTGCGCGCATGATGATGCAGGGTCTGCACTTCATGGGCGAGGTTCCGTTCAAGGATGTCTACATCCACGCGCTGGTCCGCGACGAGAAGGGCCAGAAGATGTCGAAGTCCAAGGGCAACACCATGGACCCGCTCGACATCATCGACGGCGTCGATCTCGAAACGCTGGTGAAGAAGCGGACGACGGGGCTGATGAACCCGAAGGACGCGCAGCGCATCGAGAAGGAAACACGCGGGCAGTATCCCGAAGGCATTCCGAGCTATGGCACGGACGCGCTGCGCTTCACGCTGGCGGCTCTGGCGACGCAGGGCCGCGACATCAAACTGTCGATGAAGACGGTGGAAGGCTATCGCAACTTTTCGACCAAGCTGTGGAATGCGGCGCGGTTTGCGGAGCTGAACGGCGCGGAGTTCGATGCCGGCTTCGATCCGGCGAGCGCCAAGCACACGCTGAACCGCTGGATCATCTCAGAAGCTGCCGAGGCGGTTGCAGCCGTTGAGGCAGGCATCAAGAGCTATCGCTTCAACGAGGCGGCGGGCGCGGCGTATCGTTTTGTCTGGAACGTGTTCTGCGACTGGTATGTTGAGCTCACCAAGCCGGTGCTGAACGGCGCCGATGAGGCGGCCAAGGCCGAGACGCGCGCGACGACGGCGTGGGCGCTGGATGTGATCGTGCACATCCTGCATCCGTTCATGCCGTTTGTGACGGAGGCGCTGTTTGCGTCGTTGAATGAGGGCTCGGATCGCGGCCTGCTGATCTCGCGCAAATGGCCGGAGCTGGGCGACAAGCTGGTCGACAAGGCCGCGATGGCGGAGGTGGATTGGGTGATCCGCCTGATCACCGCGATCCGCTCGACGCGGTCGGACCTCAACGTGCCGGCGGGCGCAAAAGTGCCGCTGACGCTGGTGGGCGCTTCTGCGGAGACGGCGAAGCGGCTGGAGACTTACAAGGCTCTGGTGGAGCGTCTCGCGCGGGTCGAGAATGTGTGGCTTGTGCCGGAGGCGCCCAAGGGCGCGGTGCGCATCGTGATGGATGAGGCGACGGCGTGCCTCGACATCGCGAGCCTGATCGATCTCAAGGCCGAGATCGTGCGTCTCGACAAGGAAGTGGCTCGACTGAAGGGTGAGATCGACGGGATCGACAAGAAGCTGGCGAATGCGCAGTTCGTGGCGAAGGCGCCGCCTGAGGTCATCGAGGAACAGCACACGCGGCGCACCGCCGCCGTCACGGGCGTCGAGAAACTAAGCGATGCGCTGGTACAGCTGAAGGCGGCGGGGTAGCGACCGACGTGTGGTGGTGGGGGATACTCAATTGGTATCAAGCGACAGGCTTCCTGCTTGCCGCGGGCGGCTCTTTCCTGATGGCGCCGTGGTGGTCGCGTGGTGATTATGAGCCAGGCGACTTGGGCGTTGTCGCGTTTTTGATAGTGCCTGGCTTAGGCATCTGCCTACGCAACAAGTTCAATAACAATTTCCCAAGCGAGATCGAGAAGGCGCGCGAGTTGTTGCGCAAGGATATGATCCCTATTTTCTGGCCCGGACTTGTCGTGTTCTGCGTTGCGGCCATTGCCGGCCAAGTGGCGCGGGTCTGGCACTTCGGGCTATCGCCAGTCATCGGGTTGATCTTGGCGGCAACCATCTGCGCGGCCGGCGCAGCTATCACCGGCATCATACTCTTTTTCAACTGGCGAGACGCCGAAGCTCGCAAGCGAGCGTCAAATTGAGAAGGCGGCGGGCGGAGTGTGGTGGCTTTCATGACAATCCCCTCCAAGGTTCTCTACAGGCAACAGCGCGGCCTCACCCGAAACCGGATCACGGCGGACTATGGTTTCTGCAGATGGGCAGGACGGGCTGGACGGGCGTGCGTCGATGGGGGAAATCTTCCCCGAAGCTGCACGAACGCGAGTGAGGGTTGGATGCGGGGTTGGCTGCTCGGATTCGTGGCGATGCTTGCGTCCTGCACAACAATGGAGACGCCCGTGGCCAAGCCTCAATGGACGCTGCTGATTCACGGCGGCGCCGGCGTGATGCGCCGGGCCGAGATGACGCCGGAGATGGACGCCGCGTATCGCGCAGGGCTGAACGACGCGCTTGAGGCCGGCTCGAAGGTTCTTGCCAGCGGGGGACAGGCGCTAGATGCGGTGGAGGCGGCCGTGCGGGTGCTGGAAGACAATCCGAACTTCAACGCGGGCAGGGGCGCTGTTCTGACGCGCGAGGGTGTGGCTGAGCTTGATGCATCGATCATGGATGGGCGCGACAGGCGCGCAGGCGCAGTGGCGCAGGTGCGCACGGTGCGCAATCCGATCCGCGCAGCGCGCCATGTGATGGAGCAATCGGGCCGCGTCATGTTCGCGGGGCCGGAGGTGGACAAGATGGCGGCGGCGGCCGGCCTCGAGATCGTGCCGCCCGAGTATTTCATCACGCCGCGCCGCAAGGAGCAGCTGGCGCGGGCGATGGCGGGTGCGGTCACCCCCATGGATCGCTATGGCACTGTCGGCGCGGTGGCGATGGACTCCCAAGGCAACCTGGCGTCGGCGACATCGACAGGCGGCATGAACGCCAAGCCACCGGGCCGTGTGGGCGATAGTCCGATCATCGGCGCGGGCACCTATGCCGACAACGCCTCATGCGCCGTTTCGGCGACCGGCGATGGCGAGTACTTCATCCGCGTCAGCGTGGCGCGGATGATCTGCGCGCGTGTCGCAATGCAGGGCATGAGCGCGGAGGCGGCCGCGCAGGCGACGCTGGACGAAGTGAAGGCGCTGGGCGGCACGGGTGGGGTGATCGTGCTGAGCCATGATGGATCAACAGCGCTGAGCATGAACACCGAGGGCATGTTCCGCGGTCACGCGGACGCCACTGGCAAGCGGGAAGTCGGCATCTACGTCGACGATTGACGGGTGTTTTGATCGGGAGGGCAGGCCATGTACAGCCATATCACGCTGGGCTCGAACGATATTGCGCGGGCCGAGGCTTTCTACGATCCCATCATGAAGCTGCTGGGACATCCGGTGCTGATGAAAGGGCCGGGCGTGCTGGGTTATGGCTTGCCTGCGGGCGTGAAGCTGTTCGTCATGCATCCGTTCGATGGGAAGCAGGCTGTTGCGGGCAATGGCGTGCATGCCGCCTTTGCAGCGCCCTCGCGCGCTGTGGTTGACATGTTCCATGCGCTGGCCCTCACGAATGGCGGAACGGACGAAGGCGCGCCCGGCCTGCGGCCGCACTATCATCCGAATTATTATGGGGCGTATGTGCGCGATCCCGACGGGAACAAGCTGCAGGCTGTGTGTCACAGTTCGAAGGGTTAGGCGTTTCCGCTTCCCTTGTCCGTCTCAGCGAGCAAGGATTGGCCGAACAGGAGACGCGCCATGCATAAACGCAAGCTTGGAACATCCGGCCTCGAGATTGCGCCACTGGTGCTGGGCGGGAATGTGTTCGGGTGGACGGCGGACAGGGAAGCCTCGTTTGCTGTGCTGGATGCGTTTGTCGAGGCGGGGTTCAACGCGGTCGACACTGCCGATGTCTATTCGCGCTGGGCGCCGGGGCATCAGGGCGGGGAATCCGAGACCGTGCTGGGCGCGTGGATGAAGGAACGCAGCGCGCGCGACAAGATCGTGCTGATCACCAAGGTCGGCAGCGAGATGCCGGCGGGCAAGGGGCTGAAGGCGGCCTACATCGAAAGTGCGTGCGAGGCTTCTCTGAAGCGGCTGGGCACGGATCATGTCGATCTCTACTTCTCGCACTTCCCCGACAAGGACACGCCGATCGAGGAGACGCTGGAGGCGCATCAGCGCCTGATTGCGGCGGGCAAGGTGCGCGCGGTGGGGGCGTCGAACTATGACGCCAACGGCCTGACAGCGGCCTTGGCGGCGGGCGATGGCAAGGTGCGGGCGCGCTATTCGGCTCTGCAGCCGCACTACAACCTGCTGGTGCGCAACGAGTATGAGGGCGCGCTGGAGAACATGTGCGTCAGCGAGAACCTGGGCGTGATCCCGTACTTCGCGCTGGCAAGCGGGTTCCTGACGGGTAAATACCGCAGCGAGGCCGATCTCAAGAAATCCGCGCGTGGCGGGCGCATGAAGGACCTGATGCAGGGGCGGCCGCAAGCGTTGCTGGCGGCGATGGATGTGGTGGCGGCGAAGCATGGCGCGACGCTGGCGCAGGTGGCGCTGGCCTGGCTGATGGCGCGGCCGAGCGTGACGGCGCCGATTGCATCCGCGACCAGCGTGGCGCAGCTAAAAGAGCTGACGCCCGCCGCGAGTCTGACGCTGACGGCAGACGACATCAAGCTGCTCGCGACCAGCTAGCGTGCGGGATCTGAAAGCGCCGCCGCCAATCTGAATCTCATGCTTCCACGGCCCATAAGTGCGGGGGTTGATTCAGATCAAGTTATGAGGGTCTGATCAGGGCGATTTGCGCTGCTAAGCCTGACGGCGCGTCAGGCGCGCTGAATGCATACGGAGAGTTCGATGGATCTGCTGGTGAAGAAGGGCGCGCTGGCGCAGACGAAGCTGGTCGCGCCAGCGCAGCCTCCGTTAGGCAAGGGGGAGGTCCGGCTGAAGGTCGACCTGTTTTCGTTGACCGCCAACAATGTAACCTATGGCGCGGCGGGCGACTTCCTGAAGTACTGGCAGTTCTATCCCTCGGGCGAGGAAGGTTGGGGCCGTGTGCCGGTGTGGGGCTTTGCGACGGTGACGGAGAGCACGTCGGCGGCGGCGAATGTAGGCGAGCGCGTCTATGGCTATCTGCCGATGTCGGACACGTTCGTCGTGAAGCCGGGCGAGAAGAAGAATGGCGCGTTCGCAGACCACAGCGCGCATCGCCAGGGACTTGCGCCAGTGTACAACAATTACGTGCTCAACGCGGGCGACGCGCTCTACGCGAAGGACACGGAAGCGATGCAGGTTCTGTTCAGGCCGCTGTTCACCACGTCATTCCTGATCGACGATTTTCTGGCGGACGCAGGATTCTTCGGCGCTAGCCAAGTGATCTTCTCCAGTGCATCGGCGAAGACATCGTATGCGGCGGCGCAGCTGCTGAAGGCGAGAGGCGATGTGAAGGTGGTGGGGCTGACCTCGACCTCGAACGTCGCGTTCACCAAGGGGCTCGGTTTCTACGATGACGTCCTGCCGTACGAGGCGATTGGCGGGATGGATGGGTCTGCGCCGTCTGTCTTTGTCGATATCGCTGGGAATGCGGGCGTGCGCACGGCTGTGCATGCGAAGTTCGGTGACAGTCTAAAGTATTCCTGCGCGGTAGGCGCGACGCACTGGGATGCGCCGCGGCAGGATCAGATGCCGGCGGGGCCCGCGCCGAAGATGTTCTTTGCGCCCGACGTGGTGAAGAAGCGGATCGGTGACTGGGGGCCAGCGGGCTTCGGACAGAAGGTGGGGGCGGCGTGGGCGGCCTTCCTGCCGACGGCGGCGCGCACGACGCATGTAGTGGAAAGCGTGGGGCTGGAGGCGGCTAGCCGGGTGTTCGCCGATCTCGCGTCTGGGCTGGGTGATCCCAAGGACGGGCATGTGGTTCGTCTGGATTAGAAGGGTTCCTCGGCGAGTTCGTTAGCACTTCGCGGTCTAGTGTCGGCGATGACCACCCGCATCGAAGCCGTCATCGACCGCCTGCGCACACTGCCAGAAGCGGAGCAGGAGATGCTGGCTGGCGAGATCGAGGATTTGCTGATGGAGCCGGCGTCGCTGCTGACGGCGGACCAATGGCGCGAGGTCGAAGTCGAGATCGATACCGATGATGGTGTGCGGCTGTCGCATGGCGACGTCATGAGCCGGATGCGCGCGAGGTTCGGCCGATGAAGATATCCTGGCGGCCACGCGCGGCGGACGATTTCGACGCGCTGATCACAACGTCGAATTCCGGCCATGTCGCCCACGCCTCGCGCGACAAGTCGCTGGTGGAGACGCGCATCCAGCAGATCATCCGCTTCGACACTCTTGGCCGCAAGACGCGCCGGGTGGGTGTGCGCGAACTGCATATCGAAGGCACGCCCTATGTGGTGGTGAGCCAGCGCATCGATGAAGAAATCCTGATCCTGCGAATGTTCTCGAACGGCTCGGCGGTTCAGGCGCGGTAGCGACTTCACGTGCTCGCCTTGGCAGTCTTGCCTTGAACGGACTGCTTCGCCAGTATGGCTTTGCGGGAAGCCTGCGTCGTCGCGGGCGAGGGGGACAAATGAGATCGCTGGTCTTTGCGAGCCTGCTTGCAGTCACCCTTTCGGGTTGCGTAGGAGCCGGGGTCGAGTTCGGCGACACTGCAAGGACCATGGACGTGCCAACCGCGGCATTCCCGTGTGAGCACCATCGCCTGACGCGCACGAATTTCGTCAAGCCGCAATATCCTGACGACGCCATGCTCTTCTACATCGTGTCCCAGCGGGAGGGGCAGGATGACATCACGCTCGAGTTCGATGTTGCCGAGACCGGCGATACAGCGAACATCCGCTTCGTGGGTCCGCAGCAGTACCTGCGCCACGCAACTCGGCAGAAGCTGATCCGCGCGTCTGCCGATGCAATCGCCCAATGGAAGTACGACTGGGAGGGCTCCCCGCGCTATGTCGAGGGGTGCCGTTTCACGATCCAGTTCGAAACCGAGGGTGTTACGGACTACCTGTAGGGCTCTTGGGAGACGCTTCCGGAGGTTGACCGGGGCACAGATTGCCGCTGTCGGGCTCTTTTCCCTTGCGAAAAGGCCGGATTTGCCTTTTTAGCTAGGGCCATGCCCGCTTACCGTTCACGCACCACCACCTTCGGCCGCAACATGGCCGGCGCCCGCGCCCTCTGGCGCGCGACCGGAATGAAGGATGGCGACTTCTCGAAGCCGATCATCGCGGTCGTAAACTCGTTCACGCAGTTCGTGCCCGGCCACGTCCACTTGAAGGACATGGGCCAGCTCGTCGCGCGCGAGATCGAGGCGGCGGGCGGCGTCGCGAAGGAGTTCAACACCATCGCGGTCGATGACGGCATCGCGATGGGGCATGGCGGGATGCTGTACTCGCTGCCCAGCCGCGACCTGATCGCGGACTCGGTCGAGTACATGGTCAACGCGCACTGCGCGGACGCCATGGTGTGCATCTCCAATTGCGACAAGATCACGCCCGGCATGCTGAACGCGGCGATGCGGCTCAACATTCCGGCTGTGTTCGTCTCGGGCGGACCGATGGAAGCAGGCAAGGTCGTCTGGAAGGACGAGAAGACGGGCGTCACCAAGGAGCACAAGCTCGACCTCATCGATGCGATGATGCAGGCGGGCGATGATCGCATTTCGGATGCGCAGGTGGCGGCGGTTGAGGCCGAGGCTTGCCCGACTTGCGGGTCATGCTCGGGCATGTTCACGGCGAACTCGATGAACTGCCTCACGGAGGCGCTGGGCCTGTCGCTGCCGGGCAACGGTACGGTGGTCGCGACGCACAAGGATCGCGAGCGGTTGTTCAAGCGCGCGGGGCGCCTGATCGTGGACATCACACGCCGCCATTACGAGAAGGACGACATGAGCGTCCTGCCACGCAATGTCGCCAGCAAGCAGGCGTTCGAAAACGCGATGGCGCTGGATGTCGCCATGGGCGGGTCGACCAACACTGTGCTGCACATTCTCGCTGCGGCGCAGGAAGGCGGCATCGATTTCACGATGGATGACATCGACCGCATCTCGCGCGCGACGCCGTGCATCTGCAAGGTCGCGCCGGCTGTCGCGAGCGTTCACATCGAGGACGTGCATCGCGCTGGCGGCATCATGAGCATCCTGGGCGAACTGTCGCGTGGCGGCCTGCTGAATACGGAAACCAGCACGGTGCATTCGCCGACGCTGGGCCATGCGATTTCGTACTGGGATATCCGGCAATCGAACGATGAAGAGGTGGAAACCTTCTTCAAAGCGGCGCCGGGCGGCGTGCGCACGACGGTTGCGTTCTCGCAGGAGAAGCGCTGGCCGGAGCTAGATCGTGATCGCGTCAACGGCGTGATCCGGGCGAAGGAGAATGCCTTCACGAAGGATGGTGGTCTCGCGGTGTTGTACGGCAACATCGCGGAGAAGGGCTGCATCGTGAAGACAGCCGGCGTTGATGAAGAGATCTGGAAGTTCAACGGCACGGCCCGCGTGTTCGAGAGCCAGGACGAGGCGGCGGCGGCGATCCTCAACAACAAGATCGTGGCGGGCGATGTTGTGGTGATCCACTATGAGGGCCCCAAGGGCGGGCCGGGGATGCAGGAGATGCTGTATCCGACGACCTATCTGAAATCGCGCGGCCTCGGGAAGGTGTGCGCCTTGCTGACCGATGGACGGTTCTCGGGCGGCACGTCGGGCCTGAGTATTGGCCACGCCTCGCCCGAGGCGGCGGCAGGCGGCCTGATCGCGCTGGTGGAGGAAGGCGACCGGATCGAGATCGATATCCCGAACCGGTCGATCCGGCTGGCGGTTGCGGATGATGTGCTGGCGCAACGTCGGAAGGCCGAAGAGGCGCGGGGCAAGGACGCCTATACGCCAAAAGCGCGCAAGCGCGTGGTCTCGGCCGCGCTGCAGGCCTATGCCGCGCTGGTGACTTCCGCTGACACGGGCGCCGTGCGCGATCTGGGACAGATCCGGAAGTAGACGTTTCCCTGTCCGAGGGGTGCAGACGCCCCTTCAGCCTTGCTGGGAGCGTGCTAGGAAGGCGCGTGGGGCCGTGACGAGTCGGGGCGGATATGGCGAAGAAGCGTGAAATCCTGTCGCTGAGCGAGGCCATGGAAGGCCTGCCGAAGGACTTTGGCTTCTTCGCGGAGCATTTCAGTTCGAGCGTGCAGCCCAAGCTTGCCGCGCGCGAGGCGGATCGCGTCAAGGCAGTTGCGCGTCAGCGTAATTTCGGAATTGGCGGCGTTTTGCTGGGCATCGCCATCTTCTTCGGCTTCGGCGCGTTCGTTCCGGAAGACGGCTATATGTTTGGCGCTTTCATCGGCGTGTTCGCTGCGATCGGCATCATTGCCTGGGGCAGCATGGAGCTGAACAAGCTGGGCAAGGAAACCAAGCTGATGCTTGTGGAGCCGGTGACGGCTCAATTCGGCATGAGCTACCAGCTGAGCCCGGGGCAGCCCGGCGACATGGCGTCCTTTCGCTCGCTGGGCCTTGTGCCTGGCTGGGATCGCGCGAAGTACGAAGACAGGTTGACGGGCGCCCGCAACGAAACGCCGTTCGAATTTTTCGAGGCGCATCTGGAAGAGAAGCGCACAACGACGGACGGCAAGGGCCGCACGCGCACGACATGGGTGACGGTGTTTCGCGGCCAGTGCATGGTGGTGAAGTTCCACAAGCAGTTCAACGGCGTCACCAAGGTGTTCCGCGACAAGGGCATGTTCAACTTCTTCGAGAAGCTCGGACAGGGCAAGGCGCAGAAGGTGAAGCTGGAAGATCCCGTGTTCGAGAAGGCGTTCGAAGTCTACTCGACCGATCAGATCGAAGCGCGCTTTCTGCTGACGCCGGATTTCATGGAGCGCCTCGTCGGACTCGAGCGCGCGTTCAAGGGCAAGCAAGTGCGCTGTGCATTTGCGGGTGGTGAGATGTTTCTCGCGTGCGAAGGGGCGAACCTTCTTGAGCCTGGCTCGATGTATCGCAAGATGGACGATCTTGGTCGTGTGCGCGAGATGCTGGTGGACTTCGCCGCGATCTTCCTCCTGATTGACGCGATGAGTCTGCGGCTTACGCCAGACGCACTGCGTGACCCCGGGCTCGGCTCCTGAGCGTCTGACACTCTACGTTTCCGGCTGACCGAACGCATTCCCGGCACATAAACGGCGCCATTCATTGAGCGTTCAGGCAGCGCGCGCCAAAACATATCCGTACACGAAGGAAAGCGGGCGGCGAGCCGGAGCCGGGGACGAAAAGAATTGCGCGTAAAGGCAACCGGGGGGCCGGGCTTTCACCTCAGGGCTGGGAATGGCCCGCTGACGTTGGCTGGGGGCTGACAAGGACTACCGGCCTTGGGGAACCGAAGCCTGCTTGGGGGAGCAGGCGGACGTTCAGGGGGACGGGATCCAGGTTGGGCGGGCTGGGGGCCTTCGTCGCGCAAGCGGCGGGGGCCTTCCCGATTCTGGCGCTGGCCATTCTCGCGCGGGGTGATTTCGGAACCCTCGCACCGGGAATCGCGCTAACGGGACGAAAACCTCAAAGCTGGCGGCGGAACCCGATGGCCAAGAAACCCTTCTTCGAGAACATGCTTGAGAGCGGCCTGTTCGCGTCGCGCTGGCTGATGGCCCCATTCTATGTTGGCCTGATCGCGGCGCTGGTCGCCCTGATGGTGGTGTTCTTCCAGGAGTTGGCGCACTCGCTTCCGATGCTGTGGACGTTCGATGCGGTGACGCACGCCTACGCCATGACGGCGGACGATGCGATCATGCTGGCGCTGTCGCTGATCGACCTCTCGCTGGCGGCCAACCTCGTGCTGATCGTGATCTTCTCGGGCTATGAGAACTTCATCTCGAAGCTCGACGTTGGCGATCACAAGGACCGCCCGGACTGGATGGGCACCGTCGACTTCTCGGGACTGAAGTTGAAGCTGGTGGCCTCGATCGTTGCGATCTCCGGTATCGCGCTGCTGAAGGGTTTCCTCGATCTCGGTGGCGAGGATGAGCTGACGCCGGTCAAGGAACGCCAGCTGATGTGGCAGGTGATTGTGCACATCACATTCGTGGTGTCGGGCGTGCTGCTCGCCTTCATGGACTGGCTGACCGGCCACCAGAAGGGCTGATCCTGCCACGCCATCCCCAGAAGAGAAAAGCCCCGCGACCAGAGGTCTGCGGGGCTTGAGGGTGATTCTCGGGGGAGAGAATGATTGTGTTGTCTGCCCCGCCGGCGCCGATCGCAGGTCGGGAACGGGGCGATCGCGAGATAGTTTGAGGCGCAAATGGGGCGGCGCTATTGGCCTACCCCAACGTCCGAATGCGGAATGATTGTTACAGAGGCGCGGTTACATTTGCCGCGCGCGACGCTTGAGTTCCGGTTCAGTCCGCGAATGTCGCAACGACAGGTACGTGGTCTGACGGCTTTTCGAGTCCGCGGGCCGTGCGGTGGATTGCGATCGCCTTCAGGCGGTCTCCCGCTTGCGGGCTGCACATCAGGTGGTCGATGCGGATGCCCCAGTCCTTCTGCCAGGCGCCGGCCTGATAGTCCCAAAAGGTATATTTCTGGATGCGCGCGTCGCGGGCCATGAAGGCGTCAGTGTAGCCCATCCATTGCAGCTGGCGGAAACGTTCGCGCGTGTCGTGCCAGGCGAGCGCATCCTCAGCCCAGGCCTTGGGGTCCCAGCAGTCCTCATCGCGCGGGATGCAGTTGAAGTCGCCGGCGAGCACCACCGGCTCCTCGTGCGCCAGCAGCTCTTTCGCGCGCGTGTTGAGGCGATCCATCCAGCGCAGCTTGTAGTCGTACTTCTCGCTGGGGCGCGGATTGCCGTTCGGCAGGTAGATAGAGGCGACGCGCACGGGGCGAGGCGCCTCGATCAGCACTTCGAGATAGCGGCTCTGCTCGTCCTCAGGCTCGCCGGGCAGATGGCGCATCTCGTCCGAGATCGGAAATTTCGACAGGATGGCGACGCCGTTGTAAGTCTTCTGGCCGAACACCGCGCAATTGAAGCCCGCGCCTTCCAACTCCTCGCGTGGAAACTTCTCGTCGATGCACTTGATCTCCTGCAGGCACCAGACATCGGCCTCGCAGGTCTTCAGCACCTCAAGCACCGTGGGCAGGCGTGCGTTGACGGAGTTCACGTTCCAGGTGGCGATCTTCATGGCGACAGTCATAGCGGTGCGCGCTGGAAACGGAAGCGCTTGCCGGATGATGCAACGAGTATTACATGTGTAATCTACTAAAGGCCGCTCAGGCGCATCGCACACAACAAGGGAGGCTAGCATGGCCATGACCATGGGCTTCGCCCGCGACGGCGAACCCGTAGCTGAAATCAACACGACGCCGCTGATCGATGTGATGCTCGTGCTGCTGGTGATGTTGATCATCACGCTGCCGCAGCAAAACCATGCGTTGAACCTCGACACGCCTGTGCCATGCGAGACATGCGCGCCGCCGGAGAACCCCGTGCCGCCGATCAATGTGGTGGTCGAGGCAGACGGCGGGATCTGGTGGAACGGCGAGGGGGTGAGCCGTGGCGAATTGCAGAAGCGGTTTGCGAGCGAGGTGAAGAAAGCCGCGCAGGCCGAGCTTCACATCCAGGTCAACAGGTTTGCGAAATACGGCTCCGTCGCGCACGTGCTGGCCGCGGCGCAACGTGTGGGGATAAGGCGGATGGGAATTGTGGGGATGGGGTGATGCTCACGGGCCTTGGGCCGTCGCTGATCTGATCGCGTGTTTGACGATGAGCGTCCCTTCCTGTCAGAACCCCTTGAACTGAACGATCTCGCCCTGTGGGGCGCGGTCGGCGTAGAGGCCGTTCACGGGATCGTTCGGGTCGGGCACGCCGAGCGCCATGCCGGCATAGACCATGTGATTGTCGTCGAGCCCGAAATGGTCGTGAAGCTCGACACGGAGGCGCGCCCAGCATTCCTGCATGCATGTGCCCCAGCCGCGCTCTTCGGCGAGCAGGGCGATGGTCTGCATGAACATGCCCATGTGCGCCCACTGGCCATGGCCCATGCGCTTGTCGATGATCATGAACAGGCCAACCGGAGCGCCGAAGAAGCGATAGTTGTTGGCGAACCACATGAGGCGCTTCGCGCGATCTTCCTTCGGGATGCCGATCTTGTCGTACATCATCTCGCCAACGCGGCGGCGGCGCGCATCGTAGACGGGATCGATCACCTTGAAATCGGGATAGACCGGGCGGTCGCCCGGAATGCCGCCCATCGGGTCTGCGGCGAGGACACGTTTCGCGATGGCGATAATCTCGTCCTTCGCTGCGCCGGCCACAGCGATGACTTTCCATGGCTGGAGATTGCCGCCTGATGGTGAGCGCTGCGCGGTTTCGAGGAGGCTAGACAGGTCTCCCTGCGAGATCGGCGTCTGCAGAAAAGCGCGCGTGGAGATGCGCTGGCGGACGGCTTCGGTGACTGTCATCGCTTAACCCCGGTTTGGTCCATGGCCCGCGTTCGCGGAATCGGGCGAGAACATGGCCCGCAACATGACCATTTGTTCGTTTGACCCGCCAGAGTGGCGGCTCAAAAGTTCCCGTGTTCACGCAACGCTGTTCTGCAGGCCTTCGGGTCGCGGCGGCATGGGTGTGGCAAGTCTTGCGTTCCAATGCCTATCCGGACGAGGTCTGGCGATGTCACAGGAAATGATTGCCGCGCTGATCGCGGTTGGCGCAGTTGCCCTTACGCTTATCGGCGTGCTGCGGCTCATGCGACCGAAGCAGATGACGCTGCCAGACTATCCCGAGCTGCCTGCGCCGCCCAAGGATGATGGCGCGGATACCTCGCGCGGCGCCTAGATACCCACGCTGCCCATGCGGGAACATCCCTCGGCCCTGCGGATTGAGACAGCAGGCTGTGGAGGTGCGCTTGATGGGCATTGCGGGTCTTATCGCAGGTTTGCTGTGTGTGTCCGTGCTCGGCGCGTGTGCCGGTGCAACCACACCGTATGAAGGCCTGCTAGGCCAACAGGTGCGCGGCATGCCGAAGGAGGAGCCTGCGCCGCCAGAGCCCGATCTGACCGGTGTCGAGAAACCCTGAGTCTGGGGGCCTGACTGTCGCCGGAACGAAACGCAGTTCCACAACGAAATGTTGTGCTGCGTTCAGATTGGCGGGCGCATGCTGCTGGTATGAAAAAGCTCATCCTGCTGGCAGTCCCGGCTGCACTCCTCTCCCTCGGCGCGTGCTCGACCTACGGGTATTACGGGAACGACGGCTACGGGTACGGCTACGACAACAGCTATGGTTACGACGGCTACGGCTACAATGGTTATGGCTACGGCCCGTCCACCGGCACGACGGCTATCTGGCACGACGGGTATTACGACAATTTCTATGGTCCCGTGTCCGGTGGCTATTGGGATCCCGACGGGTACTTCTGGTATCAGTCGCGCTCAAACGGGCCGTATCTGCGTGACAACTCACGGCACTTCCGGCGCGACCGTTTCAACGGTGGCAGCCAGTTCCGCTACCAGGACCATCGCGGCAACAATGGTGGCGGCCGCGACCGTGATCGCGGCAACACCTATCCGCCGCTGTTCTCGGGCCAGGATGGCGGGAGGCGCGGTGATAATCGCGGACGCGACGATCGGGGCCGCGATGGCCGGGGCGGTGATGGCATCGTCTGGAGCGATGGACGTGGCAACGGCGCGCCGCGCGGCAATCCTGCGCCGCCACCGCAACAGGGCGGTGGGCGTGATCGGGACGACAATCGTGGACGTGATGACCGTGGCGGGCGGGACGATCGCGGTGGACGCGACAATGGCTCGCCGCCGCTGTTTGGCGGACAGCAGCCGCAACCGCCTCGCGCGGCGCCGCCGCCCCAGCAGCAACCGCCGCGTGGCGGTGGTCCGCAGCTTGATGGCGCACGGCGTGGCGGCGACCGGGATCGCGGTGGCGATCGCGGGCGTGGCGATGGAGGACGTGACAACTCTCCTCCGCCGCTGTTCGGCGGACAGAGTGCTCCGCCGCCCCAGGCATCGCCTCCGCCGCAGCAGCGCGGTGGCCAGGGGCAAGGTCAGGGCAATGGCGGCGGGCGTCGTGGTGGCGATGATCGCGGAGATCGCGGGCGCGGTGGTGAGCGTGGCGACAACCGCGGACGCCAAGGCGAGAGTCGGCGTGATCCCGACTGAGACCTAAACCGAAAAGCTGGTTCCGCAGCCGCAGCCGGACGTGGCGTTCGGGTTGTGAATGCGGAACGACGCGCCGATGATCTCGTCGACGAAGTCGATCTCGGAGCCAGCAAGGAAGGGCAGGCTGGCCTGATCGACCACGGCCTTTGCGCCGTCACGCTCAACCACGATGTCGTCCGCGTTGACCTGGCCGGCGAAGCCGAACCGGTAGGAAAAGCCAGAGCAGCCGCCACCGATCACCTCGACGCGCAGCATCGTGCCGTCCGGCTGGCCTTGCACGATCTTGCCGATCCGGCGGGCGGCCGAGGCGCTAAGGGTCACGTTCTGGGTGATGTCGACCGTAGTCATGATCCTCAGATATGAAGCTTCAGGCCGGATGGGAAGGGCCCAGGAAGGCGCTTTGTCTGCCCCTCGCGATCCGCGCCCGAACATGTTGGGTTTTCGCCTATGGCCGAAGACTATCGTGACATCATCACTCAGGAGCCCGGCAAGCGTGGTGGCCGCCCGTGCATTCGCGGCATGCGTATCGCGGTAGCAGACATTCTTGGCTGGCTGGCGGCCGGCATGTCGCACGATGAGATCATTGCAGACTACGCCGAGCTTACTGAAGCGGATATTCGTGCGGCATTGGCTTACGCGGCTGACCGCGAGCGCCGGATCGTGACCGCCTCAGCGTGAAGCTGCGGCTGGACCAGAATCTCAGTCATCGGCTTCGCCGCGCCCTCGCGGACGGGTTTCCGGATGCCATGCAAGTCAAGCGGGCCGGCCTCGATCAGGCTGATGACGACACCATCTGGAAGTACGCGCGCCGGGAGGGACTCACCATCGTGACGATGGACGCGGATTTCCCGGAACTCGCTGTGCTGAGAGGGCCGCCACCGAAGGTTATCTGGCTGCGTTGCGGCAATCAGCCGACACGTGTCATCGAGACCTTGCTGCGCCCTCAGGCAGACCTTATCGCGAGTTTTGTGGCGGATGATCAAGCCACCTGCCTTGAGCTCTATTGATAGGGCAGACCCGAAGTCTTGACCTTGAGCGCGAACCGACCCGTAAGGTGGCCCATGGCCAAGCCCTTCATTCCGCCGCCTCGCGCGGTCTTTGCCAGCGATCCCGGGCGTTCGCGCGGGCGGCTGCACGGGGAATCGCCCTCCGCCACGCGCACCGAATTCCAGCGCGACCGGGACCGCATCGTCCATTCCGACGCCTTCCGGCGGCTGAAGCAGAAGACGCAGGTTTTCGTGGCCCATGAAGGCGATCACTACCGCACCCGGCTGACCCATTCGCTCGAGGTGTCACAGGTCGCGCGCACGGTGGCGCGCGTACTGGGGCTGGATGAAGACCTCGCCGAGACGCTGGCGCTGGCGCATGACATTGGCCATCCGCCATTCGGCCACGCTGGCGAGACGGCGCTCAACACGGCGATGGAAGCCTATGGCGGCTTCGATCACAACGCCCAGGCGTTGCGCGTGCTGACGCGGCTGGAGCGGCGCTATCCGGTGTTCGACGGGCTGAACCTGACGTGGGAAACGCTCGAAGGCGTCATCAAACACAACGGCCCTCTTGTGCGAGCGGACAAGCCGCTCGCGGCGCTCCCTGTCGCGTTCCGCGATTATGATGCGCTGCAGTCGCTGGACCTCGACACGTTTGCGGGCCCCGAGGCGCAAGTCGCGGCGCTGGCCGACGACATCGCGTACAACAATCACGACATACAGGATGGGCTTCGCGCCGGGCTGTTCGAGATTGACGACCTTGTGGACGTGCCTCTCGCGGGCAAAGTCATCGGCGAAGTTATGGCGCAGTATCCGGACATCGAGCGCGACCGGCTCATCTCCGAAGCTGTCCGGCGGCTGATTGGCGTGTGGGTCAGCGACCTCATCGCGGAATTCCAGCGCCGGGCTGCCGAAGCGAAGCCGAAATCGGTGGAGGATGTGCGGGCGCTTGGCCGGCCGCTGGCAGCCTTCTCGGAGGATATCGCCGAGCGCCAGAAGCCGCTGCGCGCCTTCCTGTTCGAGCGGATGTACCGGCATCACAAGGTCAACCGCATGATGAGCCAGGCGCGGCGCATCGTGCGCGAGTTGTTCGGTCTGTTCCTCTCGGAGCCGGAGACGCTGCCGCCGCCATGGCGCGACAAGGCGAAGGCGGCGGGCGATGACATGACAAAGCGCGCACGTGTCGTGTGCGACTACATCGCCGGAATGACCGATACCTATGCAATCGAGGAACACCGCAAGCTGTTCAATCTCGAACACTGGGTTTGACGCGCCGGATCAGGGTCCGAAGATCAGGTCGACCACGGCCTTGGGCAAACGTGTCGAGGCCTCGAATTCGGCGCGGCGGCCCTTGTCGATAATCTCGTTTGGAAATTTGCGGACCATTTCGCGCAGGGTCGATTCAGCATCGTTTTCACGGCCATTGAGGCGCAGGGCTGCGGCGAGGATGTAAGCCGCGAGCGGCGCGCCATCGGGCGCTGCGGCTTCGGCGTATCGCAGCGCTTCGGCCTTGTTGCCGTGCATGATGTGATAGATCGCAAGCGGCTGGTTGTACCAGGGCGGATGGCCGGGGTTGAACGCAATCGCGCGCTCGCCAAGCTCACGCCCACGATCGGACCCATCGGTCAGGATCATCATCTGGGCCGCGTCCGCGAGGATTTCAGCATTGTTCGGGTTGAGCTTCAACGCCGTCTCGATCGACTTGCGAAAGCCGTCGCTATCGCCCGCCTGGAACTGGGCGATGGCGAGATACTGGTAAGCCATCGCCGACGAGGAGTTTGCCTCGACCGCGCGATTGGCGGCGGCAAGCGCGCGCTGCGCCGGCGGAAGGTCGTTGGCGCGCAGGTTGAAGTTGTAGCGAACTTCGTCGCCATACATCCACGACAACTTGGCCCACGCAGGCGCATAGCGCGGCGAGCGGCGCGTCACCTGCTCCAGGCAGGCGCGCACTTCCTCGTGCTTCGCTCGTGATTTGGCGCGCGAATATTCATAGGATTCCAGCACACACAGATAGTCCGGCATGGAGATCGCGCGATCCTCTGTGAGATCTTCCTTCAGCCGCTCCTGAATCACGCCGTGAGGTTGGCCGAGCTGTCCGGCGACCTGTCCGGCGATCTTCGACTGGACGGCGAGGACGCCGCCGGCGTCATGCAGCGGGCTTTCATCGACTTCGGACCACACGACGCGATTGCTGTTGGCTTGGATAAGCTGGCTGGTCACGCGCAGGGTGTTGCTTGAGGCCTGAATTGAGCCGGTGACGATGAAGTCGGCGCCGTGTGGATCAGCGCGCGCATCTTCGGCCGAGACGCCGTAGACGGTGTCGTAGCCAAGCACTGTGAGTTCGGGAAAGCGGGACAGGCTGTCGATCAGGTCGATCTGGATGCCATCGCGCAGGCTGGCAGCGTAATCCGGGCCATCGATCAGCTGATAGCGGGCCACGAAGATGACCGGCCCGGCAGGGCGGCCGCCGACGAATTCGCGTCCGGGTTCGGTGGCGATAGGCCTTGGTCCCATGAACATCACGGCGAAGATCGCGACGAGGCCAAGCGAGGCCGCAATTAGGATGGCGGGCATGACCCAGGGCCGACCTGCGGCCAGCGATGCGATCCGGCCGGCGGGGCTGGGCGCTAGCCGCGGCCGGGTGGGGACGGGCGGCTCACCGATCTGTGGATCGACAGCCGCGCCGGACGGGGATCCGGCCGGCGGGAGCGAGGCTGGCGGGCTTGGCGGCGTGATCCGCGAGAAGGCCGGCTGGTAGCCGCCCGGTGGCAGGTCGATCTGGACCGTCACCCCGGGGGGTGGCTTCCTGTAGAACGCGGCGAGCTGGGTGCGCAGGCGGCTGGCCTGGACCCGCACGATGGAATCCAAGCGCGGATCGAACGCGGGCGGGCGTCCGAAGACGTCGATTGCAATCGTGTATTCCTTCAGCTTGTCGCCGGCGCCATTCAGGGTTTCCGTAACGATATGGTCAAGCAGGCTCTGTAGGCGCTGCGACCCGGCGAACGCGCGCGACTCCTTGATGACGCGGAGAGCGGAGTCGATTTCCGCACGCCCCGGCGTGTTCGAGTCGGTGCCCCCTACGGAGTCCAGACCCTTTCCGTCCCCGTCTGGCGGGTTGGAAAAGTCCATCTTGCCGCCCCAATTGCGACCTTCTGGCATACTGGCCCACGCGGCCGCATTGTAAAGCGCTATCGCGCTCCGTGTAACATTTCATTTTTATGAACCAATACAGTGAGTTGGAGCACGTAACATTCGTGTAGCTGTTACGGGGTCGCGCGACTGCCGATTTAGCCTTCTGCTGGACGGCTAACTCCATCATGTCACCGGTCGCAGTGCGGGGGTCTTCCGTCCCCCCCAACCCACGAGGGCCACCGCACATCGCGAAGTGCCCGGGCGCAGGAGCTTGCTTCAGCACCCGGGCACTATCGCCGTTTTCGGAGATAGTGATGTCTGACGGCACGCCGACCGGGGCGCGCTTGGCATTGGTGGTCGACGATAATCCGTCGGCTGGCGCCATCAGTGGCGCCCTGCTCGAAGCTTCGGGCTGGACCGTTGAACATGCTCGCGATGGTTTCGAAGCAATCGTAAAGTTTCGGGTCCGAAACTATGGCGCCGTGGTGCTGGATTACCGGTTGCCCGGCATGGACGGCGTTGCTGTGCTGTCCTGGATGAAGCGGCACCTGACTGTGTGCCCGGATGTGGTTGTTGTCTCGTCCGAACCGCTGGCGCTGTTGCGCGAGAAATTCCGGGGGCTGGAGGTGAAGGCGATCCTCCAGAAGCCGGTTTCGGCGCTGGACCTGTGCCAGATCCTGCAGGCGGCTTGATCCCCAATCCGAGCCGGGAACTTTTCACTTCGTTAAGTGACCGCGGTCAGAATGAGCGTCCCGACGCCTGCGCTTGCGGGCGCCGACAGCCATGGGCCGGCAGATGACGCGCTATTCTCGACAAGTGATCCCGGGGCGTACGCAGGGCGAGGATGGGGACGAGAAGGCCGCCATCGACAGCATGATCTTCGGCGCGAAGAAAAAGCGCGCGCCGAGCGCGGGCAGCGACGCAGACGCCCCCGATTTCCTGCCGCCCGTCGACGAAGACGAGGCGGACCTGCTGGTGGGCCGCTCGAACAATGAGCGCCGCAAGAATCTGAACGACCGGCGTGGCAATGGCGACCGCCGCGCCACTGGCCGCAAATCCGGCGAGTACGCGCCGCTACGCGAGCAGGGCGGCTATCGCGGTTCCGACGACGGCAAGCGTGGCCCGATCCTTCTGGTCGGCGCGATGCTGATTGTCGCCGTGTTCGGTTTTGTCGTGTGGAGCGCCTATCGCGAAGGCTTCAAGGGCGATGAGGCTGCCGAGGTCCAGACGCTGGCGGATTCCGGCGGCTTCAAGCGGCCCTACATCGACACGCGCGAGCCTGCTGCCCCGACCGTGGCGGAAGAGGCGGAAGTGCTCGATACGCTTGATGGTGCGCCTGCTTCGAGCGAGGTGAGGCCTGCAACGCCTGCGGCTCCTGCTCCGGTGGCTGCTGCGCCCGCGCCGGTGCCGCAATCGCCCGTAGTGGCCAAGCCGCCCGCGCCGCTGAAGACGCCTGCCGCGGCGCCGACGCCCGCTCAGCCTGTACGGGCGGCGACCGCGCTGACGGAACCTGCGCCTGTTTCGCTGACGCCTGCGCCGGCCGTCAAACCGGCGGCGTCGCCTGCGCCGAAGCCTGTTGCGGCCGTTTCACCAGCGGGCGCGAAGCCTGTTTTCGCCGTAGGCGGCGCATGGGTTGCGCAGCTTGCGTCCACGGGGTCCGAGGTCGGCGCGATCGAGGAATGGGGCCGCCTGGCGAAGTCGTGGCCTGAGCTTCTGGGCGCTGCCGAAAGGTCGATCCAGACGGCAGACGTGAACGGCCAAACCCGCTACCGTCTGCGTGCTGGAGCTTTCGCGTCCAAGGCGGATGCTGCGTCGTTCTGCGCCGAAGTGAAGGCGAAGGGCGGGAACTGCCTTCCGGCGGCGAAGTAACCGGACGAGCCGATGGCCCAACCCAGTGCGTGCATCCTGTCCGTTTCGGGGCTGAAGCTCACGGACGGAGAACGGACGCTCCTGTCAGAGACAAACCCGTGGGGCGTCATCCTCATGGGCCGCTCGTGCGAGAGCCCTGCGCAGGTGAAGGCGCTGAACGACTCGATCTGTGATGCGACAGGGCGCAACACGCTGATCTTCATCGATCAGGAAGGCGGGCGCGTGCGCCGCCTGAAGCCGCCGATGTGGCCGGACTTTCCGGCGCCGGGCGTTTATGGCGCGCTGTACAGCCAAGATCGCGAGGCGGCGTACGCTGCGGTGTGGCTGCATCACCGGTTGATGGCGGCTGAGCTCGAGCCCATCGGCATTCGCGCGGACTGCGCGCCGGTGGTCGATATCCATCATGAGGGCATGCACAAGATCGTCGGCGATCGTGCGTTCGGCGCGACCGCCGAGATGGTGGCCGACCTCGCGCAAGTCGCGCTCGACGGTCTGGGCGCGGGCGGCGTTGCGGGCGTGATCAAGCACATGCCGGGGCATGGCCGCGCGGAAGTCGACAGTCACGAGAGCATGCCCGTGGTGCGGGGCGGGCGCGAGCTGGTCGAGATCGACATCGCGCCGTTCAAGGCGGTGCGCCATGCGGCGATGGGGATGACGGCGCATCTGGCGTTCCCGGCGCTCGACGATGACAAGACGCCGGCGACGCTGTCCCCGAAGATCATCAATGAGGTCATTCGCGGCGAGATCGGTTTCGGTGGTCTGCTGATGACGGACGATCTCGGCATGAAGGCGCTGGGCGGATCGCTGGCCTCGCGGGCGGAGCGGGCGCTGGCGGCGGGCTGCGACGTGATCCTGCACTGCGCGGGACTGGATGCCTGGGGCAAGGTGCTGCGCGAGCCGGACGCCGTGCTGCGCGAAATGCAGGAGGTGGTGGCTGTCTGCCCACCCCTGTCAGGCGAGTCGCTGCGCCGGGCGGAAGCTGCGGATGCTGCCACCGGCCATGTGACGCCCCTTGATGCAGCTGAAGGCAGGGCCCGGCTGACCCAACTGTTGTCGGGCGGGGCGGGCGAATCTTGATTGATGATCGCGGCTAGCCGAACCAGTTGAACCATTTCGGTCGGGTGGTGCGATCAATAAATTTGCCCATTGTCGTTACATGCTTCCCGGCTGCTAGCATGTGGTGAAGCAGAAGATCCGCCAAAGCATCATGGTCTGTCGCATTCACAGGACGCAGATTTAGTCCGACGAACATGAACGCCTCAGTGACGCCGGCAAGGTGGCGCGTTAAAATCACTTCGTGATGAGCTATGCGATTTCTGAGCACGTAGATGCGCTCCAAACATTCTGCCACGTCGGCCCGCTTGATGCGCTTGTCGGGGAAGACCTTCTTGAGTGCCGGCCGCCAGAGGCTGGAGTCGTAGTCTGCCGAAAACAGGCGTTTCCAAAAATAGATCGTTAGCTGTGCGATGACCTTTCCTTGAGTCACCGTGATTTTCTGTTGCCGTCTCTTGACGCGTTGGTCGTGAGTAATGTTGGCGGGTACCCCGTTTGGGAATGCCAGCGTATCAAGCGCGACCTTTTCCTGATTGGTGAGCTTCGCGTACATGGCTCGTTGAGCGTCACGTATGCCTTTGTTCACACGGTGAACTTCCTCTGGCTTCAAGACGGCAGGGAGCGGCTGCATCAGTAGCCAATCCTGCACGCCGAGATGCCGTGCCATAGCCTCATTGACACAGTTTCTGAGTGCAATCTCTGTTAAGGCGACAAGCGGCATAAATCCGCCGGAAACGCAGGTTGAATGCTGGTGGAGGGTAACTCCGTGCGCATCGGAACCCGTGAACTCGCGGAACTCCCGGAGCCGTTCGGCGGAAATCATGCGTATGGAATCGGGCACAGCTGTGGCTTTGATTTTCATTGACAATCCCCCCGTTTTATCCTATATGTCGCCTTGAAACGTCGGGATCAATGCGGCTGCGCGCTTGTCGTGACGGGCACCCGACGCCCCATTAAAGAGCGCTCCGGCTTGCCCGGCGCGCTCTTTTCTTTTGTGTTTTCAGCGGGTCTTATTTCTATCCCGCTTTCGCTTCGCCAAGTTACGCACTAGTGCGGATAGATGACCGCAATATCCGGTTCCGACGATAGCATGCTGACGCAGGCGGCCGCTGAAGCCGCCGACGCGGCGGATGCTTTTACCGTCGACCTCGAGGGGTATGAGGGGCCGCTACACCTGCTGCTGGACCTTGCCCGGAAGCACAAGATCGACCTCGTGAAAGTGCCGATCCTGCAGCTGGCCGATCAGTACCTGCTGTGGGTTCATGCGGCGCGCGAGAAGCGCATCGATATCGCCGCAGACTATCTCTTGATGGCGGCCTGGCTCGCCTTCCTGAAATCGAAGTTGCTGCTGCCGTCCGAGAAGAAGGACGAGAACGAGGTTGATCCTGATGCGCTGGCGGGGCGGCTGGCTTTCCGGCTGCGCAGGCTGGAGGCCATGCGTAACGCTGTGAACGAACTCTACGAGGGCAATCTCGATGGGCGCGATGTGTTTCCGCGCGGCGATCCGCAGCTGGCCAAAATCATCCGCAAGCCGATCTGGAACTCCACGCTGCACGATATCCTGAAGGCGTTCGGCGACATCAATACGCGCAAGGTGAAGATGCGCGCGCACGTCATCAAGCGGCAGCCGGTGGTTCCGCTCGAAGCTGCGCGTCAGAGACTGGCGGCGCTTGTGCCTGACCTGATCGACTGGGCGTCGATCCAGCAGATGCATGTGATCGATGAAGAGTCGAAGGATGCGCCGCGACGCTCCGAAGTCGCGAGCTTCTTCTCGGCGGCGCTGGAGCTGACCAAGAACCGGGTGGTGGATATCCGGCAGGACCAGCTGTTCTCCGATGTCTATGTGCGCAAGACGCCGGCTGAAGACCTGAAGGCGGCCGAATGAGCGGGGAAGAGGAAAAGCCCGACCTGAAGGCGATGCGCGATGCGGTCGCCAAGCTGGCGAAGCAGCGCAAGACGCCGGCGCCAGAAGGTGCGCCGGCCGCCGAGGCGGCGCCCAAGCTGGCAAGGCCTGTCACCGATCCCGAGAAGCTGAGCGATGCGTTGCGCCGCGCGGAGGCCGTGCTTTTTGCCTCCAACGAGGCGGTCGATGCGACGACGCTGGCCGAGGCGCTGCCGCCGGGCGTGGAGGCGGGCGATGTGTTGCTGCAGCTGAAGGCCGACTATTCCAAGCGCGGCGTGCAGCTGGTGGAGCTGGCCGGCAAGTGGCGGTTTCAAACCGCGCCGGACCTCGCCTTCCTGTTCGAGGAGACCCGCGAGCAGCCGCGTGCGTTGTCGCGCGCAGCCCTTGAGACGCTGGCCATCATCGCCTACTGCCAGCCGGTGACCCGGGCCGAGATCGAGGATGTGCGGGGGGTCGCGGTGTCGTCTGGCACGATCGACATTCTCATGGAGGCCGGCTGGATCAGGCCGCGCGGACGGCGGCGGACGCCCGGGCGGCCTGTGACATTTGGCGTCACCGACGCCTTCCTGGTGCATTTCGGGTTGGATTCGATCGACAGCCTGCCGGGCAGGGACGAGCTGAAGGCTTCGGGCCTGCTCAGCGCCGATATTCCAAGGGATTTCGAGTTTGCCGGGACGCCCCGCGATCCCGAGACGGGCGAGCTTCTGGGCGAGGACGCGCTGGAGGATTCGGAGTTCCAGTCCGACTTCCTCGAGGGGGCGGAAGACCGGGGTTAGGCGTGGCCGCGCTTTGGTTTGCGCTAACGCTCCGGCAGGGTTACGTTATTGTCAGAAGGAGCCCGCGTGGAAGCTAGGATTGGCCTGATCGAATTGGCCTTGCTCGCAGCCGTCATGATCGTGTTGCCAGCGCCTGCCTTCGTGAAGATGGCGGTGGTGGCTTCCCTGGCGGGCTTGCACTAGAACCGGCGCGGGACGCCAGACTAATCCGCCGGATGCGGCGAACGGAGTAGACAACATGGGACGCATCGGTCCTGTCGAGATTATCATCTTCCTGGTGGTCGTCCTGCTGATCTTCGGCGGTCGCGGCAAGATTTCGGGCATCATGGGCGACTTCGCGAAAGGCATCAAAAGCTTTCGCAAGGGGATGAAGGAACCGGACGTCGACACGAGCCAGACCACGTCTGGCGCGATGATCAACGAGCCGATCAACGTCACCCCCGAGAAGGAAAAGACGAAGGTCTGATGTGCCCTGCTCGCCTGCGCTGTGGCGGCCTGGTGAGCGTGCGTGAACTCTCGCCTCCGAAAGGAGCGCCATCGCCATGATGCCGGGTATCGGCTTCGAGGAAATGATCCTGCTGGTTCTTGTGGCGATCGTCGTGATCGGTCCCAAGGACTTGCCTTTGACGATGCGCAAGTTTGGCCGCTTCACGGGCAAGATGCGCGCGATGGCGTTCGAGTTCAAACAGGGTCTGGACGAGCTTGGCCGGCAGGCGGAGCTGGACGAGCTGCGCAAGGAAGTCGCGTCGCTGAAATCGAGCACGGGCCTGGAAGACATCAAGCGCGACTTCGAGCAGGACCGCATCGATCTCGAGAAGGATGTGAACTCGGCGCTTGATGAGACCAAGCCGACGACCGTGTCTGCGCCGGTGATCGCGTCCGCCATCGTCGCTACGCATCCTGCTGCGGCCAGCGCCGTGCATCCCGAGCCGCTGCCTTACGCCGGATTGTCGGCGGACCATCCCGGCTATGACGCCGGCGAGGACTTCCGCATCGACGGCGCGAAGATCGAGCCTGTGGCTGATGCGGACCAGCAGGCAGCGCCTGAGCCCCATGGGGCCGAGGCAAACGGCGCGGACGGGCACAACGGCGTGCACGTGATACCGGACGATGAAGTGCGGTCGCCGCCGCCAGCCGCTCCGCCGGTCAAGCAGGATGCGCCTGCCTGATGGCCAAGAAACCTGACGATAAGAAGAAGGCTGACCAGCCCGAGATCGACGAAGTCGAGGCGAGCCGCGCGCCGTTGATGGATCACCTGCTGGAGCTGCGCACCCGCATGGTGCGCATCCTCGTGGTGGTTGGCGTGCTGTTCCTTGGCGGCTGGTATGTGACCGAGTGGGTGCTGGCCTTCCTGCTCCAGCCGCTCAGCGATGCGGCGCACCGCGCGGGGCGTCCGCTGGAAGAGACCATCGAGACGGTGACGACCGCGCCGATGGAGATGATCTTCGTCAAACTGAAGATGTCGTTCCTGCTCGCGGTTGCGGTGTCGTTTCCTTACATCGCCTACCAGATCTACGCATTCGTGGCGCCGGGTTTGTACAAGAACGAGCGTTCTGCGGTGCTGCCCTACCTCTTCCTGATGCCGGTGCTGTTCACGGCGGGCGGGGCGCTGGTTTATCAGTTTGTGCTGCCGACCTTCATGGACCTGTCGTTCAGCCAGGAGTTTACGGCGGCGGGCGCGAAGGTGGTCTACCTGCCGAAGGTCAAGGAATACTACGAGCTGACGATCTCGTTGCTGACCTGCTTTGGCTTCGCCTTCCAGCTTCCCATCGTCATGTCGCTGCTGGCGCGCGCGGGCGTCGTGAAGGCGAGCATGCTGCGCAAGGGGCGCAAGTTTGCGCTCGTGGTCATTGTCTTCGCGGCGATGTTCATGACGCCGCCGGACCCGTTCAGCTGGGTTCTGCTGTCTGTGCCGCTGTTCATCCTTTACGAGAGCGGCATCCTCGCCGCCGTGCTGATCGAGCGTGGACGCAAGCGGCGGGAAGCTGTCGATGCCAAGCGCGAGGAAGAGGAAGCGCGCCGCGAGGCCGCCGAGGAGGCGCGCCGCCGTATCGCTGTCGCTTCGGCGACTGCGCCGCAGGGCACGCTGCCGGCGGGCGAATAGGCTTTACGGATATTTCTGCCTGTAGGCTGCCGCGACCGCGTCCGTGATGTCGAGGCGCGGGAGATAGACCTTGAGGTCGCCCATGAACTCGCCGGGGCCGGTGAAGCGGATGACTTCGGCGGTGGAGGCGGATGGGTCGGCCATGAGGAAGGTGGCGAGGTTTTCGCGGAACTCGCCTTCCATCTGATTGCGGACATCCTGGGCGGTGAAGCCGCGGCCGGGCGTTGCGGCGGCGGCATCGATCCTGGCTTTCTGGCCCGTCAGCTCCAGCGCGCGCTGGAAATTGACATAGCGGACGACGGCGGGGCGGGTGGGCGCAGCAGGCGCTTGCGCCGAGGGTCCCGCCTTCACCATCGCGGCGAGCTGTCCCGAAAGATCGTAGGCCGTGTTGCGGACCACGAAGCTGTCGCGGCCGGGGGCGTCGTTCGCCATGATGAGGACGCCGGCGCCGGGGTTGGCGGCGCGATAGGCGGCGAGTGCGGTGTTGAGGCGCGCGTCGAAGTCGAAGCGCAGGGTGCTGAGTTCCTGCTGCATGGTTTGCGACAGGTCGCGCGCAGTGGCCTGCGACGCCTTCATGGCGTCCTGGATGTTCCGCTCTTCGGCGATGCGCTGCTGGGGCGAGAAGGCGCTGACGTTGCTGTCGTAGGCGATCCCCATTGCGTAGAGTTTCGCTTCTTCAGCGGCGAGCTTGTCCTTCAGCGCTTTCAGTCTCTGTGTGACGGCGGGCGACAGCGTCATGCCTGCGCCCGGCATCATCGCGTTGGGGGAGGCGTAGAGGATAATCGTGTCTGTGGCCTGCGAGATCTGCTGGGCTGCGGGCTGGGCTGCGACGGACACGAGCTTCTGGCCCTTCATGCGCCCGAAGGCCTGTGCGGCGCTGACCGTGAGGTCGAGGCCGGGCGTGAAGGCGTAGACGCCGGGATCGTTGGGGCCGAGGAACACGATGACATCCACACCCGCCAATGACGGATCGGTCTTCAGGAATTGCTCGAACTCGTTCTGGAAGATTTCGAGGGCTTCACCACGAACCAGGCTGACCTCGTCGCGATAGTCCCGCATGGCGCGCTGGATGCGCATGTCCATCGCGTCGGCCTTTGCCTTCATGCTGGCCTGCTCGGCTTCATTGAGCGCCGCCGCCTGGCTGTCCCAGATCGCGAGCTGCATGCGCTGCTGGCTCTGCAGGTCGGATGTGGCGGTCCAGTATTGCTTGAGGCGCGGCTCGGCGCGCTGGCGCCAGACGTCCTCCGTGCCGCTGTAGCGGAAGGCGTCCTCGAAGCGGATGTAGGTCACGCGGGCGGGAAGCGTCGGGCCATCGGGCGAAGAGGTGACGGCGCGGGGGCCGGCCTTCACGCGCTCGTAGAGATTGTCGCTGACTTCGTAGCGCTGGTCGCGAATGACGACATCCGGCGTGCGGCCGGAGCGATGGCGCTGGAGCAGGGCGAGGTTGGGATTGCCGGCGGCATAGTCCTTCATCGCCTGGTCAATGGCGGTGGCGATGCGCGCATCTTCGGCGGCCTGCATCTCAAGCTGGCGGCGGCGGAGGGCGTCGATGGCAGCCTGAGCGTCGGCGAGGGCGGCCTGGTAGGCCTTGGCCTCGGTATCCATGCGCGTGGCCGACCAGACGGACTGGTTGCGCGCGATGTCGTCTGCGCGCTTTCGCAGGGCGGCTTCCTTGGCGTCGAGCGTGGCCTTGAGGGCGGTGAGTTCGGCCATCTGGGGCGGCTGGAGGCCGTAGGCGAGATCGCGCTCCATCTGGTCCATGTCGACCCAGAGCGTCATGGGGCGGACGGTCTGGGCGTGGGCAGGGGGCATCACGGCGGATGCGAGCGTGGCGATGGCCAGAGCGCTGAGCAGGTTTTTCATTGGATGGCCCCCGAAGTTGGCGGCGACGTTAGACGTGCGCGGCGTGGGCCGGAAGTCAGAATGCGCAGTTTCCGCGGGACGCGGGTTCGCGATCCCTGCGGCAGTGGGCCGGGGTGGTCGGGGGATTGGGGTGCGCTGGCCGCTTAAGCGGGCGCTGAGGGGCTCAACGCAGTGGTGTCATTCCCGGCGCGCGGAACGCGCGAACGGGAAGCCAGGGCTGCGTGGGCCGCTTGTGCGTGGAGCCCCTGGGTTCCGGCTCACGCGCGATGCGTGTGTCCGGAATGACAATCGTGGGGGTGACGCACATGGCCGGGGAGCGCCTCATCCTGAGCTTGTCGAAGGATGCGGGCGCGGGGTGCGAGGTCGTGAGCACGGCCTCGTGCTTCCGCCTGCGCTGCGCTTCGGCGCGACGTGTCGACAGGCTCAGCATGAGGCCTGTCAGCGGGGTGATGGTTTCCTTGTGAGAGGTGTCGCGCTCCGTCCGGGGCAGGGCGGAGGGCGGAGGGGGCGTGTCTCAGAGACTATGTCAGCCGGGAGGCCGGCCGATTCACGGCGGCTCCCTCCCACAAATTCCGGCGCCAGAGCCTTGGGAAGATGGCGGAAGTTTTTGCGGTTTCCCCCGGATTTGCAAAGGCTGTTTCCCCCTAAATCTCCCCCTTGGGAATGGCCGCGCATCGCGTTAGACCCGCGCAATACTTGAGGGACTGCCATGCACGATATCCGCGCCATCCGTGAAAACCCGGCCGCCTATGCCGCCGCGCTGTCGCGCCGGGCGACGGTGGATGGGTCGGCGGAGGTCGCGAAGATCCTGGCGCTGGATGAGACCGTGCGCGCGGCGATCCTGAAGAAGCAGGACGCCGAACAGGCGCGCAACGCCAAGTCGAAGGAGATCGGCAAGGCGAAGGCATCGAAGGACGAGGCGCTGGCGGCGTCGCTGATGGCGGACGTGGCGGCCGCGAAGGAGACGATCGAGAAAGCGGGCGCGGACGAAGCCGAGGCGACCGCGAAGCGCGATGATCTGCTGGCGCGCCTGCCGAACATTCCGAATGAGACCGTGCCGCAGGGCGCGGACGAGCACGGCAACAAGGAAGTCCGCCGCAATGGCGAGCCGCGCAAGTTCAACTATGCGCCGAAGGATCACGCCGACATCGGCGAAAAGCTCGGGATGATGGATTTCGAGGCGGCGGCGCGGATGAGCGGCGCGCGGTTTGTGGTGCTGCGCGGTCAGCTGGCGCGGCTGGAGCGGGCGCTGACGCAGCTCATGCTGGATATCCAGACGGGCGAGAATGGGTATGTCGAGCATGCGACGCCGTTGTTGGTGCGCGACCACGCGATGTTTGGAACTGGGCAACTGCCGAAGTTTGCAGAGGATCTGTTTTCTACAAAAGTACTGAACCATGAGCGGGCCGAGGCCTCATTCTTGGAGGCCGCTCGTCGCTCTGCGCGTCGCGAGCAGGAGCGCGTGTATGGTCTGGTCGAAGAGATTGTTCGCGACGTGAAGGACGCGGATGATCGAGATCAGGCAATTCGAGGTGCTTTTGAAGCCGTACGGGACGAGGCACGCGAGAAGGACGTCAAGGATCTTCTCGATCGCATTCAGGCCGGAGAGTTTCACGAGGGCCACTACCTCATCCCCACCGCCGAAGTTTCCCTCACCAACATCTATCGCGAGCAGATCGTGGATGCGGAGACGCTGCCTGTGCGGATGACCGCCGCGACGCCGTGTTTCCGGTCGGAGGCGGGATCGGCGGGGCGCGATACGAAGGGGATGATCCGGCAGCATCAGTTCATCAAGGTTGAGCTGGTGTCGATCACGAAGCCGGAGGATTCCGAAGCCGAACATGAGCGCATGACCAAGTGCGCCGAGGGCATTCTGGAGCGGCTGGGCCTGCCGTATCGCACCATGCTGCTGTGCACGGGCGACATGGGCTTTGGCGCGGTGAAGACCTACGATCTTGAAGTGTGGCTGCCCTCGCAGAACACGTATCGCGAAATCTCGTCGTGCTCGAACTGCGGGGATTTCCAGGCGCGCCGGATGGATGCGAAATTCCGCCGTGCGGCTGTCGGCGCCGAGAAGGCGGGCAAGCCGGAGTTCGTGCACACGCTGAACGGCTCTGGCCTTGCGGTTGGGCGCACGCTGGTGGCGGTGCTGGAGAACTATCAGCGCGAGGACGGCAAGGTGGACGTGCCGAAGGCGCTGGTTCCGTACATGGGCGGGCTTGAGGTGATCGGGTAAGCGCGATGAGCTTTTCGCTGGTCTGGTTTGCGGCGCAGGGCATCTCGAAGGATGAGTTTCTCGATCGCGCGGCGTTCGAGGACACGGGCGAGATCGACGAATATTTCGAGCAGGATCATTCGGGCGGGGAGCTGCCGGATGGCTGGTATGTGATCGTCTCGAACGATTTCACGCTGATCGAGCCGGCGCGGCTGGCGAAGTGGTCGGTGGGCGCGCGGCTGGTGGTGGCCGTGATCCACGAGGGCACGATGAATTCGCTGGCGTCTGAATGGCGCGACGGGAGCCAGGTGTGGTCGGTCTCGCACGATGGCAGCGAGGGCGGCGAGCAGCTGGATGTGGAAGGCGCGCTGCCGGACGTGTTCGAGGAGCTGAAGGCCGAGGCGATTGCGGCGCAGGCAGAGTCGGCGACGGAGGGCGGGGGCGTTGATTTCGTGTTCGACATTCCGATCGATCTTGCGGCCGAGATCACGGGCTTCCGCCATGATGAGCTTGGGTTCGATGATGACATCGAACCGTTCACCGTGCTCGAGAAGCTGTTTGCCGCGGGGTAGGCGCGCGGGGCGAACGGTGAGAGTGTGCGGCTGGTAACTGGGCGGAGAGTTCTATGTTGCGGTCGCTTCTGTTTGTGCTTGTAGCGCTTGCTGCGGCGTGTTCCGCGCCGGTGGCGGACGAGGCGAAGGCGCCGGAGCAGACGCCGTTCATCGGCATCGACGGAAAGCCGCTGATCACGGCGGATGGCATGCTCGACAACAGTGTGCTGGAAGCGCTGACGGCAAATCCCGCAGCGTGCGCGAAGACGGGGGGCGAGGTGCGGCCTGTGTGCCTGAGGGGGACGCCGATGTGCGTTGTGCCGTTCCCGGATGCGGGCAAAGTCTGCTCGGACAGCTCGGAGTGCATGGGCACGTGCCGCGGCGATGGGAGCGCGCAGCCGGAGAAACCGGCGACGGGCATCTGCTCGCGCAACAGCGATCCGTGCGGGTGCTTCCAGATCATCGAGAAGGGTATCGCGCAGTACATGCTGTGCGCCGACTGACAGGGTGAGGAGGCTGGGATGGCTGGACGATTGACGCGCATCCTTGCGGCGCTGGCGGCCCTGGTGGCCTGGGGCGGACTGGCGATCCAGTACTGGCTTCTGGTCAAGACTTCAGGCGGGCCGTTGCCGGCGGCGTGGCTGTTTCTGGGGTACTTCACGCTGCTGACCAACTCGTGGGTGGCGCTGATCGCGACGCGCGCGGCGTTGCGCCCTGCGGCGCGTGGCGGGTTGAATGCACCGCGCATGGAGTATGCGGCGGCGGTGTCCATCACGCTCGTCGGTTTCGTGTATTCGCTGCTGCTGCGCGGTACGTGGCAGCCCGAAGGGTGGCAGGCCGTGGCGGACCATGCGCTGCATGATGTGTCGCCAGTTCTGTTCATGCTGTTCTGGTTCGTGCGTTTGCGTGATGGAGCTGGCGCGGGTCCGAAATGGCGCGATGCGCCGTGGGCGCTGGTGTTTCCAATTGGCTATTTCGTCTATGCGCTGGGGCGCGGCGCGATCGATGGGTGGTATGCGTACTGGTTTCTCGATCCGGCGCATCAATCGACAGGCGAGCTTGCGATCAGCGTGGCGGCGCTGGCGGCCGGAGTGGCGGTGCTGGCGCTTGGCTTTGTTTTGCTGGGCCAGGCGGTTGCGCGGACGGGCAAACGACAAGCGTGAAAACCGGCTGCAGCGTGCCTAGCGATCCCGTCACGTTATGGTGATCCTGCAGCAATTCAACTGTTCCGCGAATTCTTGCGAATGATTTAACATGTCCGGGGGAATGCGCTCGACCGTTGCTCAACAAAAATTAGAGATAGCTTGCTAAGTGGCGCGCTGAGCATTGGCGCCGTGCCGAGCGTTGGCGCGGAGCGTTGCCGGCTGGTTGGGGGGACTGATGCAGTATCGACTTTCTGTAATCGTCCCGACGTTCAACCGGACGGAACAACTCGCAACGGCGCTGGCCAGCATCCGCGCCGTTGAGGGTTCCGATCTCAGCATCGAGATCATCGTTGGCGACAACGGCAACTGCCCGACCACATCCACGATCGCAGCCGAGTATGGCGCACGTTATGTGGCAGTGGGCCGCCGCGGCGCGAGCGCTGCGCGCAACGCGGCGATGGCGGTGGCGACGGGCGATTACATCGGCTTTCTCGACGATGATGACGCATGGCTGCCCGGGCATGTGCGCGGGCATCTGAATCTTCTGGACGAGCGCCCCGAATTCGATGGCGTGATGGGGCAGGTACGTTGCTGCAACACGTCTCTCGTGCCGCTCGGCTGGCCGGACGGGCCGGCGACGCATCCGGGTTCGGGCGATGATCTGATCCGCAGGATGCTGTCGGGCTTCTTCCCGCAGATCGGCACCGTGATCGTGCGCGCAAGCGTGCGCGAGACGAGCGGTGATTTCGATCCCGAACTGATCGGCGGCGAGGATCTCGACTGGCTGCTGCGGTTGGCGAACCGGCATGCGCTGGGGTTCGTTCAGGTTCCCTGCATCCTGTATAGCCTGCGTCCGATCGGCGAATACGACGCGCTGCAGAAATCGCGCGTGGGATATGACCGCAAGGTGTTCCGCCGCCACGCCCACAAGATGTGGCGGATCTGGCGCTCGCCGGGCGAATACATGCGCGCCTACTCCGGCACGCTGATGAACTTCTACCGCTACTTCTGCGACGCGGCGCTGCTGCGCGCGATGCGTGGCGAGCGCCGGAAGGCGCTGGGGGCCATCTGGCATGCGCTGGGTGTGTTCCCGTTCCGCGGCCTGAAGCACCTCGTGGTGAAGTCTCCGCTGCGCCGGGCGCTGACCCTGTCGCTGTTCTCGTGGGGCGCCCCCCATATCATTCCGCTGCCAATCTGGTTGGCGGTTCTTCACATCTGACGCCCCTGATTTGACTTCGGAGCGCTAACGGGACAGGCAGGTCTGTCCTGTCCGCAGCGCGACGAGGCCATGAGCGACATCGATCCCAGATTTCAGGCGGCGCGGCTGGTGCTGGCGCTGCGCCAGGCTGGCGTCACCGACCAGCCGGTGACGGAAGCGCTGGAGCGCACGCCGCGCGACGTGTTCGCGCCCAAGGCTTTCGCGGAAGACGCTTGGGAGAATGTCGAGCTGCCGATTGATTGCGGGCAGACGATGACGCGCCCTGTGACGGTGGGCATGATGCTGCAGGCGCTGGATGTGCAGCGCGAGCATACGGTGCTCGAGGTCGGTTGCGGGTCCGGCTATGTGGCGGCGGTTCTGTCGCGGCTGGCGCGGCGGGTCTATTCGGTCGATCGCTTTCGCACGCTGGTGGAGCGGACCAGGGCCGCGGTGGAGCATCTGGGGCTTTCTTCGCGCGTCGAGGTCCGGCTGGGCGATGGGCTGATGGGCTGGACCGAGGCTGCGCCGTTCGACCGGGTGCTGCTGATGGGGGCGGTGACGGGGTTGCCCGAGGATATCGCGCGGCAGGTGGGCGCAGGCGGCATCGTCGTGATGCCGGTCATGCGCGACGGGCAGGGGCTCATCCTGCGCCTGCAGAAGCAGCCGGATGGCGCATTTGCTGAGCAAATCATCGCAAAAGAGGCATTTCCGCCGCTGATCCCCGGGGTCGCGCGCGAGCTTTGAGGGCTTGGGGTTCCGTCTGCAGGCGGGTTCAGCTTCCGGCAAGTTTTTCGGGGCAGTCTGCAGGCCGATTGACCTGCGGAGATCACGGCATGGGC
>NCEM01000021.1:105816-128456 GCA_002280725.1 Alphaproteobacteria bacterium 32-64-14
GATCTCGGGCCGAGCGCCGGATTGTCTGCGACGGACGAGGCGCGTGCGATGGCCGCGCTGCAGGGCGGACGCCCGGGCGGCGCGCGCAGGATTGCGCCGGATGATCCGGCAAGCCGGATGGTGACCGTGCTGGCGGGCGATACGCTTTACGACATCTCGCGCCGCCACAACGTGAACATGCGGGCGCTGATCGAGACCAACCAGCTGCAGCCGCCCTATGCGTTGAGCGTCGGCGCAACCGTTCAGTTGCCGCCGCCGAACGTGCACATCGTACAGCGCGGCGAGACGCTGTATGCGGTTTCGCGGCGCTACAACGTCGATACGCGCTCTCTGGCGCTGCTGAACGGCATGTCGCGGCCGTGGGCTGTGTGGCCGGGCGATGAGCTGTTGCTGCCGCCGCTGGCGCGGGATCAGGCCCGTGAGCCTGCGCGGGTTGGCGATGTTGCGCCGGTGACGGTGGCCGCGGTTGTGCCTGCTGTACCTGTGCCCGTGCCTCTGGTTCCTGCGCCGGTTACGGTGAAGCCTGCGGCGCCGAAGCCGTCGCAGCTCGACAGCAAGCCTATTCAGCTCGCTCCGGCGCCTGCCAAGCCTCCGGTGAAACCGGCCGCGACGCCGGCTCCTGCGCCCGCGCCTGTGAAGCCTGTCACGGCGTCCCCGCCGCCAGCGCCGAAGCCGGTCGCGCCGAAGTCTGCGGCGCAACCCTCAGCGGGCGCCGTCCGCGATTTCATCTGGCCGGTTTCGGGGAATGTGCTGAAGGCCTATGGCGCCTCGGCCAATGGCGCGCGGAATGACGGCGTCAACATCGCCGCGCCCAAGGGCGCGCCGATCAAGGCCGCTGCCGGGGGCGAGGTCGTCTATGCCGGGAATGAGCTGGCCGGGTTCGGCAACCTGATCCTGATCCGCCATCCGGGCGGGTGGGTGACGGCCTATGCCCACGCCGACACGCTTGCGGTAAAAGAGGGCGACCTCGTGAAACAGGGCCAGCAGGTGGGCACGGTGGGGTCGACCGGGAATGTGTCGTCCCCGCAGATCCACTTCGAGCTTCGCAAGGGCAAGGAGCCGGTCGATCCCGGTCAGCATCTGCCGGGGCTGTAGACTGCCCAGTGCGGCTGGCGAAATAGCTGCACATTTCAGCGCATTGCCAAGACCCCCCCTCCCGATATAGTCCGCCCCCTTAAGGCCTCCCCCTGTCCGGCGGGAGCAATTCGAGATTCCCACGGAGACCTGATGCTTCCGAATTCCCTGCTTCTTGCCGCCCCCGTGCCGGCTGCGCCCGCTGGCGGCGGACTGCTGGAAATGCTGCTGCTGCCGGTCGGCATGATCGTGATCTTCTACTTCCTGCTGATCCGTCCGCAGAACAACCGCATGAAGAAGCATCGCGAGATGATCGCGAACATGAAGAAGGGCGACACTGTCATCACCCAGGGCGGCATTATCGGCCGCATCTTCAAGCTGGCGGATGATGAAGTGACCATCGACACGGGCGAAGGCGGCAAGCTGCGCGTTGTCCGCAGCATGGTGGTCGACATCAAGCGCAAGAACGACGCCCCGGCCAACGACGTCAAGGAAAGCTGATCCTTCCATGCTGCTGCGTTTTCCGCCCTGGAAAGTCGCGATCGTTTTCCTGACCCTTTTCGCAGGCGTGCTTTGCAGCCTGCCGAACTGGGTCAGCGAGGAACAGCGCGCTGCGTATCTCGGCTGGCTGCCCGTCAAGCCGATGAAGCTGGGCCTCGACTTGAAGGGCGGCGCCTCGGTCTCGCTGCAGATCGATCCGGCGGAACTGCGCACGAACGAGCTGCGCAATGTGAACCGCATCGCGGGCGAGAAGCTGCGCGAAACGCCGCTGATTCCGGTGCGCGAGCGGTCGCCGCAGGGCAATGCAGTGATCATCCGCGTGGCCAATGCGGAGGATGGCCCCAAGGCGCTGGAACGCCTGAAAACAATGGGCGGCGGCAATATCTACCAGATCACGCAACGCGCCGATGGCGCGATCGAGATCAAGTTCACGGACGCTCACTTTGCCCAGCTGCAGTCCGATGCGGTGGACGCTTCGCGAGAAGCCGTTCAGCGTCGCGCCGACAACTCCGGTCTCGTCGAGCCGTACATCACGCGGCAGGGCGACAACCGCGTTCTGGTCGAGGTTCCGGGCCTGAGCCCGGGTGAAGTCGACACGCTGGTCGAGACGCTGACGCAGGCCGGCGTGCTGACTTTCAACCTCGTCGATACACAGGCGAACCCGGCCGACTATCAGGTTGGCGTGCCGCGCAATAACCGCGTGGCGTTGCCGAATGACGGGCAGGGCGGGGCCCCGCAGGTCATCATGCTGGACTCGATTATCGCGGGTTCGGACCTTTCGGGCGCGCGTCAGGACTTCGACGAGTTCAGCCGTCCCAGCATCGCCTTCCAGTTGCATAGCTCGGGCGCGGCGAAGTTCGGGCGGGCGACGACGGCCAATATCGGCCGGCCGTTCGCCATCGTTCTCGACAACCGTATCGTCTCGGCGCCGAACATCCAGAGCCCGATCACGGGCGGCAACGGCCAGATCACCGGCTCGTTCACGGCTGATGAAGCCGAGCAGCTGGCCATCGTGCTTCGCTCAGGCGCGCTGCCGGCGAAGCTTCAGGTGGTGGAGCGCCGGATGGTGAACCCGAGCCTTGGGGCCGACTCGATCACCGCGGGCGTGACCGCCTCGGTGGTGGGCGTCATCCTCGTGGCGATCTTCATGATCCTTGCCTACGGCCTGCTGGGTATTTTCGCGGTCATCGCGCTGGGCTTCAACATCGTGATGATGATCGGGGTGCTGTCGCTGTTTGGCGCGACCCTGACGCTGCCGGGCATCGCGGGCATCCTGCTGACCATGGGTATGGCGGTCGATTACAACGTGCTGATCTTCGAGCGGATACGCGAGGAGAAGAAGGCCGGCCGCTCGCCCATTACCTCGGTCGAGGCCGGTTATG
Source organism: Alphaproteobacteria bacterium 32-64-14 (assembly GCA_002280725.1). Classification (GTDB taxonomy): domain Bacteria; phylum Pseudomonadota; class Alphaproteobacteria; order Caulobacterales; family Hyphomonadaceae; genus UBA7672. Next base: position 108,774 of record NCEM01000021.1, read on the forward strand.
AGATGGCCATGTCGACGATCGTCGACGCCAACGTCACCCACCTCGTGGCCGCGATGGTCATGTTCAACCTGGGCGAGGGGCCTGTCAGAGGCTTCGCGCTGACGCTGGCGATCGGGGTTCTGACCTCGATCTTCACGGCGGTCATCGTGGCCCGCTGGATCATGGCCGTGTGGCTCAAGACGTTCCGGCCGAAGTGGATTCCGATCTAGTTACAGGGCAATGGGCGGCCGGCAGTGGGCAGTCGCCGCAGGGGCCGCCCAATCGTTTGGCCCCTATTGCCTATTGCCTAATGCCTGTTGCCGTCATAGACGATCCGCCTTCAAGCACATCGGAATCTCATGAAAAGCCCCACCGGCGCCTCCGAAAGCAATGCCGCCCCGCCGAAAAAGCGGGTCGGGCCGATCACGTTCATCAGCCAGGTTCGCTCCGAGGCCCGCAAGGTGACCTGGACGTCGCGCCGGGAGACGATGGTGGCGTCGGTCATGGTGGTGATCATGGTGATTGCGGCGGCGATTTTCTTCTATCTTTCGGACTCGATCATTCGCGGCGCGCTCGGCTGGCTGATGAGCCTGAGCGGCGGAGCTTAGACCCATGGCTGATGCACGCTGGTATATCGTTCACGCCTACTCGAACTTCGAGAAGAAGGTCGCCTCGACCATTCGCGAGCAGGCCGAGATGCAGGGCCTGTCGGACCTGATCGAGGAGATCGAAGTGCCGACCGAGGAAGTCGTGGAGGTCGTCCGCGGCCGCAAGCGCACCGTCGAGAAGCGCCACATGCCGGGCTATGTCCTGGTGAAGATGAAGCTTTCGGACGAGGCCTATCACCTCGTGAAGAACACCCCGAAGGTCACGGGATTCCTGGGCGCTGAGGGCGGCAAGAAGCCCCTGCCGGTGTCGCAGAAGGAAGTCGACCAGATCCTCGGCAAGGTCCAGTCCGGCACGATCGAGCGCGCGCGCCCGAAGATGCAGTTCGAGATCGGCGAGAAGGTCAAGGTTACCGACGGTCCGTTCGCCTCGTTCGAGGGCGCGGTGGACTCGATCGACGAGGACACGGGCCGCCTCAAGGTCACGGTCACGATCTTCGGCCGCTCCACGCCTGTCGATCTGGAATACAGCCAGGTCACCAAGGTCTGATCACCCGCGCCTGACGGCGGACGGTGATTTGCGGCCAAGGCCCGCCAGCGGGCCTTTTTGGCCCTTCCCAACCTATCTCGGACCATGTATGAGCCGCCCCTCGCGTGGGAGACCTTCGTCGGTCCCACCACGCACCCCCCGCCTTTCCGGATGGTCCGGCGAGGCCCGCTTGAAGGTGAAACACCCTTCCGGCTGCCACAAGTGAGGGAAACATGGCGAAGAAACTGTTGGGGAGCCTGAAGCTTCAGGTTCCCGCCGGAGCGGCAAACCCGTCTCCCCCGATCGGCCCCGCTCTCGGTCAGCGCGGCATCAACATCATGGAATTCTGCAAGGCGTTCAACGCCCGTACGGCGCAGGAACAGAAGGGCATGCCCCTTCCCGTGGTGATCCAGTATTACCAGGACAAGTCGTTCACCTTCGAGATCAAGACGCCGCCGGCGTCCTATCTCCTGAAGCAGGCGGCGAAGATCCAGTCCGGCTCGAAACTGCCGGGCCGTGACAGCGCCGGTACGGTCACGATGGACCAGTGCCGCGAGATCGCGAAAAAGAAACTCAAGGACCTGAACACGAACGACGTGGATGCAGGCGCCAAGATCATCGCCGGCTCCGCCCGTGCGATGGGCCTCCAAGTCACGGGAGCCTAATCCAATGGCAATCGGAAAACGCACTGTCGCCGCTCGCAAGAACGTCGACCCGACCAAGACCTACAAGGTCGCCGCGGCCGTGAAGATTGTGAAGGGCAACGCGAAAGCGAAGTTCGACGAGACGATCGAGATCGCCGTGAACCTCGGCATCGACCCGAAACAGGCGGACCAGAACGTCCGCGGCGTCGTGAGCCTGCCGGCCGGAACGGGCCGTACGGTTCGCGTTGCGGTGTTTGCGCGCGACAAGAAAGCTGACGAAGCCCGCGCCGCTGGCGCCGACATCGTGGGCGCGGAAGACCTGTTTGAAACGGTCAACGGCGGCAAGGTCGATTTCGACCGCGTCATCGCCACGCCGGACATGATGGGCCTCGTTGGCCGCCTCGGTAAGGTCCTCGGCCCCAAGGGCATGATGCCGAACCCGAAAGTCGGCACAGTGACCCCGAACGTCGCCCAGGCCGTCAAGGACGCCAAGGGCGGCTCGGTCGAGTTCCGCGCCGAGAAAACGGGCATTATCCACGCTGGCGTGGGCAAGGCCTCGTTCACGGAAGCTGATCTCGAGAAGAACGTGCGCGCCTTCGTGGGCGCGCTGGTAAAGGCCCGTCCGTCGGGCGCGAAAGGCACGTACGTCAAGAAGATCGCGATCTCCTCGACGATGGGCCCGGGCGTGACGATCGACGTCTCCGACATCTCGCAGGCGCCGGCCGCCTAAGCGCAGCCGACTGCAGGCATTGCGAAGGCCGGCGGAGCAATCCGCCGGCCTTTGTGTTTTAGGCGCGGCGCGAGCACAGTGAGAACGCGGGAGCACGAGAGAAGCATGCGCGACATTTACCGCCTGGGAAAACGTGCGGGCGCGTTGCTGAAGGCGCGTGGCGAGAAGATCGCCATCGGCGAGACGTCTGCGGGCGGGCTTGTCTCTGCGAGCCTGCTCGCCGTACCAGGCGCATCAGCTTACTTTGCGGGCGGGGCGATTACCTATTCGCGGCGGTCGATCACGGGTCTGGCGGGCATCTCGCTGGACGAGATGCGGGCAAAGGGCATTCGCTCCAGTTCGGAGCCCTATGCCGAGATGCTGGCGGAGGCGATCCGGCAGCGTCATGGCGGCGTCACCTGGGGGCTGTCGGAAACCGGTGCGGCCGGGCCGGGCGGCAATGGATATGGCGATGCGTCAGGGCACACCTGCATGGCAGTGGCGGGACCGGCGCGTGTCGTGCGGACGCTGGAGACGGGGCTCGACGACCGTGTCGAGAACATGTGGCGCTTTGCCGAGGCGACGCTGGCGCTGCTGGTTGAGGTTCTGGAGGGCGCGCCGCGCTCGGCCTGACTCAGATGCGCATCGCGTCGATGAAGGCGCGCATGGCGGCGGAGATGTACTTGCGGGTGGGGTAATAGAGGTAGAGCCAGTCTTCAGGCTGGATCCAGTCCTCGAGGCAGCGCACGAGGCGGCCTGAGGCGATGGTGGCTTCTGCGCGTTTTTCCCAGACATAGGCAAGGCCAAGGCCGGAGACGGCGGCCTGCACCATGAGTTCGTGGTCGTCGAGCGAGAGCGGGCCGGTGGGGTGGTGTTCGTGCATCTCGGCGCCGCGCTGGAAGCTCCAGCAATAGCGCGCGCCGTTCGGGTACATGTTCTGGATGCAGGTGTGCGTGGCGAGATCGGCCGGCGTTGTGGGCGTGCCGTGGGCTGCGACGTAGTCCGGTGAGCCGACGACGGCGAAACGCAGGCGCGGATTGATGCGGACGGCGGTCATCCCGTCGGCCAGGCTTTCGCCAAGCCGGATGCCGGCATCGAAGCCTTCGGCGACGATATCCACCAGACGGTCGGTGGCGACGATCTCGACCTGCAGATTGGGATTGTTGGCGAGCAGGGGGACGATGATCGTCTCAAAGACAAAGGGCGCGATCGAGTTTGGGGCGTTGATGCGGACCTTGCCAAAGGGCGTGTCGCGGAACTGGTTGAGGCCATCGAGCGCGGCGTCGATGTCGACAAAGGCGGGGGCCAGTCGCGAGTGAAGCGCCATGCCTGCGTCCGTGAGGGCTACGCTGCGTGTGGTGCGGTTCAGGAGGCGAATGCCGACACGGGCTTCGAGATTGCTGACCGCGTGGCTGATGGCGGACGCGGTTACGCCCCGTTCCTCGCTCGCCCGGCGAAAGCTGAGATGCCGGGCGACCGCATCGAATGCGGCCAATTCGGAAAGATCGGTGGTGCGCATCTCGTGAATACAGCTCAGCAATAATCTGAATATTGGATGCCTAATACGCGCAATACAAACGCGCAATTGTGCTCCTGCCAGCTCGCAATCAGGCGGGCCCAAACAGGAGACGCCCCATGGCCGACTTCATCCCTCCAGCCCGAAACACCGCTTCGCCCTTCGCCGACATGCGCGGGCATCACGTGGCGGTCCGCACGCCGGACTTCGCGACGGCGCGCGACTGGTACGTCCAGAAGCTGGATTTCCGGGTTATCGCCGAATGGCCCTATGCCGACGAGCAGCTGGCCTACGTCGCCCCGGCGGCGGACGACGACTTCTACGTGGAGATCCTCGGCGGCGGCGATCCGGGTCCGATTGAGGTTCGCCCCTACAATGACCTGGGTGACAGCCTGAAATACCGGGGGCTCCACCACTTCTGTCTGAACGTGAAAAGCGTCGACGAGACGGTCGCCAGGCTGCGCGAGCGTGGGGTTGTTATTGTGACTGAGCCGTTTGTACTGGAGGTCATAAGCCGGAAGCTGGCCTTTTTCGCCGATCCCTTCGGCAACCTGATCGAACTTGCGGAAGTGCTGGACTGATCCGATCTGGACGAAGCAGTCCGGCGGAGACCCCTTCAATTCCCTTTATTTCGGGGGGTCGGATCAGCATTCTGGAAAAAAGCAAGGGCCCGCTTGCAACAAACCGGGTAGGCGGCTATAGGAACCGCCTGAACGGGAGATTCGTTAATACGAGCCTCCCGTTTCTCGTCCGAGATTGCAGGTGGAGCCACTTCAAAAGACCAGCCAAGTAACTGGTTTTGCTTCTTAATTTCTGCATGAGACGGGGTGTGACGGGACAGGGTGCGTAGTTGGCGACAACGCTAACGACGACGCCCTTGAGTTCGTTGAGCCCTGGGACGGGGGCACGTTGGTCATGCGGACCGCGCGCCCTCTCCGTACTGGCCGGTAGCCTCTCATGGCTTCGGGTTGGGTGGAAGGGGTTAGCGACCGCGGTGTCCTGCGTGCGCATCCTGGGGCGGCTGGGCTAGTCCGGTCGTCCAACCTGGAGACCGCATATGGATAAAGCTGGAAAAGCGGTGGCGCTGGAGGCCTACAAACAGGTCTTCGCCGACGCCGGCGTGATCGTCGTCACGCAATATTCCGGATTGACCGTAACGCAGCTCACGGATCTGCGCGTCAAGCTCAAGGCTGAAGGCGCAAATCTGAAGGTCATCAAGAACCGGCTCGCAAAAATCGCGCTGGACGGCAAGGGCGGTGATGCGGCGGGGGCGATGTTTGTCGGCCCCGTGGCGATCGCTTTTTCGCCGGATCCGGTGGCGGCTTCGAAAGTCGTGGCTGAGTTCGCCAAGGGGAACGACAAGCTCGTTCTCGTCGGCGCGCTCATGGGCGACCAGGTGCTCGACCAGAATGGCGTGAAGCAGCTCGCTTCGCTTCCGTCGCTGGATCAGCTCCGTGGCAAGATCATCGGCCTCATCCAGGCCCCGGCGACCAAGATCGCTGGTGTCGTGGCGGCGCCGGCGGCTCAACTCGCTCGCGTCATTGGCGCTTACGCCAACAAGGACGCTGCCTGAGACCTGCTGCTTAACGAGACATCCGTAGTCACACACCCGAACTCAAGGAAAACCTCAAATGTCGAAACTTGATAAAATCGTCGAAGACCTGTCGTCGCTGACGGTCCTCGAAGCTGCCGACCTCGCCAAGCTTCTCGAAGAGAAGTGGGGCGTTTCGGCTGCTGCTCCGGTCGCTGTCGCGGCTGGCCCGGCTGCTGCTGCCGGCCCGGTTGCTGAAGCCCAGACCGAGTTCTCCGTCATCCTGAAGGATGCCGGCGACAAGAAGATCAACGTGATCAAAGTCGTTCGCGAAGTCGTGCCGTCCCTCGGCCTGAAAGAAGCGAAAGACCTCGTCGAAGCTGCTCCGAAGGCCGTCAAAGAAGGCGTGTCGAAAGAGGAAGCCGAGACCATCAAGAAGAAGCTGGAAGAGACCGGCGCCAAGGTCGAAATCAAGTAAGGCCTTGTTCGCGCAGCCGGAGGGCAGGGCTCTCCGGCTGCGCGTACTGCCTTCGACCTCCAATGCGCAGGAGGGGGTTGACGGTGGTGGTAGAGTTCTACTGGCGGTCCGGAAACGGGCTGTCCTTGCGCACCGGATACTAACGGTCCAACGGCGCCGCCCGGCCATCACGGGTGGAAGCTGCGGCCAGAAAAAAGCGAGCTGACCAGCACATGGCTCTGTCGTTCACGGCGAAGAAGCGTATTCGGAAGTCCTACGGCGAGATCTCTGAAACAGTGCAGATGCCGAACCTGATCGAGGTTCAGCGCGCCTCCTACGAACAGTTCCTCCAGATGCATACCTCGCCCGAGAAGCGCGAGCCGGACGGACTGGAAGCCGTTTTCAAGTCGGTGTTTCCGATCAAGGATTTCTCTGATCGCGCCGTCCTCGAGTACATCTCGTTCGAATTCGAACAGCCCAAGTTCGACGTTCAGGAGTGCATGCAGCGCGACCTGAACTACGCAGCGCCCCTAAAGGTGAAGCTGCGCCTCATCGTGTTCGAAACGGACGAAGAGACCGGCGCGAAGTCGATCAAGGACATCAAGGAACAGGACGTCTATCTCGGCGACATCCCGCTGATGACGGACAAAGGCACGTTCATCATCAACGGCACCGAGCGCGTGATCGTGTCTCAAATGCACCGTTCGCCGGGCGTGTTCTTCGACCACGACAAAGGCAAGACGCATGCGTCGGGCAAGCTGCTGTTCGCGGCGCGCGTGATCCCGTACCGCGGCTCGTGGCTCGACTTCGAGTTCGACGCCAAAGACATCCTGCATGTCCGCATCGACCGCAAGCGCAAGCTGCCGGCCACCGTGCTGCTGCAGGCGCTGGGCTATAGCGGCTCCAAGATCCTCGACACGTTCTACAACAAGGTCACCTACAAGCTGGACAAAGCCGGCTGGGTCACCGGCTTCTCGGCCGACCGCTGGAAAGGCGCGCGTCCGGAATTCGAGCTGGTCGACAAGAAAACCGGCAAAGCCGTGTTCCCGGCCGGCAAGAAGATCACGCCGGTCAAGGCCAAGAAGGCCGAGGCTGACGGCCTGCAGGACATCCTGGTTCCGTCGTCCTTCCTGGAAGGCAAGTTCATCGGCGAAGACGTCGTCAACGCTGCGACGGGCGAGATCTATGCCGAAGCCGGCGACGAGCTGACCGAGGAATCGGTGGCGGCGCTGCGCGACGCGAAGATCAAGTCGATCCAGCTGCTCGACACCGATGGCGACAACGCCCGCGGCGCGTGGATCCGCAACACGCTGAAGGTCGACAAGGCCACGTCGCGCGTCGACGCCCTGTCGGACATCTACCGCGTCATGCGCCCCGGCGAACCGCCGACGCTCGAGGCCGGCGAGGCCCTGTTCGGCCAGCTGTTCTTCGATCGCGAGCGCTATGACCTCTCGGCCGTCGGCCGCGTGAAGATGAACATGCGCCTTGGCCTCGACGCTCCCGACACGCAGCGCACGCTGCGCGAGGAAGACATCGTCGCCGTCATGCGCACCGTGCTCGACCTCAAGGACGGCAAGGGCGAAGTCGACGACATCGACAACCTCGGCAACCGCCGCGTCCGCTCGGTGGGCGAGCTGCTCGAAAACTCGTTCCGCGTCGGCCTCGTCCGCATGGAGCGCGCGATCAAGGAGCGCATGTCGTCGGTCGATATCGACACCGTCATGCCGCACGACCTGATCAACGCGAAACCGGTTGTGGCCGCCGTCCGCGAATTCTTCGGCTCCTCGCAGCTGTCGCAGTTCATGGACCAGACGAACCCGCTCTCCGAGATCACCCACAAGCGCCGTCTCTCGGCGCTTGGACCGGGCGGTCTGACGCGCGAGCGCGCGGGCTTCGAAGTGCGCGACGTGCACCCGACCCACTACGGCCGCATCTGCCCGATCGAAACGCCGGAAGGCCCGAACATCGGCCTGATCAACTCGCTGGCCACGCACGCCCGCATCAACAAGTACGGCTTCATCGAGAGCCCGTACCGGAAGGTGAAGGACGGCAAGCTGACGGCCGAGGTGAAGTACCTCTCGGCCATGGAAGAGCAGCGTTATGCGATCGCGCAGGCGAACGCGAAGATGGACACCAAGGGCCTGCTGACGAACGACTTCGTCAACGCCCGCGTCGGTCCGGCGCGCGACGCCATGCTGGTTGCGCGTGAAGGCATCGAGTACATCGACGTCTCGCCCAAGCAGGTCGTGTCGGTGGCCGCAGCGCTCATCCCGTTCCTCGAGAACGACGACGCCAACCGCGCGCTGATGGGCTCGAACATGCAACGTCAGGCCGTGCCGCTGATCCAGACGGAAGCCCCGCTGGTCGGCACCGGCCTCGAAGCCATCGTGGCGCGTGATAGCCGGGCCGCTGTTGCGGCGCGCCGTGGCGGCATCATCGAGCAGGTGGACGCGACACGTATCGTCGTGCGCGCCACGGACGATCTCGACAAAGCCAAGTCGGGCGTCGATATCTACCGCCTGTCCAAGTACCAGCGCTCGAACCAGAATTCGTGCATCAACCAGCGCCCGATCGTGAAGGTCGGCGACAAGGTGACGAAGGGCGACATCATAGCTGACGGTCCGTCGACGGACCTCGGCGAACTGGCGCTTGGCCGGAACGTGCTCGTCGCGTTCATGCCGTGGAACGGCTACAACTTCGAGGACTCGATCCTCATCTCCGAGCGTATCGTGAAGGACGACGTGTTCACGTCGATCCACATCGAAGAGTTCGAGATCGCCGCCCGCGACACGAAGCTGGGACCGGAAGAGATCACGCGCGATATCCCGAACGTCGGCGAGGAAGCCCTGCGCAACCTCGACGAAGCGGGCATCGTGGCCGTCGGCGCCGAAGTGGCGGCCGGGGACATCCTGGTCGGCAAGGTGACGCCGAAGGGCGAAAGCCCCATGACGCCGGAAGAGAAGCTGCTTCGCGCCATCTTCGGCGAGAAGGCTTCGGACGTGCGCGACACCTCGCTGCGCATGCCGCCGGGCGCCACGGGCACGGTCGTGGAAGTTCGCGTCTTCAACCGCCATGGCGTCGAGAAAGACCAGCGCGCGCTTCAGATCGAGCGCGAGCAGATCGACCAGCTGATGACCGACAAGGCCGACGAGATGGCTATCATCGAGCGCGATGCGCTCAGCCGTCTGCGTAGCCTTCTCAAGGGCCAGAAGGCTGTCGCTCGCGGCGGCAAGAAAACGGACGTCACCGACGAGTTCCTCGCGGAGCAATCGCCGGCTGACCTCTGGAAGATCGGCGTTGATGACGACGCGGTGGACGCGCAGGTCAAGTCGCTGCGCAACTCGTATGAAGACTCGACGGGTCTAATCGAAGCGCGCATCGCCGACAAGATCGAGAAAGTGCAGCGCGGCGACGATCTGCCACCGGGCGTGATGAAGGTCGTGAAAGTCTTCGTGGCCGTGAAGCGCAAGCTTCAGCCGGGCGACAAGATGGCCGGCCGTCACGGCAACAAGGGCGTCATCTCCAAGATCAACCCGCTTGAAGACATGCCGTACCTGGCAGACGGCACGCCGGTCGATATCGTTCTGAACCCGCTGGGCGTGCCTTCGCGCATGAACGTCGGCCAGATCCTCGAGACCCACATGGGCTGGGCCTGTGCTGGTATCGGCAAGCTGATCGACGCGGCTCTCAAGGAGTATCGTCACGATCACGACGGCAAGGCGCTGACCAAGGTTCTGCGCGATGCCTATGGCGAGAACGAAGAGCTGCCCAAGTCGATGGAAGAGCTCGAAGAGCTTGCCTCCAACCTGACCAAGGGCGTGCCGATCGCAACGCCGGTGTTCGACGGAGCGGACGAAGACGACATCGCTGTGATGCTGAAGCAGGCGGGCCTCGATACGTCGGGCCAAGTTTACCTGCACGATGGCCGCACGGGCGAGCGTTTCACCCGCAAGGTCACGGTCGGCTACAAGTATCTCCTCAAGCTCCACCACCTGGTGGACGAGAAGATCCACGCCCGTTCGACCGGCCCGTACTCGCTCGTCACCCAGCAACCGCTCGGCGGCAAGGCGCAATTCGGCGGACAGCGCTTCGGCGAGATGGAGGTGTGGGCGCTCGAAGCGTACGGCGCCGCCTACACGCTGCAGGAAATGCTGACGGTGAAGTCGGACGATACGGCCGGCCGCGCCAAGGTCTACGAAGCGATCGTCCGCGGCGACGACAACTTCGAGGCCGGCATTCCGGAGTCTTTCAACGTGCTCGTCAAAGAGATGCGGTCACTCGGTCTCAATGTCGAACTGCAGGAAGGGGAAGCCGAACCTGTCGAGGATGCTGCGACGTAACCGGTCGACGCATTCCGCACTTCGTCTTTTCGCAATGAATATCCGGGGGCCTCGGCCCCCGGTCACCCCCAGAGGGAGAACTTCAGGATGAGCCAGGAAGTCACCAACCTGTTCAGCCCCAACACACCGGCGCCGACTTTCGAGTCGATCCGGATCGCGATCGCGAGCCCCGAAGAGATCCGCAAGTGGTCGTCGGGCGAGATCAAGAAGCCGGAAACGATCAACTACCGCACGTTCAAGCCGGAGCGTGATGGCCTGTTCTGCGCCCGCATCTTCGGGCCGATCAAGGATTACGAGTGCCTTTGCGGCAAGTACAAGCGCATCAAGTACCGCGGCGTGACCTGCGAGAAGTGCGGCGTTGAAGTGACGCTCGCCCGCGTCCGGCGCGAGCGCATGGGCCACATCGAACTCGCGGCGCCCGTCGCCCACATCTGGTTCCTGAAGTCGCTGCCCTCGCGCATCTCGCTGATGCTCGACATGGCGCTGAAGGACGTGGAGCGCGTGCTCTACTTCGAAAGCTACATCGTCACCGAGCCGGGCCTGACCCCGCTCAAGGAAAAGCAGCTGCTGACGGAGGAAGAGTACCTCCAGCAGCAGGAAGCGCTGGGCGAAGATTCGTTCACGGCGCACATCGGCGCTGAAGCCGTGCGCGAGCTGATGAAGGCGATCGACCTCGAAGCCGAGGCTGACCGCCTGCGCATCGAACTGGCCGAGGCCACCGGCGAGCTGAAACCTAAGAAGATCGCCAAGCGTCTCAAGCTGATCGAGAGCTTCATCACCTCGGGCTGCCGCCCGGAGTGGATGATCCTGACGATCGTGCCTGTGATCCCGCCGGATCTGCGTCCGCTGGTGCCGCTGGATGGCGGCCGCTTCGCGACGTCGGATCTCAACGATCTCTATCGCCGCGTGATCAACCGTAACAACCGCCTCAAGCGTCTGATGGAACTCCGCGCTCCCGACATCATCATCCGCAACGAGAAGCGGATGCTGCAGGAGTCGGTGGACGCGCTGTTCGACAACGGCCGCCGTGGCCGCGTCATCACGGGCACCAACAAGCGCCCGCTGAAGTCGCTGTCCGACATGCTGAAGGGCAAGCAGGGCCGCTTCCGCCAGAACCTGCTCGGCAAGCGCGTCGACTACTCGGGCCGTTCGGTCATCGTCGTCGGTCCGGAACTCAAGCTGCACCAGTGCGGCCTGCCGAAGAAGATGGCGCTCGAACTGTTCAAGCCGTTCATCTACGCGCGTCTCGACGCCAAGGGTCTCGCCGGTACGGTGAAAGCCGCCAAGAAGCTGGTCGAGAAAGAGAAGCCGGAAGTCTGGGACATCCTCGAAGAGGTGATCCGCGAGCACCCCGTGCTGCTCAACCGCGCGCCGACGCTGCACCGTCTGGGCATCCAGGCGTTCGAGCCGAAGCTGATCGAGGGCAAGGCCATCCAGCTGCACCCGCTGGTCTGCGCCGCGTTCAACGCGGACTTCGACGGCGACCAGATGGCCGTGCACGTTCCGCTGAGCATGGAAGCCCAGCTGGAAGCGCGCGTGCTGATGATGTCGACCAACAACATCCTCTCGCCTGCCAACGGCCGCCCGATCATCGTGCCGTCGCAGGATATCGTTCTCGGCCTCTACTACCTCTCGATCGAGCGCGACAAAGAGAAGGGCGAGGGCATGGCGTTCGCCGATCTCGCCGAGATCGAGCACGCCCTGTCGGCTGGCAAGGTGGCGCTGCACGCCAAGATCAAGGCGCGCTTCATCTCCAAGGATGAGAACGGCAAGGACGTGGCGAAGGTGTTCAACACCACGCCGGGCCGCATGATGATCGCTGACTGCCTGCCGCGTGAACCCGGCATGGACCCGACGGTTGCTGCCGAGCTGATGACCAAGAAGGCCGTCGGCAAGCTGATCGATCTCGTCTACCGGAACTGCGGTCAGAAGGCGACGGTCATCTTCTGCGACCGGATCATGGCTCTCGGCTTCAAGGAAGCGGCCCGCGCCGGCATCTCGTTCGGCAAGGACGACATGGTCATCCCGAAGGCAAAAGACAAACTCGTCGCCGACACGCGCAAGCTGGTCAACGAGTACGAGCGTCAGTACGCTGACGGTCTCATCACGCGCGGCGAGAAGTTCAACAAGGTGGTCGATGCCTGGTCCGCATGTACGGACAAGGTCGCCGACGCCATGATGGACGCCGCCGGCGCCACCGGCACGGGCGAACTCAACTCGGTGTTCATGATGGCCCATTCGGGCGCTCGTGGCTCGAAGAACCAGATGAAGCAGCTCGCCGGCATGCGCGGCCTGATGGCCAAGCCGTCGGGCGAGATCATCGAGACGCCGATCGTGTCTAACTTCAAGGAAGGCCTCACCGTTCTCGAGTACTTCAACTCGACGCACGGCGCGCGTAAGGGCCTTGCCGACACGGCGCTCAAGACGGCGAACTCGGGCTACCTCACACGCCGTCTCGTCGACGTGGCGCAGGATTGCATCATCACGGAAGAAGACTGCGGCACCGACAAGGGCATCACCCTTGGCGCGGTCATGGAAGGCGCGGACGTCATCGTCTCGCTCGCCGACCGTACGCTGGGTCGCACGACCGCCGAAGATGTGAAGCACCCGAACACCGGCGCGATCATTGCTCCGGCCAATACCTACATCGATGAAGATGTCGCGAGCGCCATCGACAAGGGCGGCGTCGACAAGTTCCTCGTGCGTTCGGTGCTGACCTGCGAGACGCGGAACGGCACCTGCGCTTCCTGCTACGGTCGTGACCTGGCGCGCGGCACGCGCGTCAACGTCGGCGAGGCTGTCGGCGTCATCGCCGCGCAGTCGATCGGCGAACCGGGTACGCAGCTGACGATGCGTACGTTCCACATCGGCGGCGCCGCTCAGGTGACGACCGAAAGCTCGCTGGAAGCTGCGTTCGACTCCGAAGTGCGCTTCGAGAACGGTTCTGTCGTCAAGCGTGACGATGGCACGTTCGTGGTCAACGGCCGCTCGATGGAGGTCAAACTCCTCGATGCCGACGGCCGTATCCGCCAGACGTTCAAGCCGGTTTACGGCGCGCGTCTGCGCTATGGCGAGGGCGACAAGGTGAAGCGCGGCGAGCGCGTGGCCGACTGGGATCCGTTCGCGACCCCGATCGTCACCGATCTCGCCGGCAAGGTGAAGTACGAAGACCTGGTCGAGGGTGTCACCACCCGCGACGAAACCGACGAAGCCACCGGCATCGCCAACAAGGTGGTGATCGACGGCCGTTCGGGATCGAAGAAGGTCGAGCTCAAGCCCAGCATCGTGCTGGTCGACGACAATGGCGCGCCGATCAAGCACGCCGGCGGCGTCCAGGCGCGTTACTTCCTGCCGATCGACGCCATCCTTTCGGTTGCCGAAGGCGACGACGTCCGTCCTGGCGACACGCTCGCGCGTGTTCAAACGGGCGGCGCGACGACCCGCGACATCACGGGCGGTCTGCCGCGCGTGGCCGAGCTGTTCGAAGCCCGCCGTCCGAAGGATCACGCGATCATCGCGGAGATCACCGGCAAGGTGGAATTCGGCCGCGACTACAAGAACAAGCGCCGCGTGCGTCTCGTTCCGCTGGAAGATGGCGCCGAGCCCCAGGAATATCTGGTGCCGAAGACCAAGCACCTCATGGTCCAGGAAGGCGACATCCTGAAGAAGGGCGAATACCTGCTCGAGGGTAATCCCGCGCCGCAGGACATCCTGACCATCCTCGGCGTCGAGGCGCTGGCCGACTATCTCGTGAACGAGATCCAGAAGGTCTACCGTCTGCAAGGCGTGCCGATCGACGACAAGCACATCGAAGTCATCGTCAGCCAGATGCTGAAGAAGGTGGAGATCTCCGAGGGCGGCTCGACCACGCTGCTCAACGGTGAAGCTGTCGACGCGCTTGAGTTCGAGGAAGCCAACGCCGCGGCGATCAAGGCCGGCCGCGAGCCTGCCAAGGGCGCGCGCATCCTGCTGGGCATCACCAAGGCCTCGCTGCAGACGCGGTCCTTCTTCTCGGCTGCCTCGTTCCAGGAAACGACGCGCGTCCTCACGGAAGCGGCGATCCAGGGCAAGGTCGATCCGCTGGAAGGCCTCAAGGAGAACGTCATCGTCGGCCGTCTCATCCCGGCCGGCACCGGCGGCGCGCTGCGCAAGTATCGCAAGCTCGCTGGCGACCGCGACGTTCGCCTCAAGGAACAGCGCAAGGTCAACCAGCCTGTTCCGGCCCTGCCGCCGGCTGAATAGCCAAGGCAGGCTGGACGTTAGTCAGAACGATTGCGGCGGCGGACATCATGTCCGCCGCCGCTGTCATTTCGGGCGGGCGCCGGTGTAGGTTTGGATCTTCCAAAGTTGAGGCGAGCGATCATGCGGATGTCACGCTGTCTGGTTCTGGCGCTGCTGGTTGCGGGGTGCGCGCCACATCGGACGCAGACGGCCGAACCTGCGGTGGTGCAACCGGCTGTGGTGGCCGAAAGCCTGCTGGAAGACGTGCGAATTCTGTCGGCTGACGACATGGAGGGGCGGCTGATCGGGTCGGCAGGCGGCGCGAAGGCGCGGGCCTACCTGTTGGGCCGGCTGCAGGAGATTGGCGTTGCGCCTGCGCTGGGCGGTGGGTTCGAGCATCCGTTCGAGACCAAGCGCGACGGAAAGCCGGTTCCGGGCGTGAACCTGATTGGGGTCGTGAGCGGAACGGGTGGATCGGACCGGGCGCTCGTGGTCATGGCGCATTATGATCACGTCGGTGTGCGGAACGGACAAACCTACAATGGCGCGGACGACAATGCCTCGGGCGTGGCCGCGCTGCTGGCGATCGCGGAATCACTCAAGCGGCGGGCTCCGCTTCATGACGTGATCCTGGCCTTGGTCGACGGGGAGGAGAGCGGACTCAGCGGCGCACGGGCCATGATTGCCGATCCGGTGTTCCGGCCTGCGCTGGACCGGACGGTGCTGGCGCTGAACTTCGACATGCTGAGTCGGAGCGACAAGAACGAGCTTTACGCTTCGGGCGCGTTCCATTTTCCGTGGTTGAGGCCGCAGTTGGAGGCGATTGTTGGTTCCGCGCCGGTCAACCTGAAGCCGGGTCATGATGACCCGGCGCTGGGGAAAGACGACTGGACGGGCCAGTCCGACCACATGGCTTTTCACGTGGCGAAGAAGCCATGGGTGTATTTCGGGGTCGAGGATCATCCCGATTACCACAAGCCAACCGACGATTTCGCCGCGATTCCGCAGGACTTTTTCGTTCGCTCGGCGCTTACGGTGGAAATGGCTGTCCGGGCGTTCGACCGGGACCTGGAAACCATCGAGGGAGAATCGGCCAACGCCGCGAACTAGGGCCGGCCGGCGCGCCCTGAAAATCGTGCGCAGGAAGCCCCAGATTCAGCGCGCCATCGCACTTGACCCCGCAGGGGGAGGCCAGTATAGCCCCGGCTCACATTGCCGGACCGGCTGTGGACTCAGGTCCAAACGCGGTTAAGGCGGTGTGTCCTAAGAGAGCGCAAGCCTCAGTCAGATTTCCGCCGGGGCAGGCTAATGGCTTGTCGCGGCACATGTTTTTGCAGCAAGACGCGCCGAATTGGCCAGCACGGGCCCGGCGATTTGGTGTGACGAGCGAGGGTAGATGCCTACGATTCAGCAGTTGATCCGCAAGCCGCGGCACGACAAGCCCAAACGGAACAAAGTTCCGGCTCTCAAAGCCTGTCCGCAGCGTCGCGGCGTCTGCACGCGCGTCTACACGACGACCCCGAAGAAACCGAACTCGGCGCTTCGTAAGGTCGCCAAGGTCCGTCTCACGACGCAGTACGAGGCGGTCTGCTACATCCCCGGCGAAGGTCACAACCTTCAGGAGCACTCCGTGGTTCTCATCCGCGGCGGCCGCGTGAAAGACTTGCCGGGCGTGCGTTACCACATCCTCCGCGGCGTGCTGGACACCCAGGGCGTCAAGGATCGCAAGCAGCGCCGTTCGCTCTACGGCGTGAAGCGTCCGAAGTAAGGTCAGAGAAGAATGTCCCGTCGTCACCGCGCAGAAAAACGCCAAGTTCTCCCCGACGCCCAATACGGCGATCAGGTCATCACCCGCTTCATGAACCAGGTGATGTACCAGGGCAAAAAATCCGTGGCCGAACAGATCGTCTACGGCGCCCTGGAAACCGTGGCGTCCAAGTCGAAGCGGCCGGCGGCCGAACTGTTCCACGAAGCGCTGGGCAACGTCGCCCCATCGGTGGAAGTTCGTTCGCGTCGCGTCGGCGGCGCCACCTATCAGGTTCCGGTCGAGGTACGCCCGGAGCGCCGTCAGGCTCTCGCCATCCGCTGGCTGATCATCGCCGCGCGTGCGCGTTCCGAGAACACGATGGAAGAGCGTCTCGCCGCCGAGATGCTTGACGCGGCCCATGGCCGTGGAACTGCGGTGAAGAAGCGTGAAGACACGCACCGGATGGCGGAAGCCAACCGCGCCTTCTCGCACTACCGCTGGTAGTCCAGCGGTTTACCGCACATACGAACTAGAGAGGGCTCCCCATGCCTCGCACACACAAGCTCGAAGACTACCGTAACTTCGGGATCATGGCGCACATCGACGCCGGCAAGACCACCACGACCGAGCGCGTCCTGTTCTACTCGGGCAAGTCGCACAAGATCGGCGAAGTCCACGATGGCGCGGCCACGATGGACTGGATGGAGCAAGAGCAAGAGCGCGGCATCACGATCACGTCCGCCGCCACGACCTGCTTCTGGCAGGACAAGCGCCTGAACATCATCGACACGCCCGGACACGTCGACTTCACGGTGCTAGACGGCAACCAGGGCGTTGAGCCGCAGACGGAAACCGTCTGGCGCCAGGCCGACAAGTACAACGTTCCGCGGATCGTCTTCGCGAACAAGATGGATAAGATCGGCGCGGACTTCTACAACTGTGTCAACGATCTGGTGAAGCGTCTCGGCGTGAAGCCGGTTCCGCTGCAACTCCCGATCGGCATCGAGAACACGTTCAAGGGCGTTGTCGATCTGGTCGAGATGCGCGGCATCGTGTGGCACGATGAGTCGCTCGGCGCGAAGTTCGACGTCGTCGCCATTCCGGAAGACATGGTCGAGCAGGCGCAGGAATATCGCGCCAAGCTGATCGAAGCCGTCGCCGAACTGGACGATGAAGTGATGGCCGCCTTCTTCGAAGGCAAAGAGCCGGACACGGCCACCATCAAGCGCCTGATCCGCAAGGCCGTGCTGACTGGCGCGTTCTATCCCGTGCTGTGCGGCTCGGCGTTCAAGAACAAGGGCGTGCAACCGCTCCTCGACGCCGTTGTCGACTACCTGCCGTCGCCGCTGGACGTGCCGGCCGTCAAAGGCATCGACCCGAAGGACGATTCGGAAATCGAACGCCCGCAGACGGACGATGCTCCGCTGTCGATGCTCGCCTTCAAGATCATGGACGACCCGTTCGTCGGCTCCATCACGTTCTGCCGCATCTACTCGGGCACGCTGAACTCGGGCACGACGCTCCTCAACTCCACCAAGGAGAAGAAAGAGCGCATCGGCCGCATGCTCGAAATGCACGCGAACGACCGCAAGGACATCAAGGAAGCTTTCGCCGGCGACATCGTCGCGGTGGCGGCGCTCAAGGAATCGACCACGGGCGACACGCTGTGCGACCCGGCCCACCCGGTCATCCTCGAGAAGATGGAATTCCCCGAGCCGGTCATTGAGATCGCGATCGAGCCGAAAACCAAAGCCGACCAGGAGAAGCTGGCGCTCGCGCTGCAGCGTCTGGCTGCTGAAGATCCGTCCTTCCGCGTGTCGACCGATTTCGAGTCGGGCCAGACGCGCCTCAAAGGCATGGGCGAACTTCACCTCGACATCAAAGTCGACATCCTGCGCCGCACGTATAAAGTCGAAGCGAACATCGGCGCGCCGCAGGTGGCGTACCGTGAAACGCTCGGCCGCCGCGCCGAGATCGACTACACGCACAAGAAGCAGACCGGCGGCACGGGCCAGTTCGCCCGTGTGAAGCTGGTGTTCGAACCGCTTCCGCCGGGCTCGGGCTTCGTGTTCGAGAACGACATCGTCGGCGGCTCGATTCCGAAGGAATTCATCCCGGGCGTCGAGAAGGGCCTCAAGTCGGTCATGAACTCGGGTCCGCTCGTCGGCTTCCCGGTCATCGACTTCAAGGTCACGCTGATCGACGGCGCGTTCCATGACGTCGACTCGTCGGTCCTCGCCTTCGAAATCGCATCGCGCGCCGCCTTCCGTGAAGCCTCGGAAAAAGTGCAGATGAAACTGCTCGAGCCGATCATGAAGGTCGAAGTCGTGTCGCCGGAAGACTATGTCGGCACGGTCATCGGCGACCTGAACTCCCGCCGTGGCATGATCCAGGGCCAGGAGATGCGCGGCAACGCCACCGTCATCAACGCGATGGTGCCGCTTGCCAACATGTTCGGATACGTTAACAACCTGCGCTCCGCGACGCAGGGCCGGGCGAACTACACGATGCAGTTCGACCACTACGAAGCAGTGCCGAGCGCTGTCGCGAAAGAAGTGATTGAAAAACTCAGCGGCTGATGAAGCCCAAACTGGCGGCCAACCCCCGCTGAACGAAGCTACGGAGTAGGATAAGATGGGTAAGGAAAAATTCGCGCGTACGAAGCCGCACGTCAACGTTGGCACGATTGGCCACGTTGACCACGGCAAGACGACGCTGACGGCGGCGATCACGATCGTGCTCGCCAAATCGGGCGGCGCCACCGCCAAGAAATACGACGAGATCGACGCTGCGCCGGAAGAAAAGGCCCGTGGCATCACGATCAACACGGCTCACGTCGAGTACGAGACGGTCAACCGTCACTACGCTCACGTCGACTGCCCCGGGCACGCCGACTACGTGAAGAACATGATCACGGGCGCTGCCCAGATGGACGGCGGCATCCTGGTCGTGTCGGCCGCAGACGGCCCGATGCCGCAAACGCGCGAGCACATCCTGCTCGCCCGTCAGGTCGGCGTTCCGGCTCTCGTCATCTTCCTGAACAAAGTCGACATGGTCGACGACAAGGAACTGCTCGAGCTCGTCGAACTCGAAGTTCGCGAACTGCTGTCGTCCTACGACTTCCCTGGCGACACGCTCCCGATCATCCCGGGCTCCGCTCTCGCGGCTGTCGAAGGCCGTGACCCGGAAATCGGCGAACAGGCGATCCTGAACCTGATGAAGGCGGTCGATGAATACATCCCGACCCCGGAGCGTCCGCTGGACAAGCCGTTCCTGATGGCCATCGAAGACGTGTTCTCGATCTCCGGCCGCGGCACCGTCGTCACCGGCAAGGTTGACCGTGGTATCGTGAAAGTCGGCGACGAGATCGAAATCGTCGGCATCCGCGACACGCAGAAAACGACC
>NCEM01000022.1 GCA_002280725.1 Alphaproteobacteria bacterium 32-64-14
GTACCGCTTCGCCATCCCACAAGCTCCAGAATCAATTCTGGAAACTCATGAATCACAGCAAACCAACAAATGGAATCCTGAATGTCGATTGGACCTAGCCCTTGCGCAACCCCGTCATGACCGCTTCCCCCAATCCGCCCAGCGCCTTGCGCAGCGGATTGTCCTTCACAGGCGACAGGCTCCGCACCATCTCGGCCCGCTGCTCGGGCGTCAGCGGGCGGGGGATCACCAGCGCCAGCTGCTTTGGCGGCGCCGTCTGCACGATCTTCAACGACGTGATCTTCGACCCCGACGCAAGGTTCACCCGCTCGAGGATATGGTCTTTTGCATGCTGGATGATCGGCGCCGCCGCCGACGGTGCGCGCAGGTGCAGCACATTGCCCCCCTTGGCGCGTGACACCCGCAACGGCTCGGTGATCTTGGCCAGCTGCAGCCCGACGATTTCCGTCCAGCGCGACTTCAGCGTTTCCGGCGCCGGCCCGGCGTCTTTCAATATCGGTCGCAGCGCCCGCTGCACCGCCATCCCCATGGGCCGGGCAGGGCGATAGACCGGAACCGTGCGCACTGCGGCAAGCCGCGCCTCGGCCTCCCGCTCCTTCTCGCGTGCTTCCCAGTCGGTGGTCATGTTTGCGATCGTGCCTTGTCCGCCAGCTTTGCCATCAATTCTTTGACGGCGTCGGGTCCGGCAGCTCGCGCCTCCTGCATTTGCGCCATAAGCTCAGGCGTCATACCGATGCCGATATGCCCAAAAGCTTCTCGCGGAATCGTGGCCAGAAACGTCATGACTTCGGAATCTGTCCCGGCCGAGAAGTGAAGTCTTACACGTGTATCATCAATGCTCGTTTCCTCGGGAGCCTTGAGCCCTGCTTCTACGATACGCCGCTTCACCTCATCGAGATGAGTTCGTAGAATTGCGACATTCGGCTTTGTAGCAGCCATTGCAGATACTCGTGCCTTCATCGTCAGCATCCAATCTTGCCACCGAACCCGTTTCGTCGGAATGCCCATCGGCAGACCTGTCCCGGATTTCATGGCCACTCACAGCCTCAGGAAGTTGCTCACCGCTGTGGATCGCTGGTACCGGCGGCAGGGGCGGAAGCTTCCCTGGCGCATTGGGCCCGCCGAGCGCGACGCAGGCGTAACACCCGATCCCTACCTCGTCTGGCTGTCGGAGGTTATGCTCCAGCAGACCACGATTCCTCACGCCACGCCCTATTTCGAAGCTTTCCGCATCCGCTGGCCCACGGTCCACGCGCTCGCCGCGGCAAGCTGGGACGAAGTCTCCGCGGCCTGGGCGGGCCTTGGCTATTACAGTCGCGCCCGCAACCTGCACGCCTGTGCAAAAGCCGTGGCGGAGCGCCACGCTTTTCCACAGACCGCCGAAGCCCTCCGCGCGCTCCCCGGAATCGGCCCCTACACCTCCGCCGCCATCGCTTCGATTGCCTTCGACGAACGCATCGCCCCCGTCGACGGCAATATCGAGCGCGTGGTCTCTCGCCTCCACGCGATAGGCTCGGACGGCACAGAAGCCGGCTGGCGCGCCGCCAAGCAGGTGATCTCCGCCCGCGCGCAGGAGATGGCCAACGCCCTCCCGCACGATCAGCGCGCCGGCGATCTGGCGCAGGCGCTGATGGATCTTGGCGCCACGGTCTGCACCCCGCGCGGACCCAACTGCGCCATGTGCCCTGTCTGGGATTTCTGCGAGGCGCGAAAGCAGGGCGAGCAGGAACGCTATCCGGTGAAAGCCGAAAAGAAAGCCACGCCCACCCGCCACGGCTCGGCTTTCGTTATCGTGCGCGGGCCCGAAGTCCTGCTTATCCGCCGCCCACCCTCCGGCCTACTCGGCGGCATGATGATGCCCCTCACCAGCGCGTGGTCAGAGACAAAGGCAGATGATCCGCTCGCCGAAGCGCCAGGCAAGTTTGATTGGAAACTAGTTGGCGAAGTACGCCACGTCTTCACCCACTTCGCGTTGAAGCTCGATGTCTACCGCGCCGACGTCGGCGTAAGCACGAAGGTGGAAGGCGAATGGCTGAAGCACGACGACGCACTGGCGGCGCTCCCCACGGTGGGGCGCAAGGCAGTTGCGTTGGGGTTGGGTGGAGTGAATAGCAGGCGCAACTAGCCGTGCTCGTCCGTCCCGTCGAACCACGAGCGCGTGCTCATGAAAAGCAGCGCCTTCTAAACCGGCGCCTCAAGCGCTCGCGCGCGATCCAGCATCACCGCCCGCGTCAGGCCTTCGGGATGGATCACGAACATTTCCGAGCCGCCCGGCCCGCCGCTCAGCGGCAGGAAGATATGCGTGGCGACGCGCCGGTAGGCGACGAAGGAAACATTATCCATCGTCTCTTCCTCCGTCTCCACACGGTACGCGCCCGCAGGAATCTCGTGCTCGACTTCATCGAGCCGGAAAGGCCGGGTAAATGTGAAGGTCTTCGTGGTCACGCGCGATGTCAGGCAGTCTCCAGTTCGATGGAAGAGGGGAAAGGCTAGATGGCCGGCGCCACAAGCCGGCACACCAGGCCGTCCGTGTCGAAGTCCATATCGGTCTGGCCCCTGAAGGCGAGGCCCAGATTTCGCGAGATCAGCGTCGAGCCAAAACCCCGGCGCTTCGGCGCCGAGACCGGCGGCCCGCCATGTTCGCGCCAGACCAGCGTCAGCGCGCCATCCTCCTGCGTCCACACGATCTCGATCCAGCCCGCGTCTGTCGACAGCGCGCCATACTTCGCAGCGTTCGTCGCCAACTCGTGCAGCGCCAGCGTCAACGCATGGGCGCGGCGTCCATCCAGCGCCACTTCAGGCCCGGAAATTTTGGCGCGGTCGCCATCGGCGCAGTGCGGCGCCAATGTACTCGTCACCACATCGATCATCGATGCCGCGCGCGTTTCGGAATCGATCAGCAGCTTCTGCGCAACGGCAAGCGCCAGCAGCCGGGCATTGAAATCCTCGACACTCGCAGCATCCGCATTCCTGAACGTGTGCCGCGCGATCGCCTGCACGACCGCAAGCAGGTTCCCGATGCGGTGCTTTAGTTCCTGCGTGATCAGGTCGCGCCGCACATCAGCGCTCGCCGAACTGGCAAGCGCTGCCCGCAACAGGATGTTGTCGGCTTCCAGATCGATGGCGAGTTCCGGGGGAAGATACGGCTCGCGACCGGATCGCCTGCGCGGTTCCGCAGCCGTGTTGACCTCGTGCGGCATCAGGTTTTCCGGGGTCGGGTGCGCCCAGCGGCTGGAAAGCGCGCCCCGACGATGCCGATGCCCAGACGTTAGCACGGATCGCGCGAGCCTCCTAATGCCGGCCATCCGCCCGCGCGCACTTTGCGCCATCGCCTCGAATGCGTTCGAACAAAGGCTGCCGCGCGAGAAACAAAAAACGTGCGGCGATTGTTTCGCCAGCACGGATACGCCACCTGTTGTCGGCCTCTCCCTGTCAGCGAGCCCGCCATGAGAGACTACAGCTTCCGCTATCTCGACGCGCACGGCCGCACCCAGGCCTCCGACTATGGCCGCCATATCAACAACGAGGCGGCCATCGCCTTCGGCCACACATGCCTGTCGCGCAGCGATGTCGTGGAAGTGTGGGCCGGCAACAAGCTGGTCGTCACGCTCAAGGCGGGCCGCGATGCTGCCGCGCCGGTCGTGACCACGGCTCCCGCCGCAGAAGCAGTCACTGGCGATGCGGCCATCCCCATTCGCCGGCATCCGCCCGCAGTGGTCGGCGCAGTCGTGGTGTCGTTGCCGCCGTGGACGCGCGCACCGATCCGGTAGCCTAGCCGCCGAGCACGCCTGAATACCGCCCGCGCAACACCTTCTTGTCGATCTTGCCCGTCGCTGTCAGCGGCACGCTCGCGAAGATCACCTTGTCAGGCTTCCACCACTTCACGATGCGCGGTTCGAGATAGGCTTGCACCTGATCCTCGTTCAGCGTCTCGCCCTCATGGCATTCAACCACCAGCACCGGCCGCTCTTCCCATTTGGGGTGCGGCACGCCGATCACGGCGGCGATCTTCACGCCCAGGCATCCCGCCGCGATGTTCTCGAGGTCGATGGAGGAGATCCATTCGCCGCCTGACTTGATCACGTCCTTCTTGCGGTCCGTGATACGCATGAAACCGGCCGCGTCGATGGTCGCAATGTCGCCCGTGTCGAACCAGCCACTGCCATCGGCTGCGTCCTCGTCCTTCCGGAAATAGCGCTGGATCGTCCACGGCCCGCGCACCAGCAGCGCGCCAGAGGCCTCGCCGTCCCACGGCAGGTCCGCGCCATCCTCATCCACGATCTTCAGCTCGATGCCGAACTGCAGCCGCCCCTGCCGTGTCCAGATCGCCTCGTCCATCGCCTCTTCGCCGGCCTCGGCCAGCTCCGGCGTCGGCGTTGCGATCACGCCTAGCGGGCACGTCTCCGTCATGCCCCAGATCTGCAGGACGCGAACGCCGTATTGTTTCTTGAATGTCTCCGCCATCGCGCGGGGCACCGCCGATCCGCCGATCACCACGCGCTGCAGCTTGCCCGGCGTCTGCCCGGCCTTCTCAAGGTAGGAAAGATACATCGTCCAGATCGTCGGCACGCCGCCCGAGAACGTCACGCCCTCGCGCTCGATCAACTCCTGCAGGCTCGACCCATCCATCTTGTCACACGGGAACACCAGCTTGCAGCCATTGATCGGCGCCGCAAACGGCAACCCCCACGCGGTCGCGTGATAGAGCGAGGAGCAGGGCATCACCACATCGAACGCATCGAACCCGAACGCACTTGCAAGGCCAGACGCCATCGCATGCAGCACAACTGCGCGCTGCGAATACAGCACGCCCTTGGGATCGCCCGTCGTGCCCGAGGTATAGCAGAGAAACGCCCCGGCATTTTCCTCGACCACAGGCCAATCGATCTTGTCACTCTCGCGGTCCAGCAGGCAGTCATAACCCACCGCGCCCACCGTGCCCGGCAACAGCCGCGCCTCGTCCGACAGCATCACGAACGACTTCACTGTGGTCAGCTGGGGGGTGATCCGCTCCACCACGGCAAGGAAATTCCGGTCGAACAGCAGCACCGAACTCTCGGCATGATTGATCGTGTAGACGATCTGCTCGTCGAACAGCCGCGGGTTCGCCGTGTGCAGCACGGCGCCAATTCCCGGCACGGCATAGAACAGCTCGAAATGCCGGTGCGTATTCCACGCAAGGCTCGACACCCGGTCGCCCGCCTGCACGCCCAGCCGCTTCAGCGCGTTGGCCGCCTGCGCCGCTCGCTTCAGCGCGCCGGCATAAGTGTAACGAAAGCTCGGCTCATCCACGAGCCGCGAGACAATCTCGCGCCGCGCGTGCGCCTTCGCCGCGAACTTCAGGATGTCGATGATCTGCAGCGGCGGCGTCTGCATCAGCCCGGCGGTCATGCGTGCTCCCGTGTGAGAGCGTGCAGGGTAATGCGCCATGCGCGCCGGTGGAAGGGCGCCCGAATGCAATGCGGCCCCGATGGAGATCTTACAATCCCCACCAGGGCCGTATCCGGCAACGATCGATCAGGCGCTCGGAGGGAGGCGCAGATCAGGTCATCGCCGCCTTCACGGCAGCCGCCGTGATCGGGATATGGCGCAAGCGCGCGCCACAGGCGTTGAAGATAGCGTTGCCGATCGCCGGACCAACCACCGTCGTCGCCGGCTCGCCAAGCCCCACAGGAACCTCGCTGCTCTCGACGAAACTGATGTCGAGCTCCGGCACATCGGCAAGCCGCAGCGGCGTATAGGCGCCAAGGTTCAGCGCCTTCACATTGCCGTTCTCGAATTCCGTGCCCTCATGCAGCGCGAGCGACAGGCCCCACAGAGCCGCCCCCTGCATCTGCGACAGCGCGCCATCCGGATCGACGATGGTGCCGGCATCGGCAACAAGCGTGAGCTTCTCGACCTTCACCTTGCCTGTCGCCTTATCGACATTCACGCGCGCGACGCACGCGATCCATGTCGGCATGTCGCGTTCTTGTCCGAACGAGGTTGCAAGGCCGAGGCCCGTACCCGCAGGCAACGTGCCACCCCAGCCGGCTTTCTCCGCCGCAAGCTTCACGACATTGGCTTGTCGCGATGCGCCGCCGACGGAGTTCGGCGCCGTGCCCGCGTTCGCGCCCTCGGCCTTCAGCAGGTTGATGCGGAACTGCACAGGATCAGCCTTCACCTTGTGGGCTGCTTCATCCATGAAGCTCTCAAGCGCCCAGTTGGTGAAGCCCGGCCCGACCGACCGCAGCCAGCCCGGCCTGAACGTCGCATTGGCCAGATCGTTCGAGACAGCCCGCACTTTAT
The DNA here is from genome assembly GCA_002280725.1 of Alphaproteobacteria bacterium 32-64-14. Taxonomy (GTDB): domain Bacteria; phylum Pseudomonadota; class Alphaproteobacteria; order Caulobacterales; family Hyphomonadaceae; genus UBA7672. Next base: position 6,289 of record NCEM01000022.1, read on the forward strand.
GCTTGCCCACTGAATACCAGTGGTTCGCGCCATTGATGGCGAACGGGTCGTAAGGCTTGTTGTCCTCGCCGGGGGGCATGAACACGGGGATCATCACCTGCGTGGGCCAGCCGCACGCGACGTGCTGCTCCATGCCGATGACGTTGTTGTCCTTGTCGAACGCCATCCGCATCTTCTGCACGGAAGGCGAGCGCACCGAGTCGAACTTCGAATCCGCCTCGCGCGACAGAACCATCTTCACCGGCTTGCCGATGGCCTTGGAGGCAAGTGCTGCGCCCACGGCATAGTCGCCGTTCAGCCTACGGCCAAAGCCGCCGCCCAGCATGTAGGTCTTCATCACGATGTCGGTCTCGGGCACTTCCAGCGCCGCAGCCAGCCACGGCAGCACAAGGCTCTGCCACTGGTTGCCGGTGTGGATTTCCCACTTGCCGTCCTTCTCGAAAGCCAGCGCGTTTGTCGGCTCCATGGGGAAATGCAGGGCGGTTGCGGTGGTGTACTCCGCCTCGATCGTCGTCTTCGCAGACCGGAACGCCGCCGCCGTGTCCGTGGCGCCGGTGGCCAGCACGACCCCCTGCTTGGCGTCCTTGATCAGCTTGCGCCCGTGATCCTGGATGTCCTTTTCGGAGACTTCAGTTGTCGGCGTCGCCTGATACTCCAGTATGACTGCCTCGGCCGCCTTCTTCGCCGCCCACCATGTCTCGCCGATCACAACGGCCCAGCCGGGCACGGTGTTCGACGGGTCTTTCAGCACGACGGTTTCGAGATAGCCTTTGATCTCCTTGGCGGCGGGGTCCATCACATAGTTGACTTGGCCGCCATTCCGTGTCGGCGGAATGATGGGATAGCCATAGACCATCCCCTCGACCTTCGCGTCGATGCCGTACTGCGCAGCGCCCGTCGTCTTCGCGACAACATCCAGCGACGTCACCGGCTTGCCGATCAGCTTGCGCTGGTCCACCGGTTTGATGCTCAGCGCGTCGATCTCTTCGGGCGTGAACGTCTTGGTCAGCCCGCCCTTGCGGACGATATCCTTGAACGAGACTTTCTTCCCGCCCGACACGACCTCGCCGTCGGAAATGGTGCACGTCGAAGCCTCGACGCCCAGCGCCGCAGCGCCCGCTTCGATCATTGCCGCGCGGCCAGCCGCGCCCGCCTTCGAATACAGCGGATAGGACTGCCAGACGGACCATGATCCGCCCGTCACCATCAGCCCCCACTTCGGATCGCTATCGACGTGGTGGATGCGGACATCCTCCCACTTCGCTTCCAGTTCATCGGCCAGAATTCGCGCCAGCGCCGTGCCGACATGCTGGCCCATCTCCGCGCGGATCACGTTCACGGTGACGATGCCGTTGTTGTCGATCGAGAACCATTGCGTCGGCTCATAGGCCGGCGCGTCGGATTTCGTGTCCCCCGTTTCGCACGCAGTGAGGAAGGAGAACGCGACGCCTGTGGCGCCTGCGGCGACAAGAAAGCCACGGCGGGAGAGGGCGGTCAAAACTTCAGACTTGTTGAGACGTGTCATGTGATCAGCCCCCCTTCATCGTGGTGGCGGCCTGACGGACAGCGGCGCGGATGCGCGTGTAGGTCATGCAGCGGCACAGGTTGCCGGTCATCTGCTCGTCGATCTGCGCGTCCGTGATATCCGGATTGTCCTTCAGCACGGCTGCAGCCTGCATGATCTGACCAGATTGGCAGTAGCCGCATTGCGGCACCTGCAAGTCCTGCCATGCCTTCTGAACCGGATGCTCGCCCTTCGGGTCGAGCCCCTCGATGGTCACGATTTCCAGCCCCTCGGCCGCACTCAACGGCATCACACAAGACCGCTGCGCCTTGCCGCCGACATGCACCGTGCACGCCCCGCACATGCCGATGCCGCAACCGAACTTCGTGCCGGTCAGCCCCGCCTCATCGCGGATAACCCACAGCAGAGGCGTATCCGGCTCGGCCGTCACCTCCATCTTCTTTCCATTGAGTGTGAAGCTAGTCATGTGCAGGATCCTCCGACCGCCGACGTTTGGCTGGCGCGGTCAAGCGAACCTGCGCCGCCGTTTGCACGCATGATTGCCTGTTGGCGTTTGCTGTCCAGCGGGTGAAATCTGCAGCAGCGCCGGGGATATTCCCCGAATTCCGCAAATAACGCAGCACCGAGAAGGCGCTGCACACAGCGCTGTATGTGCGTGCATATAACGGAATTATTTCACGCGAGAATCGTTCGCAGCGACCGGCGAGTCGCTGATGCACAAAAGAGAACACCGCCGCCTGAGTATCAGGCGACGGCGCTCCACGTGTTCAATTTATTCGATGATCAGTGCGGGGCAGGAGCCGGCGTCGCCGGAGCAGGCGTTGCGCCCGGAGCAGCCGGAGCTGCGCCATCGGCCGGCGGCGTTGCGCCATCGACCGGAGCAGCGCCGTCAACCGGGGCCGCGCCATCCACCGGAGCGGCCGCTTCCGGCGGCAGCGGCGCGGGAAGCGGAATGCCTTCGCCGCCCAGCGTGCGGATGTAGGCGATCAGGTTCATGCGGTCCTGCAGGCCGGTGATGCGGCTGTTGATGCCCGCGAAGTTCATCAGCGTGCCCGAGGCAAAGCCCTTCGGACGCTCGATGAAGTGATCCAGTTTTTCGTAGGTCCACTCGCCTTCGAGTTCGGTCAGCGAGCCGCCGCCGGTCGAATACTTGAAGCCGGCGACCGATGCGATGTCGCGGCCGAGAACGCCAAATAGGTGCGGGCCCTGTCCGTCCGCGCCGCCCTGGTCGAAGTTGTGGCACTGCACGCACTTCTTGGATTGCTCGGCGCCCTTGGCGACGTCAGCGGCGGCCAGCAGCGTGCCATAGTCGCGCGGACCTTCGACCACGGCCGGGCCGGTCGTGGTTTCCTCGATCGCCACATAATAGCCGGCGAATTCGTGTTCCTCGTGTTGGAACATGGCATGCGAGGCCTCGTTCAGGCCGATAACCGCCAGCGCCGTGCCGAGCACGCAGAACGCGATCTTGTTGAAGCCGAGATCACTCATTGGCCTGATGCCCCTCTTGCCGGACGCCCGAACACGCTGCCCGAAAGACACGATTCGCGCCCGCACGCGCGGGGCTTTCTGGCATTTTAGCGGGTATGCGGCAATCGAAGAAAGTCCGGCGAAATGACGCACGGATAGGGTGAGGCGGGCGCCCCTAAACCCCTATTTCCGTTGCCATGTTCGCCCCGAAAGGGGCATAGAGACCCCCATGAAGAAGATCGCTTTCCAGGGAGAGCTTGGCGCCAACTCCCATATCGCCTGCCGCGACGTCCATCCGGACTTCGAGCCGCTGCCCTGCGCCACGTTCGAGGACGTGTTCCAGGCCGCCGCCACGGGCGAGGCCGACCTCGCCATGATCCCTGTGGAAAACTCCATCGCGGGCAGGGTGGCCGACATTCACCACCTCCTGCCCACCTCGCCCCTGCTGATCACCGGCGAGCACTTCATGCCGATCCGCTTCCAGCTGATGGGCCTGCCCGGCGCGAAGCTCGAGAACATCAAGGCCGCGCACAGCCACATCATGGGCCTTGGCCAGTGCCGCAACTTCCTGCGCGCGCGTGGCATCGTCGCGAAGACCAGCTCCGATACCGCTGGCGCTGCCCGCGAAGTGCGCGACCTCGGCGATCCGACGCAGGCCGCCATCGCCCCGCGCCTCGCGGCCGAGGTCTACGGCCTCGATATCCTCGCCGAGAACATCGAGGATGCGGCCCACAACACAACGCGCTTCGTGATCATGAGCCGCGACGCCGTGCAGCCCGAATTCGTGCCCGGAAAAGCATGGGTCACCGCTTTCGTTTTCCGCGTCCGCAACGTGCCCGCCGCGCTTTACAAAACGATGGGCGGCTTCGCGACCAACGGCGTCAACATGACGAAGCTGGAAAGCTACCAGGTCGGCGGCTCCTTCAACGCGACGCAGTTCTACGCCGAAGTCGAAGGCCATCCCGACGAAGCGCCGGTCCAGCGCGCGCTTGAAGAACTCGGCTTCTTCTCCACGCAGGTCCGCCATCTCGGCGTCTTCGAGGCAAACCCCTTCCGCCAACGCGCGGGGATGACGGCCTAGCGCCAACAGCGCGCGTGCCGAGGCGGGCCCCACCTGTCCGCGTACGGAACAAACCAGCCGCGCAACGAAGCTGCCTTTTTGCGGTCCCGATCTGTCATTTGGAGGCCATATTTCGGGAGCGGTATTTGCGTCCGAACGTTATGCGCCATGAGCCTGGTTCGATAGGAATCCGTCTCGAATCCGCCCTTTGGCCGTCGCGGAGGCATTCATCAAGTAATCATTCGCGCGCCGTGTGTATTGACACGGTTTGGCCACAAGTACTTCCAGCTTTTGAATTCTGAATGACTTCCCGAACGCAAGGTGTGGCTCTTCAGTCACCTAACGTTTTTTAATCGACATCTTCAGCGGAACCGGTTTGAGGAATGCCTATTTAGTCGGCATACCACCCGCTGCTGGGTGGATATGAGACGTGCAGGCGGTTTCTTCGACGAGGCGCAAACGCAGCTCAGGACTACAACCCGAGCGGGTCTTATCGGCGGCATCACGCAATGCCGCCGGAACCCTGCTCCAGACACAACCTGGAGTTTTTCCCCATGAAACTGAAACTTGCCCTGGCCGCCGCGTCGATGCTCGTCGCTCCGGCCTTCATGACTGCCCAAGCCCAGACCTCCGGCGTCTACGTCTCCGGCGGTTACACCCAATTCGAAGGTGACGGAGGCGCATCGCTCGGCGGCGTCACTGGCCGCGTTGGCGTCAACCTCACCTCGAACTTCGCCATCGAAGGCGAAGGCACGATCGGCGTGGCGGATGACAGCGGCACCGAACTCGACAGCGAAATCGGCGCCTTCGTCGTCGGCAAGCTGCCGATCAGCCCGTCCTTCGACATCTTCGGCCGCGTCGGCGTCGCCCGCATCGAAACCTCGCCGGGCGGCGATGAAGACGGCCTCGCCTACGGCGTCGGCGGCACGTTCAACGTGACCCAGGCCGACGGCATCCGCCTCGACTGGACACGTCACGACTACGACGCTGGCGAAGTGGACGCCTACTCGCTGTCCTACGTTCGCAACTTCTAACCTACGCTCTCACTGAGAGCCATGGTCTGATACGAGACACCCCGCAGTCGCCCTGCGGGGTGTTTTCGTTTTCAGCGCACGCGCCTACACCGGGCGCAGGAGCCGCGCCATGCCCGAGATTCGCATCCAGCTGATCGCGCCAGAAGACGCGGCGACGCTCGACGCCGCCTTTGCGCTCTACGCCTCTGCAATCGAGAAGAGCGAACAGCGTCCCGAACAGGAATTCCGCGCTCTGATCCTGCGCCCCGGCTACCGCTTCCTCGCCGCCCATCTGGACGATGAGATGATCGGCATCGCCGTGTCCTGGGCGCCTGAGGATGCCGACATGTGGCTGTTCGAATATGCCGCCGTCGCCCCGCATCTGCGCGGCAACAATATCGGCGCCAATCTCTTTCTCGCCTCGCGCCATCTGGCCGGGCAGGGCCGCACGGCCCTTGTCGAAGTCGACGCCTTCACCGGCGAGGAGATCCAGGCCAGACGCCTCGCCTTCTACCGCCGCCTCAACTGCCGCCGCCTCGCCGGCCTCGACTACATCCTGCCGCTCGATGCGTTCGGTTCACCGCCTCCCATGTGGCTCCTTGCTCTCCCGCCGGAAGAGGCCGCGTCCACCGTCTCGGTGTACACGGTCGAAAACTGGCTCCGAGCCATCTACGCTGTCGCCTACAGCAAGCCCCTCGATGACTGGCGCCTGGCCGCGATGATCGATCCGCTGCAGGACGATGTTGAGCTGGTGGGGATTTGAGGGACGAGGCCGTACTCACAGAGCACAGACCTAACCCCGCTCCAGCCATGCCTTGATCACATGGTGCGCTACCGCAAACTTCGGCGGCGCGAACACCTCCGGATGCGTACCCGCCATCATCGCGGCGGTTTCTTCCCGCGTGAACCAGCGCGCCGTTTCCAGCTCGCTCGTGTCCACCGTGATGTCCTCGCCATCCGCCTCAAGGATCAGCCCGATCATCAGCGAGTGCGCGAACGGCCAGGGCTGGCAGAACAGGTAATCGGCCCGCGTCGAACAGCGCACGCCCGCTTCCTCTAACACTTCGCGCGCCGCCGCTTGCTCGATCGTCTCGCCGGGCTCCACAAAGCCCGCAAGGCAAGACCAGAAGCCCGGCCGCCATGCCGCCTGCCGCCCCAGCAAGCATTTTTCACCGCGCACCGCCAGCATGATCGCGACCGGGTCGACGCGCGGAAAATGCTCCGCCTTGCAATCTCCGCACACACGCTTCCACCCGGCCTCCAGAATCTTCGTGCGATCGCCGCAGTTTGCGCAGAAGCCGTGGCGGCGATGCCATTCGAAGATCGACCGCGCCGTTGCCGCAGCCCCGCCTTCAAACGGCGTGAACCCCTGCGCAGCCGCGCGGAAATCCTCGAACACGCCCAGCCCCGCAATCGGCGATGCGTCGAGACTGAAAGAGGAGGGCAGCTCCAGCGCGAACACCGGCGACCCCTTCACGGTCTCGCCCAGGAAGACGCGCGTCGCCTTTGGGCTCAGCATCCCGGCCGGCGGCCCCAGCCACAGGATCGGTCGCGGCGGCGCCAGCCGTGCGCCGATCTGCACCGGGCTGCTCGCCGGAGCCGATCCCTCAACGAGCGGCATGCCATTGCGCATCACCAGAACCTGCGCCTCGCCAGATGCGAAGGCTTTGTCCAGCCACGCCTCATCGCGCCGATGATGCGCCGCGCGATCCAGTCCCGACGGCACCAGCGGAATGTCAGCTGCGGCTTTGGAGAGTGGCACGCGGGCCCCGGATGCTGGATGCGATAAGCGCGCATCTAACGCCCAAAGCCGCGTCAGGCAAACCGGCGCCGGGTAAACTGACGTTTGGCCAGCATCCGCTCACACCTTCCTGAGATTTGCGCGGAACGCCTTCTTCGCACGTCCACGCGCCATCACGCCGGCAATGCCCAGCGTCAGCACGTTCGCGATGGCCGCGCCCGCGCCGCCGCGCCTCGGCGCCGGCTTGCCGCCGGAATTGGCGCGGCCGACATAGGCCTGCCTGTCGGTCGGCGCGCGGCCGGCGGGATCGACCGCGCTGCTCAGCATCTCGCCAATCGCCTCGTCCAGACTCTGCTGCCTGGCTTCCAGCGTCTGCGGCTCGGCCTTCGGCGCGCTTGCCACGCCCTTGCCCGAAAGCGCCGCAAGCAATTCCACCACATGATCGAGCTGGGCGATCGGGTCGGGATAGAGCCGGAACCATATCCGGTCGGCCAGCAGCTGCAGGTGTTGCCCGCGCGGCTCGATATCCTCAACCAGAAGGGCCGCCACTGGGCGTTGCAGCCTGTCGGCGGCGGCAAGCTCGCGCCGCAGGTTCCGCCCATCCGGCGGCTCGGCGGAGACGATGACCACCAGCATGCCCGCCTGCTGCGCGCCGGCATCGGTCGGGATCAGGCGCTCCCCGCCAATTCCCGCATCGTACTGGCAGGTAACACCAAGCGCTTCGAGACGCCGCGCCAGCGAGGCCGCTATCTCGCGGTCGCCGCGGCGAAAATTGATATGCACGTCAAACGGCGTCTCACCCATCGCGAATACCCAACCCATCCAAAGGCGAGTCCCTGCCTGATTCCCTCGCCAGGGCCATCAAGGCCTCCCCGGTGGAACTAGTGCTGCGGAAACATTGCGCAACCCCGGCTGCATTCCTATAACCCCCCTCGCAGGCTGGCTGCGGACGGGCGGTTCGCCAACCCGGTCAGGTCCGGAAGGAAGCAGCCGTAACGAGTTTAGCCCGGGTCGTGGCCAGCCTGCACCTTCATTGATTAATCTGGCTTCATGAGCTCTGGCAGCAGGCTTTCCGGCCCCGTTCCGCGAACCTGCGATCTGCGGTATGCTTCAGCCATGAACGCGATCCTAAAGGATATTCTCAAGCAGGTCGAAAGCCTCTCGATCGAGGACCAGAAGATTCTGGCCGCCGAAATCGAGAAGCGCGCCTACGACCAATGGCTCGAGGCTGAAATCCAGAAGGGGGAGGCGTCAGGGGGGGAAAAGCCGTTGAACGAGGTGTTTGACAGGCTGTCCGCGAAGTATGGCGGATAGGGTCGTCTTCCGCACCCAGGCGGAAACCGACATCGAGGCAATCGGCGACCGGATTGCACGCGACAGCCAGCTCCATGCTGCGGCCTGGATAGCCGAGACGCGGGCGCGTTGCGAATCCCTGTCCGATTTCCCTGAACGCTGGCCGCTTCAGGTTCGTGATGTCCGGCGTATGATTGTCGGAGAGTATCTGGTGTTCTTCCGCATTGCGGACCCGGATATCCCCGACCGCCGCCGTGTGGTCGTCCTCCGCATCCTCCACGGCGCCCGGCTGATTCCGCCATCGCTGGGTGGATAAGCTGGCCCTCGGGTTGGCTAATCCGGCCCCGCTGGTCCATATAGCTCCCATGGCCGGAAAGAAGCCTCCGAAACCGCCTGAAGAGGGCCCCGAAGACCCCGATACTGGCGTCACCGCCGAGCCGCGCGACACGCTGACCGCGTCCATGTTTGGCGATGATCCCAAGCCCGCCGCTGGTCCCGCAGCCTATCAGGTGCTCGCCCGCAAATACCGCCCGACCCGGTTTGAGGACCTCGTCGGGCAGGAGGCGATGGTCCGCACGCTCGCCAACGCCTTCAAGACCGGCCGCATCGCCCACGCCTTTATGCTCACCGGCGTCCGCGGCGTCGGCAAGACCACCACCGCGCGCCTGCTCGCCCGCGCCCTCAACTACGAGAGCAAGGACGTGCACGGTCCGTCCATGCAGCTCGATCCGCCCGGCATCCACTGCGCCGCCATCATGGCTTCGCAACACCCGGATGTGCTGGAGCTCGACGCCGCTTCCAACACCGGCATCGACAACATGCGCGACCTGCTCTCGGGCTCGCGCTATGCGCCGGTGAATGCGCGCTACAAAGTCTACATCATCGACGAAGTCCACATGCTCTCCACCGCCGCGTTCAACGCGCTGCTGAAGACGCTGGAAGAACCGCCGCCGCATGTGAAATTCATCTTCGCGACGACGGAGATCAGGAAGGTTCCCGTCACCGTTCTCTCGCGCTGCCAGCGTTTCAACCTGCAGCGCTTCTCCACCGAACAGCTGACGCAACACCTCGCCAATATCTGCAAGCTCGAAGGCGCGAAGGTGTCGCCCGAAGCGCTCGCCCTCATTGCCCGCGCCGCCGAAGGCTCGGCCCGCGATGGCCTCTCCATCCTCGATCAGGCGATCGTGCAGGGCGACAGCAAGGAAGTGTCGGGCGAACAGGTCCGTGACATGCTCGGCCTCGCTGACCGCTCGCGCGTGCTCGACCTCATGGACCGCATCATCTCGGGCGACCACAAGGCCGCGCTGGAAGAAGCGACCAGCCTGCTGGAGCAGGGCGCCGACGCCCCCGTCCTGATCAAGGACCTGATGGACGTCGTCGTCGAAATCTCCCGCGCCCAGGCGCTGAAGGAAGCCTATGCCTTCGCTGGTCCGCCCGATTGGGCAAAGCGCACGCAGGCCATGGGCGAGCAGATGTCGCCCGCGCTCTCGGCGCGCATGTGGCGCATGCTGCTGCAGGGGTTCGAGGATTGCGCCCGCGCGCCAGATCCGCCGGCGGCTGCCGAGATGGTGGTGCTGCGCCTTGCCGCCGCAGCCAGCCTCCCATCGCCCGAAGATGCGGCCCGCATGCTTGCGGGTGGGGCCGCTGTGCCATCCCCAAAGGAGAAGGAAGCCCCAAAGTCCCGGCCTGAGCCACGCGCTGAGTCCGCACCCGAACCAACGCCGCAAGCGCGCCAGCCTGCGCAGTCCTCCGGCTCTCCCTCCACCGCACGCACGCTCCCCGTCGCCTCTGCGCCAATCCCCGACGAGACGCCGCACCATGGCGTGAAGCTCTCTTCGTTGCGCCAGATCGTGGCCGAGCTCGACGCCCGCCGCGAGATTTCGCTGAAGTACGAGATCGAGCGTTACGTCCGCCCCGCCGAAATTTCGTGGGGTCACTTCAACTACACCGCCGCCCCTGGTGCGCCCAACAACCTGTCCCAGCGCATCAAGGACTGGCTGGAAGAAGTCTCCGGCGTCGAATGGGAAGTGCTGCAGTCGAACGATGGCGGCCCCGAAAGCGTGCAGGAACGCCGCCGCCGCGTGGGTGACGAAAAACTCTCCTCAGCCGCCGCCCTGCCGAAAATCGCTGAGGCGCTGCGCCTGTTCCCCGGCTCGCGCGTGCTGCGTGTCGATGACGCCGAACAGCCCGACGACCTTGATGAAGGCCTCGCCGCCCCCAATGTCATCCATGTCGATTTCGGCCACCGCGAACGGACCGAGGAAGAAATTCCCGATCCGGAAGAACACGAGGACGACGACTGATGAAAGACCTCTCCGACATCATGCGCCAGGCGCAACAGATGCAACAGCGTCTGCAGGAAGCGCAGGAGCGCATGGACCAGCTCACCGCCGATGGCGTCTCCGGCGGCGGCATGGTCAAGGTCACGCTCAAGGGCAAGGGCGAACTCGCCGGCCTCTCCATCGATCCCTCGCTGATGACGCCGGGCGACAAGGAAATGGTCGAAGACCTCATCAAGGCTGCCCACTCAGACGCACGCCGCAAGCTCGACGACGCCATGGCCGACGCCATGAAGCAGGCCACCGGCGGCCTCGGCGGCATGCTGCCCGGTTTCAAGCTTCCGTTCTGATCACGCGCAGATGACCCGCAGCATTCCCTACGGCGTCTGGATCAAGCATGCAGCCGTCTTCATCGCGGCCGTCGCGCTTGTCTGGCTTGCAGGCGCGCTGCCCGGCATGATCAACGCCCAGCCCGAACTCGCCGGCGCCCCGCCGCCCTCGGCTGGCGCGCTCGTCAACGGCCTCATCGCGTCCTGGCCAATCTTCATCGCGCTCGCGATCTGTCAGGCTCTTACCTTTCACTATGTGAAACGCTTCGCGACGCCGATCTTCCTCGTCGGCGTCTTCATCCTCGCGTCCCTGATGGCCTGGCGTTACGCAGGCATGGCGTAGCACCGGCCGCTGTGACGCCTGCACATCACCAAAACCTCAAGCCCGCGCCTCGTCCTTCGACAGGCTCAGGATGAGACGCTCTCTCACCAGCGTTGGTGTAGGCCTCATCCTGCCTGTCGAAGGACGAGGCCGTGCTTATGGCCGCTCGCCGTTCCCCTCGCGCGCCCGTCGCACCGCTTCTGACCCTTCAACCTTCGGCATCTTGGTCGGGCTCACATAGGTCGAGGCCGGGCCCTTCTTGCGCGGCGCCGGATGGATGCGGCGATAGACGCGCCAGCCCAGCACGCCAATCGCCAGCAGAATGCCGCCATAGATGATCACCGGCTGCCACGTTGGGTGCGACAGCAGGTAAGGCACGAAATCGAACCCGCCCGGAATGAAGGCCAGCGTGAAGAACAGCACCGGCACCGCAAGGGCGATGACAAAAAGCGCGATGTCGCGATACTTTTCCATGCCCGAAACATAACACGGGGCGCCCCCGCAGGCGCAACCCCGCGCTCAGTTGGACAGTTATTTCGCCGGCGCCAGATGCTTCTCCAGGAAGGCCGCTTCCTGCCGGTAATAGAACAGCCGGTTGGAGAGCTTGCGCCAGCCATGCCCCTCGTCGGGAATGCGCACAAACACCGCCTCGATCCCTGCCTTGCGCAGCGCCGTCACCATCACTTCCGTCTCGCTGATGTCGATGCGTGGGTCCATCACGCCATGCGAATACAGCATCGGAATCTTGATCTTGTCCGCCGTGTTCACCGGCGAGTTCTCGGAATAGAACGTCTTCCATTCCTCCAGCGCGATGTCGCCATACTCGATCTTGTCCGACGCGCGCAGCTGCGGCGAGGCGATCTCAAGCGCGCTCACCCAGTTCCCTACGCCGAAGAGAGACACGCCCGCATCGAACGCATCGGGATAGGCACCCGCCACCGCGTTCACCATGTAGCCGCCATACGATCCGCCCATCACGGCTGCGCGATCTGCATCCACACGCCCATCCGTTTTCAGGAAGGCCAGCATGTCGACAAGGTCACGTACGCTGTCGAGCCGCTTCCGCTGATCGTCCAGCGTCGTGTACGTGCGCCCAAACCCAGTCGATCCGCGCACGTTGGGCTGGAACACCGCGATCCCGCGATCGGCATAATACTGCGCCACGCCATCGAAGTTCGCCATCGACTGGCCCGTCGGCCCGCCATGCACATCGAACAGCACGGGCGGCTTGCCGCTGCCTTTGATCGAGTTTGCATCCGGCATGTAGAGCAGGCCCTGCAGTTCGACGCCGTCGCGCGCCTTCATGCGTATCGACACCGGCTTCACAAGCAGATCGGGATCGAGCCCCGCAAGATTGCCGGAGAACACCTGCGTCGTCTTGGCCGTGGCAAGATCGATCACACTGATGTCGCCCGCCGTGCGCCAGCCATCGGCCACGACCGCAAGGTTGGCCGATCCCGTGCCGCAGCTCAGCCGCAGCGTGCCTTCGGGCAGGGCAGGCACGGGCAGCATCTTCTTGCTCGCCCGCTCCTGCAAATGGAGCTTGAAGAACCCATCCTCATTCGTCGTCCACGCCAGCCATTTGCCACCCGCGCCGCACAAGCTGACATTGGTGATGTCGAACGGCGCCTCCTGCACGATGCTGGTCACGCCGGTCGCAATGTCATGGAAAGAAAGCGCCGCAAACTCGCGCCCCTCATTGCTCGCGAAGTAGAAGCCCTTCGAGTCTGGCGTCCACGCAAACCCGCCATCACTGTGGTTCGCGCGCACTTCAGGCGCGGCCAGCGTCGCCAGCTTCCGCCCGCGTACATCCAGCAGCATCAACTTGTCGGAATCCTCGCCCAGCCCCTCGGTCACGATGGCGCTCGATCCATCGGGCGAGACAGACCGCACATACGTCCCCAGCTTGCCTTCCGCGATGATCGTGGGCGGCCCTTCGGGCGTGGCAAGATAGACGTCGAAATCGTCGCCATTGCGCTCGGGCGAGGCGAACAGCAGCGATTGTCCATCCGCCAGGAAGCCGCCGAAGATGCGGAACGCGCCTTCCCTCGCCGCCAGCAACTCCTGCTCGAACAAACCTTCCAGCGTGATGAGGTTGAAGCTCGGCTGCTCGTTGCCGTTATTGTCCGCCTCATAGAGGATCGCCTTCGAATCCGGCGCCCACTCAAACGAGGTGATGCCGTTGCCGAAGGTGAGCTGCCGCGGCTGCCCGCCGCTCGCCGCGACAGTCCACAATTGCGGGGCGCCCGTGACGCGCCACGCGAACGCGATGGTCTTCCCGTCGGGCGAAAGCTGCGCGCCGCTCGCACCGCTCGCCAGGATATAGCGCGCAATGTCGGCCGGATTGTCGCCCGCCATGCCCACCGTCACCGGCGCGCTCTTGGGCTCGACCGCCTCGATCGAAAGGTCGGCCCCCTTCGCCCCGCCATACCCGCCCGGCTTGGCCACATCCGCCGCCGGTTTCACAGGTTCCCCGCCACACGCCGCCAGCACCAATGTCGACACGAACAGGCAGGCAAGACGCTTCATGATGGGCTCCCGATCCTGACCCTCACGCTTAGCCATTTCGCGCCCCATATCCAGAGCCATCAACCCGATTTCCGTTCCGCGCGAAGTCGCACTAGAAGGGCGCCATGTCTTTGCGCATTGCCTTCATGGGTTCGCCCGATTTTGCTGTCCCAACGCTCGAGGCGATCCTCGCCGCCGGGCACGATGTCGCCTGCGTCTATTCCCAGCCGCCGCGCCCTGCGGGCCGTGGGAAGGAACTCCGCCCCACCGCCGTCCACGCCGCCGCCGAGCGCCAAGGCCTGCAGGTCCGCACGCCGCTTAACTTCAAGGCGCAGGAAGATCGCGACGCCTTTGCCGCGCTCAAGCTCGATGTGGCGGTGGTCGTCGCCTACGGCCTGCTCCTGCCCCGCGCCATCCTCGATGCCCCGCGCCTCGGCTGCTTCAATCTTCACGGCTCCATCCTGCCGCGCTGGCGGGGCGCAGCCCCCATCCATCGCGCCGTCATGGCGGGTGACAAGATCACAGGCGTGCAGGTGATGAAGATGGATGTGGGCCTCGACACCGGCCCCGTCATGCTGACAGCGACAACACCCATCAGCGAAGACGATACTACGGGCGATGTACACGACCGTCTCTCCGCCCTCGGCGCCCCGCTGATGGTCGAAGGCCTCGCGCTCTTGGAGTCCGGCAAGGCGGTCCTGACGCAACAGGTGGAAGAGGGCGTCACCTACGCTTCCAAGGTCTCCGCCGACGAAGCCCGCATCGACTGGCGCCTCGCAGCCCCCGAAGTCGCCGCCCGCATTCGAGGCATGTCGCCTTTCCCCGGCGCATGGTTCGAACACGAAGGCCAGCGCATCAAGGTGCTGCACGCGCGCGCCGATGAGGGGACAGGAGAGGCGGGAACCGCGCTCGATGGCATGCTGAAAATCGCCTGCGGATCCGGCGCCGCGCGTCTTCTCCGCTTGCAGCGGGCCGGCAAGGGGCAGATGACCGCAGGTGAATTCCAGCGTGGCAAGCAGATCGCGCGCGGCCAGAAGCTCTCGTAAAAGGCGCACCACATGGATGGCGTGAAGTACAGAATAGCGGTGCAGACTGACAAGCCAGCCATCGCGGATCTCAACACCCGCGCCTTCGGCCAGCCCGACGAAGCCCGCATCGTCACGCAGCTGGAAGAGGCAGGCGATGTCCTGATCCAGTTTGTCGCCGAGATGGAAGACCGCATCGTCGGCCACATCCTGTTCTACCCCTTGGGCGTGCGCGGAAAGCTCAGCGCCGTTGGCCTTGGCCCCATGTCGGTCGATCCGTCGACGCAACGCTCGGGCGTCGGATCGCAGCTTGTGCGCATCGGCCTCAAGACGCTGCAGGATTCCGGCGCGCCGATCGTCTTCGTGCTCGGCCACGAAAACTTCTATCCGCGCTTCGGTTTCTCCGTCGCGGCTGCGTCGGAGTTTGAAACCCCGGTCAAGGGGCCGCACTTCATGGCGGTGCGCATGCGCCACGGCCCGCCCATGTCCGGCGAGCTGATCTTTCCTGCGGCGTTCGGAGTGAACTAGTGCCGCGCTATCGTCTCGTCATCGAATACGACGGCACGGCCTATTCCGGCTGGCAGCGGCAGGACAACGGCCCCTCGATCCAGAACGCGCTGGAAGAGGCCGCCGCCGCGCTCGATGAAGCGCCAGTGCTCGTCATCGGCGCCGGCCGCACCGACGCAGGCGTCCACGCAACAGGGCAGGTCGCCCACATCGATCTCGTGAAGCCGATCCGCGCCGCCAAAGTGCGCGACGCCATCAACGCGCATCTGCGCCCGCACCCGATCGCCGTCCTGGAAGCCTTCGACGCCCCGCCCGAATTTCACGCCCGCTTCGACGCCACCGCGCGCAGCTATCTCTATCGCATCGTGAACCGCCGCGCCGATCTTGCGCTCGATCGCGGCCGCGCGTGGCGCGTGTCCGTGCCGCTGGACGCAGCCATCATGCATCAAGCCGCGCAGGTCCTCATCGGCCGCCACGACTTCACCACCTTCCGCGACAGCAACTGCCAGGCCGACACGCCCATCAAGACGCTCACCTCCATCTCGGTCGAGCGCATCGGCGAAGAGATAGCGGTGCGCACCTCCGCGCGTTCCTTCCTCCATCGTCAGGTCCGTTCCATGGTCGGATCGCTGATGGAGGTTGGCCGCGGCCGCGAACGGCCCGAATGGATCGGTGAAATCCTCGCCGCTGCAGATCGCACGCGCTGCGGCCCTGTCGCGCCGGCGGATGGACTCTATCTCACATCGGTGTCCTATGCGCCCCTGAACAAGACGGCGGGACAGGCGATGGGAGAGGCCGAATGAAGGTTATACCCGCTGTCCTCGGGGCCGGATTTGTTGCTGGCCTCGGCGACATCGCCTACGCCTGCATCCACTACAAGATCGCCAGCGACTTAGAGCCGGAAAAGGTTTTGCAAGCAGTCGCTGCGGGCATCGTCGGTCAGAATGCCGCCGGTCAGGGCGGATGGGGCACGGCCGCGCTGGGCCTTGCCGCCCACTTCGCAATCGCGCTGATCATGGCGGCTGTGTTTATCGTCGTGGCGCAACTGCTGCCGCCGCTCAAACGCTTCTGGCAGATCACCGGCCCGCTCTATGGCCTTGGCCTGATGTTCCTGATGAGCATGGTGATCGTTCCCATGTCAGCCGCGGGCGGCCCGGGAGACTTGCCCAAAGGCGAATTCCTCTACGGCGCAATCTTCGCCCACACGATCTTGGTTGGCCTCGTCATCGCCTGGTTCGCGAGCAGGGTGCGGAATCGCTGAATCGAGAGAGCGCTACTTCGGCGCAGGCTCCGCCAGCTTCTCTTCCACAGCAGGCGTATCGAAGTCCGTCTTCCAACGCACGGAGATTTTCGTGTCGCCATTGCCACTGGCTGAGGAGGTGATCGACAGCCCGTTCGCCGGCTCCCATTCGACTTCCGCCGCAACGCCGCCCGATCCGCCCGTGCCGACCTGCAGGTAGACATTGTCGGCGATATACTTGCCCGCAGACACCGTCGCGATGCCATCCTGAGCGCCAACCGAAATC
The DNA here is from genome assembly GCA_002280725.1 of Alphaproteobacteria bacterium 32-64-14. GTDB lineage: Bacteria > Pseudomonadota > Alphaproteobacteria > Caulobacterales > Hyphomonadaceae > UBA7672. The sequence goes on from NCEM01000022.1 coordinate 22,884, forward strand.
CGGTCGAGGCCCGTGGCCTGACGCACCAGACCGATAGGGTCGAACACCGCCGTGCCGCCCGCCAGCTGGGCAAGGCCCGCCGCCAGCTGCGCCGCCTCGAAGCCCGACAGCTCCGCCGCAGAGCGGCCGAACAGGATGCGCGCCAGCACTTCGTCCTGCGGCAGCGCGGGCGTCGATTCCAGCGTGAACTTGGGGTCCGCCGGCGTGCCCGTGACACGCACGCTCGCCGTGATGTCCTCGGTCACGCGATTAGCCGAGATGTCGATACGCGCCAGCCTTATCGGGCCATCCAGCGTGATTGTGCCGGTGTCGAAGACGAAGCGCCGTCCCGCCAGATCAAGGCTGCCGCGCACCATCGTCGCCGAGCCCTTGATGGAGGGATCGGAGACCGGCCCCGTGATGTCGAAGTTTGCCGCCCATTCGGTGTCGAGCCCGCGCCCGAACACCACGATGCGGCGGCCGGCCGTCACCTTTAGCTTCAGCTGCATAGGCCGCATCCACGGCGCATTGCCCACGATGCTGACCGCTTCCTCCTGGTTCGGGAAGTTGGTGCGGCGCAGGCCGGGCAGGGTGGGGATGCTCGCCGCCGCCGGTTGCTCGATGGAGATGCGCGCCTGCTCGATGGCGAGGTCGCCCGTCACCGTGATGGCCGAGTCGGTCAACTGCAGCGCGCCTTCGCCCGAGACAATGGCAAAGCGATCGTCGCGCCCCATCGCACGCAGGTTGCGTGCCGTGAAGGTGATCTCGCCTCCCGCATCGCCTGTCCAGTCGATTGCGCCCAGCGCAGACAGACGGCCGCCATTGCCGTCCGTCGCCTCGAATTTCGTCATGCGCGCGGATTGCTGGTCGAACACGCCCAGCGCCTCGATCCTGTCGAGCAGTAGGCCCGTCTCGCCATGCTCGTAGGCGCCGTCCTTCACCTCGAACCCGCCGGTCAGGCTCATGCTCGCGAGCGTGCCGCCGGCCTCCATGTTGACCTTCAGCTCGCCGCGCAGCGACTGGTTCTCCGGGCCGAACAGCGCCCACACCTGCTCCGCGCGTCCCGTCAGCGACACGTCCGAGGCAACCGGCGCATTGGCGTCGGGATAAACGTTGAAGCCTTCGCCCGTGATCATCGGAATGCGCGAGTTGGCTTGAAGGCTGAAGCCCTGGCCCGTGCCCGTGGTCTCGCCCGTCAGCACGCCTCCGCGCAGACCGGCGCGGACTTCGAGGCTGACCGGATTGGCCGTGACGCCAACGGGATTGGCGTTCGCGATGGCTAGCTGCAGGTCGGCGGTCGCGCCGGCGGCGCCGTTGTCGAACGATACCTTGCCTGTCACCTTGCCATTCACCGGCGACATACGGGCCAGTTGCGACAGCGCGCGCAGGTCCACATCGCGCAGGTACGCCCGCGCCCTGGCCGCATTGCCCGTCTGCGACAGCTCGGCATCCAGCGTACCGCCGAACGCCGCCAGCAGCGTCTCCGCAGACCAACCATCGGGCCCATAGCGCCACTGCGCCGGCCGTGATGTTGCGATCTTCATCCCGTCGATGGCGCCATCCAGCGTCGCCTCGCCCGACCACGCTTCGCCAGTGCGCAGTGCGGAAACATCCAGCGCAAGCTCCACCGGCGCAGACACGCGGCCGCGTATCGTCGCTTTGAGATTGGCGCGATCACCCGCGGCTTTGGCCGTGAAGGAAATCAGCTCGATCCGAGCAGCTCCGCTACGCAGATCGGTGATACGGCCGGAAACATCCGCATCGAGTTCATCCCCGACTTTGAGCGAGCCCGTCAGTGTCAGCGCGCCGCTCTCGATCCCGGCAAGCCCGGCCAGAGGCCCGCTCGCGGTGAAGTCCGCTTCAACGCCATCCTCGCCGAACGTCAGCCGCGAGGCCTTCGCCCGCAGCTGGCCAAGCTCGGCGGCAAGGTCTGTAATCCGGATATCGCCTTCGCCCGATTCAATGCGGCCCGCGGTGCGCAGCTTCTGCCCGAGCATGTCGCCGGTCAGGGCAAAGTCGCCGTCGACGGTCTTGCCAAGCGACAGCGTCGATCGCCCGCTGACATCCGTTATCTCGACATCCGCCACCGAGAGGTCGGCATTGGAAAGCCGCACATCTACAAGTGGCGCATCCGTCGTGCCAGCAACGTCCGCAGCGAACGTCGCGCGGCGGAACACCGCCCCGCCCATCTCCACCGGCCCGCGCAGGCGGCCCGAGGCCTCCCCCGCGATTGCGCCGCCTTCTGCGATGCGGCCCGTCATCACCGCGTCGAGACCCAGTGCTTCCACCTTGCCGGATTCCAGCGTGAACCGTCCGCCGCGCACCACGCCCGCGAGTTCCACGTGCGGCGCAGGGCCGATTAGCTGCGCAAAGCCATCGATATCAGACCGCAGCTCGCGCCCGTCCGCCGCCAGCTCCACACGCAGCGGCGCGTTGCTCGACGCCTGCCGCAAGCTCCAGCGCGCATTGGCGGCGCCCGCGATGGGGCTGAGCTCCTGCAACCGCAGCAGCCGAGCCGAGCCGTTGAAATCCATCGCGCCTGAGCGCGTCGAAAGGTTGCCGCGCGCGGTCACCGATCCGGCGGCGCCCTGCAGCTGCGTGTCGTAAAGCTCCACCGCGCCCGTGCGCAGGTTGAATTCGCCCGCGGTCGCGCCGGTGTAGCGCGAAGGCGCAAGGTCCGGCAGCGCGTCGATCCGCGCGCCCTGGACCGTCAGCGCCGTCATGCGCCACGACAGAGCCGACCCTTCCTTGCGGGCCTGCAACGGGCCCGAGACTGCCGCCGCCGATCCGGATTCCCAGGCCAGCTTCTGCGCGGACACGTCGCCCACGAACACGAAATCCTCTGGCAGGCTCAGCGTTACCTCGCCCTTGGCGTCGACAAGGCCCGCCAGCGGGGGGGCCAGCCGCGCAAGGTCGACACGCCAGGCGTCGACCTGAACCGGCGACACAATCTCAAATGTCTCGAGGTTCGCCGTTGCGCCCAGCTTCGCCTCGCCCGACGCCATCGACACGTCCAGCGTAAAGGGAGTCGCCTGAAGGTTCGCGACATTGGCCGCGCCCGAGAACGTCACCGGGCCACCCGTGCGCGCATAGACCTCATCGAGCAGGGGCCACGGTTCGCCGCGCAGGCTGCCGGTCATTGTGATATTGTCGCCCTCGCGCTTCACCGCAAGGCTCGCCGCAGCGACCCCGCCGAAGGACAGCGTGCCATCGCCGCTGAATTGGGCGACCGTGCCATCCAGCCTGCCGACGAAGCCGACGGACTTGTCCTCCGGCGCCTGCAGCAGCTTGGCGATCAGGCCATCGTCGGGACCCGCAACGTTGGCGAGGCCCTTGAGCGTGCCTTCCTTGTTCCACTCCAGAGTCACGTTGGCCGTGTCCGCGGGACCCGATTGCGGCGTCAGCGCCAGCCGCGCAAAGCCCGATCCACTGCGCGGGTAGGCGACCGCCCCGCCCATCGCATAACGCGCCTCGACGTCCAGCACCGGCTGGTCCAGCCGCAATGTCTCGACCACCAGCTCATCCAGCTTCAGCCCGATGTCCGGTCCCGGCGCGCTGGGATCCTGGTTGGCCACCTTCGGCGCGCGCAGCACATCGACGATGCGCACGCCCACCTTGCGGATTTCGAGCTCGCCGATGAACAGCGCCGCCGGCGTCCATTCCAGGCGCACGTCGCGCGCGCGCAGCCACACGCCTTCATCGTCCACCAGCGCGATATCGGCGACGGTCGCCGCATCCAGCGGATCGCCCTTGAGACCCGAGATGCGGATCGCGCCCAGCGGCCCCAGCCTGCGCCCATCGATCTGCGAGGTGATGAAGGCGCGCCCGCCATCGGAGGTGATCCAGAAGCGCAGCGCCACGGCGGTCGCCAGCAGCACAAGCACCACCGCCATCAGCGCGAGGCTGATGCGCAACCAGATCGGGCTTTTCTGGCGCGCGGCCTTTTCCATCAGAACGCCTGTCCAATGGAGATATAAACCTGGAAGTCGGCGTCGCCGTCCTCTTTGTTCAGCGGAACTGCAATATCCGCGCGGAGCGGGCCAAAGCCGGTGTAGTAGCGCAGACCCACGCCCGCGCCGAGCTTCATCGCATCAAGCGGCGGCTCGACGTTGGAGCCAGCAGCGCCCGCATCGAGGAAGGCGACATAGCCCAGCGTGTCGCTCTGCCGCCAGCGCACTTCGCCGCTGATCTCAACCAGCGAACGCCCGCCAACCAGAAGGCCCGTCGCATCGCGCGGCGACACCGACTGATATTCATACCCGCGCACCGATCCACCGCCGCCGGCGAAGAACAGGCGATCCGGCGGCGCCCCATCCGGCCCCGCGATAACGCCCAACCGGCCGCGCACCGCGCCGATCAGGTTCTCGTCGCCGAACAGCTCCGTGTAGAAACTGGCCTCGCCGCTGATGCGCGCGAACAGGATGTTGGTGTCGCCATAGGTGACGCCCGGCTCGATGGCGATGCGCGCGCGGATGCCATCGCGCGGATCGAGGATGTCGCGCACGCCGACATACTCAGCCGTGGCCGAGCCCGAGGCGATGTAGACATTGCGCCGGCCCACAGCGGCAATGCGCGCCTTCTGGTCGAGGATGCTGGCAAAGCCCAGCTCGACGCCCAGCGACCCACGCACGCGCGGGCTCAGCTGTTCTTCCAGCGTGGCGCTGACGTTGGCGCCGGTCTGGTCGAAGGCGGTGGTCTCGAAATCCTCGACCTCGGCGCCGATCTGCAGATTGCGTCCATACTTGCCGATATGCGGCAAGCGATAGGTCGTCGTGATACGCCTTTGCAGCGTCGCGATCTGTCCGGTCACGCGCACGCGGTCGCCCCAGCCGGTGAAGTTGCGCATCTCCCACAGCGCGTTGACACCGACGCCCTCGCTGGTCGAGGCCGATCCACCGATCGCCACCGTCTGCCGCTCGCGCTCGCGCAGGGCGATGTCGATGTTGCGTGGAACTGAACCATCCGCGCCGGGCTGGCCCGAGCCATCAAGGCTCACAGCCGCGCTGGCGAAGAGACCCGTCTCGGCCAGGCGTCCGCGAAACTCGTCGACCTTCTGCGGCGTGACAAACTCGCCATCCTTCCAAGGCCTCAGGTTCTGGATGAAGTCAGGATCGGTGAGACTAAGCCCCGTCACCTGCAGTGCGCCGAACGAGGCGCGAATGCCGGGCTTGAGCTGGAAGGTCAGCTCGACAGTGCCGGACGTCGCATCCGCCAGCGCATCCACCGGCGATTGATCGGCATCGGGATAGCCTGCCTGGCGCAGGCGGCGCACCAGCGCGTCCCCGGTCTCGATCACGGGGGCTGCGCGCGCGGGCACGCCCGGCTCAAGCGGAGCCAGCAGCGTCTCGAGTTCAAGCTGCGTTGTCTCGTCGGGCGTCGCGCCGAGATATTTGATCTTGCGCGAGACGTAGGTGAACAACGGGCCGGAGGTGACGATCACGCCACGGCTGAATTCGTTCTGACCCCCGGCGAAGGATTGTACGTCGGCCTGGTAGTACCCTTCGGATTCGAGCAACGTGCCGACGATCTGGGCTGCGCGCTCGGCCTGGCGGCGCGCCTCGAACAGGGTCTCGGGTTTCGGCTCTTCGCGCTGGAGCGCCTTCAGTGGATCGGAAAGGGCAGGCGGCAGTCCCTCGACGGGAACCCGTCCGGCCTCGGACGATCCACGCTGGCCAGTTTGAGCGGCGGGCGGTTGCTCATCCTGCGCGAGTGCGGGGTCGGAGCCTGCCAGAACGAGACACACAGCCGCCAGCACGGCCCGTAGGACCGCATGGGCGCGCGATGCGTATCCCGTGCTGGACGCCATTCACTCTACTCAACGACGCTCCCGGTTGGGGAGCTTGTCTTCAGATAGTTCCCGGCCGCTCGCGCGACAGGGTCTGCGAAGCAAGCAATGCGCCGCGTTTGATGCTTGGTGAGACTGGATTCACCATGTTGCGAGTGGCGGTAACGAATCCGCCTTTTTCGCGATCAGGCCGCGGCGAAATAGCTGGCCAGCAGCCGGTAATATATCCGGCAAAGCGTTTCGATTTCGTCGACCGGAATGCACTCGTCGACCTTGTGCGCCATTTCGTTTCTGACGCCGAGTTCCGCCACGGGGCAAACATCCTTGATGTAGCGCGCATCCGACGTGCCGCCGCCCGTGGTAAGGGCCGGTTCACGACCGGTTTCCGCCTTCACGGCGCCGACAACGAGATCGGTGAATTTGCCGGGGGTTGTGTAGAAGGCTTCACCCGTCACGCGCATATCCACCGTGACGGTCACACCGTTGGTGGTGGTCGTGATCAGGTCGGTGATGCGCTTCATCAGTGCATCGCCGGTGTGGTTGGGATTGAAGCGGATATTGAACTTCGCCATCGCCTGCGCCGGTATGACGTTGTGCGCGGTATTACCGACGTCGATGGTGGTGATCTCTAGGTTCGACGGCTGGAAGCCGGGGCTGCCATCGTCGAGTTTCATGGCGCGCAGTTTCTGCAGCGCGTCGAGTAGGACCGGCATCGGGTTGGCCGACTTCTCGGGGTAGGCCGCATGGCCCTGCTTGCCCACCGCCTTCACGACCGCGTTCAAGCTCCCACGGCGGCCGTTCTTCACGATGTCGGCGATCACGTCTTCCGATGTCGGCTCGCCGACGATGCAGTGGTCGAGCACCTCGCCATCGGCGATCACCGCGGGCAGCAGGCGTCGCGTGCCGTGGAGGCCCGGACCTTCCTCGTCGCCCGTGATGAGCAGCGAGATAGATCCCTGCGGCATGCCATGGTCGGCGACATAGCGCGCAGCAGCGACCGTGAAGGCCGCGATCGCGCCTTTCATGTCGGACGTGCCGCGCCCGTACATGATCCCGTTGCGGATCTCCGCCCCAAAGGGATCGACCGTCCAGCCCGCGTCATCGCCCACAGGCACGACATCGGTATGGCCAGCGAAACACAGGTTAGGTTGCGCCCTGCCGAGCCGGGCATACAGATTGTCGACGCCCTCGAAATGATAGCGCCTGGTGCGGAACCCGAGGGATTCCAGCACCTCGGCCAGGAGATCCTGCGCCCCGTCATGGCAGGGGTTCACCGTGGGCTGGCGGATCAACGCCTGGGCGAGTGCGATGGGGTCGTGCAGAAGCTCTGTCATGGCAGGGGTTTAGCGCGCCCCGGTAGTGCTGCAAAGTGATCGGTCATACCGGCCTGTGGAGCTCCCATTAGCCCGGTTTTACTTGCCGCTTGCCTGCCTTGCCCGGTATGACCATGGTAAATGGGCTGCGGGAGAAACCCGTGGCGGCAGCCCATAGTGGGCAATGAGGGGCCGATGGGCGAGACCTCCTCACCGAAGGACGCCTTCGCCCGGCGCGACGCGCCGGCCAGCGACCGCTTGGGCGCAGGCGCCGATCACTTCAAGCGCGCGGGCGGAAATGGCGGCGGCGACCGCTTCGCTCGCACCGCGCCTGCCGCCGACAAGCCGACCTATGACGCCTTCGCCCGCAAGCGGGCCGAAGCTTCCGCGCCGCCTCCCGCCGCCGCCGCACCAAAGGCGGCCAAGCTCAAGCCACCGCCACGCGCCGCCGCCTTCGCCGCGCCGAAGGCAGAGCCGGCGCCGATGGCCGCCGGGCTTCGCGTTGTGCCGGCTCAAAATCAGAGTCAGGGCAAGGTCGATGATCTGATGTTCGGAACAGCCGAGCTGGCTGAGGCCGATGCCCGCCGCCGAAGGTCTGCAAAGACATCTTCGCTTGTGCTGGTCACCGGCGGAGGCCTCGCAGGCGCCGGACTCGCAACCGCAGCTGTGGCCGATACGATCGATGCGCCGCCTCCGCCAGTCGCCGAGAAGCCCGCGCCTCGGCCGAAGGCGGACCCGCCGCCTCTGCCGCGCGCAGAAAAACCGAGGCGCTCGGGCGGTGGTGGCCGTGGCCGTGGTGGTGGTGATGGCGGCGGCAAGGGCGCCGCTGTCGCGTCGCGTCGCGGCTTCGATCAGGACGATATCGCGGGCTTGATCTTCGGCCTTGCCGTGATCGTCTTCCTCGTTCTCTGGATGCTGCGCGGTCGCGGCGATGAGCAACAGGTGGCGGATGTCGATCCGCTGCTGTCCACGCAGTTCGCCGCCAACGACACGGGCCCGCCGCCGACCCACACGCTGGTCGATCCGTTCGGCGATATGCCGGTCGATCTCACACCCAAGGGCCCGATCCCCGAAGCAGCGCCCGCGCCGCCTGAAGCCGGAACGGCTGGCGACGCCCAAAGCGCGCTGGTCGAAGCCGCGCCGCCGCCAGCGGTTGCCGCAGCTCCGCCGCCACCCGTGGTCGCCGCCAAGCCCGCGACGCAAGCGGCAACGGCGGCGATCACCAAGCTGTCCTCGCAGGCCTGGTTCTGCACCGGCAGCAGCACACTCACCGAGGTGGCGCGCTCTAACCTTGTGCGCAGCATCGAGGAGTTCAAACCCTACGCGACAGAGCCGCTGGTGGTTCACGCCTTCGCCGATACGCGCGGCACCAGCGTCTACAATCTTGCCCTGTCCGGATCGCGCGCCCGCGTGGTGGCCGATTTCCTGCGCACCAACGGACTTGAAGTGGTGGAGTCGGTCGGCAAGGGCGAGCTGTCTGGCCTCGCCGACAACCGGAACTGCGCCAACCAGCGCCGCGCCGACATCTTCTTCAAGGCGGGCAGCGAGCTTCGTCCGAGCGCGGCCTGCCTGCCGCCGGAGGAAGTCCTACCGCCGGTCTGCAGCTAGGCGTTCCCGGGCGAGACGTTCGGCGCGATCACGTGCGCGATTGTCACGTTCGGCTTCATCGCGCTTGAGCACGCCATTGCGGAAACCCCAGGCGCACAGGAAGCCGCATACCGCGCCGACGACACCGAGAAAAAGCTGTCCGCCAAACATCTCGCCCGCGCCTTCGGGCGTCGAGATGAACAGGAAGCCGCTCACCATCCCGATGGCGGCAGCGCCGGCATAGAAGCGGGCATCCTGCGGGGCAAAGGGCGAGAGGAGGGCGGCCCACACACCGGCAAGCGCTGCTGGCAGGGCGGCGGCGGCGTAGGCGGCGATGATTGCAGTCCAGGTGATGTTGAGCGCTGGCGCGAGGCCGGCGCCGCTCGAGGATGCGACCTGGCAGAGCATCGCGACGAAGGCGCTGCCCCAGATCAGCGTGAGCCCGATCAGTGGGGCCGCCAGCGCGTGAGAGATGGCGCCCGGCACGAGGGTCGCGCCGATGTGCTGCATCACCGCGCGGCGGCGCGCGTTCGACCAGGTGGCGGATGTAGCGGCAGCGGTGGCCATGTTCGGATCGTGCGCCCAGGCTCTTAAATGCGCGTGCCGGAGATGCGTGAAATTTGAGGGATCGACTTCAGCCTTTCAGGTCCGGGCGGTCGCGGATCGACATCATGGTGGCGGTCATGGTGGCGATCAGTTTTTCTGCGCCATTGCTGATCGCGAAGGCTTGTCCGTCTGCGATCAGGATGGTGCGGCCTGGCTTGACGACCTTGCCGCGGAAGATGAAGCGCTCGCCCTTGCCGGGGGAGAGCAGGTTGACCTTGAACTCGATGGTGAGGATGGCGGCATCCGCCTCCATCACCGTCAGGGCGGCATAGCCACACGCCGAGTCCAGCGCGGTGGCGATCGTGCCGGCGTGCAGGAAGCCGTGCTGCTGCGTGAACGCGGCGCTGAACGGCATTTCGATTTTGGACGCGCCGGGTTCGAGATGCGTCAGCGTCGCGCCGATCGTCGACATGACGGTCTGCCGCGCGAAGGAGTCGCGGCAGCGGGTCCGGTAGTCGGGATCGGGCGGCGTGACGGTCATGGTACAGGTCTAGTGCGGGGCAGGCGAACTGTCAGCCGGTGCGTGGTGCTGGATGCCGGGCGGGCGCCCGGCGGTCCTTCCTTTAGGCAATAAACTCCACCCGCATCTGGTCGACGGTGCGGATGGCGCCGGGGTTGAGGCGCGGGGCTGCGCCGACGATGCGCGTGTTGGGGGCAACGCGGGCGATGGCGGCCAGGACTTCTTCCAGTTCGACACGGGCCAGCGCTTCGCCGGCGCAGCGGTGGGCGCCGGCGCCGAAGGCGAGGTGCCAGCGTTGCTGGTCGGTGCGGTGGATGTCGAACGATTCCGGGTTGGCGTAGACGTCGGGGTCGCGCAGCACGGAGAGCAGCGAGACGGCCATCATCGCGCCGCCGGGAATGAGATAGCCCTCGACTTCCATATCCTCGATGGCGACGCGCGGAATGCCGGACACCACCGGCTCGTAGCGCAGGCCTTCTTCGGAGGCCTTCTTCTTGAGGCCGTCGGGATTGGCGATCAGCGCCTGCCACTGGTCCGGGTGCTGCAGCAGCTGGAACAGCGTCATGCACATCGCATTGCGCGTGGTGTCCGAGCCGGCAAGGATGAGGCCGACGACCTGGGCGCGGATCTCGCCTTCGCTCATGTCGCCGGATGCGGCCGTGGCGGCGACATAGTCCGACAGGAAATCGCCGCGCAGATTGGCGCGGCGGTCTGCCAGCAGCTTGTCGACATAGGCGTTGAACTCGGTGAGGCTTTTCTCGATCTGCGGGCGGCGCGCGACGTCGATGAAGCCGATGGCTTCGGCCGTGTCCGAAATCCACTGCATGAACACCGGCAGGTCCGACCGCGGAATGCCGAGAATGTCGGCGATGATGCGGGCCGGAATCTGCGCGGCGAACTCGGCGACATAGTCGAACGGGCCTTTGCCGAGATGCTCGCGGATGATCTCTTCGGAAATGGCGGCGGCCTTGGGGCGCATCGCTTCCATCAGCTTGAACGCGAACGTGCGGGCCACCGGCTGGCGGCGGCGCTGGTGCGCCTCGCCATTCGCGAACAGCATCACCTGCGCGATGAAGTCGTAGATCGGCCCATCGAACACGCCCTGCAGGATCTTGCTCTCGGTTTCGAGCTGGCGCGTTTCGTGGCCGACGACCTGCTCGACCGTGCGGGCGCGCAGGGCGAGGACCATGTGGCCGAAACCGATCGGCACCTTCACCAGCGGCGTGTTCTCGCGCCACTGGCGGAACATGTCGTAGCTCGACGCCTCGGGCGAGTTCTGGCCGAACTCGACGGTGGGGATGTCGTTGTAGCTCTTGAGCGCGCTGGTTGCGGTGTCGGCCATGGGGAGGCTCCGGGAGGACGGGCGGGGTGTTACTTGACAGTGTCAAGATATAGCCCGGTTTGGGAGTGGCGGGAACTGGGCTGCGCTGAAATTTCGCATGGGTCTAGGTGAGTGGGGGCGCCGGGCATCGTCTGTGAGCACGGCCTCGTCCTTCGACAGGCTCAGGATGAGGCCTATAGCGCTGCTGTTCCAGAGCGCCTCATCCTGAGCCTGTCGAAGGACGAGGCGCGGGCTCGCGATCTCGCGGTTGGCCGCGAGGTGGGTGGATTGCGTTGCGCTTGGCTCAGCTTGTGTTCGCATGGAGGCCGATGCGGGAGAGGGTTTTGAAGTGGGCGTCGATGAGGGGGAGGAACTCGCCGGTGAAGCTTCGCATGCGGGTTTGTGGATGCGGCGGCGGGCACTGGGCGAGGGCGAAGCGCTGGGCTGCGCCGAGGCGGGTGAGGCGGCGGGCGGCGCGCTGGATAAGGGCGTCGGGCGCGGCGATGAGGCTGGCGACGTGTTGCAGGCGCGCGAGGAAATTGGCGAGCGGGGTGGTGGTCTGGCCGGGCTGTCGTGTTGAGTTCTGCGCGGCGGTCGCCGGCGGGCGCGCGAGGATGCCGGTGTGGCGCGGCTCGTAGGGCGGGATCAGCGGGCCGTCATCATAGGTCTGCGGCAGCAGCCGCGCGCGCGTGGTGTGACGCGGATGTGCGGGCGTGTTGTCGGCAACGTGGAAATTATTGCGGGCTGTGAGGAGGCTGTCGGTCTTCCAGGCGAAGAAGGCGGGCTGGCGTGTTGGGGTTGAAGATGCGGGCGCGGTGGTGTGCGCCTTGCGGTCGGTCTGTTGCTCGCGGTGGAAGGCGATGAGGCGGAAGGAGACGTTGCAGCGGCGCTCGATCGGTTTGCGCGTGTGGGTGTGGCGCGTCGGCGTGGGCCTGGCGGCGAGGATGATGCTGCTGGCGGCGATGAGGACGAGGCGGCGCAGCATCGCCTCGAGGATGTGGAGCCAGCCGAGCAGCGGGGCGAGCGCGCTGCGCGTGACGTGTTGCGGCGCGCCGTCGAAGGCGCGCGTGGCGCTGGCCACCCAGGCGTGCAGGCGCTGCCACTGTCGGGCGAGGTAGTCGGGTGAGGGCGGCTCTGGGGGACGCATGGGGAGGAGTGTACGGCGCCGCGGAGGCCGGCTGGATTGCGCGCGCTCTATCCTACAAATTCGGGGGCGATGCCTTTGAGGAGGCTTGGGTTTGGGGGTTTGTTTCCTCCGGATTTGCGAAGGCTGTTTGCTACAAATCTGATGTCTGTGAGCACGGCCTCGTGGTTCGACAGGCTCAGGACGAGGCCTATCGCTGATTGTGCATTCCCAACGGTTGTCATCCCGGAAGCGCCCTTCGACGCCGCCTGCGGCGTCGCTCAGGGTAAACCGAGGCGCTGTCCGGGATCCATTGAGCCAGTAGGACGCTGGATGTGTGGGTTCCGGCTCTTCCCCCGGATAACGCTTCGCGTTTCCGGGGTACGGCCGGGATGACAACGGTGGTGTTGCCAAGGACGAGGCGTTTTGCGGCCGGGCAAAAAAATAGGCCCGCCTCCTGACCGCGGGGACCACTCCGCAGCCGGGAGGCGGGCAGCGCGCGGTTGGACGCGCGCGTCGCGGTGGGGGTTGGCTGTCCCCCGAAGCGATCCGGCCCGGTCTTTCGACCGGCCAAACCTTGAAGCGATCCGGCCCGGTCTTTCGACCGGCCAAACCTTGAAGCGATCCGGCCCGGTCTTTCGCGGATGCGCTCGCGGCTGACATTGTATTCAGTCGAGAGGTCTTCCAGCGTGGTCGGTTCTTCTTTCAGGCGGCGCTCGGTGATGATGTGGCGCTCACGTTCGTTGAGCGACTCCATCGCCTTTTCGAGCAGCGTCATGCGCGAGGAGAACTCGTCGTTCTCCGCCATGCGCTCGGCCTGGCCGGGTGTGTCGTCCGCGATCCAGTCCTGCCATTCGGCTTCGCCTTCCGTGCCGGCGATCGGCGCGTTGAGCGAGGCGTCGCCGCCCGAGGCCATGCGCCGGTTCATCGACGTGACTTCTTCTTCCGTGACGCCGAGGCGGCGGGAGATTTCGGCCAGGTTCTCGGGACGCAGGTCGCCTTCTTCCAGCGCGCTGATTTCGCCTTTGAGGCGGCGCAGGTTGAAGAACAGTTTTTTCTGCGCGGCGGTCGTGCCCAGTTTCACCAGCGACCATGAGCGCAGGATGTATTCCTGGATCGAGGCGCGGATCCACCACATGGCGTAGGTCGCCAGGCGGAAGCCCTTGTCCGGATCGAACTTTTTCACGGCCTGCATCAGGCCGACGTTACCCTCGGAGATGACCTCGCCCATGGGCAGGCCATAGCCGCGATAACCCATGGCGATCTTGGCCACGAGACGCAGGTGCGACGTCACCATCTTCTCGGCAGCGCCGGAATCCTGATGCTGCGCCCAGCGCTGGGCGAGCATGAACTCTTCGTTCTTCTCGAGCAGCGGGAATTTGCGGATTTCGGAGAGATAACGCGACAGTCCCTGTTCGGGGGAAAGCGCCAAAGCAAAACTAGCCATATCCATCTCCTTTTCTTTTTATTCGCCCACCCCAATTGGGAGTGGAGAGGGCGGTTTGCCTTCCGGCAACGTCGGGGCGTTAACGACCCAACGTCTCCTTTTAGCGATGGTTCTCGGCAGGATTGTGGTCCCGCCCCCGGTCCGTCCATGGCTGAAGATGGTGAGCCGTTTTTGGTCGTTAAAGGGCCGGTTCCCGGAATGTTTCTATGCGAATGAAGGAGGGCGGCTAATAGCCGACCTTTCCGACGGGGATTTGGCCATCAGTCCGGAGCCCATTTTGGCGTGTGGAACCTCCATATCGCCTTGATCCGAACCAGATGGTATCATTCGCCGGTCGCGCAAGAAAATGCGCACATGTCCTGGGGAGGATCGTCCATGAAAAAAGCCCGTGCCCTTGCTGTTTGCCTGTTGCTGGCGGCGCCTGCCGCGCTGCCGCCAGTCGCCCTCGCGCAGCAGCCGGGGATGGTGATCGCCTTCCTCGACAAGAATGGCGATGGGAAGTGCGATCTCAACGAGTACCTGACCTACCATGTCGGGCGCATTGCGGAGTTCGACAAGGACGCCGATGGCGAGCTGAACCTCGGGGAATTCCGCGAGTCGTTGCAGGGGCGGTCCAAGCAGAACGCCAACGTCATCTTCAAGACGTCCAACGCGGAGGGCGGGCGCACGCTCTCGCAGAAGGAATTCCTCGGCTACCAGGCCTTCGTCTTCAAGCAGTACATCGACCTCGACCATGACGGGTTCATGTCGCCCGAGGAATGGCAGAAGCTCATGGGCGCCCTCTGACCGGCGACGTGGGTTGACCCGCGAAGCGGGCATTCCTGTCCGCGAGTTCAGTCGCCGCCGCTATGTCTTAATGGCACAGTCCATGCATCGTGCGGCTCCAGGGAGACGGAGGGGCAGCATGTTTGCTGCGTATCGACTGCGGACCTTTGCGGCTGTCCTTGTGGCGTGCTTGGCGCTTGGCGCCTGCGCTACGGCGGCGGGACCTGATCCGGTTGCCGGGCCTGACATGGTGGCGGCAGGTGCGGGCGCGAATCCGGAACGGCCGCGCTTCTTCGTACAATGGAAATCCGACCTGCCAGGCCTCACGCGGCGGCCGAGCATCGCCAAGGAAACGGCGCCGCCGGACTATCCAAACTCCGCCGTGCGCAACAGGGAAGAGGGCTCGGTCACGCTCGACACGTGCGTGACGGCCGAGGGCCGTCTTGTCGACATCACGGTTGCAAGCTCATCGGGCTCCGCGACCTTGGACAACGCCACGCTCGACTGGGCGCGCGAGGCGAAATACCTGCCGGCCGAAATCAACGGCGAGGCCTTCGCCGTATGCGGCTATCGCTTTGACTATGTCTGGCAGGTTTCCGAACAGCGCTGAGCTTGAGTAGCCACGCCGCCCGAACTAGCGTTTGCTGACGCCGTTCGGGGGTGTCATGCGTCTTGTCCCACTTGCATTGCTGATGCTGGCCGGCGCGCTTGCCGGAGCTGCGCATGCGCAGGTGGATGGCGCGCTGCCTGTTGGCGACAGCCGTGTCGTGTCGAAACCCGCGTTCGATCCAGACAACTCGCCCCTGCCGGATTACCCTCGGGAGGCAAAGCGCGCCAATCAGGAAGGCACGGTCGTTTTGCTGCTCTGCGTGTCCGAGACCGGCAAGGTCACACAGCAGAACATCCTGCGCTCGTCGTCGCATGAGCAGCTGGATCAGGCGAGCATCGACTGGATCCCGAATGCTGTGTTCACGCCGGCGCGGACGGCGGAAGGGCCTGTGGCGGTCTGCGGCTACCCGCTCACCTGGACGTGGGAGTTGCAGGGCGACACGTTCCCGCCGTTCCAGCCGCTTGGAAACGCCTTCGCGCTTGGGCTGTCGACATCGGCAAAGGCGTTGGGGAAGCCGCCGTTCGACCGGCTGGATGAGCTGGAGGGCGCGACGCCGCCCGTAATCACGCTCGCGCCGCCGCTGCCGATCTATCCGGGCGGGGCGAAGGGGGCGCGCGGGCGCGCCGCGCTCGATCTTGAACTCTGCGTCGCGCCGCAGGGCCGCGCCGTGACCGTGAGCGGTCTGGGAGAGGTTGACCCGCATCCGGGCATCCTCGCGATGACGTGGCTGAACGGGCTGCGCTTCTCGCCGGCGACACTGGACGGTGAGCCTGTGGGCGTGTGTGGCGTGAAGGTTCAGTTGAGGTGGCGGTGAGCGCTACGAGCCTTGGCAAGTAGCGCTTGAACTGAACAGCTCACCTTGTTCCGCTCGTCCCGATGACAATCGGGACCCAGGAACAGTCGCGCCGCGTGCACAGGCTTGAAGCTGCAAGTCTGGACAAGGCTTAAAGTCTGCCCTGGGTCCCGATTGTCATCGGGACGAGCGGAGATGGGCCCGTGCTCCATCAAGGCTGATCTCGCTCCCGTGCGCAGCGCTACTTCGGCATCGCCCGCAGCGCGTCGATCAGGTTCTGCATGTCGGCTGGCGGGGGGCGTTCGAAGCGCATCTGCTTGCCGGTGATGGGGTGGACGAAGCCGAGGATGGCGGCGTGGAGGGCCTGGCGCTCGAACGCCTTTGCAGTGGCGGTGGCGCGTTCGAAGGCGGCGCCTTTGCCGTCGGCGCGGAGCCAGCGGTGTTTGCCGTAGGTCTGGTCGCCGAGCACGGGGGCCTGGATGTGCGCCATGTGCACGCGGATCTGGTGGGTGCGTCCCGTCTCGAGGCGGCACTCGACGAGGGCGGCGGCGGGTTGCGTGCCGGTGTGGTCGAGACGCCCATAGGTTTCGAGGCCGCGATAGTTAGTGATCGCGATCCTGCCCTGCGGGAGATCGTTCTCCTGGCTTGAATCGTCAGACCAGTGATCGGCGCGGAAGTGCTTCTCCTTCATCACCGCCATCTTCTTGCGGTCGTTGGGGGAGCGGCCGATGTGCGTTTCGATGCGGCCGATCAACGGGCGAGGCGCGCCGCGCGTGACGGCGAGATAGGCGCGCTCGATATCGTGGGCGGCGAACATGGTGGTGAGGGCGGTGTGGGCCGCTTCGGATTTCGCCGCGACCATGACGCCCGACGTATCCTTGTCGAGACGATGCACGATGCCGGGGCGGGCGACGCCGCCGATGCCGGTGAGTTCAGACCCGCAGTGGAACAGCAGCGCGTTGACCAGCGTGCCGCGCTCGGAGCCTCCGGCGGGGTGGACGACGAGACCGGCTGGCTTGTCGATGATGATGAGATGCTTGTCCTCGAACACCACATCGAGCGGGATGTCCTCGGGCTCGGGCAGGGCGCCGACGGGCGCGGGGAGCGTGATGGCGTAGGCGGCGCCGGTGACGACCTTGGCGCTGGCGTCGGTGATCGGCTGGCCGTTGACCGTGACGCGGCCTTCCTCGATCAGGACACGCAGGCGCGACCGGGACATGCCGGTTCCGGCCTCGGCCAGCCATTTGTCCAGCCGATTCCCGGCGGCTTCCGCCGGGGCCGTAAGGGCCAGCGTTTCAGGGGTGTCCGTCGTCATGCTTTCGTCGCGATGCGCTGCGAGGTAGGGATTCACTGGAATAGCGGGCCCGGTAATCCGTCGCCCAGTAACCCGGGGCGAAGGATAAATCCATGACCAGGCTGACACGGCGCGGCGCATTGGGCTTTGGCGCTGCTGGACTGGGCCTTGCCGCCTGTACGACGCCGGCCCCGGGCGCATCCGTTCCGGCCTTCCCCCACAAGGTGAGTTTCGAGCATGGCATCGCCTCGGGCGATCCGGCGCAAACATCTGTGATCCTGTGGACGCGGGTGACCACCGCGGCGCCGGGGGCGGTGCCGGTGACCTGGATCGTGGCGCGCGATCCGGAGTTCAAGCAGGTGGTGAAGCGCGGCGCGACGACCACCGGGGCCGAGCGGGATCATACCGTGAAGGTCGAGGCGACGGGGCTGGAGCCGGGGCAGCTCTACTATTTCTATTTTTTGGTTGGGCGCACGGCCTCTCCGGGCGGCGCCACGCGCACGCTGCCGGCAAGCGGCCTCGCGGATTATCGCATGGCGGTGGTCTCGTGCTCGAACTGGCCGTTCGGATATTTCCACGCCTATCGCGAGATCGCCAAGCGGGGCGCGGCGGGCGGCATCGACGCGGTGATCCACCTTGGCGACTATATCTACGAATACGGCGCCAGCGGATATGGCGGGACGATCGGCAAGGAGATCGGCCGCAATCACGCGCCCGAGCATGAGATCGTGACGCTGGCCGACTATCGCGCGCGCCATGCGCAGTACAAGACGGACAAGGACCTGCAGGCCGCCCATGCGATCGCGCCGTGGTTCTGCACGTGGGACGATCATGAATCGACCAACAACTCCTATCGCGACGGCGCGGAGAACCATCAGCCCGAGACGGAAGGCGGCTGGACCGAGCGCAAGGCCGTGGCCGTGCAGGCCTATCTTGAATGGATGCCGGTGCGCGATCCGGTTGCGGGGCGGCCGCGCGATGCGATCTGGCGCAAGTTCGAGATCGGTGATCTCGCGACGCTGTTGCTGCTGGAAAGCCGGCTGGTTGGGCGCGGCGTGGACCTGACGTTTGACGAGATGTTCCTCGCCTCCGACGCAGACAAGCCGGCCGCGGTCAATGCCCTCAAGGCCAAGATCAACGATCCCAACCGCACGATGCTGGGGCTTGAGCAGGAAACCTGGCTGGCGCAGGAACTGAAAGCCTCCACCGCCGCCGGCAAGAAGTGGCAGGTGCTGGGCAATCAGGTGACGATGGCGAAGGTGAAGATCCCCGATATCGAGAAGGGCCTGCCGCCGGAGAAGTATGCGCAGGTGTCCGCCGGCACGAAGCGGTTCTACACGACCGCGCGCTATGGCTTTGAGTGGAATCTCGATGCGTGGAGCGGTTTCCCCGCCGCGCGCGAGCGGCTGTACAAATCCGCCAAGGACGCCAACGCCAAGCTGGTGGTGCTGACCGGTGACACGCATACGGCCTGGGCCAACGAACTGCACGATGCGGGTGGGCAGCGGCGCGGGGTCGAGTTCGGCTGCACGTCGGTGACGTCCAACGGGGCAGGCGATTCCATGCCGTTCGAGGAGTTGAACTGGCTGATGCCCGAAGCGAACGACGAGGTGCTGTATTACAACGCCTTCTCGAAGGGGTTCACGCTCCTGACGCTCAGCGCGACGCAGGTGGATGCGGAGTTCATCCGGGTCTCCAGCGTGCGCACCCAGGGCTATTTCGCCTCGACGGATGCGCGGTTCGTCGCGCGGGAAAGCGAGATTGGCGGCATCAGCGGCCTTCGCCGGATCATGGCCGGGCAGGAGGTTACCCGTGGCTGAGGCCGGAATTTGCCCCGGAAATCCTGAGGAAATCGCGATTGGGCCGGGCCCGGAAAGGGCGCATTAACATGCAGCAGTCTAACTGTGGGGCCAAAGTTCAATAGCTTGTCTCCCCAGGGATCCTGCCAAATTGTCCGACCTGAACGGGATCGATACGCTGTCCTTGCTCGCGCACCTCGGCGCGTTGGGGCAGGCGGCTGTGCACGTTTCCGAGGACGATGACGTCCTCGGCGCGAACGATCGCTTCTGGCAGCAGACGGGCATTGCTTCCGAAGATGCGGGCGGTCGCAAGTTTTCCGACCTGATGGAAGCCATGTCCGCCGAGAACCAGTCGTTCGGCGATGGCATGGTCTATCGCTTCACGGGCAAGCAGGGCGATCGCTGGCTGCGTCCGCGCCGGGGCGCCGGTTCATGCTTCAGTGTCGTGACGCTGACGGACGTGACCAGCGAATGGGCGACGATTGCGCGGCTGGTGTCCTCGATCGAGGTGCGCGACCGGCTGATGCGCGACGCCGACATCGGCCTGTTCCGCTACAGCCCGGATGAGCAGACCTTTCACTTCTCCGAAGCGCTGGTGAAGCGTGGCGGCGCCATGCCGGTCTATCGCCTCGCCGACGTGGTGAAGGACCTGCACCAGGACGACATCGAGAAGGACGCGCAGGTTCGCGAGCGCCTGACCACCGAAGGCGGCACGGCGACGCTGCATCTTCGCCGTCGCAAGCCGGACGGCACATGGCGCCACACGCTGGCCCAGTTCTGCTCGGGCCGCCGCACGCCGACGGGCAAGTTCGAGATCTTCGGCCTGTCGCAGAACATCACCGAGCTGATCGATGCGCGCGACCAGGCGGCCATCATGCAAGACCGCCTCGAGATCGCCATGGGCGCGGCAAGCGCGGGCGTTTACGAGATCGACCTTCGCTCGTCCGAGCGCTGGACCTCGCCGCAGTATCAGGCGCTGGCGGGACCGGAGGCGCTGACGCGGCATGCGACCATGCCGTTCGGCATGTATGACGACGCGGACATTCCGGCTGTGCGCGAGAGCTGGGAGCGCTGCCTGCGGTCTCGCGAGGTCGAGTCGATCGACGCGCGGCTCTATCGCCCGCATGGCGGGGAGCAGTGGGTTCGCCTCTTCATGCGCGTGCAGCGCAACGAGCATGGCGTGCCCGCGCGCGCCGTTGGCCTGATGCTGGATATCCAGCAGCAGAAGCAGCAGGAACTCGCCCTGATCGAGGCCAAGAAGCAGGCCGAAGCAGCGACGATCGCCAAATCCAACTTCCTCGCCTCGATGAGCCACGAGATCCGCACGCCGCTCAACGGCGTGCTCGGCATGGCGCAATCGCTGGTGGGCGATGGGCTCCTGGCAGATCAGCGTGAAAAAGTGGATGTCATCCTCGAATCCGGCAAGACGCTGACGGCGCTGCTGAACGATGTGCTGGACCTGTCCAAGATCGAGGCGGGCAAGATCGAGATTGCGCCGATGGATGGCGAACTCGCTGTCACGCTGGATCGCCTGCGCCAGCTGTTCCTGTCGAAAGCTGTCGAGCGCGGGCTGACCATCGACCTGTCGATGCCCACGGCCATGCCGCGCCTGCTGCGCTACGATCCGGTTCGCGTGCGCCAGTGCGTTGGCAACCTGCTGTCGAACGCGATCAAGTTCACCGAACGCGGCGACGTGAAGGTGGCGGTCGGCTGCGAAGAGAACGCGCCGGGCAAATGGCTTGTCACCATCGCGGTATCCGACACCGGCATCGGCATGAGCGATGCCGTGCTGCAGCGCCTGTTCTCGACGTTCACGCAGGCGGATGCGTCGATCACGCGGCGCTTTGGCGGATCGGGCCTTGGTCTTGCGATCACGCGGCAGCTCGCGCGCCTGATGGGCGGCGATGTTGTGGTCGTCAGCGAGCCGGGCGCCGGGTCGACCTTCACGCTGACGTTTGAAGCCGAAGCCGTGACCGAGGAAAGCCAGGCCAATACGGTTGACCAGAGCCTGCCCACGATCAGCGAGGCGCAGTTGCAGCGCCTGCGCGGCATCAAGATCCTGCTGGTCGACGACAACGCGGTGAATCGCCAGGTGGTGAAGCTGTTCACCGCGCGTCTCGGGCCGAAATTCGTCGAGGCGGTGAATGGGCAGGAGGCGCTCGACCGCCTGTGCGACGAGACATTCGATCTCGTGCTGCTCGACGTGCACATGCCCGTCATGGACGGCAAGGAAGCGATCCGCCGCATCCGGTCCAGCGGCGAAGCGTGGGCCATGCTGCCGGTGATCGCGCTGACCGCCGACGCCATGAGCGGCGATCGCGAGCGTTATCTGGCGCTTGGCATGTCGGACTATGTGTCCAAGCCGCTGGATCAGCGCGAGCTGACGACCAAGATCGCGCTGGCAATGGGCGATCGCCCGCTGCTAGAGGCAGAAGCGGCGTAGGCCTTACGGCTTCAGCACAACGCGGCCGACGATGGCGCCTTCGCGCAGCTGGTTTAGCGTGGCGTCGGCCTGATCGAGGGCGCGCATTTCGACCGGGATCGGCGCGATCTTGCCGGCTTTCACCAGCTCCATCATCTCGCGCGTCTCACCCAGCGGGCCGGTGTACGAGCCGACGATCGAATAGGGACGGCCCGGGAAGGACGGGATCGGCGCGGCGAACTTGCCGCCGAACAGGCCGACCACCACGATCTCGCCGCCGCGGCGGATGGCGCCGTTGGCGAAGTTGAGCGAGGGCGTCGAGCCGACGAAATCAACGGCTGCGGCAGCGCCGCCGCCGGTGTCGAGCTTCAGCTTCTTGAGGCCGTCAGCTTCCTTTGAATTGTAGACGGCGTGCGCGCCGGCGGCCATCGCAGCGTCGAGCTTTTTCGGGTCGATGTCGGCGCCGATGATCTTGTTGTCGGGGAACATGGCGCGGGCGAACTGCAGGCCCATCATGCCAACGCCGCCGAGACCGACGATCAGGATCGCCTCGCCCTCATAGGCGGTGCGCACTTTCTTCAGCGCGGAGAATGCGGTGATACCCGAGCACATGTAGGTGGCGGCAAGGCCTTCGGGCACGCCCGTGGCGTCGAGCAGGTATTTGGGGTGCGGGACGAGGACGTATTCCGAATAGCCGCCGGCGACCTGGATGCCGAGTTGGCGGGGCTTCGAGCAGATGTGTTCCTGGTCGCGCTTGCAGGTGGCGCACTCGCCGCAGCCGATCCACGGGAAGACGACGAAGCGCTGGCCGGCCTTGCGGCCTTCGAGCAGGGCTTGCGCATCGGGACCGACAGCCGACAGCGTGCCTTCGATCTCGTGGCCCAGCGTGTGGGGCAGCGTGCGGCCCTTGGACCAGTCGATCTTGTCGCCATCGCCCAGATCGACATGGCCGTCCTGCAGGTGGACGTCGGAATGGCAAACGCCGGAGTGCGAAATCCTGACGACGACTTCCGTGCCTTTGGGCGTCGGGATGTCGGAGGTCACTTCTGCGAGCGGTGCGCCGTAGGCGACGATGGCTTGGCTCTTCATGGTGTCCGCATCCTCCGAAGTGACGGATTGCGTTAGCACGCCTGACGAAGATGGGAAGACCCGGCGAAGCTGCCGCTAGGGGCGGCAGGGCGCGTGCTCAGGGGTGGGCGGCCCCGGCGGCGTTGCCGGCGAGCGCGGCAGGGGCGGCTCGCACGGCGGAGGGAGGGGCGTGTCGGCCGCGGGCGTGATGACCGGATCGATAACGATAGGCTCGATATGGT
Organism: Alphaproteobacteria bacterium 32-64-14; assembly: GCA_002280725.1. GTDB lineage: Bacteria > Pseudomonadota > Alphaproteobacteria > Caulobacterales > Hyphomonadaceae > UBA7672. The sequence continues at coordinate 45,498 of NCEM01000022.1, forward strand.
TTGTGTAGGAGTCGGCGATGAGCACGAACGTTTCCGTCGTCTCAAGCGTGGCTAACGGCGACGCATCGATGCCTGTAACTGGTTTTGTCCAGTCGGTGGGCGGCTGCGCCAGCGCGGGCGCGGCGGCGAGAGCGGCGATTGCGAGAGCGAGGCGTCTCATGGCTGCAAACTCCGGCATGCGCAAAGTCTAGCACGCAATGCAGGAGATTGAAGGGCGGTCAGCCTTCGGGTTGCGAAGGCGTGAGCGTGGCGAGGTTCTGCCTGAGCTGCGGCGGAGGGCCGGCGCAACGCATCATCAGACGCTTCATGTCTTCAGGCGAACTGGCGAGCAGGATGGCGTCGTCAAGGGAGATTTCTTCGACGGCTATCGTATCTTCGGTTGCGGTTGATGCGACAGAGGCAGGTTCAGCCTTTGCGGGCGCTGTCTGCGCAAGCGAGGGCGAGGAAAGCAGGATCGACACAACAAGAGCGATCCCGGCAATTGCAAATTCGCGTTTCATGGTCATCCCCGTGATCTGGCGATGATCAGAGGCTGACGCCGACTCAAGGCGGATTACAGGCGTGAAATGGGGAGATGCTGGGGCGAAAGATTAACTCCGCAGTGCGCGTTAAGTCTTCGGGGCGGCGTTCATCAGAAGCGTCCAGAGCTTGTCGTTGAAGGCGCGATCGGGCGCGGCCTGGCCTGTGCGGACCACAATCAGCTTCATCGACGGCACGACGAACAGCTTGCGATCCTGCGCGCCTTGGGCTGCGAGAAGATCGCGCGGAGCTGATGCGATCAGCGCGCCTGCGCGGCGTGGCGCGCCCGGTCCCGGCGCAAGCGAGTAGGCGCCGGTGTTGAGCCACCACAGCTGCCCATAGGCGGGGTTCGTCGCGGTCGGCTTGAAGATCGCATCGAGCTGGGCTTCGGAAATGATGCGCGCGCCATTCGGTTTGCGGCCGCGGTCGAGAACGATCTGGCCCATGATGCCGAGGTCGTGCGGCGTGGTGACGAGGCCGGTGGGATTGCCCACATCGCCGAACGCGCCGGGGCGCTGTTCCCAGCCCGTGCTGTGCATGTCGGCGATCTTCGTGAACCAGAGCTGGCTGACCAGATAGAGAGGCTGGCCGGAGACTTTCTCCAGCACGGGCTTAAGCTTGGCGTAGGCGGGCGTGTTGTAGAAGAATTGCTTGCCCGCCGGGGCCTCGTAGGTGAGGTTTTCCTTGAGGCCGGATGTCATCTCGAGCAGGTGGCGGATCGTGATCGCCGCTTCCTGTTCGGGCGAGGCCTTTGTCCAGCCTACGCCGATGTAGGCGGCGACGGGCTTCCCGATATCGATCAGGCCCTTGTCGACGCCAACGCCGATGAGGAAAGCGATGAGGCTTTTCTGTTGCGAAGCCACATCCTCGCGCAGCGCGCCGCCCGCAGCCACGCCATGCACGAAGTTGGTGCGGAACGTCTGCGAGGCGGTGTCATCGGGCAGGGGCCAGTTGTGCTCGGTGATCACCTTCCGGTCCTGGATGATCAGGAAGCCTGTGGTCTTCTGCGACTGGACGTAGGCGACGACTTCGGCAAGCGCGGCGGCGTTCCATTCGGTCGATGATTGCGCGACTGCGGGCGTGGCGGCCGGCGATGGCGGCATCGCCGTACAAGCGGCGAGGGCAGACAAGCCTGCTGCGACGATCATTCTCAACATGAGCGGCTCCGTTTGCCCAAAGACTACCGGGTTGGCGACGCTGCACAAGCTTGTCATCCCGGAAGCGCCCTTCGACGCCGCCTGCGTCGTCGCTCAGGGTAAACCGAGGCGCTATCCGGGATCCATTTTGCCAGCATGACGCTGGATGAATGGGTCCCGGCTCTTCCCCCGGATAACGCTTCGCGTTTCCGGGGTACGGCCGGGATGACAGCCGGTAATGACGGCTTAGTCCTTCGTGAGGCCCGTGCTGCAGCGCCTCGGCGTTCATCCACGCCAGCATCAGCACCTCGCCCGTATCCGCATCCTGCGCGATCGCGGCGATGAGGCCGTCGGCATCGAACTTCGGGCGAAGCTCGACCGTTTCATCCTGCGCGGAACCGGAAAGAGGCGGGGCGAATGTCATGCGGCTCTCATACGCCGGGCCGCCGCCGCCGTGAAGCGCAGATCAGAGGCCGGGGAGGGACGCGGAGGCCGTTGCAGTGGCTGCGCGCTTGCGCTTCGGGATGCGCTGGAGCGCGATGATGCGCACGATGATGATTGCCGGGATGGCGGCGACGCCGGCGAAGCAGGCGGCCATGCGGATGTGGGTGCCGGCGTGGGCGAGGCCGTCGACCAGCGAGAAGATGGGTAGGTCGCCCAGGAGGCCGATGGCGATGCCGTGCTGCTGGAACTGCCAGGTCGCCACGGCATAGGCGAGCCCAAGCACCGCGCTTGCGCCCACCGTGCAGATGAGGATCAGGAAGCTGACGGCGCCGATGCCAAAGCCGCCCTCGCGCAGGAACATCATGGCGAACAGGATGCTGAGCTGCAGCGGCGCGACCGCATACCAGCCCCACACCTGCATATCGAAATGGGGCATGCCCCACAGCATCCAGGCAAACCATCCGGCAGGATTGAGCACGCTCGCCGCCAGCCAGCCGAGCGGGCCGAACAGGTTGGAAGGCTTGCGATACTCAAGGCCGGGCGATCCAACGTCGCCATAGCTGCCAACCAAGCTGCAGTCTCCCCCGATGCGGCGGGGCGAGACTACAGCGAAACTTGCCGCCGCAAAACTCCCGTGTGGGCGGCTAGCGCGCGAACGAGATCGTTATGTCGGCGAGGACCGGGTTTGCGGCCTGCACTTCGGGGCTGTCGGACCTGAAGGACTTCTCGCTGTCGCCGCTTAAGGCGGCAAGGGCGGCGTCGGGAGAGGCCGGCCCGGCGTTCATCGCAAGGTGAACGGAGCAGCCGTTGCCGGGCGCGCCATCGAGTTTACCGCCAAGGAAGTTCGAGACCTCGCCATGATTGTGGTTCTCGAACGCCGTCATCATGAACGGGCCGCCATTGACGGATTCGACATCCGCAACACTGGAGCCGAGAAGGAGGCTGCCAGGGCCGACCCAGAGCGATTCAGGCCCGCCCGAGACCCGCGCCGCATCTGGCGGGCCGTTCGTGTCATCGAACCAGAGAACCTCAGCGCGCATGCCGGGGTCGTTCGGAAACAGCACGACGGCGTTTATCTCGCTATCAACCCACGAGACTTTCTCCTCGACCGCATTCTCCGCGCCATGGGCGGCGATGAGCGCGGCCTTGGTCGTGCCGGCGTTCAGCATGGAGCCCGCCTCGCAGCTGATCGTGGGCACGAGGCTGGCGGGATGACCGCCTTCGGGCGGCGCTTCGGCAGCTTCCGGCGCAGCGCCGGCAGCCTCTGACGCGGGTGGCGTCTGTGGCGAGCAGGCTACGAGCGCGATTGCCGTCATGCAGGCCGGAAGAAGGCGGGTCATGCCAGATCCTTTGCAAAAATGGCCGCTTGCTGGCGACCGTCTGATAGGAGCGCAGCTTGCGGTGAATGTCGATCATGCTCCTGCATCGGGGCGCCGGTGCTTGAAAGTTGACGCGCCGGAACGCAGGGTCGCGGCATGAAAACAGTCATCCTGTGCGGATTGGTGATCGGACTGGCCGGTTGTGCGCAGGCGCCGCTGTCAGGCGTACCTCTGGCTTATGTGGAGGCGGGCGGCTGTCCGCCGGCAGGATGGGATCGCGCGAAGCTGGATGCGCTGAAGGCAGGTGACTTCGCGGTTGCGGACGATGCGGCGCGGCAGGTTTTTGCCGTGGCGGTAGCGGCCTGTCTTGCGAGCCCCGATCCGGGCCTGCGGGATGGCGTCGCCTTCGAGGCGCTGAGTCACATGCTGCGCGGACGGCAGGTGAGCGATGCGACGATGCATGCGCTGCTCAAGGACCTCACGGCGCGGCTGAAGCAGGAAGCGCCGGATCCGGCAGGGTTCGGCCAGCCTTTCGCGGCGCTTGCGCTGGCGGAGGTGGCGCGGGCGGATCGTATCCAGCCGTATCTCAGTGAGGACGAGCGGGTGACGCTGCTCGTCGATGCGCAGCACTGGTTCATCACCATATCGGACTATCGGGGGTTCAGCGACAAGGATGGCTGGCGTCATGCAGTGGCGCACGGAGCGGACCTGCTGATGCAGCTGGCGCTCAATCCGCGCGTGGATGCGGAGGGGCTGAAGCTGATCGTTGCGGCGGTTGGCGTGCAGGTCGCGCCCACGACGCACGCCTATATTCACGGCGAGCCGGAGCGGCTGGCGCGGCCGATCCTGTTCGCCGCGCAGCGCGGCGTGATGAACGAGGCGGAGTGGACGGGTTGGCTGACCGCGCTCGCGACGCCGCTGGACGCCAGCAAGGTAATCTCAAGCGAGGCGGGCCTTGCCTGGCGCAACAACACGCTGGGCTTCCTGCAGGCGCTGCTGGTGAATGTGACGCTCTCGGACGATCAGGCCGTGCAGGTGCTGCGCCCGGGCGTCGAGGCCGCGCTGAAGGCGTTGCCCTAGCAGCGTTTGCCCTAACAGTCCGGGGCGTGTGCGGGCTGACCGGCGTCGAGTGCGGCGTTCACGATGGGCGTCCACAGAGCATAGCCTTCGGGCGTCATGTGCAGGTCGTCTTCGACGAAGATATCCTTCAGCGCGCCATCGGCCTGGTGCATCGCGGGCACGATGTCGATGTAGGCGAGATCGTCGCGCACATCGGCGAGCCCGCGGACCTTGTCGTTGAACGCGGTCTGCTGCGCCATCTGGTCGAGGCGGAGCTTCGATGGCTTGGCGGAGATGAACCACACCGGCGTCATGCCCAGCGCCTGCTCCTTGAGACGCATGAAGGCGACGAAGTCGGCAAAGGCGTCGTCCGGCGTGCGCCCGGCGTTGAGATCGTTCTCGCCGGCGTAGAACACGATCTCGCGCGGATGATAGGGCGCGACGATGCGGGAGAAGTAGTGGTTCACCTCCCAAACGGTCGACCCGCCGAAGCCGCGATTGATGACGGCGCGGGTGGGAAAATCTTCCGCAAGCGAGCGCCAGAAGCGAATGGAGGACGAGCCGACGAAGAGCGTCGTGCAGGTAGGCGGGGCGGCGGCCACGTCGTTCGCCTCGAACGCCGCGATGACCTCATCGAAGTTCGCGGCCTTGCCGGGCGGCGTCAGCGGAAGGTCAGGCAGGGGAGGGTTCGCGCTGGCGCAAGCGGCGGCCAGCAGGGCGAAAGCCAGTAGCGCGCGTTTGATGCGAAAATCCTCATGGCCGGATCGCGTGGTTGCGGGGAGGACGTTGGCGCGGGGCCGCGTGATCGTCAACGCTGCGCGGACGGCGCGTGCGTCAGCCGAGGTTGCGGTGGACTTCCGAGTTGATGGCCGCGATCAGGCGCGAGATCACCGTCTCGACCTGCGCATGACGCCTTGCGTCAGCGCCGGCGGCGGCGAGGCGTCCACGTTCCGCAAGCGCGCCGGAGAGTTCGTCGGCCAGCGCGTTGATCAGGTCGCTGCGCGAGGCGGCCGGGTCGTCCGCGAAGGCGAGCGAGCGGAGCGCCGATTCAGTCGCGGCTGCGTTGACGAGTTCGGGGTGGCTGGCGGGCAGGGTGGTTTCGAGTTCGATACGCTCGCGGATCGAATGGGCGAGGCGCTCTTCGGCGGCCAGCGGGGCGGCGGACGAAACGGCGGCCGTCACTTCGGGAACAGGCGCAGGCAGCACCGCGCAGGCTGTCAGCGTGAACAGCCCGATGCAGAAGACCAACCTGGAAGTCGAGGCTCTCATTGCCAGCCGTGTCGCCCTGTTTCGGGATCGTTCGCCCTGTCCAGCACGGGGCGGCGTCCTTCAAATGGGACTTAGCCAAAGTGGTTGCAACACACCATGGAGAATTGTTCCGGACCCGGACAATTCTCCGATGGCGCGAGAATGATTCGGCTTTTTGGGCGTTCCGTGAGCAGGGCGCGCCAAAACAGGTGCGACACCTTGGCCGTGAATACTCTGCCTTAAGGCTCAGCACGAAGGTCTGCGGATGGGCGGGGTGGAAGAGACCGCTGACGTGTAGTCGCCATTCTTGGCGTACTGGACGCCTTTCCAGAACTCCACGCGCTCGACCAGGCCGGTCATCAGGAGGTTGAGATCGATGAAGCCGCCGAAGCCGGCGCCGTGGTCGAGGTTGAAGTCGCGCAGGAAGTACTGGTTGGCCTTGCCGCCGGAGGAGTGCTCGGTGGTGATCATGCCGGGGATGACTTCCACGAATTCCGCCGCGCGGCTGATCGGGCGGGTGGAGAGGTCGGCATAACCTACGACGCCTTCGGAGGGGGTGGCGCCACCGATCTGTTCCTCGGCGCAGCCGAAGACGACCACCACGCCGCGGCCCTGCTCCTGTGGATCATCTGCGGAGGGGCCGGTCTGGACGGTCTGTTGGGCCCCGGCTTCCTGCGCGATGGCGGGGGTCGCCGCCATGAGGACGAGCGCGCTTGCGCCGCCCAGCAGGATGCGGGTCCAACGGTTCATTCGGTGAGTCCTCCACGCCACGACACAGGTCCGGCGGGGCGGGCCGGATGCGATTCGCGCTTGGCCCGTTTTCAACGGGCGATTGGGCGGCTTCTGGCCAAGATTAGACGGTCAGGTCAGGTGAAGAACCCCGACAGCGGCAGGTTCAGCTGCGCTATAGGGTCAGTTACACCTATTTGCCCGGGTCGCGGCTGCCGCCCTTGAGGGCGAAGACGCGGTCGCAATACTTGCATTCGACGTGGTCTTCCTCGGACATGTCGTACCAGACCTTGGGATGGCCCAGCGCACCGCCTCCGCCATCGCAGGCGACCTTCTTGGTGGCGACCACGACGACTTCCGGATTGTCCATGAACTTGCGCTGGCTTTCGGGAATCGGCGGGGCCGGTTCGGAAGCGGGCGGGGAGTTCTGTCCAGGAGGGGAGCCCATGTTTTCCTCGATTCAGTACGGCTGATTTGCAGGCGGCCGGAATGAGCCCTACCTATGAGGCGCCCCGGCCAGCCGTCAATGCGGCGGCCCATCCTCAGGACGTGTTCCCTTGGCCGACGCCAGTTCCGCTTCCAGCCTGCCTGCTCTTGCGATCGAGGCGCGGGGGCTGACCAAGACCTATGCCGCCTCCAAGAAGATGCCGGCCAAGCAGGCCCTGAAGGGCATCGACCTGCAGATTCCGCGGGGGTCGATCTTCGGACTGCTGGGGCCGAACGGGGCGGGCAAATCGACCTTCATCAACATCCTCGCCGGGCTGGTGAACAAGACCGCCGGCTCGGTGAGCATCTGGGGCATCGACGCCGACCGGCAGCCGCGCGAATCGCGTGCGGCGCTGGGTGTCGTGCCGCAGGAAATCAACATGGACCCGTTCTTCACCCCGCGCGAGACGCTGGAGCTGATGGCGGGCTTTTACGGCGTGCCGGGGGCGGAGCGGCGGACGGACGAGATTCTCGATGCACTGGGGCTGGGCGACAAGAAGCACGCTTACGTGCGCCAGCTGTCGGGCGGCATGAAGCGGCGCCTGATGGTGGCCAAGGCGATGGTGCATTCCCCGCCGATCCTGATCCTCGACGAACCGACGGCGGGCGTCGACGTCGAGCTGCGCCGCCAGCTGTGGGAATATGTGCGCAGGCTGAATGCGCAGGGCGTCACCATCGTGCTGACCACGCACTATCTCGAGGAAGCGCAGGAGATGTGCGACCAGATCGCCATCGTGAACCACGGGCAGGTGGTGGCGTGCGAGCCGACGCCGAAGCTGCTGAAGCGGATGAACCAGAAGACGCTGGTGGTGCGGCCCGAGCAGGGGCTTGATGCTGTTCCTGCGGCGCTGGCTGACCTGTCGCCCAGCTTGCGCAAGGATGGACAGCTGGCGATCACCTACAAGGTGGGCGAGCAGACGATTGAGCATCTGCTGAAGCGCCTGCGCGAGGCCAATGTCGGCATCGGCGATCTCGCCACCGAAGAGCCCGACCTTGAGGACGTGTTTGTCTCGCTGACGAGTTGACAGTCTGCAGGGCTGCCAGGCCAGCTGACCCGTTTTCCTGTTCCGCTGCGCTTACAGGGATGAGGCGATCCTGCGCGGGAGGGACACATGCGTCTGTTGGCTGCAATTCTGGCGGTTACGCTGGCGGGGGCGGGGCTTGAGGCGGCAGCCCAGGGGACGCAGCCAGTGTCTCCGCCTGCATCAGCGCCGGCATCGCCCGCTGTGGTTCGCCCGCCCGCTGGGGCGCCTTCAGCCTCCACCCCGGGCCTGCCTCCGAAATACGTGACGCCGATACCGGAAGTGCCCGCTGGCCAGTGGGGCGATGGCATCCTGAAGGACGCCAAGGTGCAGAGCTATGACGGCGTCGACTATGCTGCGATCGATTTTGAACGGCTGCAGGCGCATGTCGATTCGATCTGCCACTACGACCAGGACGCGAGCATCATCGGCAAGCCGGTGGCCACCATTGTCGGCTATCGCCAGAACATGGGCTGGCCCGCGCTGGTCGATGGCCGCCAGATCGATGTCGTGAAGCCGCTCGACGAGAACAAGTATCTCGACAAGCTGTTCATGCCGTTCCTGCTCGTCGATGTGACGGCGTTTCTCGATGACGTCCGCAACAATGACTACTTCAAGGCGTGCGGCGGGATGAACTTCAAGGTGTGCGGCGTCGCGATCTATGGCCGCTTCCGCTACATCGAGGCCAAGGTCATTCCCGACATCGGCGCGGACCTGCTGATCGGCGACAAGAAATGCGTGTTCGTGCTCGAGCACTATCGCAAGATGGGCATCGCGGATTTCGGCAACGCCATCGCGCAGGCCTCGATCGATGCGTTCTACAAGGGCACGGCGGCAACGCCGGGCGCCTCGCCTGTGCCGAAGCTGCCGCGCTAGCGGGCCATTGCTGCCTTCCCCAGGTGTGTCGCATGGTGTCGGCGGGGCGGCAGGGTGAACCGGCGTGGACTGGCATATCGCGCAGATCAATATCGCGAAGTTCCGCGTGCCGCGCGGATCGCCGGTGAATACGGAGTTCGAGGCTGCGCTGGACGAGGTGAATGCGCTGGCGGAAGCCTCGCCCGGGTTTGTGTGGCGCATGATCGGCGAGGGCGAGAATGCAGATGGTGCGCTGTTCGGCGATCCTGATGTGACGATCAACATGACGGTGTGGGAAACGCTCGATCACCTTGCGGCGTTCGCCTATCGCAATCAGACGCACCGGGCTGTGATGCGGCGACGGCGGGACTGGTTTGTGGAGCTACCGGCCTATCTCGCGATCTGGTGGATACCGGCGGGGTCGACACCCAGCTTGCGCGATGGCCGGGCGAGGCTCGACCTGATCGAAAGGCTTGGGCCCACGCCAGAAGCCTTCGATTTCAGGACGGTGTTTCCGGCGCCCATGCCGTGAGCCTGGCGCGTGAAGGCGAGGCAGGGCTGGTCGCCAGCCTCGCCTGCACGCATCGACTCCCGGCCGCAGATTTCCAAGCCATGCCATCTCCGCAGGACAAAAGCCTGGGCAGTTAGGCGTGCGCAACCCTGTCCACGGAGAGAAATTCGGATCAGCCGGCCAGGCGGGCCGACGGCCATTTCAGCATGCTGTCAGGTATGCCGGCCGCTGGCCAAATGCGTGGCGAGACGATGTTGTCCACGGATGAAGCGGCGAGCTTGGCTGCGAGGTCGCGCTCGATCCGGCCTTCGACGAAAAACCGCATGCGAGCCGAGTGCGCCAGCTGCGCATCCGTTGTCAGCTTGTGGAGCAGCGCGGCGGGCTGAACGGGCGCCGACGGGCCGAGCACTGATTTGGTCAGCGTAACTCCCACAGCGACGGGGCCCGAATTCACGAGCCCGGCAATGTCGGGTTCGTTCCAGGCGCCGCCGACGACAACGTTTTGCACCTTCGTCCGCAGCATGCTGACGATCTCGTTGAGGTAGAGTCGCGGAAAGCCAGGTGCAACGCCCGCGATCTTCAGGATACGATAGCGAAAGTAGCCGGGTTCGAGCCGGTTGATCGCTGACAGCAGCCGTGCGCGGGTCGCGAGGTTCATCAAGGTTGACACGTGGATCGAGGCGCCGATGAGCAGTTGCTTCCCGCTCGGGATGAGTTCCGCCAGCGCCTGTTCGGAAACCCATAGGCTCGCCTCGTCGATAGCTGCGCTTTGCGCGGCCGGTATTTGCGCGCTCTCGAACTGATAGCCGGGGAGCCGCTCGGAGGTTTTGCGGCAGTAGGGGGATACGTACCAACTTGTGAGGGCTTCGCGCCGCACATCCCAGACCGGCTGATAGCGCCAGTCCACATTGGGCAGCCCCGCCGCATCGGTCGCCACCGCCGGCGGAGGAGGTGGGTCCACGAAGTCGACGGCAGCCAGCGTCTCAGCGAGCTTGGCGACCGGGACGGGGTGATTGGTCGCCTGCATCCGCGGCGCCGGAACCTCGCCCAGTTCGCCGAGGAAGAATTCGTTGAGGCCGTGAGACAGCGATCCGGCCGAGGCGTCTGCCGCAGCTCCGTTTGCCGAGCCAAAGACGACCAGAAAACCGCCAGCGGCGGCTATCAGCAGATCGCTCGGATCGACGCGGCGGCGAAGGAAGTTCTCGGCCGTGCTGAGAATACGCTCTTTGTTTTCAGGCCAACGCTCGCCATAGGCGGTCCGGATTTCGTCGAGATCGACGAACTGGAACTGCGCAACGTCCAGCGTTTCGCGACCCTCCGCCAGCGAACGGAGACGCGAGGTCAGATCGCCGAGTTTGCTGTCGTCCTTCTGCGGGTTCGTCACAAGGCAATCCTCTTGATATCTGAGAAACCAACCTCGCCAGTAAACCTTCCTGCAGGGTAAATTTGCCTGCGGCATACTTATAGGCCGGTTTGCTTCAAGTTTACACCGGTGGGTTGCCGCAACGGGATGCTGATCTGGTTCCAGCGCTGCTGTATCCCAGCTATGACAGTATATGGCAGACGCGAAGAAGGACGGACCCAAGGGCAGGGTGCTCATCATCGCCGGATCGGATTCCGGTGGTGGCGCAGGCATACAGGCCGACATCAAGACGGTGACGGCGCTCGGCGGTTATGCGGCGACGGCGATCACCGCGATCACCATTCAGAACACGCAGGGCGTTTCCGGCGTGGTGGCGACGCCGCCCAAGGCCGTGCGCGCGCAGATGGAAGCTGTGCTGAAGGATATCGGCGCGGATGTGCTGAAGACCGGCATGCGCGTGATTGATCCGGTGATGGTGGCGACTTCGGGCGACGTGCTGCTGCCGCAGGGCGCCGTGGATGCTGTGCGGCGGCTGATGATCCCGGGCGCCACGCTGGTGACGCCGAATGCGCCGGAGGCCGAGGTGCTGACGGGCAAGGCGGTCGATGGCCTGAACGGACAGCGGCGCGCGGCGGAGAAGCTGCTCAACATGGGCGCGAAGGCGGCGCTGGTGAAGGGCGGGCACGTTCCGGGCGATGAGATCGTCGACGTGCTGGCGACGCAGACGGGCGAGCATTTCTTCGACGGTCCACGCATCGAAACGACATCCACCCATGGCACGGGTTGCACGCTGGCGTCGGGGATCGCTGCGGGGCTGGCGCGGGGGCTGTCTCTGATTGATGCGATCGCGCTGTCGCGGGCGTATCTGGTCAAGGCGATTGAACGCGCGCCAGGGTTCGGCAAGGGCAATGGCCCGATCGACCATGGCTGGCCCTCGCGCGATCCTGAAGCGTTCGCGAACATGTTCGCGAAGTGGCGCGTGGACTGACAGCATGGCTAATCGAACGCTGAGAAGATATCGTTTCGCGACGCCTCAAGCCCCGCGTACACCGACGGCCACTTCTGAGGGGATCGCCCATGGCCGAGTATCGCTTCTTCCAGATCGATGCGTTTGCAGAGCGCGCGATGACGGGCGGGCCTGCCGCCGTGATGCCGCTGGAGGCTTTCCTGGCAGACGATGTGATGCTGGCCATCGCAGCTGAGAACAACCTCGCCGAGACGGCTTTCATTGTGGCGAAGGGCGGAGGTGTGTTTGACCTGCGCTGGTTTACACCGTTGCTGGAAGTGCCGCTGTGCGGACATGCGACGCTGGCGAGTGCGCATGCGCTGTATTCGCATCTCGGCTTCGATGGGCCGGAGATCGGCTTCGACACGAAGTCGGGACGGCTGACCGTGAAGCGCCTCGCCGATGGCCGGCTGGAGATGGATTTCCCGGCGCAACCGCCGCGCGATGTGCCGATGCCGGATGGGCTTGCCGAGGCGCTTGGCGCCACACCGACGGCGGTTGTCGCCGGGCCTTACCTGATGGCGATCTTCGAGACGCCGGATCAGGTGCGCGCGCTCAAGCCCGATCTTGTGCGCGTCAACCAGATCTCGGGCGGGGCGACGGGCGGGCGGGGCAATCTCGTTTGCGCGGCGCCGGGCGCCTCGGAAGGCTTCGATGTCGTCTCGCGCTTTTTCGCGCCGGGCTCGGGCATTCCCGAGGATCCTGCCACCGGATCTGCCCACTGCATCATCGCGCCGTATTTTTCAAAGCTGCTCGGCAAGGCGGAGCTGAACTGTTTCCAGGCCTATCCTGGCCGGGGCGCACACATAACGACACGCCTGGAAGGCGAGCGCGTTAAGCTTATCGGACGTGGCCGGACCGTGATCGAAGGGCGTTTCACGCTTTAGAATCAGCCAAAAAGCAGAAGCGGATCAACCGCTTGCACCCTCTACGCTTGCAGCGAAGGGGCGTGGGGAGTATGTGGCCCGTTCCAGATTCGGAGCCTCCCATGGCCGTTTCCACCTACCTCGAATTCGAGAAGCCCGTCGCTGACCTCGAGAAGAAGATCGCCGAGCTTGAAGCCGCCGGCGGCGCCGCCGTCGAGGATGAGGTCACCAAGCTGCGCGAGAAGGCGAGCAAGCAGCTCGAGCAGATCTACACGCACCTCAACGCCTGGCAGAAAACGCAGGTCGCGCGTCACCCGGAGCGGCCGCACTTTCTCGATTATGTCGAGCACCTGTTCGAGGAGTTCGTGGAGCTGGCGGGCGACCGCAAGTTCATGAACGACGACGCCATCCTCGGCGGTCTCGCGCGCTTCCGCGGCAAGCCTGTTGTTGTCATCGGCCATGAGAAAGGTCGCGATACGCAGACGCGCCTGAAGCACAATTTCGGGATGGGCAAGCCGGAAGGCTATCGCAAGGCCGTGCGCCTGATCGAACTGGCCGGACGGTTCGGCTTGCCGGTGATCGCGCTGGTCGATACGTCGGGCGCCTTCCCGGGCAAGGGTGGGGAAGAGCGCGGGCAAGCCGAAGCGCTGGCGCGCTCCATCGAGGCGTGCCTCACGCTGGATACGCCGATGATCTCGGTGATCGTGGGCGAGGGCGGTTCGGGCGGCGCGGTGGCGCTGGCTTCGGGCAACAAGGTGCTGATGATGGAGCACGCGGTCTATTCGGTGATCTCGCCGGAAGGCGCCGCGTCCATCCTGTTCCACGACGCCAAGCGCGCCAAGGACACCGCCGAGGCGATGAAGATCACGGCGCAGGACCTGCTGAAATTCCGCATCGTGGACGCTGTCGTGCCAGAGCCCATGGGCGGGGCCCATCGCGACCCTAAGGATGCGATGGAGAAGGTTGGCGATGGCATCGAGGCTGCGCTGAAAACGCTCGATGGCCTGTCAGCGGACGATCTGCGCGCGCAGCGCAAGGACCGCTTCTACGCCATCGGCCGCGAAGGCTTCGCCTGATCCTGCCAGCGATTGACACTTTCCGCGTTGCACGGGAAAAGGCGCGCCTCTTCCGCTGGAGACGCCCATGAGGGTCGTTACCGTCTAGTTCGCGCCGGGGACCCGCCCGGCCTGGCGCCTTGGTGCTGAGCTGCGCGCGGAAACGCGCGCGCCTGACGATCCATTTGGAAGATATCAATGTTCGAGTTTGTAAGGCGCGCCTCGCCGCTGTGGGTCAATGCCAACTTCAATCGGCTGTGGGGCGCACAGACGCTCTCCGCCTTCGGCAGCCGCATAACGCGGACGGCCATTCCCATCATCGCCGTCGCGGTTCTTGCGGCGACGCCCTGGGAGGCTGCTGTGTTGGCGGCGCTGACCTATGCGCCCTACGTGCTCACCGGCATGTTGATGGGCGGGTATGTCGAGCGCGCCAACAAGGTGCGCCTGATGATCGCGACGGACCTCGTGCGGTTTGTCGTGGTGATTGCAGCGCCGATTGCGTGGCTGATGGGATGGCTAAGCTTTCCGTTGCTGTGCGTGCTTGCGGCGCTGGCGGGGGCGGCGAGCGCGTTGTTCGCCAATGCCGACAATGCCGTGCTGCCGCGTCTCGTGAAGGAGGACGAGCTCGTCGACGCCAATGCGCGGCTGCAGGCGACGGAATCCCTGGCAGAGCTTGGCGGACCGGGCGTTGCGGGCGTGCTGATCGATCTGCTGACGGCGCCGATTGCAATGGTGGCCGATGCGCTGACCTTCCTGTGGTCGGCGTTCTGGCTGTGGCGCATCCCGCGCGCTTGCACGGAGCCGGATGCAGAGACCAGGCAGGCGGGACAAGGCGAGAGCGCTCTTGCGCGCGTGCGCGCGGACTTCTCCGTTGGCTTGCTTGCCATCTGGCGATGCAGGCCGATGCGCGCGATCCTGTCGGCGATCTTCTTCTGGTACATCTCGGCAGGGTTCTTCTTTGCCACCTTCACGCTGTTCATGCTGCGTGAGTTGAAGATGAGCCCCTCGCTCATGGGCGGGATCATCTCGGTTGGCGGGATCAGCGCGTTGCTTGGCACGGTGTGTGCGCGGCCGATGACGAAGGCGTTCGGCTATGGACCGGCCATCGTTCTGGCCTTCGTGATCGGCACGGCGGGCACGCTGATGCTGATCCCGGCGGCGGTGATGCCGGAGTGGGCGATCGGCTTCATGGTGTTGCAGCAGGTGCTGGGCGACATGGGGATGATGGTGTTCACCATTCTCGCCGTCAGCCTGCAGCAGCGCCTGTTGCCCGAGACCGAGCTGGCGCGCGCTAACGGGTTCAATCAGGTGGTCAATGGGCTCGGTATGACCGTGTCGATCCTGTTGGCCGGCTGGGTGGCGGAGACGGTCGGCGTGAGCAACACGGTGATCATCGGCGCCAGCATTTCCGCGATCGCCGTGCTGCCGCTGCTGACGCCGCACCTGTTGGGCCTAAAAGAAAAGCCGCCGAAACCCGGCGGCCTTTCTGCAGAGAACCCTGTGGCGTCGCTCTAGGCGCTGGCGGCGTTGCTCACGTCGCCGTGGCAGCTCTTGTAGCGCTTGCCTGACCCGCAGGGGCAGGGGGCGTTACGGGGCGTCGAGGCCCATGCGGCCGGCGTGGCGGAAGCCTGCGCCTGTTGCTGCGGCGGTGCGGCCTGTGCCGGTGCGGCGACCGGGCGGGCGGCGTGTTGCGTCGGCGTGCGCGCGGGGCCCGTGTCGGCGCCCGGAGGGGCTTCGGTCACGAACTGGCCGCGCATGAGCAGGCGCGTAACATCGGCGCGCAGGTCGCTGAGCAGGCGCTCGAACAGCGTGAAGGCTTCGTTCTTGAACTCGTTCAGCGGATCGCGCTGCGCATAGCCGCGCAGGTGGATGACGGAGCGTAGCTGGTCGAGATGCCAGAGGTGTTCGCGCCAGCGCGTGTCGACGGCCTGAAGCAGGATCTGCTTTTCGAGCCAGCGCATCCGCTCCTCGCCGACCTGGGCGGTCTTGGCGGCGTAGACGGCGTCAGCCGCCGCGCGCAGCTTCTCGGCTACTTCCAGCGTCGCGACGCCTTCCTCGTTGGACCATTCGCGGACCGGGGCGGGGATGCCGAGAATGTCGGCGACCTCTTCCTCGAGCTCCTTGATGTTCCACTGTTCCTGATACGCCTTCTCCGGCATGTGACGCAGGCACATGTCGTTGATGAGCTGGTTGCGCATCTCGGTCGTGGTGTCGTTCACGCTGGCGGAGCGCATGAAATCGATGCGTTGCTCGAACACGGCCTTGCGCTGGTCGTTGGTGACGTCGTCGAACTTCAGCAGGTTCTTGCGGATCTCGAAGTTGCGTTGTTCGACGCGGCGTTGCGAGGTTTCGAGCGCCTTGTTCATCCACTTGTGGGTGATGGCCTCGTCTTCCTTGATGCCAAGGCCACGCATGATGGCGTCGAGACGTTCGGCGGCGAAGATGCGCAGCAGGTCGTCCTCGAGGCAGATGTAGAATTTCGAGCGGCCCGGGTCGCCCTGACGGCCCGTACGGCCGCGCAGCTGGTTGTCGATGCGGCGGCTTTCGTGACGCTCGGTGGCGAGCACGTAGAGACCTCCGGCGGCGAGCGCTTCGGCGCGCTTGGCGGCGATGTCGGCCTCGATCGTCGCGCGCAGGTCCTTCGTGTCGTCCTCGGTTAGCTCGCGGCCGAGCTTCTCGGCGAGCGCTGCGCCTTCATCGGCCATGCGCATGTCGATGTTGCCGCCGAGCTGGATGTCGGTGCCGCGGCCGGCCATGTTGGTGGCGACCGTGACGGCGCCGGGAACGCCGGCCTGTGCGATGATGTGGGCTTCGCGCTCATGGTGGCGCGCGTTGAGAACCTGGTGCGGGATTTTCTCGGCCGACAGCAGGTTGGAGAGAACTTCCGATTTCTCGATCGACACCGTGCCGACGAGCACAGGCTGCTTGCGGCGTGCGCAATCGCGGATGTCGGTGATGATCGCCTTGTATTTCTCTTTTGCGGTCCGGTAGACGACGTCGTCCTCGTCGATCCGCTTGACCGGCTTGTTGGTCGGGACTTCGGTGACTTCCAGCTTGTAGATGTCCTGGAATTCCTGCGCCTCTGTCGAGGCCGTACCGGTCATGCCGGCCAGCTTGTCGTACAGGCGGAAATAGTTCTGGAAGGTGATCGAGGCGAGCGTCTGGTTCTCGGGCTGGATCTTGGTCTTCTCCTTCGCCTCGATGGCCTGGTGCAGGCCTTCGGAGAGGCGGCGGCCCGTCATCATGCGGCCGGTGAACTCGTCGATCAGCATCACCTCGCCATTCTTGACGATGTAATCCTTGTCGCGCTGGAACAGCTTGTGTGCGCGCAGCGCCTGGTTGGCGTGGTGAACGAGTGAGATGTTGGCGGGCTCGTACAGCGAGCCCTGCAGGATGCCGGCCTGCACCATCAGCTCTTCGATCTTCTCGTTGCCGCTTTCCGAGTACACGATCGAGCGCTGTTTCTCGTCGAGCGTGTAGTCGTCCTTGGTCAGCAGCGGGATGATCGCATCGATCTGCTGGTAGAGCTCCGAACGGTCGTCGGTCGGGCCGGAGATGATCAGCGGCGTGCGGCTTTCATCGACGAGGATCGAGTCCACTTCATCGACCATCGCGAAGCGGTGGCCGCGCTGGACCATGTCGGCCAGCGAGTACTTCATGTTGTCGCGCAGATAGTCGAAGCCGAATTCGTTGTTGGTGCCGTAGGTCACGTCGCAGGCGTAGGCCGCGCGGCGCTGGGCGTCGTCGAGGCCGTGCACGATCTTGCCGACCGAGAGGCCGAGGAAGCGATAGACGCGGCCCATCCAGTCCGCGTCGCGGCTGGCGAGGTAGTCGTTGACGGTGATGACGTGGACGCCCCGGCCCTCAAGCGCGTTGAGGTAGACGGGGGCGGTGGCGACCAGGGTCTTGCCCTCGCCGGTGCGCATCTCGGCGATACCGCCCTTGTGGAGGACCATGCCGCCGATCAGCTGGACGTCGAAATGCCGCAGACCCAAAGTACGCTTTGCGGCCTCGCGGACCGTGGCGAAGGCCTCGGGAAGGATGTCGTCCAGCTTGGCGCCGTTGGCGACCTGCTGGCGGAAGTCCTTGGTGCGCTGGCGCAGCGCATCGTCGGACAGGGCTTCCGTCACCGGCTCGAGTGCGTTGATGCGTTGAACGATGGACTTGTAGGGCCGTACCTTTCGTTCGTTGACCGAACCAAAGATTTTCTGGGCAATCCCAAGCATTCCGATTATCCGCCTGCCAGCCTCACGCGAGCCGAGATGGTCGCGGCGTCCCTCTATATAAGACGTGTATACGGGGGATTTATCCAGCCTCGGCTACACAGGCGGCATGCCTTAAACTCACCCGAAACGACCCGGTAAGTCCCTCGACTTGCGCCTTCGCGAGACGTAAGGACCGGCATTACCAGTGTCAATCCAAGCACTGGGTAGCCCTGACTGCCCGAAGACGGCTTTAGCAGCTTGAGGAGCCTCAGGATGGCTTTTGGGTCACGCCCTGGATGGTTAACCGCCCTGATCGTGTCCGGTTCCACGCTACTGGCCGGATGTGGGGGCGGCGAAGATGCGCCAGCGCGCGAGCCTGTGTCGCTCGACAGGTCGGCCGAGGCCGCATCGGTCAACGGGCAGATCATCTATGTCGCGGATGTCGAACTCGAGGCCCGGATGAAGGGCCTGATCGAAGCGGGCGAAACACTGGAGCCGACCAGCGTCGAATTCGACGAAATCCTGGACCAGCTGATCGAGGTGAAGCTTCTCTCGATGGAAGCGATCTCGCGCGGTCTCGATGAGGATCCCGAGGCGCGCCACCGCCTGGAGACGGCGCGCGACAATATCCTCGGCAACATCCTGCTGGAGGCGATCGCCTCCGAGCGGATCGATGAGGCTGCGATCCGCAAGATGTACGAGACGCAGGTCACGCTGCTCGAACAGCAGATGGAAAACGAGGCGCGCCTGCGCCACATTCTCGTCCCGACGAAGGAAGCCATCGACAGCATCGCAGCCGAGATCAAGGCGGGCGCGGATTTCGCGGTCACGGCGGCGCGCCGGTCGATCGATGACGCCACCAAGATGGACGGTGGCGATCTCGGTTACATGACCGCGGAAGATGCGACGCCCGATTTCGCGCGCGTCATTCGCGATGTGCCGCAGGGCGGCGTGTCGCGGCCGTTCCAGGACAGCCAGGGGTGGCACATCGTGAAGGTGGACGAGGTGCGCAAGCGCCGCCCGCCCTCGATCGAGGAGCTGCGCGAGCGCATCGAGCGCTATCTCAAGGCGCAGCAACTGGAATCGATCCTCGGCGAACTGCGCGCGGAAGCGGCCATCGTGAAGCGCAATTCGCCGCGCGGGGCCCGCCCGGCCGAGCCTGCCACGGTTCGGCCTGCACCGCGTCCGGCGGCGGAGCCCGAAACGCCACCGCCCGCAGCCGCCGAGCCTGGCGCGTCATCTGCGCCGTCCGCCGGCACCGCCTCGGAAACGCGCGATGGACCGCCGGCAACGCCCGCGCCCGCAACCACCACGCCTCCATCCCAGTAAGACGTCTCACAGGGTTTCGACACTTGGCCACTGTTTCCGAACTGCCGGTTTCCCCGCTCGCGCCTGAACGCTTTCCGAACCTACCGAAGGTTGCAGGCGTCGAGGCGGTCACGTATTCGCTCGGCCTCTACAAGGGCAAGGTGCGCGATGACCTGCTGGTCGTCCACTTTCCTGAGGGCGCCGCGGCAGGCGGCATCTTCACGACGTCCTCGACACGTTCGGACGATGTGGATCGCTGCCGCGCTGCGTTGAAGGCGGGCGGAGGCAAGGCGCGGGTGCTGGTGGTCAACACCGGTAATTCCAATGCTTTCACGGGCGCGGCTGGCATCGCGAAGAATGCTGCTACGATTGCTTCGGCGATGAAGTTGTCGGGCTGCGGTGAGCATGAGGTGTTCATCTCCGCCACCGGCGTGATCGGCGAGCCGTTGCCGGCGCACATCGTCTCGGGCGGCGTCGAGAAAGTGTGGAGCGGTCTTGGCGCACCCGACTGGGAGAAGGTCGCCAATTGCATCCGCACCACCGATACGTTTGCGAAGGCTGCCGGCGAGACGGTCGATCTCAACCGCCGCAATGTGAACATCCTCGGCATCGCCAAGGGCTCGGGCATGATCCAGCCCAACATGGCGACGACGCTGAACTACATGTTCACGGACGCAGCGCTGGCGCCGAATGTCTGCCAGGCGCTGATCTCGCGGCTGGGCGATCTCACCTACAACTGCATCACCGTGGACTCAGACACCTCCACCTCCGACACGCTGCTGTTCTTCGCGACGGGAGCTGCCGGCGGCGAGCCGATCCACAATCCCGACGATCCGCGGCTTGAGGGTTTTGTCGAGGCGATGCACCGCGTGCTGCTCGACCTCGCCACCCAGATCGTGCGCGACGGGGAAGGGGCTACCAAGATCATCGAGATCACGGTCGAGGGCGCCGCCAGCGATGCGTCCGCCAAGGTCATCGCCTGCTCGATCGCCAACTCGCCGCTGGTGAAGACGGCGATCGCAGCGAGCGACGCCAACTGGGGCCGGGTGGTCATGGCAATCGGCAAGACCGCCGAACCGGTCGAGCGCGACCGGCTGAGCCTGTGGTTCGGCGACCATGCCGTGGCCACGAACGGCGCACGGGCGGCCGGGTATTCGGAAGCCGTCGCCACCCGCGCCGTGTCCGGCGAACAGGTGTTCATCCGCGCAAATGTCGGCGTTGGCGAGGGCCGGGCGCGCGTGTGGACCTGCGACCTCACCGATGGTTACGTGAAGATAAACGGCGCCTACAGAAGTTGAGCGCTGGCTGCACGCCACATTTACCCAACTATGAGAGAACGACGATGCGCACGCTGATGATTGTTGCAGCAGCTGCGCTGGTTCGAAGCGATGGGCGTCTGCTTCTTGCGCAGCGGCCCAAGGGAAAGACGATGGCGGGTCTCTGGGAATTCCCAGGCGGCAAGATCGAAGCCGGCGAAAGCCCGCAGGGAGCGCTCGCGCGCGAACTGCAGGAAGAGCTTGGCGTTCGCGTTGCCGAATCCGACATGACGGCTTTCTCGTTTGCCTCGCACGCCTACGAACGGTTTCACCTGCTGATGCCGGTCTTCATGATCCGGTCCTGGGAAGGCGAGATCGAAGCCAAGGAGGGTCAGCAGCTCGCCTGGGTGTCCGCCACGGAGGTCAGGAGCTACCCAGCTCCTGCGGCGGACGTGCCCTTGTTCGAGCAATTCATTGACTGGTCGAAGGCGGCACGCGCATGAAATCGCTCAACACACTTCTGAAGTTCTTCAAGGATCGCTCCGGCGCGACCGTGATCGAATACTGCCTCATCGCAGGCGTGATCTCGATCGCCATCGTCGGCGGCGCCTCGGCAATCGGCACGAACACGAACTCGTCGTTCAACGCCGTGCAGGCAGGATTCGACGCAGCGCCGTAAGGCGCGATCCCGTGCTGGGCCGTAAGGCGCGATCCCGTGCTGGGCCGTAAGGCGCTAACCCGCCTTCTCGCCCGCGCCCTGTTCCTTCACGCCCAAGGCATCGGCCAGCCGCACAGTCGCGCTGCCGGGACGTTTCGGCTTGGGTTGATCGGGCGAGGGCGACCAGCCTGACAGGGTGACGAACTCAAACGTCGCGCGCACGCGGCCATCGGGATCGGAGAAGCGGCGGGCATAGGTGTCCATCGCGCGCATCAGGATGGTGCGTGTCAGCGGCGGCGCTTCGCGGTTTGCAAAGGCGGCCGTCTCGCCCATGCCGCGCAGGTCGCCCAGCAGGCGCAGCGGATGCGCATAGCGCACGGTGCGCGCATCGTTGTCAGCAACCGGCATCGCAAAACCCGCGCGCTGCAGCAGGCCCGCGCCGTCGATCACATCGAGATAGGGCGAGATGCGGTTGGCGGCGCCGCCGCGGATTTCATCCTCTGCAGACAGCAGGGACTGGCGAAGTTCGTTGAGCGTTCGCCCACCCAGCACCGTCCCGATGAACAGCCCGTCCGGCTTCAGCACGCGACGGATCTGGATCAGCGCGCCGGGCAGGTCGTTCACCCAATGCAGCGACAGGGCCGACACTACGAGATCGAATGAGGCTTCCGGGAAGGGCAGCGCTTCTTCATCCGCGATCACGCCGGGATTGAAGGCGGGAGAGAGGTCAGCCGTCACGATCTCGCCCAGCCGGGGGGCGACGAGCGGATCGGCCTTCAGCGTGCGGGCGAGCAATCCATCATGTGCGCCAAGATCGAGTACGCGATCGAAAGTGCGGTTGATGGCGGATAATCGCGCGGCGATGTCTTCCGCCGCGATCTGTTTCAGGAAAGAATAGTCAGCGAAGCGCGCAGCCGCGCGGGCGCGGCGGCGGGCGTGAAGCTGCCGGTCGAAGATCCGCATGGGATCGGGGGCGGCAGACGAAGGGCCAGTTGGGGGGCCTGAAGGGGGAGGGGTTGGGAAAGTCATCACTGCCCAATGTAGCGACGGATACGCGCGCGGGTAAGACCGAACCGCGCCGGTTGCGCCGCCGTGTGCGGGCCGGGCGCACGCTGGCCGGGCTGATCTGGCCGCAGCGTTCGCTGATCACGCACCGGGAACTGCCCGGCCCTGGGGCGCTGGAGCCGGGCCTGTGGTCGAAGCTGACCTTCATCACGGGCCAGCAATGCGCCCGCTGCGGCCTGCCGTTCGAGATTGCCGTTGAACCGGATCAGGTGTGCGGGGCGTGTCTGGCAGACCCGCCTGCCTATGACAGGGCGCGGGCGGCGCTCATTTACGGCGATATCTCGCGCGACCTCGTGCTGGGCCTCAAATATCAAGGCAGGCGCGACGGGCTGGGCATGCTGTCCGGGTGGATGGGGAACGCCGGCGCCGAATTGCTGGCGGGGGCCGACCTGATCACGCCGGTGCCGCTGCATTATTTCCGGCTGATCTGGCGCGGGTTCAACCAGTCGGGCTGGCTGGCGGCCGCGCTGGCGCAGTCCAGCGGCGTGCGTCTGTCGGTAGATACGCTCAAGCGGGTGAAGGCGACGCCCATCCAGGGCAATCTTTCGGCAGACGCCCGCCGCAGGAATGTGCAGGGCGCGTTCAAGGTGCGCAGCAGCCGGTTGAAGCTGGTGAAGGGTAAGCGGGTGGTGCTGGTCGACGATGTGCTGACCACGGGGGCAACCGCCGAGGCCTGCGCGCGGACGCTGAAACGGGCGGGGGCGGCCTGCGTCGATGTGATCACACTGGCCCGTGTTGCAGGGCCGCGCACCGCAACCATATAGTTTTGGCCATATGGATTTGGAACGATTCCAGAGTTTCCACGCTCTGTAATAATGCGAGGTTCAGGTTTCGGCCTGCAAACTCAGGTTTGGGCAAGGTGAGGAGCAAGCCGGTGGCGGCGCGGGTCGAAATCTATACGCGGGACTTTTGCGGCTACTGCACGCGCGCCAAGGCGCTGCTGGCGTCCAAGGGCGTCGATGTGGTCGAGTACCGCGCGGGCGATGATCCGGACAAGCGCCGCGAGATGATCCAGCGCGCGAGCGGCACGACCTATCCGCAGATCTTCATCAACGGCCGCCATGTCGGCGGCTCGGACGACATCCACGATCTCGATCGCAGCGGCCGGCTGGACCCGCTGCTCGCTCAACCCGCCGTCGCCTAGGACCCGTCTACCAACATAAAGGAAAGCTGCACACGTGATCCGCTATTCTCTCGCATGCGTGGGGGAACATCCGTTCGAGGCATGGTTCTCGGACTCGAAGGCGTATGACCGTCAGCGCAAACGCAAGCTCGTCGAATGCCCGGTGTGCGGATCGACCGAGGTGCACAAGCAGATCATGGCGCCCGCCGTCCGCTCATCCGAGAAGGCCGTGCCGGCTGAGGTCGCTGCAGCGAAGGTCGCGGCTGAAATCCGCCAGCACATCGAGACGACGCACGATTATGTCGGCGAGAAGTTCGCGGACGAGGCGCGGTCCATGTACTATGGTGAAGCGGCGCACCGCCCCGTGTGGGGCGAAGTCACGCCCGAGGTTGCGCAGGAACTGGTCGAGGAGGGCGTGCCCGCCCTGCCGCTGCCCAAGCCCTTCGCCCCCGAACCGCCCCGCCGCCGGGCCAAGCTGAACTAGAATCCGGCCACTTTTCGGAGCATTTCGAGCGTTCGCAAGCGGACGCCGGACATGCTAGTAAAGCGGCCGAACCAAGAGGACTTCCCTATGACGATGGGATTCATCGACGCCACGGACAGCCCGCCGCGTCACACCAACGAGATCAAGCTGCACGGGCCGGAAGCCTTCGCGGGCATGCGCAAGGCTGGTCAGCTGGCGGCTGCGTGTCTCGACATGCTGGCGCCGCACGTCGTGCCGGGCGTCACCACGGGCAAGCTCGATGATCTTGCACGCGAGTTCGTGCTGGCCGGCGGCGGCGTGCCGGCGTGCCTGTTCTACAAGGGCTATCGCCACACGGTCTGCACGTCGATCAATCACGTGGTGTGCCATGGCATTCCCGGCGCGAAGCAGCTGAAGGAAGGCGACATCGTCAACATCGATGTCACCGTCATCGTCGATGGCTGGCATGGCGATACCTCGCGCATGTATTCGGTGGGCGAAGTGAAGCGCAAATCCTCGCGCCTGATGGACATCACCTACGAGTGCATGATGAAGGGCATCGAGGCGATCAAGCCCGGCGCCCGCCTCGGCGATATCGGTGCTGCGATCCAGGAGCATGCCGAGCGGCAGCGCTATTCCGTGGTGGAGGCGTTCTGCGGTCATGGCCTTGGCCGCGTCTTCCACGACTCGCCCAACATCCTGCACTTCGGCCGTCGCGGGCATGGCGAGGAGCTGCGCCCCGGCATGATCTTCACGGTCGAGCCGATGATCAATCTCGGCCGCCGCGACGTGGCGCTTCTGGCCGATGGCTGGACGGCGGTGACGCGCGACCGCTCGCTGTCGGCGCAGTACGAGCATTCGGTCGGGGTGACGGAAACGGGCTTCGAGATCTTCAGCGCCTCGCCAACCGGGCTCCACACGCCGCATACATCCGGCGCTGGCGCCGGCTGATCGGAGATGGACGACGGGGGGAAGTCAAAACCAGGCGCGTCTGAAGGCCCCGCGAAGCACTATCACGGCCATCGCGAGCGCATCCGCCAGCGCATCATGAAGGGCGATGGCGCGCACCTCGACGATTACGAGATTCTCGAAGTCCTGCTGTGCGCGTTCATCCCGCGCGTTGACGTGCGGCCCATCGCCAAGACGCTGGTCGACCGCTTCGGCACCGTCTCGGCCGTGCTGGCGGCCGCGCCCGGGCGCCTGATGGAGATCGATGGCATCGGCGAGGCGACGGCCGCGTACCTGCGCGCGACCAACCTGCTGCTGCAGCGCGCGGCCGGCGACGAGGTCAAGGCCAAGCCCGTCATCACCAATTGGGCCGCGCTGCTGAATTATGTGAAGTTGGCCCTGCGGCACGAGCGCTCCGAACAGGCGCGGGTGCTCTATCTCGACCGCAAGAACAAGTTGATCGCGGATGAGATCGCCGGGCGGGGCACGGTCGATCACGCGCCGGTCTATCCGCGCGAGATCGCCCGCCGCGCGCTGGAGCTGTCGGCCTCCGCCGTCATCCTCGTGCACAACCATCCCAGCGGTGATCCCACGCCTTCGCGCGCGGATATCGACCTCACGCGCGAGATCGAGAAGGCCCTCGCGCCGCTTGAGATCAGGCTACACGACCATCTGGTGGTTGGCGCCTCCGAGACGGTCAGCATGAAGGCCAAGGGCCTGATCTGATCGCACATCCCCCAGCGTTCATTGCTGCGGCGCGGCAAGCCTCGGTGGGGGATTCCCCTGCATTGTGCTTGCCCTTGGAACCGCCATGGCTAGGGTGTGCCCACGTCGGCTCGTCAGTAGCCGCAGGGAGGACACAGTGGCGGCAGCACCAGCGTCGGCGGGCGAAGCCCCGGCCGGGGGACAAAGTTTTGGAACACCGGGATATCGTTGGAACACCGGGATATCGGCTTTACGTTCTGCTATCCCTGACATTCATCTACACGCTGAACTTCATCGACCGTAACCTTCTCGGCGTCGTCGGACCGCAGATCAGGGCCGAGTTCGGCCTCAGCGGCACCGAATACGGCTTCCTCAACGGTCCTCCGTTCGCGCTGTTCTATGCGCTGATGGGCATTCCGATCGCGATGGCGGCTGACCGTTTCAACCGCGTCGCCATCATGGCGCTGTGCATCGCGATCTGGTCGCTGATGACCGCGCTGTGCGGCTTTGCATCCAGCTTCGTGTTCCTGCTGATCGCGCGCATCGGCGTGGCCATCGGCGAAGCCGGCTCGACGCCGCCGTCCAACTCGATCCTCGCCGACTACTTCAAGCCGAAGAGCCGCGCGAACGCGCTCGGCATCTTCGCCATGGGCGTCACCATCGGCAGCGCGCTAGCCAGCGGGTTTGGCGGCGTCATCGTCGGGCTGACCGACGAGACCGTGGTCAGCTTCTTTGCCAGCGTCGGCATCGGCGACATTCATGAGCAGCTGGGTTGGGGCGAGAATTTCGGCTGGCGCTTCGCCTTCATCGCGCTGGGCCTGCCGGGTCTCGTGATCGCGCTCATTCTCTTTCTGACGGTAAAGGAGCCGCCGCGCGGCTTCTCCGATCCGCCGGGAACGTCGCGCATCGAGAAGGCCAACATTCTCGAGACCCTGAAGGAACTGGGCGGCAAGCCGACCTTCTGGACGATGTCGATTGGAGCCGCGCTCGTCGCCTTCGTCGGCTACAGCATGTTCGCCTTTCAGGCGCTGATGATGGATGGCCTGCACGGGATGCATTCGGGCACGTTCGCCCTGCAGTATGGGGTGCCGCTGGCGCTGATCTCCGCCGTGGGAACGTTCGGCGGCGGTTATCTTACCCAGATGCTGACGCCGCGCTCGACAAATGCGGTTGCGTGGATCCCGGCGGTGGGCCTCATCATCGCCATTCCGCTGTACATCGCGGGCTTCTACATGGTGCCCGGCTTGCCGCAACTTGCCGTATGGGGAGCCGGCGCGCTGTTCCACTACGCCTATCTCGGCTCGCAATACACGATCGGGCAGGGCGTGGTATCGGCACGCTCGCGCGCCTCGGCGATCGCCATCCTGCTGTTCATCGTCGCGGTGATCGGCAACGGCATCGGGCCGCTTGTCGGAGGCATACTGTCCGACCTGTTCATGGGTATGCAGATCAAGCAGTTCGACACCTCCGGGCTGCTGACACTTGAACAGTGCAT
Source organism: Alphaproteobacteria bacterium 32-64-14 (assembly GCA_002280725.1). GTDB lineage: Bacteria > Pseudomonadota > Alphaproteobacteria > Caulobacterales > Hyphomonadaceae > UBA7672. Next base: position 72,342 of record NCEM01000022.1, read on the forward strand.
CAAGGCCGTTTCGGCCAGGACGCCGGAAGCTGTTGCGGCTCTTGGCCTGTCCCCGGAAAGCATGACGGTCTGCAAAGAGGCGTATGGCGAAGGCCTGCGCCAGTCGATGGCGGCTGTCGTGCTGTTCTTCATCCCTGCTTCGGCCTTCTTCTATCTGGCCTCGCGCACGCTGAAGAAAGATCTGGTCGCCAAGCCGGTCTGATCGGTCAAACGTAGCGACGATTACACGGCCGGGCCCACATCGGGTCCGGCCGTTTGCGGCCGGGCCCACATCGGGTCCGGCCGTTTGCGTTTGCAGCATGACGCTGATGTCAGTGCGTGCTGCGCGCGGCGCGCACATTTCCGGTGGACCGCAGCGCGCAACAACGTAGCATCACTTCTGGTTGTAAGGCGCGGCCACAGCGTCTGCACGAGCGGGAGACTTACGCGATGGGCACGCACACCAGCGCGGCGAGCGCACCAGCCGCCGAGGATCAGGGACATCTCACCGGCTATGGTACGAAGTCGTATCGCAGCTACGTGCTGAACGCGCTGCTCTTCGTCTACATCCTGAATTTCCTTGATCGCGGTCTGCTCGGCATCGTCGCCGAACCCGTGATGAAGGAGTTGCAGATCTCCGATGGCCAGTTCGGCCTGCTGACCGGAATCGGTTTTGCGTTGTTCTATTCGGTCGTGGGTATTCCGCTGGCCCACTATTCCGAGACCGGCAACCGCACCTGGATCATGACGATCTGCATCGCGCTTTGGTCGGCGGCGACCGCGATGTCCGGCATGGTGGGGCCGGTGGAGATAGGCGGCGTTGTGATCTCCGGTTTTGTGATGCTGTTGCTCTGCCGCGTTCTGGTTGGGGTGGGGGAGGCTGGGTGCACACCGCCCGCGAACTCGATCATCGCCGACTATTATCCGCCGGCGCGTCGCTCGACGGCGCTGGGCTATTACGCCATGGGCGTGACGGCGGGGACGCTGTCGGCAAACCTGATCGGGGGGCCGGTGGCCGATGCGTTTGGCTGGCGCACGGCGTTCATGGTGATCGGCGCGGCGGGCATCCTCGTGGCCATCGCGTTCAAGCTGACCGTCAAGGAGCCGCCGCGCGGCTATTCCGACCCGCCGGGTGCGGTGCGACCCGCCAAGGCCAGTTTCCGGGCGGCGCTGAGGGAGCTGTCGTCGAAACCGTCCTTCTGGCTGATGGCGACGGGCGCCATGCTCGCCTCGTTCTGCGGCTATGGCATCGTGACATTCCAGACCTCGTTCCTGATGCGCACGCATGGTGTGACGCTGACCGAGGCCACGCTGTTGTTCAACGTGCCGTCTGCCGCATGTGCATCGGTGAGCGTGCTGCTGACCGGGTGGATCGCCGAAAAGATGGTGAAGCGCCATCCCAACGCGATTGCCTGGCTGCCGGCCATCGGCTTCATCGCGGCTGTACCGTTCTATGTGTGGGCGTTCTCATCCGACAACAAGTGGGTGGCGCTGGTCGGCATCTGCATCGGCGCCGGTATCAAGTACGGCTATCTCGCCGCGCAATACACGATCGGGCAGGGCGTGGTTGGCGTGCGCACCCGGGCCACGGCGACGGCCATCCTGCTGTTCATCGTGAACCTGCTTGGCTATGGCGCGGGGCCGCCCTTCATCGGCTACCTGTCGGACATCCTGTTCAACATGCAGGCCAGCGCGGAAGGTTTCGTGGAACTGGCGCGCGCCTCGTGCAAGGGCGATGGGCTGAAACTGCTGCCGGAAGCGACGCAGGCTTTCTGCAAGGTGGCGGACGCCAAGGCGCTGCAGACCTCCCTGGTAATCACCTCGGTCCTGTACGTGCTGCCGGCGATCTTCTTCATGCTGTGCGTCAAGACGCTGCAGAAGGATCTGGTGGCGAAATAGGCCGGTAGTCGCGCACGCTTTGCGCGCGCACGGAAACGCACTAACGCTTCCATCTTCGCCCGCGCCCCGGAGATGGAAGCCCCCATGACGCACGACGCTCACGATCCCGGCGGCAAGGTCCGGCTGGCCTTGATGCCGGGCGTGAAGGGCGATGCGACGTTCAGCGCCGATGGCCGCTATCGTCAGCTCATGCGCCGTTGGCGCGGCGACACATTTCCCAAGCGCTACATCATGTTCATTGGCATGAACCCGTCGACGGCGGACGCCACGGTGAACGATCCGACCTGTGCGCGCGAATGGACGTTCGCCCGGCGCGAGGGGTTTGATGCGATGGTGAAGGCCAATGTCGGCGATTATCGCGCAACGGATCCCAAGATGCTGCTGGCGCCGGGCGTCACGGCCGTCTCGCCGGACAATCTTCCCGCCATCCGCAAGGCGGCGGCGGGCGCGGGAAAAGTCGTCCTGTGTCATGGCAAGCTCAACAGGGCGCTTGCCCCTGCCGGCAAGGAGATCGTTGAAGCGCTGAATGCCGATGGGGTCGAGCTGTGGTCGTTCGGGACCAATGGCGATGGCAGCCCGAAGCATCCGCTCTACCTGCGCGCCGATACGCCGCTGGTTCGTTTCTGATCTGATCGCGATGCGCAGGCTCGATCTTCATCCCGCAAGGAACCTTCGCAATCCGCAACGCCATTTGCGGGCGCTGTCGCGCTGGCCGGAGCGGATCATCGAGCAGTTGCCAACGCCCGAGCAGTGCGCTGGCGCGCGGTTCTGGAACTTCAAGATCCCCGTCTATGCCAAGCTGGTCGATCCGCCCCACGCGACGCCGGGGATGCAACGCGCCTGTATCGCGACGATCTTCGCGGCTGCAGAGGCGATCGACCGGTCGCCGCGCCGTCCGGCCAACTGCCGCGTGGCGTGCCTCGTTTCCACGCCCCCGCTGTTCCAGTCGGAGGTGACGCTGTTCTTTGACGACGATTACTTCCGCACCTTCCTGCCGCGCGAGGAGGGACAGCGCAGCTATTATGAGGGCGGCTGGGTGGAAGACGAGCCGGCAGAGGCCGGCGACATCAGCGGGATAATGCCGCCCGCGCCGCCGGGCATGGACTTTCACGGCGGCGCGCTGCTGCGGCAGTACGATCCTGCGTGGGGCCCAAAGCCGGTTGAATCGACAACCTGGGTCTGGGCGTTCGATTTCAGTTAGAGCGGAACAAGGTGAGCCGCTTCAGCTCAAAGCGATCAAGTTCTCGGCGCGAGCCGCCGAACGCACGTGCTGACCTGCGGCAAAACGAAACCGCCCCGGACTCCTGCAGGGGTCCGGGGCGGCGCCGTCGCGGGTAGAACGTGTTGGATCAGCCAGCGCGGCTGTTAGCCGGCGAGGCGCTGGATGTAGTCGAACTCACGAGCGCGGCGTTCGCGCTTCTTGGCGGGCTGGAAGGCCACGCGGGCGTGTTCGGCGCAGTAGGGCGAGCCATCAGCGCTGGCATGGCCGCAGAAGCCGAAATTGTTGTCGGCGGGATCGCCGATTGGCCATTTGCACATGGAGTCCTTCACGGTGAGGACGGTGACCATGTCGCCGTTGGGCAGGCGCTGCGGCTCGATATTGGCCTCAGCTTCGGTGATGTGCGTGTGGGCCGGCTCAGCGCGCACAGCAAGCGCGGTCGACTGGCGCGGGGCGGCGGCGGAGGCCTGCCGCGGAGCCTGCTGCGGCTTGGGCCGGGCGAGGCGCGGCGGGCGCTTGACCGGGCGGGACGGAGTCGCCCGGCCGGAGAGTCCGAGGCGGTGCACCTTGCCGATCACCGCATTGCGGGTAACCGAGCCCAGCCGCTTGGCGATCTGGCTGGCGCTGTGCCCTTCGGCCCAGAGTTTCTTGAGTTCTGTTACGCGCTCTTCGGTCCAGCCCATGAATCTGTCTCCACAGCCTTAGGGAATCACGCAAGACACTAGATATAGGTCGTTGCGACGAGGATCCCGTTCCCAATTCCAAGGGATAGTAGCTGCGGGCGTGTGCGCCGCAATATGCTGGGCCGCTTCCTAACAGGTTAATCAATATATTGGGGTTGTACACAGCCTAGCTGAGTCTCGTCGCCGCAGGCACGGTTGATACAGGGTGTGGCCGCAGGGACTCACCTTTCAGGGGAAGTTCCCCGTGCGGACTCGGTTTGGACTCAGTCGCCCCGTTCTACGCTTCCATGTGGATATCGCAGGGTCATGTACAGGCTGGGCCATATTGCTCGCAGCGCCTGCAATCCGCGCAGGGCGCCTTGTGGCGTGCCCCTTCCGACAACATTTCCATGGCGAAACCGGAGCAGGGGCCTAGAAACGCAGCCATGGACCAGACACTGACTCGCCCCCCGATGGACGCCGCCGATCGCCCGCTGCGCCCGCGACAGTACGGCGCCGTCAACTGGCTTGGCCTCTGGACGCTCTGCCTGCGCGAGACGCGGCGGTTCTGGAAAGTCGGGATGCAGACGCTGTTTGCGCCGGTCGTCTCCAGCCTGCTGATGCTGTTCGTCTTCAAGCTCGCCTTCGGCCAGGGCAATGGCGGCATGGTCGGCGGCGTTGCTTTCGCGACCTTCCTCGCGCCTGGCGTGGTGATGATGGCGATCCTCAACAACGCCTTCGCAAATACGTCATCCTCGCTGATCATCGCCAAGGTGCAGGGCAACTCGGTCGACTTCATGATGCCGCCCCTGTCGCCGATCGAACTGACGGTTGGCTTCCTCTCGGGGGCGGTCACGCGCGGCATCCTCGTCGGCATGGTCACCTACGCTGCCGTCTGGATCATGCAGATCACGCCCTTCCAGGTCGCGAACCTGTTCGCGGTGCTCTACTTCTCGGTGATCGCCTCGCTGTTCATGGGCGCGGTTGGCCTGCTCGGCGGCATCTGGGCCGACAAGTTCGATCACATGGCGGCGGTGCAGAACTTCGTCATCATGCCGCTCACCATGCTGTCGGGCACCTTCTACCCGATCGGCCGCCTGCCCGAGCCGTTCGTGACGATCAGCCACTACAACCCGTTCTTCCTGATGATCGACGGCTTCCGCTACGGCTTCACCGGCCACGCCGAGAGCAATCTGTGGTTCGGCGGCGCCCTCAGCGCGGCGATCACGCTGGCGCTGTGCGTCATGTGCTGGCGATGGCTGTCCAGGGGCTACAAGCTGAAGGCGTAGGGCAGTCGGGTATGCTCAGGTCAATCGACTGAGGCTGTTGGAGGCTGTCGGACACAATTCGTGACCAAGTCTGAGCTTAGCGACGCCCGGAGGTCAAAGAAGCGTTCCGATCTGGTTGACGATCCCAGACGCGACTACGTTGCCCACTACACCTTCACAGATAGCCTTGATCGATCCTAGAAACCCGCGAACCGCGTCAACATCTGGCGATGGCGTCGCTATCGCGGCTTCGGCATCGCGCAGTGCGGGTTCCATCTTCGCTCTGACTTCGTCGGGTAGAGCTGGAGCAAACTGCCTGACCTGTTCTAGCAGGCTCCGCGCAGCGTCGATGTTTAGCGTCGAGGTCGCTTTCTGGTTGTTCGTTACTGTTGCCTGATCGCTGACATTTCCGACTACGCCAACGTTCCCATTGAAAAACTGCTGCGTCACCGCGCGGCCCTCCTGCTGTTCTTTGGCCGTGAAATCCATGTCCACGCCTGCAATACCCGCATGGTCCAGTTCCAGAGCCCAATCGAGCAGAAGGTTTCGGACGCGGTCTACAACCGCATATAGCTGACCCGTGGTCAGCTCGACACGGAAGTCGCTGGCATCTGGAAACATCTTGAGCAGAACGGCCTTGTTCTCCATCCCAATGGTCATCGAGAAGCAACCATTCTCGTCGCGATCACGCAGGTCGTGCTCGATTGATCCGATGCTAATGTTCGCCGGAGCAGTCGAAGCACGGCGCTCTACTTCGGGGTTATTGAATCCTGCGGGCAGCCACCCGCGATATGGGTCAAAGGCTCGAAAACTGCCGACCAGCATCCGATAATCGGGATATTCTTCGGCAGGCGTGTCGCCATATCCGTTCAGCTCTCGGTTGATCCAGATCAGCGCTTGCGCGTGGCCGAGTTTCGTCGCGACGATCTTCGCAACACGCAGAATTGCGGCCACCGAAATCGAAGGGTCTGCAATGTCGCGGAGAAGCCGCTGAACAATTGGTGACCCGGTCGCCTGCTTTGATCCGTCTGCCATGGTGGTGGAATAGCACATTTCTGAGCAGCCATCAGGTCGTCTACATCGCCGTGACTTCCGTTCAGTCTCGCGGCGGCATCCTGCAGGTTGTTCCGTGGCTTCCCATTAGACGTCGAGCTAGTTGCCCGGTATCCAGTCCGGATTCCGCGTATTTTCATTGACATAAGGGGCGGCGCGCCCCATTGAGCGCGCTTCAAAAATGGCCCTTCAACAAGGTCTGGAGTCTTCTTTCCCACCGCCGGCGTCACTCAAGGAGATACGCCCATGTCGAACGCAGTGCTTCCCGTCTACGGCCCGAGCCCGGTCGTTTTCGAGCGAGGCGAAGGCGTGCGCATGTACGACCGAGACGGGAAAGCCTACCTCGATTTCATCGCCGGCATCGCCGTCAACTCGCTGGGGCATTGCCACCCGGCGCTGGTGAACGCGCTCACCACGCAGGCCAACACGCTGTGGCACACCTCCAACATGTTCCGCGTGCCCGGACAGGAGCGCTTGGCCCAGCGCTATGTCGACCTGACGTTTGCCGACTTCGCGTTCTTCACCAACTCGGGCGCGGAATCGATCGAGGGCTGCATCAAGATCGCGCGGCGCTATCACTGGTCGAAAGGCCAGCCCGATCGCATCGGCATCCTGTCATTCGAAGGCTCGTTCCACGGCCGCACGCTGGGCGGCATCAGCGCGGGCGCGCAGGAAAAATACCGCGAGGGCTTCGGCCCGCGCCTTCAGGGCTTCCGCTCCATTCCGTTCGGCGATCACGACGCGCTGAAGCTCGCGATCAAGGAGCCAGACCTGGCGGCCGTGATCATCGAGCCCGTGCAAGGCGAGGGCGGCGTGCGCACCGTGCCTGACCAGTGCCTGCGTGGCTTGCGCGAGCTGTGCAACGAGCATGGCGTGCTGCTGATCTATGACGAGATCCAGTGCGGGGCCGGCCGTACCGGCAAGCTGTTTCATCACCAGTGGGTTCCCGGCGCAGAACCTGACCTGCTCGCGGCCGCCAAGGGCATCGGCGGCGGCTTCCCGATGGGCATGATCCTCGTCACCGGGGAAGCAGCCTCCGGCATGGCCAAGGGCGTTCACGGCACCACGTTCGGCGGCGGCCCTCTTGCCATGGCGGTCGGCAACGCCGTGCTCGACGTGATGACCGGCGAGGGCTTCCTCGAGCAGGTGCGTCGCGTCGCCGGCTTCATGCAGCAGGGCATGGAGAGCCTGAAAGGCCGCTATCCCGAACTCGTGCTTGATGTCACCGGCTCCGGCCTCCTGCGCGGCCTGCGCATGCGCGACGATCCGCTTCCGCTGCGTGGCAAGCTGTCTGATCGCGGGCTTCTGGTGGGCACGGCTGGCAACAACACGTTGCGCCTCGCGCCGCCGCTCGTTGTCACCGAAGACGATGTGCGTGAAGCGCTCGACATCTGCGCGGAAGGGCCTGCCGAATGGCACACCCGATCGCGATGCGCCGCTCGCCGGCCGCACGCTGGCGATGATCTTCGAAAAGAACTCCACCCGCACGCGCGTCTCCTTCGACATGGCGATCCGCCAGCTCGGCGGCTCGTCGCTGATCATGACGGCGTCGGATTCGCAGATCAGCCGCGGCGAAAGCATCGAGGATACGGCCCGCGTGATGTCGCGCTATGTCGACGCCGTGATGATGCGCGCCAATCGCCACGCCGATGTGGTGGCCTTTTCGGAGGCAGCATCGGTGCCGGTGATCAACGGCCTCACCGAGAAATCGCATCCCTGCCAGATCATGGCGGACCTGCAGACGCTCGAAGAGGCGGGCCTCACGCTGAAGGGCGCGCGCATTGCCTGGGTGGGCGATGGCAACAACGTCACCTCCAGCTTCATCCACGCTGCGCCGAAGTTCGGTTTCTCGCTTAGCATCGGAACGCCTGCCGGATACGATCCGAACATGGAAGACGTGGAGCGTGCGCGATCCGAACAGGGCCGCATCGATCTCTTCCGCGATCCGAAGGAAGCGGTTGCCGGGGCTGACGTTGTCGTTGCCGACACGTTCGTCTCGATGGGCGACAAGGATGGCGACAAGCGCCTCGCCGATCTCGCGGCCTACAAGGTGAGCAGCAGTCTGATGCGCGCGGCCAATGGCGGCGCGAAATTCCTGCACTGCCTGCCTGCCCATCGCGGCGAGGAAGTGGATGCGGATGTGATCGACGGCCCGCAATCACTGGTGTTCGATGAAGCCGAAAACCGCCTGCACGCCCAGAAGGCCGTGCTGGAGTGGTGCCTCAAAGCTTGATCGACCTCGGCTCGATCAGTCTGGCGCCAGAGGTCATCGCGTTCCTGATCGCGACTGCTGCTGTCGCCGGGTTCATCGATGCCATCGCGGGCGGCGGCGGGCTGATCGTGTTGCCTGCCTTGCTCGGCGCCGGGATACCGCCCGTGGCGGCCCTCGCCACCAGCAAGCTGCAATCGAGCGCGGGCACCGCGTCTGCCACGTGGAGCTATTGGCGCGCGGGCAAGATCGATCTTCTCAGTATCCGCTGGGCGCTGCTCTTCACGCTGATCGGCGCAGGGCTTGGCGCTGCTGCTGTGCAGTTCGTGGATACGCGGTGGTTGATGGTGCTGCTTCCGGTGCTGCTGTTCCTGATCGCGATGTATTTCCTGTTCGGGCCGAAGGCGTCGGACAGCGACTCGCATGCGCGGCTCGACCCGCTGACCTATGGCTTCGTCGCGGGCGGTATCGGCTTCTATGACGGCTTCTTCGGCCCCGGCACGGGCTCGTTCTTCGCGCTCAGCCTCGTGACGCTGATGGGCATGGGCCTGATGCGCGCGACCGCGAACACCAAGGCGCTGAACCTTACCAGCAATCTTGTCTCCGTCGCCGTCATGGCGGCGGGCGGACACATGCTGTGGCTGCTCGGCGGGATGATGGCGGTCGGGCAGGTCATCGGCGGCCGGCTTGGCTCGCACGCGGCCATGCGCTTCGGCCCGAAGTTCATACGCCCGCTTCTGGTGGTGATCTGCCTCGCCATGGTGGGCAAGCTGCTGCTCGATCCCGCCAATCCGCTGCGCCTGTTGGTCGAGGGCTGGCTGTAACGCTTCCGAGTCGACTGGCCTACTCGCCGCGTCCGATGATCGAGGCCGAAGCGACCAGTTCGCCGAGAAGCGACAGAGTCGCGGCGCCCGAGGCGTCGAACGGATCGAGCTCGGCGCGCTTGAAGTATTTCAGCAGCACGCTTGGGTTCACCTTCGACAGGTTCACCTGGCCCATGGTCCAGTTGCCGAACTGGCGCTGGCTGATCTCGTCATAGGTCAGAAGCCGGACATTGGCGTGGCGCGGGTCGCGCACGATGGCGTTGTAGAGTTCGCAGACTTCATCCCGCCCGCCCTCAAGCACCTGAATGAACACGTCGCCAGACACACACAGCATGCCGGTGATGCCCTGGGTGGGGTTGTTGCGGCGTGACTGCGCGAGGATTTCATCGAGCATGGCGGCGCTGCCTCCCTGGGCGGCGCGGCTGGCGTATAGGCAACGGACGAGCATTGCTGTCGGTCCTCTGATCAGTCTTTGAGATTCAGGAGAGAAAGAAATTCGCGGCGCAGCGAGCTGTCCTTCAGGAAGGACCCGCGCATCACCGAATTGATCATCTTTGTCTGGTTGTCGCGCACGCCGCGCCAATGCATGCAGAAATGGTCCGCCTCCATCACCACGGCGAGGCCATCCGGGCGCACCTTGTCGATCAGGAGTTCGGCCATCTGCGTGATCGCCTCTTCCTGAATCTGCGGGCGCGACATGATCCATTCGGCCAGGCGCGAGTATTTCGACAGGCCGATCAGGTTGGAATGCTCGTTCGGCATCAGGCCGATCCACAGCCGTCCCATGATCGGGCAGAAATGGTGGCTGCATGCGCTGCGCACCGTGATCGGCCCGACGATCATCAGCTCGTTCAGCGATTCTGCGTTGGGAAATTCGGTGACCGGCGGCGCCGCAGCATAGCGGCCGTGAAACACCTCGGTGAGGTACATCTTGGCGACGCGCTTGGCCGTCTCGTGCGTGTTGTGATCGCTCTCGGTGTCAATCACGAGGCTGTCGAGCACGGTCTTGAATTTGGCTTCCACCTCGGCCTGCAGGGCTTCAAGCTCGCCCGGCTCGATGAAGGCCGAGATGTTGTCGTTGGCGTGGAAGCGGCGCTTGGCCTTCTGGATGCGCGCGCGGATGCGGGCCGATACGGGTTGGCCAGTCTCAGTCTCGGCGCGTGGGCCGGGTGTTTTCGTCCTGTCGCTCATGCGAGCCATCCTTCCATGGCGCGGGCCGCGCTGTCGCTAGACAATCTTCGCGCGAGTCCGCTTTCGACGTTTAGGGGTAGATTTCCTGTCCGTCCCAGCCAATCAACCGCCCGGAAGATCCCGGGCCGAGGCCATCCAGAACGGCGAGAAGCTGGCTTGCGGCCATTTGAGGCGTGAACAGCCTTTCGGGCGGAACGCCGCCCTGGAACGGCTTTGACAACGCGGTATCGACCGTTCCGGGATGCAGCGCCACGCAGACACTCGCTGGATGCGTGCGCGCCAGCTCGACCGAGATTGTACGTATCAACTGGTTCAGCGCCGCCTTCGAGGCACGATAGCTGTGCCAACCGCCAAGCCGATTGTCCGAGATCGAGCCGACCTTCGCCGACAGCACCGCAAAGAGCGTGCGGCGGCCTCGCGGAAGAAGCGGCACAATGTGGCGCGCGATCAGAGCAGGCCCCGTGGCATTGACGGCAAACGCGCGCGCCATCGCGTCAGCCTCGATCGAGCGAAGCGTCTTCTCGGGTTGCAGGCGACCGGTGTGCAGGACGCCGGTTGCCACAAGCACGAGATCCGGCGCGCCCACCATTTCCGCAGCGTGCTGGATCGTGACTTCGTTGGTGAGGTCGAATGCGAAAGGCGTGATCCTGTCGCTGTTCCAGGATTGCGCCGAGCGCGCACCAGCAAGAACAAGCGCGCAGCGCGGGTCCGCCACAAGCTTTTCGACAAAGGCCGCGCCGATGCCGCCCGAGGCGCCAAACACGGCCGCGCGATAGCCATCCGGCAACGAGGCCATGCTCATGGGCGCGGTCCGGCCCTGTCATGGGCCAATCCAGAACCTGACGCAGATCGTACGGACTGTGCGGAAATTGTTCCCATGCCACTCATACGCGGCTGGCAACGAATGGGTTTACCGGCTGCGACAAGTTCGTCGTGATGTGCGAGGTAAGGGGTCTTATGGGATGCGCGGCCAGAGCGCGAAAGCGAGAGCTGGAAAAGCGGTGCCCAAGGCGGACCTGCCTTCCAAGCCCTGCATGGCCTGTGGCCGGCCGTTCTCCTGGCGCAAGAAGTGGGAGCGTTGTTGGGAGGAGGTGCGGTTCTGCTCGGACCGCTGCCGGCGCGACCGCAAGCCCGGCGGTCCCGGATCGGTTGAATAATGGACCAGCCGCCCCCATTTGGCGCGGATGTCCATACATGCTAGCTCCCCCGTCATGGCCGAAAACACCTTTAAGATTGATCATTTGGGCGCGGGCGATGATTTCGTCGCCACGTTCCAGATCGAGGATACGTCCGTTCGCGGCCGGATTGCGCGGCTGGGTGATGGCGTGCTCGATCCCATCCTGAAGCGGCACGATTACCCGCGCTGGGCCGCCCACCTGCTGGGCGAGGCCGTGACGCTGGCTGTACTCGTGTCCGCCTCGCTGAAGTTCGATGGCAAGGTGATGGTGCAGGCGCAGGGCGAAGGCCCTGTCTCCCTGCTCGTTGCCGAGGCGCGCTCCGATGGCGGCGTGCGCGGCTATCTGCGCCTCAACAAGGAGAGGTGGGATTTCGTCGACCGCGTGAACAAGGGCGCCCGCCCGCATATCCCGCAGGCGCTCGGCCGCGGCGTGATGGCGCTGATGCTTCAGCCCAACGATCCCGCACAGGCGCCCTGGCAGTCCATGGTTCCAATCGAGGGCGCGACACTGTCCGATTGCGCACAGATGTGGTTCTCGCAGTCCGAGCAGGTGCCCACGCGCGTGCGGCTGGCGGTGGCGGAAGTCTCCGAACCCGGCGGCACGAAGCGCTGGCGCTCGGGCGGCGCGCTGATCCAGCAGGTCGCGGGCGACGATGCGCGCGGTTCGACAGATGAGCCGTGGGATAACGCGCGTCACCTGTTCGACACCATCGAGGATATCGAACTGGTCGATCCGGATGTGTCATCCGGCAAGTTGCTGTTCCGCCTTTTCCACGAAAGCGGCGTGCGGGTCGAGCCGCCCAAGGCGCTGTCGGACAAGTGCACGTGCTCGGATGAACGGCTTCTGGCCACGATCCGCACGATGGACAAGGAAGAGGTCAAGTCGCTGGCGGATGCCGACGGCGCGATCTCGGCCGACTGCCAGTTCTGCGGCCGGGTCTACCGCTTCGCGGCGGACACCATCTAGCTTTCCAAAGCCTGACAACAAAAAGCCGCCGCGGATCTCGATCCGCGGCGGCAGTTGGCATGGCCATCCCTACAGGAGGAGGAGAGCGAGGGCGTAACCATGTTCAAATGTGATCACTTGCGGCGGAAGAACTCCCTGACGCGGGTGTAGTCCTGGCCGATGCGCGTGAACGACATCCACGCGCCGGTTGCGCACGCGACAGTGACCGCGAGCATCAGGATCAGCGTGACGATGTCCCACAGCGGCCGCGCGCGCAGGAACGAGAAGTCGAGGCTGTGCAGCCCGCTCTCCAGCCAGCGGTAACGCTTGGCCGTTGCGTCCACCACGCGCGCGTCGCCCGTGGTCGCATTGAAATAGACGTGGGTCTGGTCCGCGTCGTTGAGCACGAGGCGATAGACCGGAAACTCGACCTCGCGTTTGTGGCCGTAATAGTAGTCGTCCTCCGCCGTCAGCACGTCGAGCTTGCCGGCCGCCACGACGCCGCCGCGCGCCTGTAGCCCTGCCTCAAGCTCTGCCTGCATCAGCGGCGCCCGGCCGTTTGCGCCGATCCGCGCCTGTGATCCGTCGCGCATCCGGGCGATCAGGTAAGGCTGCCCCATGAACGGCGCGCCGCGCAGCGACACGATGTTGGCGCTGTCTGCGTCTGCTGCCGCCGCCGCGATCACGGGCTGGACCTCGGCCCATGTCATGCTGCTGGCGATCTCTTTCCGCTCCAGCGCCGGCTCGCTTTCAAACAGTCCCCACGGCGCCATGGTGAGCAGGCCAGAGAACGTCCAGGTCAGCACCAGAACGCCCGCGAACGTGCCGAACACGTGATGCCACATCCACATCGGCCGGTTGCGATAAGGCCACCATTTGCCGGATTTCCCGCGCAGGCGGATGAAGCCGATCACCATGCCGGTGACCACCAGGAAACATCCGATCGCCGACAGCCACACCACCGTTCCAAACCACAGCGGCTGGTTGGTGCGCAGCAGGGCGGGGTAGAACCAGTGTGGAATGGCGCCGAACCACGCGATGATGCGTTCGCCTGAGTTGGCGTCCTGCACCACCTCGCCAGACGCGCCGTTCACGTAGACAAGCGTATTGCCTGCGTCGTTGAACTCCGCGCGATACAGCGGTTGTTGCCGCGCGCCGGAAACCGCCCACTGGTCGTTCTCGATCCGCTCCAGCTTTGCGATCTCGCCTGCAATGCCATTGCCGCTCGCGAACGCCTGCGCGACCGCGCGAACGCCTGTCTCGTCCAGAACATCGACAGGTTGCGCGGTAGACAGGCTGTAGGCCTCGTCGCGCCCCAGGCGCATCACGGGCTGGCCGTTCAGCATCTTGATCTGCAAGCCGCCGACAGACGTATCGGCTGCAACCGGAAGATCGGCGCGCCAGCCCGCCAGATCAACCGTGGCAAGCCCCGCGAGACGTTCCTGCTGAGACGTCTCGGGGAAGCCCTGGTACATCATCACGAAGCCAGAGACGCACCAGACCGTCATGATCACGCCCAGCACCACGCCCACATAGCGGTGGATGACGATGAGCGTTTTCATGACCATGCGTGTTGCTCGCGTGCCGTTTCCGGAGGGGGAGGTCCGGAAGCGGCTCTGTCCCTCGCTAGAAGTCGTAGCTATAGGTGACGCGAAGCGTTTGCGGCACGCCCCGGTTGCTGACCAGGATGGGCCCGCCGCCATCGACGACGCCAGCGGCGACCCGCGTGGCGTATTCCTCGTCGAGGACGTTTTCCAGACGGATGCCGATCTTGTGGGTCTGCTCGGCGTCCAGGAACATGTGTCCGGCCAGATCGACGACGATGTAGTCGCCATAGTTGATGCTGACGGGATCCGGAGCAGTACCCGGATCTGGTCCGTCCGGCCCAATGTTGACGATAGATCTCTGTTCGCCCGTCCACAGCACGTTGGCCTGGATGCCCCAGGCGTCAGCATCGTACTGCCCGGAGATCTTGGCGAACGCTTCCGGGATGCGGGCGATCTGCGTGTTCGTGCCATCCACCTCGGATTTCGAGTTGGTGTAGCTCGCAACAGCCGTGAAGCCATTGCCGAAATCGGCGGCGCCAAACAGTTCGAAGCCGCGCACCTGAACCTCGCCGGGCACGTTGTAGTAGACGCCGGCATAGTCCGAGAGGAGGGTGGCGGGGGCGATGCCGCGGAAGGCCTGCGTGCGATCGACTTCGCACGCCTGGGTGTTCGTTGCATCCCAGTCGCAGCCGCCGATCAGGTTGTCGATATCGCGTTGGAAGTAGGTCGCCGACCAAGACAGCGCCGGTCCGGCGTTGAACTGGCCGCCCAGCGTCGCGTTGATGTTGGTGCTTTCTTCCGGCGCCACATTCGGGTTGCCAAGATATTCACCAACCTCGAGCAGGAAGAGTTGCTCGGCGTTCGGCAGCAGGAAGGACGTGCCGACGATGCCTTGCGCGTAGAGGTTGGGCGTGAAGTCGTAGCGGCCCGAGACGTTCCACACGGTCGAGGTCGCCCCGCCCGTTTTGTTGTGACGGACGCCCGCTGCGAACGTGCCGTTCGTCAGCAGTTCATCCGTCGAGCGGATCTGGCCGAAGAAGGCCTGCACGTCTTCCTTGGTCTGTTGAACATTCCAGACCTGATCGAGGGCGGTGTAGATCTGGTAGTCATAGCCCGCGAGGTATTCGAACGGGCCGCCCGGCGTCCATTTCACCAGCGCGTTGACGCCTTTGTCCTCATAACCCCAGTAGAGATTGTTGGACGAGACCGTCTGCGTGTACGGCGGCAGCACGCTGTTCAGGATATCCGTGTAGCGGGTATCCCAGTCGTGCCAGTAGCCTTTCACCAGCACCTGGAGATCTGGCGTCGCCTGCCAGTCGATGCCGAGGCTTGCGATATCCTCGTCGCGCTTGTTGGAGCCGCGGAACGAGCGGTTGTAGCGCAGGTATTCGAGGTCGGCGTCGTTGTGCTGATAGCGTGCGTCGATGCTGAACGTGTCGGACAGCGCCAGGCGATACTTGCCGCCGATGGTGCGCACGTCATAGCCGCGCTTCCGATTGGTCGAGGAAGGCTGGACGTTGTCGAACATCTCGAAGCCGCTCGCCTTGTCCTGCGAGGCGTAGACCACATAGTTGCCCGGCCCGAGCTTGCCGCGCATGTAGCCATCGACGTGATAGCCGCCATTGGTGTCGGCCGCCGCGCTGACGAGGCCGTCGAAGTCGTCCGTGTAGCCGCGCGTGACGACGTTGATGACACCCGCCGCCGCGTTGGTTCCGTAGAACAGGCTCTGGCCGCCCTTCAGCACTTCAACCCGCTCCACCATCGAGGCGGGCAGGGTATCCGTGATGGTGCCGGGGTAGAGGCGGTTGTTGATCCGCACCCCGTCGACGAGGAACAGCATGTCCTGCGTCCGCGAGCCCTGCAGCGAGATATCCATGTAGCTGAACGGCCCGCCGCGCGAGGCGACGAACACGCCGGGGATTTCCATCTGGAGCGCGTTGGAGACGTCCGTATAGCCCGCCTCGCGAATCTCCTCGGACGACATGGTCTCGACCACCGAGCCATAGCGCGCCAGTTCCTGCGGCAGCGTTTCCTCGATGGTCTGGCCGACGATCACAACCACGTCGCGGCCCGGATCGGGCTCGAGCGACGGGCCGGTCTGGGCGAACGCGCCCGGCAGGCAAAGGCTGATGGCCAGCAGGCTGGCGCCAATCGCCAGCGCGTGGCGATGGGTAAGTGAAAGCGACACGGTAGTCCTCCCGTCCTGATTCTTTTATGCGTGCAGCCAATGGGCGGCACGCCCCCTATCCACGGGTGGGAATAGGAAATCTGTTTGGGTTCAGGCAGTTAATTACCGTTACGCACTGCGTTACAGCGCGTCGCAAGCATAATTGCGCGGGGTTACACCAGCTCGGAAGCGGGCCTAGTTCGGCCGCCGGGTCTCATACGGGCTGTCGAGCGGAAAAACGGGTATCTGCACAATCAGGCTTTCGCCTTCGCGATCGTGCAGCGTGTAGGTTCCCTGCATCAGGCCGGACGGCGTGGCCAGCGGACAGCCGGACGTGTATTCGAAGCTCGCCCCCGGCCGCAGCACCGGCTGCTGGCCCACCACGCCATCGCCGCGGACCTCCTGTAGCCGGCCATCGCCATCGGTGATGCGCCAATGCCGGGTCATCAGCTGGAGGGTGCGCCCGCCCCGGTTCTCTATCTCGACATGGTAGGCCCACAGGAACTTGTCGTCCTCGGGCGAGCTTTCCTGCTCGATGAACGCCGGCCGCACGCGCACAAGCACGCCCTCGGTCTCGGCCTCATATGCAGCTGCTTTCGCCACGTTGATCTGTCCCGTCCGCTGCCTGGCTCCGTCAGGATACGTCCGGCATAAGCAGAAGGAGCGCGAACCTCAAGCGGCCGCGCTCCTTACACTTACGAAACAAACAGCAGGTCAGACGTGGATCAGGCAGGCGTCTTCCGGATGAAGTCGCTTTCGATCTCGATCTTCACGTCGTCGCCCACGATTGCGGGGGGCAAGTAGTCGAGCCCGAAATCCGAGCGCTTGATTGTGCCGGTGGCGGAGAAGCCGAGCGCCGGAACCTTTGCGAAGGCGTGCGACGCCGTTTCGCCAGAGAACGTCACGTCCAGGGTCACCGGCTTGGTCACGCCCTTCAGCGTGAGATCGCCCGTAACTGTGGCGCTGCGCTCGCCCGACGGCGTCACCGAGGTCGAGACGAAGGTGATCGTCGGATACTTGCCGGCGTCGAGGAAGTTGGTCGAGTTGGCGAGATCGTCTTCCCAGCTCTTGAACCTGGCGCCGGTGTGGTTGGCGACGTAATCGCTGGGATAGCCCGCGAGAATGTCCGCGGCCTTGATCGTGGCAGACACGTTCGACGCGGCGATGTTGGCGGGATCGAACGTCACGGCGGCGTCGAACGTCTTGAACTTCAGCGTGTAGAATGACAGCCCAAGGTGATGCAGCTTGAACTCGACGCTCGAATGGTTCGGGTCGGAGACATATTCGCCGGCAGGCGCCGCGATGGTGATCGGCGTGGGCGCAGCCACAGCTTCAGGAGCGGCGGTTGGCGCGGCCTCGGTGGCGGCGGGCGCCGGGCCGCACGCGGCGAGCAGGACAAGCGCGAGGCTGGCGCCGGCGAGAAGCTTCTTCATGATGGATACGTCCCTTGGATGACACTGGCCTTGAATGACACGGGCGAGCAGCGTCCAGAGTAACGGACGCATCGCGTTACGGGTCATATGGAGGAATTCGTTGCGATTGCAAATAAATATATTGCAATCGCAACTAAACGCAGTGTTGAGCCTGTCTATGTGGCCTTAGCGGCCCGACAGCGCCTGCTCGATGTCCTCAGCCACGTCCTGCGGGTCTTCAAGGCCGACCGACAGGCGCACCCAGGTGTCGTCCAGCCCGATGGCCGCGCGCTCGTCGTCGGTGAGCGTGCGGTGCGTGGTGGTCGCCGGGTGGGTGATCAGCGATTTGGCGTCGCCAAGGTTGTTGGAGATGTCCACGAGGTTGAGCTTGTTCAGCAGCTTGTAGGCTGCATCCCGCCCGCCCTTGACCGAGAACGCGACCAGCGAGCCGCCGCCCTCCGGCATCTGCGCGGCATGGATGTTGTGATGCGGATGGTCGCTGCGGCCGGGATAGCGCACGGCCGCGATCTTCGCGTTGTCGGCAAGGCGATCAGCAACCTTGCGCGCATTGGCGCTCATCGCGCGCACGCGCAGGTCCATGGTCTCGAGACCCTTCAACACCACCCACGCATTGAACGGCGACATCGATGGGCCGGTGTGGCGATAGTATTGCTGCAGCTGGCCCTCGATCGCCTTGGTCTTGCCGAGGATCGCGCCGCCCAGCGTGCGGCCCTGTCCGTCCATGTGCTTGGTCGTCGAATAGACGACCCAGTCAGCGCCGAACTCCAGCGGCTTCTGCAGGATGGGGGAGGCAAACACGTTGTCGACGATCAGTTCGCCGCCCGCCGCATGTGTCAGGTCCGCGACCGCGCGGATATCGACCGCGTCCAGCATGGGATTCGACGGCGTCTCGATCAGCACGAAGCGGCAGGGCGTCGACAGCGCGCGCTCCCACTCCTTGAAGTCCGTCGTGCTTTCAACCCACGTCACATCGACGCCCATCTTGGGCATCACGTTCTTCAGGATCCAGACACACGACGAGAACAGCGCGCGCGGCGCCACAATGCGGTCGCCCGGCTTGATCGGCGCCACCAGCATGGTGTGGATCGCGGCCATGCCGCTCGCCGTCGCACGGCAATCCTCGGCGCCTTCGAGCAGGGCCAAGCGCTCCTCGAACATGCGTACGGTGGGGTTGGCATAGCGGCTGTAGATGTAGCCGGGTGTCTCGCCGGCCATCCGGCCCGACTGTTCTTCCGGGCTGTCATAAACAAAGCCCGAATTGAGATATAGCGCCTCGGATGTCTCACCATGTTCGGACCGCGTAAGCCCGCCGCGCACCATCATGGTCTGGGGACGCCATTTGCTGGATTTGCTCCCGATGCCTCGTTGGGAGGGGAGATCCTTCGGGTCCTTGGTCATGGCGGCTGCCTTTTGCTGAGTGAGGACGCCGCTATAGGGCGTCACGCGCCGCGAGGCCAGTGAGGTCCGCTAAAGGATAAGCGCCCGTAGCGCATAGGCGACCGCCGCGACCACCGCCAAGCCGCCGACCCACAGCGCCGCGAACCAGACGAGGCTCTTGCCGACGGGCCGTTTGGGATCGTCCGGGCCGGGCGGGCCTTCAATGATAGGCAGCTTCATCGCTCACCTTCGCGCGGAACAGCCAGTAGACGTACGCGGTGTAGCCAAGGATCAGCGGCAACATCGGCAGCGCGCCCCACAGCATGAGCGCCAGCGCATTATCCGCTGCCGCAGCCTCGGACGGTGTCATCGCGAATGGCACGATATAGGGCCACAGGCTGATCGCCAGCCCGACATAGCCGACGAGGAACAGGCACACTGTGTAGAGATAGGGCTGCAAGTGCTGGCCCTTGTCCGCCCCGCGCCACAGCAGGAAGCACAGCCCGCCCGCTACCAGCGGCAGAGGCGCCAGCACGATGAACGTCTCCCAGTCGACGCTCGTCATGGTCAGGCCCCAGCGATAGGTCACGCGCGGATCAACGCCCAGCGTCGCAAGGCTCACCGCGCCCATGCCCAGCGCCGTCAGCAGCGCGAGCTGTTTCACCCAGCCGCGCGCCCGCTCGAACAGTTCGCCCTGCGTCCTGAAGACCAGCCATCCCGCGCCGAGCAGGGCATAACCTGCCACCAGCGAGGCGGCGACCAGAAGCGAGAACGGCGTCAGCCAGTCGAGTGCGCCGCCAACGAACTCGCCATCAACCACATTGACGCCCTGGATGAACGCGCCGAGCACAAGCCCCTGTGCAGCAGCCGCCACGATCGACCCGCCAGAGAAGGCGATCGTCCACCACTTCTTGCCGGACTTGCGGCCATGATGGCGGAACTCGAACGCCACGCCGCGGAAGATCAGCGCCAGCAGCATCAGGAAGATCGGCAGGTACAGCGCCGGCATCAGCGCGGCGTAGGCCTTCGGGAAAGCGGCGAACAATCCGCCGCCGCCCAGCACCAGCCATGTCTCGTTGCCGTCCCACACCGGCGCGATGGCGGACTGCATCTGGTCGCGCTCGTGGCTGTCCTTGGCGAACGGGAAGAGGATGCCGACCCCGAGATCGAAACCATCCAGCGCCACATAGAGGAACACGGCGACCGCGATCAGCACCGCCCAGATCATCGAGAGTTCAATGCCGAACATGGCCTAGGCCCCCTTGTCCGCGGCACTCTTGACGCCGGTCGCTAGCGGAGAGCCGGGCGGTTCGCTGGTCTCCTTCGGTGGCGGCTCGTCCGTGTCGGGTCCAGCCGCCATCAGGCGCAGGATGTAGAGCGCGCCGGCCGAGAACACGATGGCGTAGACGACCATGAAGACCAGCAGCGAGGTCGCAACCGATCCCGCGGGCACGGGCGAGACGGCATCAGCTGTTCGCAGCACGCCATAGACGACATAAGGCTGCCGCCCCACCTCCGCCGCGATCCAGCCTGCCAGCACGGCGATGAACCCCGAGGGCGCCGCCAGAACCAGCGCGCGCTGGTAAAGCGTCGCGCCATCGACGCGCTTCAGGAACCATAGCGTAGCGCCCCAGAGGCCGAGCGCGATCATGATGAGCCCCATGCCCACCATCACGCGGAACGCCCAGAAGGTGATCCACACCGGCGGCCGGTCTTCCTTCGCGAAAGCCTTGAGGCCTTGCAGCTCTGCGTTGGCGTCGCCCGCGACGAACCATGATCCCATGCCCGGAATGCCGATGGCCGCGTGCGTTGCCTCCGCATCTTCATCCGGCCAGCCGAACAGCAGCGTCGGCTGCTGGGATTGCGTCTCCCACCAGCCTTCCATCGCGGCGACTTTCGCGGGCTGATAGCGGTGAGCCACTTCTCCCGACTGGTGGCCGATAACCAGCTGCAGCGGCGCCACCAGCGCCATCATCAGGATCGCCATGCGCAGCGCCGTGCGGCTTTCCGGAAGGGCCTTCTTTTTCAACAGGCCAAACGCCGAGGCGCCAGCCACGACCATCGCTGTGGTCAAGAAGGCCGCAAGCACCATGTGCATCAACCGCGTTGGCAGTGACGGGTTGAAGATCACCTGCATAAAGTCCGTGGCGACCATCGTGCCGTCGGCTGCGAAGTCAAAGCCCTGCGGCGTCTGCATCCACGAATTGGCGGCGAGGATCCAGAAGGATGAGATCAACGTGCCGATGGCGACCATGCAGGTGGCAAAGAAGTGCAGCTTCGGCCCCACTTTCTTCCAGCCGAACAGCATCACGCCAAGGAAAGATGCCTCGAGGAAGAACGCGGTGAGGACTTCATACGCCAGCAGCGGCCCGATCACGCTGCCGACCTGCGCCGAGAACACGCTCCAGTTCGTGCCGAACTGGTAGCTCATCACCACGCCGGACACGACACCCATGCCGAACGAGAGCGCGAATATCTTGACCCAGAAGAGATAGAGATTGCGGAAGACTGGCTTCTTCGTGAACAGCCACAGGCCTTCCAGCACCGCGAGAAACGACGCCAGCCCGATCGTGAAGGCAGGGAAGATGATGTGAAAGCCGATCGTGAATGCAAACTGCAGTCGCGACAGCAGCAGGGCGTCGAAGTCCATCGTCGAGCCTCCCAATCCTGCAGGACGAGGTCCCGACAGTCAGGCGCAGGGCCGGATGAATTGCAACACCTTCCCGTGCCGTTCCGACCCAGGGCCGGTCGCGGGATCACTCTCCACATGCGCCTCGCGGGACGTGTACGGAAGGCGACACTTCCGCCGCACCCGTGCGACAAATTCGTCGACAATTCCTGCCCATGCACATGACTCGGCGTTGCGCACGCAATCGTCGTGAGGCACTTATGCGGATGGAGAAAACGCGATGATCCTCATCGGCCAGTATGACAGCCCTTTCGTGCGCCGCGTCGCTATCGCGATGCGCCTTTATGGCATGCCGTTCGAGCACAGGCCGTGGTCCGTTTTCGGCGACGCTGAGAAGATCGCGCCGTACAATCCGCTCATGCGCGTACCCACACTGGTGCTCAACACCGGAGAGGCGCTGCTCGAGAGCCACGCCATCCTTGATGCGCTCGACCAGCTTGCGCCGCCAGCCCTCGCGATGATGCCTGCGGGCGGGGCGGAGCGGCGCGAGGCAATGAAGGTCTGTGCGCTCGCCACGGGGTTGGCCGATAAGGCTGTGTCGCTCGTCTACGAGACGGTGATCCACAATCGCGCCACGCCTGCCTGGGTCGAGCGCTGCCTCAGTCAGATCGCGGGGTGCCTCAATGAGCTGGAACGCAGCCGGACGGCTCGCACCACGCCATGGTGGTTCGGCCAGGCCATCGGCCATGCCGATGTCACGGTCGCCTGCGTGATCCGCTTCCTTGGCGATGCGCACCCGGGTCTGTTCGATATCTCCGAAGGCTGGCCGATGCTGGCCGCCCATGCCGCCCGCTGCGAATCGCTACCCGCATTTCAGGAGCTACAGCAGGCTTTCAAGGTGACGCCTCCCGGTGCATGAAGGCGCATGAAGAAAGCCGCTCCTCCCGCTAAAGCCGCAACCAAGGCTCCCGTCAAACGCAAGGCTGCCGCGCCCGCCTCAGCCATCGCGATGGGCGTCATGCCCGATCGCGAACTCAAGGCGATTATCGACTCCGGCGCCATCCTGGCCGATGGCGGCGTGAAGGCCGACCAGATCCAGCCTGCCAGCCTCGACCTGCGCCTCGGCAAGGTGGCTTACCGCCTGCGCGCCAGCTTCCTGCCCGGCCAGTCCGTTGTGGCCGACCGGCTCGACGACAGCCTCGTCATGCACACGCTCGACCTCACGCGCGGGGCCGTGCTCGAAACGGGTTGCGTCTATCTCGTGCCGCTGCAGGAGCGCCTGCGCCTGCCGAAGGATGTGTCCGCCGCCGCCAATCCCAAGAGCTCCACCGGCCGGATCGACGTGTTCGTGCGCGCGGTGTCGGATCGCGCGCGCGCCTTCGATGGGGTGCCTGCCGGCTATCAGGGCGAACTCTATGCGGAGATTTCCCCGCGCACTTTCTCCGTGCTGGCCCGCACCGGAGACCGCCTCCTGCAGCTGCGGGTCCGCCGCGGCCCGCCCAAGCCGGTGCGGGACATGACGTTCAGCCTCGACCTGTTCCCCACCAAGACCGACATCGTCGGCTATCGCGCCAAGCGCCATTCGCGCGTGATCGACCTTGCCGCCATCGGCGCGCATGCAATCGATGATTTCTGGGAGCCCGTGCGTGCGCGCGGTGGCCGCATCGTGCTTGATCCCGGCGAGTTCTACATTCTGGCCTCGAAAGAGAAGATCGTCATTCCGCTCGATGAAGCCGCCGAGATGGCGCCCATCGCGCCGGAGCTTGGTGAATTTCGTGCTCACTATGCCGGTTTCTTCGATCCCGGCTTCGGCGTCACGCATTCCAAGGGCAAGGCTGTGCTCGAAGTCCGCTCGCGCGAAGTGCCGTTCATCCTCGAGGACGGCCAGCCCGTTGGCCGGCTCGTGTTCGAGAAGCTGACATCTCAACCCGACATCCCCTACGGCGCGGCCGGATCCTACTCCACCTACGCCGGCCAGGGCCTGCGCCTCTCGAAATATTTCCAGGCGGCGCAGGACTGAGCGCGCCAACGCCCCGTTCAAACGCCATTCAGATTTGATACTTCATAGTATCGATCTGACACAGGCTGGAGGCGGCGATGATTTCGACACGACGGATGTTGTTG
The DNA here is from genome assembly GCA_002280725.1 of Alphaproteobacteria bacterium 32-64-14. Classification (GTDB taxonomy): domain Bacteria; phylum Pseudomonadota; class Alphaproteobacteria; order Caulobacterales; family Hyphomonadaceae; genus UBA7672. Next base: position 96,046 of record NCEM01000022.1, read on the forward strand.
GCAGGCATGGGCGCGGCCGCGTTCACAAGCACTGCGTGCGCACAGCGATTGCGCGACCGGTTCGGCCGGGATGATGCGCCGCCTGTAACCGGCCCCTACGCCGAGGCAGCTGCGTATTCAGCCAAGCGGCGCGGTGTCTCGCTTCTCGTCATGCAGGACGGCAAGATCCTCTTCGAGACCTATCCCGGCGATGGTGCGCCACAAAAGGGATGGGAGTTGGCCAGTGGCACCAAGAGCTTTACGGGCGTGATGGCCGGTCTCGCCCAGGCCGATGGCTTGCTCGACATTGACGAGCCCGCCGCGAAGACGCTGACGGAATGGAGCGGTGACACGCGCAACAGGATCACCATCCGCCACCTGCTCACGCTGACGTCTGGCCTGCAGGGCGAGGGCGATGTAGCCCGGCCTCCCGCCTATCTCGACGCGATCACGGCAAAGGCTGTCCGCGATCCCGGCGCGAAGTTCGTCTACGGGCCTACCGACTTCCAGTGTTTCGGTGAGCTACTGAAACGAAAACTGCGCGCCGCTGGTAAACCGGAAGATCCGGTGGTCTGGCTGCAGGCGCGCCTGTTCGATCAGCTCGGTGTCAAACCTGCCGACTGGAAGCGCGGCCGCGACGGCAATCCGTTCATGCCGCAGGGCGCCTATCTCAACGCGCGTGACTGGGCGCGCTTCGGCCAATGGGTGATGGACGGCGCGAAGGGCATGGACCCCAAGGTCTACGCAGCCCTCTTTGAGGCCACATCTGCAAATCCTGGCTATGGCCTGTCGTGGTGGCTCCTGCGTCCCGGCCTGATCGGCCCAAGCCCGCGCTCGGGCATCGATGGCGATGCGATCGGCGAAGCAGGCAAGGGCGAGGACATCGTCATGGCCGCAGGTGCGGGTGACCAGCGGCTGTATCTTCTTCGCAAGCGCCGCATCGTTGTCGCAAGACAGGCCAACGACATCGTGCGCGCCATGACGCCGGGCTCCGTCAAATGGCGGGACGATGAATTTTTGCCTCTCCTGCTAAGATGACTCTTTCTTCACGCGGCGCACGCGCGTAGACTCTGGCTGCTCCAGCGTTGGTGTCGCGCGTGTCGTCGGCTGTTCTCCTTCTTGTGTGCCTGGCGTCGCCTGCCGTCTTTGCGGCGATGGTCTGGATGGCGCGCGCGGGCGGAAGGCGGGCCACGGGCGCTCTTGCCGGCGGTGTTGTCGCCGCGCTCTTCAACATCGTGTGGGATGGCCTCGCGCGGCAGCAGGACTGGTGGACCTATCCGGACACCAACGATGTGCTTGCTACCCTTGCGCTCGCGCTGTCCGTCGCTTTCGTTTTCGGCGGCGCCGCCGGCCTTGCCGGTTGGCGCATGATGCGCGCCATGGGTTGGACCGGTGTCGCAACGTTCTTTGCCGGCTTCGTGGGCCTCGGCGTCCTGCGCGATCATCTGCTGGCGGCCAACACCACCCTGCTGGTGTTCGGCCCAGGCCCGATGCCGCAGCTTATGGGCGCGTTGGGTTACCTGTCGCTGGCGCTCGCCGTGCAGGTGACGATGCTGGTGATGGCCGGCCCGCCGCGCCGCGACTCGCTCAGGGCGAGCTAGCCTCTCGCCGGTCAGCTTCTGGGAAGCGCCGCCGCTTCCTTCGCCAGCGCGGTGATCTCGTCCCACTTCTTCGCGTCGATCAGCTTGGCGGGGCACACCCAGCCGCCGCCAACACACGCCACGTTCAGGCGCTTTAGATAATCCCGCGCCAGCTCCAGCGAGATACCGCCCGTGGGGCAGAACTTCACCTGCCCGAACGGCCCGCGCAGCGCATCCAGCATCGGCCGCCCACCCGCCTGTTCAGCGGGGAAGAACTTGAACCGCGTCAGCCCAAGGTCGAGCCCCGCCATCAGCTCTGTCGCCGTAGCGATGCCTGGCAGGATCGGAATGTCTGCCTCTTTGGACGCGGCGACAGCCGCCGCGGACAATCCCGGCGTCACGATGAAGGTCGCGCCCGCCTCGCGCGCGCGTCTCACGTCCGCCGCGTTCAACACGGTTCCTGCGCCCGCGATGGCGCCAGGCACCTTCGCCATCTCCTTGAGCGCTGCGAGAGCCGCCTGCGTGCGCAGCGTGATTTCCAGCACGCGCAATCCGCCGCCGACCAGCGCTTCGGCCAGCGGGGCCGCATCCTCCACACGCTCGATGGTGATCACGGGGATCACCGTCTGCACCGCCATCAAGTCATCGACGGTCATGCGTCTGCTCCAGCGGCCAGAAGATTGAAAATGCCGCCGCCCATCTCGGCGTCGCCCGCCAGCATGCGTAGCGGCGCAAACAGCTCGCGGCCCCAGCCATGGCCGGCAGGCGGCATCATGGCGCGCGGCCGCGCGGCCAGTTCAGCTGCATCGGCCACCACCTCAAGCCTGCCTTCCTCGGCATCCAGGATGATGCGGTCGCCATCCTGCAGGCGCGCCAGCAGCGAATCCTGATCCGCGCCCGGCGTCATGTGGATCGCGGCCGGCACCGCGCCAGACGCACCCGACATCCGCCCGTCCGTCAGCAGGGCTACACGAAAACCCTTGTTCTGCAGCACCGTCAGCGCAGGCGTCAGCGAGTGCAGTTCGGGCATGCCGTTCGCGCGCGGGCCCTGGAAGCGGACCACAGCCACGAAATCGCGATCCAGCTTGCCGGCCTTGAACGCGGCCTGAAACTCAGCCTGGCTCTGGAACACCGCCGCAGGCGCATCGATCACGCGCCGATCCTTCGGTACGGATGAGATCTTGATCACGCCGCGCCCGAGATTGCCCGTCAGCAGACGGATGCCGCCCTCGGTCTCGAACGGCGCCGAGACAGGGCGCAGGATGTTGTCATCCAGCGTCACTTTTGCGCCTTCGCGCCACGCGATGGTGTCGCCATCCATCCACGGCTCCTGCGTGTACGCTGCAAGACCCTTGCCTGCCACGGTCTGCGTGTCGCCATGCAGCAGCCCGGCCTCAAGAAGCTCGCGCGTGATGAACGCCATGCCGCCTGCTGCGTGGAACTGGTTTATGTCGGCCGTGCCGTTCGGATAAACGCGCGCGAGCAGGGGCACGATGGCGGAAATATCGGCGAAGTCGTTCCAGTCGACGATGATGCCAGCCGCCTGCGCCATCGCGGGCACGTGCAGCGCATGGTTGGTCGATCCGCCCGTCGCCATCAGGCCGACGATCGCATTCACGATCGACTTTGCATCCACCACATCCGCCATCGCGCCTTCGCCAGACGCCGCAAGCTCGATGCAGCGCCGCGCCGCTGCGCGTACCAGCGCCTCGCGCAACGGCGTATCGGGATTGACGAACGCCGTGCCGGGCAGGTGCAGCCCCATCAGCTCCATCATCATCTGGTTGGAGTTGGCCGTGCCGTAGAAGGTGCAGGTGCCCGCCGAGTGATACGAAGCTGACTCTGCCTCAAGCAGCTGCTCGCGCGTCACCTGATTGAGAGCGAATTGCTCGCGCACACGCGCCTTCTCCTTGTTGGAAATACCCGACGCCATCGGCCCGGCAGGCGAGAAGATCACCGGCAGATGCCCGAAGCTCAGCGCCCCGATCACCAGACCCGGCACGATCTTGTCACACGTGCCCAGCATCAGTGCCGCATCGAACGCATCATGCGTCAGCGCCACCGCCGTGCTCAGCGCGATCACATCGCGCGAGAACAGCGACAGCTCCATGCCGGGCCGGCCTTGCGTGACGCCATCGCACATGGCCGGCGTGCCGCCCGCGACCTGCGCCGTCGAGCCTGCCTTGCGCGCAGCGTCCTTGATCATGTCGGGATAGTCCTTGAACGGCTGATGCGCGCTCAGCATGTCGTTATAGCTGGTCACGATGCCGATGTTCGGCGCACGCCCGCGCATCGTCAGCTTGTCGCCCAACGGCACGGCGGCGAACGCATGGGCGAGGTTTCCGCACGACAGATGCTGCCGGCCCGGTCCCGCATCCCGCGCCGCCTTGATGCGCGCGAGATAATCGCGGCGGCTCTCGCGGCTACGCTCCTCGATGCGGGCGGTCACCTCTGCGATTTTCGGGTGAAGCGCTGTCATGCCAGACCTCTGATCTTTGGGCGCAAACGCCCTCGGGGCATATAGACCCGCAGTCTCGGATCAGGACAACCCGCAGCGCAAATATTCGCAAAGGAGGATTGTCCCGCGCCCTGTCTCTCCCCGCGTCAGCTTCAGCGCGGATTGTCCACCAGCCAGTCGAGGATCATGCTGCTGAGCTCGCCGCCATAGGCGTGGCTGAGATCATCAATTCGCCGATAGGTCACAGCGGCGCCCACCGCCGTGAAGTGTCGCTGTGCCTCCTCGGCCATCTGCACGGGAAACATCCAGTCGCGAGCGCCGTGGATGATGTGCAGCGGCAGGCCATTCAGTCTGTCCGCATCGGCCATGCCGACGAGCATTGGGTGAAACGCAGCCGCCACGGGCGCAAGATGTGTGAAGGGTGACTCCGCTACGAGGCCGGATGTGTAGCTGAACGTCCCCCCATCGCTCATGCCCGACAGCAGGACGCGGCGATCATCGACCGCCCAGGTCTCGCGCACGAAGTCGAGAGCAGCGGCAAGCCGTGGTGAGTCCGGGTCAGTCCCCTGGATCGCCCATGTCTGGCCGAGCGAGGTCGGCGCCACCACGATCACGCCCCGGCTGCGCGCCGCCCGCACCCAGCTCCACAGGAAGGCGCGGCCACGTCCCGATCCGCCATGCAACGCGACCACGACAGGCGCAGGCTTATCCGGATCATACGATTCCGGCACATAGACCCACACCGTGTCGCGAGCATCGGGATCGTCGCCGATACGGATCACGCCTGTGTTGTCTTCGGGTGGTTGTCGCAGCAGCCGCACCTGTAAGTCCATATCATCGCGCATCGCAGGATCGAGAAAGAACCGGCTGATCGGCGGCACGATGCCCGCCAGTGGATACAGCGCCTCCCACGCACGCGGCGCATGGCGCAGCGCACGAAACGCTCGCGTGATGTCCTCCGGTGGTTCGGCCGCGGCCAGCAGCCCATCATACGCCGCCAGCGTTTCATCCGCCGCCAGATCGAGCTGCGGCCGCAGCGCGGAATAGGGCGCCTCCCACGCGGTGAGGTTCGCCTTCGCCGCGCGCAGATCGGCATGCGACTGTCCCGCCCGCGCGAGGATATGGCTGTAGCCCACCGGATCGAGATGCCGCGAGATATATCCCAGCCCTTCAAGCGACCGCAGGAGCGGTAGCAGGTATTCCTGTAGCTGCTGAACTCCGCCCGATGTCATGCCGCGCACACTGTCTCCCGGCGCATGTTTGCGCAAGAACGTGCCTTGCTGTTGCATCTGCCGCCAAGGCCTGTTTCCTGCCCGTGTGAGTCGCGCGATCCAGCGACGGGAGATGCTTCCATGTCCGCAGACATGACGTATGCGCGCTACCTGCAGCTCGATCAGGTGCTGTCAGCGCAGATGCCGCTGTCCGAGACGCACGACGAGGCGCTTTTCATCATCATCCATCAGACGAAGGAGCTGTGGCTCAAGCAGGTGATCTCCGAGCTTCACCTCGCAAAAGGTCTCGTCCGCAAGGGCGCGCTGATCGAAGCCTACAAATCGCTCGCCCGCGTCTCGCGCATCCAGGCGGTGATGACGCTGTCGTGGGATGTGCTCGCGACCATGACGCCGTCCGACTATACCAGCTTCCGCTCCGTGCTGGGCCCCAGCTCTGGCTTCCAGTCAGACCAGTTCCGCACGGTCGAGTTCATGCTCGGCTTGAAAGACGGCAAGCACATCGCCATCCAGAACGACCGCCCCATCGCACAAGCCGCGCTGAAGGCGGCGCTCGAAGCGCCCAGCCTGTGGGACGACGCCAATGCCGCACTCGCGTCGCGCGGCGTGAAACTGCCGGACCACGTGCTCAACCGCGACTGGACTCAGCCCTATCAGCCAAGCGCCGAAGTCGAAGCGGCGTGGGCCGAAGTCTATCGCGACACGCACAATCTCTGGGATCTCTATCAACTCGCGGAGAAGCTCCTCGATGTGGACGACGCCATGGCCACCTGGCGCCACCGCCATGCGGTCACGGTCGCGCGCATCATCGGCGGCAAGCCCGGCACGGGCGGATCAGCTGGCGTGTCGTATCTTGAAAGTACGTTGGGCAAACGCTGCTTCCCCGAACTCTGGACGCTCAGGAACCGGCTGTGAGCTTCAAGCCGCTCTTCTCCCGCTCGCTCGCTGCCGCGCCTGGCCGTCTGCATATGGCCGCGCACAGCCATCACCTCTGGCCAGACGCCAGCTTCGAGGGGCAGCAGGAAGCATGGGCCGATGCCGCCCGCCTCGCCGATCACAAATGGGACCGCGTGATGGGCGAAGTGTGGCCCGAAGCGCAACGCCACATCGCCGCCCAGCTCAACCTGCCATCCCCCGACAGCATCGTGTTCGCGCCAAACACGCACGAGCTTCTGGTACGCATCCTCTCCGCGACGGGCAAGGCGCAGCCGAACGTGCTGGCCAGCGATGGCGAGTTTCACTCCTTCCGGCGCCAGTCCGCGCGCTGGCACGAATCTGGCGCCATCACGCTGGAGACCATCGCGACCGACCGCGCCGATTTCGCCGAAGCCTTCCTCGCCCGCGCCAAGAGCGGCGAGCATGACCTGATCTTTCTCAGCCATGTGATGTTCGGCTCGGGTCGCGTGACGGGCTTCATCGACCAGCTGGCGTCCCTCGCAAGTCCGGAAGGCCCGTGGGTTGTCGTCGACGGCTATCACGCCTTCATGGCGATCGATGTCGATCTCTCGAAACTGGCCGGCCGCATCTTCTATCTCGCCGGCGGCTACAAATACGCCATGGCGGGCGAGGGCGCCTGTTTCATGCACGCGCCGCCAGGCTATGGCGAGCGCCCCGAAAACACGGGCTGGTTCGCTGCCTTCGATGATCTCGCGCTGAAGCCGGGGCAGGTCGGCTATGCGAAAGACGCCCGCCGCTATGCCGGCGCCACGTTCGATCCCTCCGGCCTTTATCGCTTCAATGCGGTGCAACGCATGCTGAAAGGCGAAGGCCTCACGGTCGCGCGCATGAATGCACACATCGATCCGCTGCTCGGTTCACTTGCGGCGGAGCTTGATGAAACCGGCCTCGGCTCCGCGCGCCTGCTCAATCCGGGCATCCTGCAACCGCGCGCGCGTTTTCTCGCACTTGAGAGTCCACGCGCAAAGGCTTGGCAGGATGCGCTCGCCGCCGCGAACATCGTCACCGACCTGCGCGGCGACGTCCTGCGCATCGGCCTCGGCCTCTATCACGACGAGGACGACATCACGCATCTCTGCGATGTTGCCGCCCGGCTCTGAAGAACCGTTCATCGAACTCTGTCATCGAATGTCATGCATCAGAAGCAGCTGAGGCTGCAGACTGAACTTGTTGTTCAACCAGCGCTCATCTGCCGAACCCCATCTTGTTCGTGTCGCGCCAAGGAATGTGCGCGAGAGCAAAACGGAGTTCTACGCATGAAACGCATTCTTTCAGCTGCCCTCGCGATGGCCATCCTTGCCGGCGCCGGCGCCGCGGAAGCCCAAGGGCGCAACCGCGTGCAGATCGACCAGCGCGGCACAGGCCACGGCGTCGCCGCCTCGCAGCAGGGCGATCGCAACGGCTCGGTCACAGTGCAGGGCGGCCGCGGCCACTACGCGCTCAGCTCGCAGTCGGGCTACAACAACTTCCAGCGCATGGACCAGTACGGCACGCGCAACTCGTCGACCACGCGCCAGACCGGCGAATCCAACCTCGCTGTCACCGCCCAGGACGGTCTGCGCCTGCAAGCCCAGACCAACCAGTACGGCTACAACAACGTCGCCGGCACGGCGCAGATGGGCACGAACCATCGCGCGGTTACGGACCAGGCCGGCGCCAACAACGCCTCGGCGATTATCCAGACCGGCAACGGTCAGGACGTCACCGTTCGCCAGCGTGGCGAAGGCAACATCTCGGTGGTCGTGCAGAGCGGCTACAACTAACGCGCCAGCGGCCCGGCAGGTGGCGACATCTGCCGGGCCATAGGCCCTAACCAATGCTTCTGGCCAGTGGTGCTGGCCATATGCTTCGGGAGGAATCCCAATGACCAAAAGCCTCATGCTCTTTGTCGGCTCGCTTGCCTTCGTGGCTTGCTCGGCCGCTGCTGCGCCCAACACGGCTGTCACCGTCCAAGCAGATCCCGATCTGGCGGGTCCCGATCTGGCGCTCGCGCCGGACACCGCCCCGCCTCAGCCGCCGGTTGCGGACGTCATCCCGCCGCCGCTGGTCGTGCCGGAAGCTGTCGCGCCTGTCGTGGTCGCGCCGCCGGTTGTTGCGTCCAAGAACGTGACGCCCACGCCGGTCGTCAAGACCCGTTTCTCATGCGACATCGAGGTGACACGCACGTCTCACGGCATTCGCATCACGCCAGTCGTGCGTGCTGATCGCGCCATGGCGGGCGAGTACTCGCTGGCGATCACCAAGTCCGGCGCCAGCGGTTCATCCGACATCAACCAGGGTGGCCCGTTCGATGCCGCGCGCAATGAAGAGGTCGCGTTGAGCGCATCGGAGTTCTCCCTGGAGCGGGGCGACCGCTTCCGCGCCGTGCTGAAAGTCCGCTCGGGCGGCCGCGAAGTCTGCCGCGATATTCGCTCGTAGTCTGCGTCTTTCCTCAGGAGTGCCCGCCATGTCGTCGCTGAAGTTCAAGGTTGCAGCTCTCGCACTGCTGACGGCGCTCGGAATGTCCGCCGCTTCCGCCCAGACCCGGCCCTCGCTGTTCGCGAGCCAGTCGAAACCGGTCGCGACGAAGGCTGCTCCGGCAATGCCTGCGCCCGTGCGTGCCTCGGGCGTCGCCATCTCGCAGCAGGGCTATGGCAATGGCGCAGGCGTCGGCCAGAACGGCCCCGCCAACGGCGCCGCCATCGGGCAGATCGGCGCTAACAACACCGGCCAGGTCAGCCAGAATGGCGCGAACAACAACGCCGCCATCCATCAGCTCGGCCAGAACAACACCGGCGCGATCACGCAGACCGGCAACAACAATAACGCCTGCCTTGCGCAGCTCGGCCGCAACAATGGCGGCGCGATCACGCAGTCGGGCGACGGCAATCGTATCGGTGTCGCGCAGAACGCCGCCCGCACGTGGGAGTTCTCGCCCGAACTGTGCGAACGGTATGGCAACGACCCGCGGATGCTGAAACTTATGATCCGCGCTGCAAGCATCAAGTAGACTGGCGCCGGCCAAGCCGGTCAGGGCGCCCAGAAGGCGTGAACCGGCACCTTCTTCTGCGCCAGCAATTCCTTCAGCGGTGAAGACCCTTCACCGGCCTTGGCCTCGTTGAACACGTTCATCTTGTCCTGTCCCATGAACAGAACAACGATGCGGCGTGAGGAGAGCAGGCCGGGAATGGTGAGCGTCATCCGCTCGGGCGAACCCGCCGCGCCCGGCGCGTGGATGCCGGCAAGCTTCTTGGTGGTCGCAGGGTCGGCTGCCGCCGCATAGCCATCCGCGCCGGGGATCAGCGAGGCGATGTGCCCGTCCGGCCCCATACCGATCAGGCAGATGTCGAACGGCATGATCGGCGTGATGCGCTTTTCCGCGATGCCCGCGCCGCCAGACGCCTTGGCGTGGTTCGTCTTCAGCGGAACGAAGGTCGCGCCCGCCGCGCGGCGCCGCATCAGCAGGTCGCGCACCAGATATTCGTTCGACGCCGGATCTTCCGGGCTCACCCAGCGCTCGTCCGTCACCGTGAGCGTGACCTTCTCCCACGCGACCGGCACGTTCGACAGCGACTCATAAAGCGGCCCCGGCGTCGTACCCCCCGCCAGCGCCAGCGACGCCTTGCGCCGCTTGCGGATGATCTCGGTCAGCCGGTCCTGGAAATCCTGGCAGAGCGCGGTGAACAGCCGCCTGCGATCAGGAAAGATGGATTCTTCGTGGCTCGTGATCGTGCTCATGCCAGCCCACTATTCATGCCAACTATGGCCGTTGCGTTCGGTCAGCGCGAAGGCGCCTGCCGGTCCCCAGCTGCCCGCAGGATAGGACGTCGGCTTCAGCCCCGTGCGCGCCCAGCCTTCGATGATGCGGTCGACCCACAGCCACGCGGCGTCCGCTTCATCCCGGCGAACGAAGAGCGTGGAATTGTCCGAGATCGCCTCCAGCAGCAGCCGCTCATAGGCAATGCGCCGGCGCTTCTCGCCCTTGAACGCATCCAGCAGGCTGAGATTGAGCGACAGCGGCTGCAGCTCGTATCCGCCCTGGCTCAGCGTCGGCGTCTTGTTCATGATGGTCAGCGAGATCGACTCTTCCGGCTGCAGGGTGATGATCAGCCGGTTGGGCATCAACGGCGCGCCCGTGAAGATCGAGTGCGGCACATCGCGGAATTCGATCACGATCTGCGAATGGCGGATCGGCATGCGCTTGCCCGTGCGCAGATAGAACGGCACCCCGGCCCACCGCCAGTTGTCGACATGCGCGCACATCGCAACGAACGTCTCGGTGTCCGAGGGCTTGCCGCCTTCTTCCTCGGCATAGGCCGGAACAGTTTTGCCATCCGCCACGCCGCGCGTATACTGGCCACGCGCTGTCTTTTCCAGCAGTTCGGAATCGCGGATCGGGCGCAGCGCACGCAGCACCTTCACCTTCTCGTCGTGCATGGTGCCCGCCCGCATGTCGGACGGCGGCTCCATCGCGATCAGGCACAAGAGCTGGAGCAGGTGGTTCTGAACCATGTCGCGTGTCGCGCCATAGTCGTTGTAATACCCGAAGCGCCCTTCGACGCCGAGCGTCTCCGCCACGGTGATCTGCACGTGGTCAATCGAGTAGCGGTTCCACAGCGGCTCGAACAGCGCATTGCCGAAGCGCAGCGCGATGAGGTTCTGCACCGTCTCCTTGCCGAGATAGTGGTCGATCCGGAACGTGCGGTTCTCGGGGAAGTGCTCCGCGATGGCGGAGTTGATCTGGTCGCAGGTGCGCCCGCTATTGCCGATCGGCTTCTCGACCATCAGCCCGTTCGGCGGGGAGGCGAGGCCGACCGAAGCCAGGCCCTTCACGATGGGGATATACAGCGTCGGCGAGGTCGACAGGTAGAACAGCGCGCCACCCTCGGCGCCTTTCAGCTTCTCGACGAGAACCTTGTAGCTCGCCGGCGCGGTCGAATCCCCCGCGGCGTAGGACAGGCGCTTGGAGAACGACTCCCAAGCCTTTTCCGAAAAGAAGGCGCCGGCCCGCTCGCGCACCCAGCCTTCGGCCTGTTTCCGGAACTCGGCATCCGTCAACACGGACCGCGCCGCCCCGACGATTCGCAGCCGGTCCGGCAGCAGGCCATCCGCATCGAGGAAATACAGCGACGGGAACAGCATCCGGCGGGCGAGATCGCCCGTCGCGCCAAAAATTACAAAAGCCCCCGGTGTCGCCATTACGTCACCTCAGGACGGCGTTGGCGGCCCGGTCAAGAAGAAATGCGTGAAACACCAGACGTTACAACTATGCCGCAAGGGCGGAACGGAGTGTTCTCCATACCGGTACCCACAATGGGTTGCACATAGTATGCAATCGCGTAAAACTTGGAATTGGTTCCTGGCCAAGAATTCCGGTCAGGTTTTCCGGCCGCGGGTGTAGCTCAATGGTAGAGCAGAAGCTTCCCAAGCTTACGACGAGGGTTCGATTCCCTTCACCCGCTCCAAGTACAGATCAATCCTGCATCATCGAATACTGAGAACCGCCTCTCTCGAAGCAAGTATACTCTATGAGAGACTGCAGCGACGGCCGCGGGTTTTAACAAAGCGGCTTCGAAAATTAACGAACAGGTCTCGGGAATTCATTCGATAAGCAGGGATATTCAGGCATTCGTCTTCACGCGATTGCCAACTGTACTGCCCTTTTCAACTTGTTGACGTCTGGGTAATATGTTTTCGTGCTAGTGGCGAGAACAGAGCGTTCTGGTCGTCTGGGCGGGGTGGCATCGGTCACGCAATTCGGCGGGCGACAGGACAGGGGAGTTTTCGGAACATGGACGCCAGCGTCGTCGCGCGTCTTCTCGAACAGACCGCCCGTGCGGTTTATGACGCCAGGGGTCCCCGGGCGATCCATGCCGGTCAGTGGGCGGTGCTCAGATATCTCGCACGCGCAGGTCGTCAGGCCCGCACGGTTGGTGGCGTCGCCACTTATCTTGGAGTAACCCACGCGCCTGCGTCCCGCGCGGTATCATCGCTCGCCCGCAAGGATCTGGTCACCGTTCGCGCCGACCCGGAAGACCGCCGCGTGCGCCGCATCGACCTGACGCCTGCTGGCCGCGCGCTCCTTGAGCACGATCCCGTCCACCGCCTCACCGCCGCGATCGAGGATCTGAGCTCCGACAAGCAGAAGGATCTCGCGATCACGCTGGAGGCCCTCTACGGCCGCCTCTCCAAGGCGTCGTAATCGTGGCCGAGGCGCAGACCGCCTATTCGGCGGACAGGGCGACAGCCTATTCCGAACTGGTCCAGGAAGTCGGCGGCGTTGTCGCCGGCGAAACCTCGCGCACCGCGCGCTATGCCACCACCGTCTCGCTGCTCAAGGCGGCGTTCGGCGAGCGCTTCTTCTGGTGCGGTTTCTATGAAGTCGATCCGCTGAAACCGCGCGAACTTGTCGTCGGACCTTATCAGGGCACGCTCGGCTGCCTGCGTATCCCTTTCGGAAAAGGCGTCTGCGGCGCAACGGCCCTCGCGCGTGAAACGGTCATCGTGCCCGACGTGCACGCCTTCCCCGGCCACATCGCGTGCGACAGCCGCTCGAACTCCGAGATCGTTGTGCCGGTGTTCGACCCGTCAGGCGCGCTCGCCGCCGTTCTCGACATCGACTCGACCGACTTTGCAGCCTTCGACGATATCGACGCGCGTGGCTTGGAAGCCGTCTGCCGCGCAATGATGCGGGGCTAGTTCAGCTTCTCGTAGCTCGTCACCGACAGCGCATTCTGCAACGTGCGATAGACCACGATCTTGTAACGCGCCCCGCCGGTCATCGTGATGTCGAAATCCGCCTTCTCAACCAGTGCGCGCGTCGGATTGCGCTTGTAGATCTCGGCCACCGCAAGGGCCTGCGCTTCCTGCGTGCGTGCGTCAGCCGGATCGGCCTTGGCGTATCCGCCTGTGATCATCGGCGGAGGCGCAGCTGGTTCAGCCGCCGGGGGCGCCGCGCACGCGCCCAGCGCCACGGCCAACGATGCCGCGAGAACGGAAAGACCAGCTGCACGTTTCATCACGCAATACCTTCTGAATGCCGTGCGGGCAGTCTAGGCCAACCGCTTTCCTCCCGATACCGGATAAAGCGGCGCGCTCTGCGCTACTTCGGCTTCGTGCTGGCGTACTTCGCCGCCGCATCTTCCCATTTGAAGGGCAGCGTGTCGGGCAGGATGCTCACCTCCGTCGAGAACTTGAACGGCGCGGACGCAATCCCGCTGTCGAACGCAGCCTCGACGAAGAACGCCGTGAAGCCTTCCGTCGGCATCGGAACCTGCGCGAAGTAGGTTCCGTCCGCCTGCGGCGTCAGCAGGGTTGAAGTGTAGATCGGTCCCACCGACTCCATCCTGAAATCGCGCGCCTTCGGATTGTGCGCCTGCCACAGCCGCACTTCGGTCGGCTTGTCCAGTGGGCGGAACGCGATGCCGTTCGTATCCACCTTGTTCCAGATGAAATCCGGCCGCTTGCCGCCGGTGATCACCGAATTGTACCAGGCGAGCATCGAGTCGACCGCATCCGATCCCGCAAGATTGTGCGCCGCGTTCTCGACATAGCGCAGGCGTTTTTCCTGCGGCAGCTGTTCGTAATAGAAGCGCGAATTGTCGGGCAGGAAGAACTGGTCGCCCGACGCATTGACGATGAATTTCGGAATCGTGAGCCGCGCTCGATTGCGATAATTATACGGATCCTCGATCGCCAGAACGGCCTGATATTCCGGCGTGCCGATCTTGTGCGGGAACAGCCCGTGATTGACGTAATCCTCCAGCGAGGGCGCGAAGAAACCCAGCACCTCGAAATGGTGTTTGGTGATCTCCTCCGAATTCAGCGCGTCGATCACCAGCGGCATGATCCCGATCACGCGCTCGTCCACCGCGCCCACCAGCCACGTCGTCCAACCGCGCTTGGAGGCGCCCGACACGACAAACTGGTTGATCGCAACACCGCCGCCCGCCTGCGACTTCATGAACTCCTGCGTCGCATCCATCGCCTTGACGCCCGCCTTCACCATGGCGAGGCGCACCAGCCACTCATCGTCCTTGGTGGTGAAATGCTTCACGCGCGAATAGGCGATGATGTCATCTTCCCAGCGCGGCGTGTCTTTTGAGTCGGTAAAGCGCAGCGGCTGGTTCGGCACCATGCCGACTTCCGCAACAACCGATCCCGTCTCCTTCGCCATGCGGATCGAGCGTTCCTGCCCATCCGTCGGCGCCGCATCGGTGTTGTCGCCCTGCCAGATGAACAGCAGCGCCTTGTCGTGCTTGACCTCCGTGGGCTTCACGATGGTCATCCAGTGTGTCCACACCGGCTTGTCCACATCGGCTTCCGAGCGCCAGGTCTGCGACGTCATCTCGAGCACGAAGGTCGTATACCCATCGCCCTGCTTGGTCGAAACCAGCTCCCATTTGTAAGCAGGATCAGCTTTCGCGACATACGCATCCAGCGCGGTCTTCTCTTCCGGCTTGATTGCGAAGTCAGCCGCCTCCGCCGCCGCCGGTGTCTCGGGCGCGGTCTGTCCTGGCCCGCACGCGGCAAAGACGAGGGCGCAAGCAAATGCAAACAGTGTCCTGCGGATCATGGCGTCTCTCCCACGCGGTTGCCGTCGACGTCTGAGTGCAGGGTGTATCGAGACGCCGCCGAAATCCACCGTCTCTCTACGTCAACGCCATCAAAGACAAAGGCCGCGCCAGGGGTTCCGGCGCTGCCTCCTTTCAACGTCCAGACACCTGCAGCCTCAAGCCGTCGCGGCAGCGTTCCTGCGGCCCAGCGCCTTGAAGCACAGCAGCAGGCCAAACCCGGTGGCCAGCGCCAGCAGCACGATCTGCGTCGCGCCCATCCAGTCGGCGAACCACACGCCCAGCGGCTTCATCAGGTACATCGCCGTGAACCCGGCCACACCCATGGCCAGCAGCACGATGCCAAGCCGCGCGCCGCCATCGCGCACGGGCCCGCCCGCCTTCACTTCACGATGGATCGCAAACGCTTCCAACAGGATGAAGAACACCGCCACCGCATAGAACGGCGTGATCCAGAGCAGGGCCGTCTGCAGGCCGTGGTTGGACGCCGCCGAGACGGCCGCCGCGATCTCCGCCGGCTGCTCTTTCAGTTGCGCCGCCGTCATCTTGGCCAGCGCCCCGGCTTCCGTTGCCGAAATGCCCAGACGCTCGACAATGCCCGCAAGCGTGATGTTGCTCGACATCGCGCCCGCCAGCGTCGGTCCGCCGCCAAGGCCGATCATGTTGAGCACCATCAGCAGGATCGCGCCCGCCATGGTCCGCTGCGAGGGCTTCACCGAGTTCTGGATCAGCGCCAGCGCTGGCGCGAGATACATGATGGTCAGGAAGGTCGGCGCCGACAGGATGACCAGTGCGGTCTGCCAGTTCGGCGCCATTACGAAGAAATACCAGAACGGCGCCGACAGGCCCATCGCGATGCCCGGCACCAGTGCGTACCAGACCTTCGATCGCTTCGCGAGGAAGTCAGTCAGCGCACCCGACACCCAGGTGCCAAGGCCCATCGATACCAGCAGCATCGAGGCATACCACAGCGCCGTGTCGTCGCTCGACAGCGCCATCGTGCGTTGCATGAAGGCCGCGTTCCAGGTCAGCGCGACATAGCCGACGAAGGCGCTGAAGCCGCAACCAAGCGCTGCCCACAGCAGGGCGGGACGGTTGATGAACTCCCAGAACGTCTCGAAGAAGCCGGACTTTTCCGCTGCGGTTGCTTCAGCCTGTTCGCGCGTCACGGTCGCCGAGTGGTCCATCGCGCCGCGTTTCGGTTCGCGCACGATCAGCAGCATCAGCACAGCCGCAACAGCGCCCGCGATGCCGATCGAGATGAAGGCCGTCTCCCAGCCCCAGATGCCGTCGATCTTGGCGCCGAAGGCGACGCCGGCCGCCTGGCCGAACGGCACGCCGAGCGAGAACAGCGCAAGCGCCTGCGCGCGGCGATGCGGTGGGAAGTAGTCCGAGATGATGGAGTAGGACGGCGGCGCGCCCGCCGCTTCGCCAACACCGACGCCGATCCGCGAGACCAGCATGGTCGGATAGTCCTTCGCGAACCCGCACAGCGCCGTGAAAATGCTCCACAGGAAGGCGCCGGCGAATAGGATGTTGCGGCGGCTCGTGCGGTCAGCGAGGAAGCCGACGATGACGCCGAAGCCGGTGTAGAACAGGGCGAACCAGAACCCCGTCATGTAGCCCATCTGCTCGTCGGTGAAGCCGAGATCCGCTTTGATCGGCTGGATCAGCACCGACATCAGCTGACGGTCGAGAAAGTTGAAGATGTAGATGAAGGCCAGCATGAACAGCACGAGCCACGCATATGGCTTGGTGCGCTCGGACGCGCTCGTGGCGCCCGGTGTTGCGGCGTCTGACATGAAGTCCCTCCCGGTGAGCCTGTGCCGGCTCTTGATACCCTAGCCAAATACATACCCGAGCGGGGCCGCATGGCCTAGCTTAATGCGATGACGAATACGTGCTGCGAGCGCCTGCTGCGTATGCGAACGGTGCACATGAACAGGCTTTGCTAGGTCGCGCGGGCCCAGCGGCCATCAGCGGCCTGGCGATAGAAGGTGAAGCTTGCCGGATCCCATAGCGGCGTGTCCTGACCCAGCATGTGGAACAGGGCGTGGCCCGGCCTCGTCTCCCAGAACTGCACCGCTTCGTTGGTGAAGCCATTGGGGCCACAGGCGCTGAACCCGCCATCGGCTTCCGCTTCAAGCTCGGCCATGAAATCCGCCTTGGGCTCAAGGTCGAATGTGCGGCCCGACAGCTTGTGCAGCGCGTTGATGGTATTCGCCTTCGTCTCGCAGCGGTCGCGTTCCAGCTCGGGCGCCTGCGCCAGCGTCTTCATCGCGACCGCCTCAGCTGTCTCGCCGGCCGCCAACGGGAAAACCTGCAGCGCAAACCCCGCCTGATCGTCCGGTGTGCCATCCATCCGGTATTTCAGATAACCCGAAACCGGCGTGTAGATCGTCCTCACCCAGCCTTCGGGCGAGCAGTCCTGCGCGCGGAACACCAACGCCTCGCCGGGGCTCAGAAGCACTTCTTCCGTCCGCCAGATGCAGCGGGTCGCGAATGTCTCGATCGTATCGTCGATGGCGACAAACAGCGACGCGGCGGCGGTGTTGCAAAGTCCGGTGACCGGCAGCAACGCGCCATTGGCGCACCCGGCCGGACCCGCGGCCGCAACACTCGCCGGAGCAAGGGCTGCTGTCTCAGCTGAAACGGGAGACGCCGACTCGCCGCTGCAGGCCGAGGCCAGCAGCAGCGTTCCGGCAATCGTCCATGCCTTCAGACGCCCGTCCGTCATCAAGGCTCGTAGCCGATGAAGTCGGAGAACTCGAGCGTGAGGTTTTCCCACCACAGCAGCGTGTCCACGACGTTGTCTTCCGACAGGCCGCCGACCGTGTTCACTTCGAGCACGATCCACGGGTCGTTCACGTCGTCCCGCGTGGCCTTGCCCCAGTGTTCGTTGTTCCAGACATTGAGATCGTCAAGCGAGGGCTGGTCGGCCTCGTCCATCGCGAAGCCGCAACGGAACACGATGAGTTCGCACGCCTCGCCATTCTCGTCGCACGCCTCGAAGGTGATCAGGAATTTCAGGTCGTTCGTGAAAGAGCTGATGGCCGGTGCGTCATCGTCGCCAATGGTGGTGTACTCGACGTCATATCCTTGATCTTCCATCACCGCGCCGACTTCCTCGGGCGTGAGTTGGGCGCTCGCCGGCAATGCCGCGAACACGGAAGCTGCGCCGAGCGCGACAAGTGCGCCGGCGACTTTGAAAAGCCTGAGCATGTGAAACGTCCCCTGTTAGGCGCAAAATCTATCGGCGAATGGGCCGCCAAAAACAAGCCGGGACCGCACAGGAAGCTGCGTTCACATGATTCTGGGCGATTTCCAGCCGTGGAACCTCCCCGCCGGCAACCCATCTTCCGGCGTCGCTTGATCCGCAGCCTCCGGACTGCCATCTACCTGCCGCGCTTCCCCAAAGGACAAGTCGATGCCCGCCTATCAATACGTCTACCATTTGGACGGCCTGACCAAGATCTATCCGGGCGGCAAGAAGGTGTTCGAGAACATCCGGCTGCACTTCCTGCCCGACGCCAAGATCGGCATCGTCGGCGTCAACGGCTCGGGTAAATCCACCCTGCTGCGCATCATGGCGGGCGAGGACCACGAGATCATCGGCGAAGCGAAAGCCGCCGACGGCATCAAGATCGGCTACCTGCCGCAGGAACCGAAGCTCGATACGACCAAGTCCGTCTTCGAGAACATCGCCGCGAAATGCCCCGAGAAGCAGATGGTGGATGAGTTCAACGCCATCTCCGCCAAGCTCGGCGAGGAGTACACCGACGAACTCATGGAACAGATGACCAAGCTGCAGGAGCAGATCGACGCTGCCGACGCCTGGGACATCGACTCGAAGATCGAGATGGCGATGGAAGCGCTCCGCTGCCCGCCGGGCGACGCCGATGTGAAGACGCTGTCAGGCGGCGAGATCCGCCGCGCCGCCATCTGCGCGCTGCTCCTGTCCAAGCCCGACATGATCCTGATGGACGAACCGACCAACCACCTCGACGCTGAATCGGTGGCGTGGCTGCAGAACTACCTCTCGAACTTCCCCGGCTGCGTTATCCTGGTGACTCACGACCGCTACTTCCTCGATCAGATCACGACGTGGATTCTCGAGCTCGATCGCGGGCAGGGCATTCCCTACGAGGGCAACTATTCCGTCTGGCTCGAGAAAAAGGCCAAGCGGATCGCTCAGGAATCGCGCGAGGAAGCCGGCCGCCAGAAATCCATGGCCCGCGAACTCGAATGGGTCCGCTCATCCGCCAAGGCGCGCCAGGCCAAGTCCAAGGCCCGTATGAATGCCTACGAGGAGAAGGCAGCGGCGGCCGAGCGTGAGAAAATCACGACCGCGCAGATCCGCATTCCCCCGGGCCCGCGCCTGGGCTCGATCGTCATTGAAGCCGAACATCTCAATAAGGCCTTCGGCGACAAGCTGCTGATGGAAGACCTGTCGTTCAAGCTGCCGCCCGGCGGTATCGTGGGCGTCATCGGCCCCAACGGCGCAGGCAAGACCACGCTGTTCAAGATGATCACCGGCCGCGAACAGCCGGACGGCGGCACGTTCAAGGTCGGCGAGACCGTGAAGCTCGGCTATATCGACCAGTCGCGCGACAGCCTCAACGACAAGAACACCGTCTGGCAGGAAGTCTCCGGCGGCCTCGACATCATGGAGATCGGCGGCATCGAACAGCCGAGCCGCGCCTATGTCGGCGCCTTCAACTTCAAGGGCGGCGACCAGCAGAAGAAGGTCGGCCAGCTCTCGGGCGGTGAACGCAACCGCGTCCACCTCGCCAAGATGCTGAAGGAAGGCTCGAACCTCCTCCTGCTCGACGAACCGACCAACGACCTCGACGTCGAAACCCACGATCGCTGGTTCCTAGACCGCGTCGCGACGCACATCCTGGCGTTTGAAGGCAACAGCCACGTCGAATGGTTCGAAGGCAATTTCGAGGACTACCTCGAAGACAAGAAACGCCGCCTCGGCGCCGAAGCCGTCGAACCCAAACGCCCGACCTTCAAGAAGTTCGCGCGGTAGTTCACTGGACTTGAGCGGGACAGTTCACCTTGTCCCGCTCATCCCGACGAAAGTCGGGATCCAGGGCGAATGCCAAGGCTTGTTCCAGCTTGCAGCTTCAAACCTGTGCAAGGCGCTTAACCATTCCTGGATCCCGACTTTCGTCGGGATGAGCGGGGAAGGCGCCTAAAGAATCGGGCGCGCCCTACGCCGCCCGCACTTCGCCCGTGCCATCCAGCGGCACGCCGACCGGCCAGACTTTCTCGACGCGCATCTGCGACACGCCGAGGATCTCAGCAACGCGGCGTTGGCTCGGCTTCTCGCCGCGCAGGATCAGTTGATCGCACGCATGGGCGATCTGCTGCACGCTGAGGTTCTGTTCAAGGCGCGCGTGCTCGAAGTCGGTGACGCGGCCCATGTGCTTCTCGCGATACTGGGCGACGCGCTTGGCGGCTGCCTTCATCGCGGCGGCGCGTTGTTCCTCAACCGACTTGGGCTTGCGCTTGCCACGGGCCGGTTTGGCCTGCGGAGCTTCAGCGGGCGTATCTGCAACCGTTTCCGGCGCGACTGGCTCGGTAGCGGCAACGACGTCGGGCGTCGGTTCAACAGCTTCCGCCTCGAATTCCATGTCGGTCGACATGGCTGACGCCCGTGCAAACTCGGCGCGCACCATCTCGGCATCCGCCATCTCCGAAGCCTCGCGGCGGCGCATGGAGCGGTGGGCTTCATAGTCCTCGGCGTCCATCGATTTGCGGCCCTCGACGATCCACGCCATCGCCGGCTTGGCGAAGGCGAAGATGTAGAATACCGCATCGACGGTGGCCGCGGGCGGCAGCTTCGCGCCTTCCGGCGCATTGGCGATCACGATTTCCCAGCCCAGGTGCACGCCCACATTGGTCGCGAACACGAACCCGACGCAGCAGATGAGCGCGGGCAACAGCACGGCCCACTCCACCTGACGGCCATCCGGCTTGCGATGCTTGATCGCGTGCATGGCGCCAGAGGCTGCGCAGTTCACCAGCCCGATGCCGAACGCCATCATGCCCGCGAAGGCGACGACGCACAGGCCGCTGATGTCCAGCTTGGGCCAGAACATGCCGATGACGCCGCCCGTTGCCAGCACGGCGCCGGAGAGGGTCAGCCCCCAGGCAAAAATCGAAGACCAGGTGTACTCACGCTGTATCATGCCTCGTAGAATGCGCTGGCTGTGTTCATGAGTCGTGAACGGTAATTTCTGACCGGTGAATCGCCCGCGCGCGCAAAAATCTGCGCGCACACTCCCTGAAAAATCAGGGCAATCGCAATCCCAGCGGGAAGCATTTTCCGCGCGGCATTTCCTGCCGCTCCCGGCGCACACCCCAATCGCCTCCGTCATCGAACCGAAACGGTCGACAGGTTTGACGCCTGCGTTATGCTTGGCCCCGGGGGTAACCGGGAGACTACGATGCGCGTATTTGTGCTGATGGCTGCGGGCGCCCTGATGCTGGCGGCCTGCGATACCACGCCCCCGCCCGCCGCTATCGTGGCCGAACGCCCCATGCCCGACTACCGCCCCGAAACCGCTGCCGCCTGCAATTCCGTCGGGCTCTCCATCACCTACGCACAGGGCGGGGCGCTCACGGTCAACGGCGCCGCCAGCAACATGGACGGTCTCATGGCCGCTGCCACCCGCAAGAACGCCGCCTGCCCGAATGCCCCCGCCGTCGTGAACCTCGCGGTCGCCCCCGGCGTCCCCGAGAAGGACGCCGAAGCCCTCCGAGAAAAGCTCGCCGCCACCATCGTCAATTTCTCGCTGTCCGAGGGCAGCTGACCTCAACCGCCTTCGAGGTCCATCACCGCTCATCCCGACGAAAGTCGGGATCCAGGGCTGGCGGTGAGGCTTGCCCGGACTTGAAGCTTCAATCCCTTTCAAGGTGCACAACCGTTCCTGGATCCCGACTTTCGTCGGGATGAGCCGGCATCAAGTCACGGAACAGAGCCGCCTATGCGCCCAAAACACTGGCGCATCGTTCCCGCTCTGGCATGGTCCAGCCCGCAACTGAGAGCAGGACACAGTCATGGACGTCAAAGGCAAGATCGTCGTCGTCACCGGCGGCGCAAGCGGCATCGGCAAGGCGCTGGCTGAGCGTTTCCACACGGAGGGCGCCGCCGCCATCATCGTCGCCGACATGAACGGTGCAGGCGCCGAGGCCGTCGCCCAGTCGGTCCGCGGCATCGGCATCCAGGCCGACGTCACCAGGGAAGTCGATGTCCAGACCATCGTGCGCACCGCCGAAGAGAAGTTCGGCCGCATCGACCTGTTCTGCTCCAACGCCGGCATCTCGCGCGGCGACCCGGATATCGACAATCCCGGATCGCCCCCTAACGAGCACTGGGAGCTCGCCTGGGCCGTCAACGTGATGGCGCATGTCTATGCCGCCCGCTACGCGCTGCCCGGCATGATCGCGCGCAAGTCCGGCTGGTTCCTCAATACGGTCTCGGCTGCGGGCCTGCTCAGCCAGATCGGTTCCGCCGTCTATTCCACCACCAAGCACGCCGCCATCGGCTTCGGCGAACACCTCGCCATCGCCGCGAAGGAGAACGGCATCGGCGTCTCCCTCCTGTGCCCGCAAGCTGTCGACACGCCCATGCTCGGCGGCGCCGCCGGCTCGCAGAATGTCGATGGCGTCCTCGCGCCCGCCGATGTCGCCGATGCTGTCGTGAAGGGTCTCGCCGCCGAAACCTTCCTCATCCTGCCGCACGATCAGGTCACCACCTACATGCAGCGCAAGACCGGCGACTACGACCGCTGGATCCGCGGCATGGTCCGGCTCCGCCGCGGCGTCAGCGACGGCGCAAAGGGCGCGCGTTAAAAAAATGCGCCCCTTCCCTGGATAGCCGGGAAGGGGCGCGAGATTGGCCGGCCGGAACGTGGGGCGTCCTGGCGTGCCGGCCGCCTCGCCTTACTGGGGCGAGGCTTAAACCTGTCGGCGCTGGCGATCAGCGCGTGTTGAGCTTCCACTCATAATCGACGGAATGGCCGCAAACCGCTTCCGGCGCGCCATCCACCTTCGCCGGCGTGAACTTCGCCTCGCGCACCCATTTCAGAGCCGCTTGATCCAGCGAAGCATGCTCGCTGCTTCCGGCAACCGAGGCCGACGTCACGCGCCCGCGCGCATCGAGGCAGACATTCAGCCGTGTGGTCCCTTCATTCCCCTTGCGCACATCGGCGGCGGGATAGGGCGGCGCAGCGGCGGGCAACAGTTTCGCAAGCGTGCGAACCGGCGCTTTCGGCGGGGCAACTCTCGCCTCGGGAGTGCCAGTCCCCGTGTCTGTCCGCGCACGCGGGCCCGGATCGGCAATGATGATGATCGGCGGATCGTCAGACTCAAACGTCGGAACATCCACGCGCGGCAACGGCCGATCGATTTCCGTATCGTTTGCCAAGTCGAACGTGCGCTTGATCTCGAGCGGCGGCGGCGCGGACATATCCGGGATGACGTTGAAGATCAGCTTCTCTTCCAGCACTTTCGCAATCTGCCCGCCCATGCCGACCACAACGGCGAGGGCCAGCACAGCCGTCGTGGTCACGGCCGTGACGCCGCCGGCAAGGCGGGTGGAAGAAGACGCACGTTCTCGCATGGCTCCATACATGGAGACCTCCCTGATTGGATGAGACTGGGCGACGTGGTTGAGCGGTGCGGCGCTACATCATGGCGGCGACGCGCCGTCGAATTCGAGTGTGATGCGTTGCTGGCAAACCGCGACCGGCTGGCCGCCGCGCGTTGCCGGTTCAAAACGCGCCTTCTCCAGCGAGCACACCGAAGAGGCATCAATCTTCGTGTCGCCCGATGTCGTCACCAGCGCGACGCTTTCCACCGCGCCCGCCGCCGACAGGCAGAGATCGGCCACAAGCTCTGTCTTGCCGCTCCAGTTGCGCGGAAGCTCAGGCGCAACGAACGTCGCCGGAAGCATGCGCGCGCTCTGCGTGCCTGCCTCATCGCGCGGGATCGGGCGGAACGGCACCAGCACATCGGCGGTCTCGCGGAACACCGTGCGCTCCGGCTGCGCTGCCCAGGCCGTCACGCCCGCGCCGCCCGTCAGCGACGCAACCAACACAGCCGCCGCAACCTTGCGCCTCATCGACAGCGGCTTGCGCGCCAGAAGATCAATGCGCTCGGCCAGCGGATGCTGCGCCTCGGCCGGCCAGTGACAGCCAACCGGCAGCGCCTGCGCCGAAAGATGCGTCTTCAGCAGCGTCTCGGCATAGGCGCGGCGCACGCGGGGGCGGCGCTCCACAACCTCGGCGTCGCATGACAATTCCTGGTCGATCCGCATCGCCTTCGCGCCGATATGCACCAGCGGGTTGAACCAGAACACGCAGCGCATCACGGCCACGATAGCGTTGATCCGTGCATCGCTCCGGTCGAGATGCACCTGCTCATGCGTGAGGATCAGCTTGCGCTCGTGATAGCCGAAGCGACGCTCGAAATCGTCCGGCGTCACGATGCGCGGATGGCGGAAACCGACAATCGCCGGGCCAGCCAGCCCGATATCCGCCTCGCGCATGAAGTCCCGCTGCCTGCGCACCAGCAGCGCCGCAAGGAACACCATTCCCGCCACCCACAGCGCGCCCAGCACGCCCGGCAGCCACGCATTCGCGACAGCGCTCTCGACAGCCGCAAGGCTGGCGGGCAGGCCGCCCACCAGGAATTCCGCCGCCAGCGTCTCTTGCACCCGCTCCGGCAACAGGATCGCCACCATCGCAACCGGCACAATCGCCCACAGCGCATATGCCGCCTGCGGCCCGAAGAACCGCGCCATCGGCCGGCGCACCAGCATCACGAACAGGATGGCGGCCGCCGCCGCGATGTTGATCTCGATCAGGACAGCGAGAAAGCCGCTCATTTCCCGTCATCCTCGATCTTCGAGATCAGCGCCTTCAACTGGCGCAGATCCTTTGCGGACAACTGGCGGTGCTCCGCAAAGTGCGCGACCAGCGGCGCCACTTCGCCCTTGAACAGCCGGTCAAGCAGGCCCTGGCTCTCGCTCTGCACCCAGTCGGCGCGCGCGATCAGCGGGCGATAGAAATAGCCGCCGTCTTCCTTGGCGCCCGCAATGGCGTTCTTCTTTAGCAAGCGCGTGATCAGCGTCTTCACGGTCGCCGGCGCCCAGCCGTTCTCCGGGCCCACGGTCGAGATGATCTGCTCGGCGCTCAGCGGCGTCTTGCGCCACAGCGCTTCCATGATGCGGCTTTCAGCTTCGGAGATCGCTTGCATGGTACACCTGTAATCTCATTGGAAAGTACGGGTGTAATCTGGCAAGTCAATGGCAGGAATTGTGGCGAATGCGGAATTGTTGCGCTGCGGCGTCCGCCCCGCCCGTTCTTGACCGCCGGCCGCGCCTCCGTCATATCGCGCGCTTGTCCCACCCAAAGGGGAGCAGGACATGCCATTCGAGATTGCGTTCGCCTCGTGAGCCGCGCCGGTCCGTAAAGGACCGTTAGCCGCCGCTCGCGCTGAACGCCCGCCGCCCAGCTGAGGCCGCGGATCCTTCCAACGTTCGGACAGGCATTCCCTTGAACATCTCAAAATATGAGCAGCGCACGCTGCACGCGCTCGCGGCGAGCCGGATCGCTTCGCATCTTTGATGCGAAGTGTGGATCCGTCTCGATTCAAGAATGCAGATCACGCAGCGCGTGATCTGAAGCGGACGCATCGAACAGCACAAGGACCACCGCGGCGACATCATCGCCGTGGAGTGCATCACCCGCGAAGGCTGGCGCCTCGACGACTGCACGCTCTCCGTCTTCCGCAAGCTGCGCAAGCGGCGTCTCATCCGCAGCGAGAACGGCGCGCCCTACCGCGTCACCCGAGAAGGACTGGAAGCGGTGCGTGCGCAGGTGGACAACAAGGCGTGAGCGTTGCTGCCTCCCTCACTTGCCATGCAGGTGGGGGAGCGCAGCAGCGACCACCCCAAGCCCGAGCCGTGCTTTCCGCCGCTCCCCAACATTGCCACCACGCCACACCGCCCCTAAGCAAGAGCAACCCCGGAGGACCGCTTGAAACTCGACACGCTTGAACGCTTTCTCGCCGGCCTCGCCGTGCTCATGTCGGCGGCTGCCCTCGGCGCCGCCTACCTGTTCGAGTTCCAGAGCTATTACTCGGCCTTCGACCGGCTGCAGCGCTCCATCGGTTTCGTGCTCGGCCCCTGGGTGGTCGCTGCCGCCGTCACCGGCCTGATCTGGCTCGGCGGCAACCTGCTCAAATTCCGTGTGCCCATGCTCGAAGTCTTCTTCACGCTGATCTGCGGCGCCAGCGCCGTCTCCATCCTCGAGGCGCTCCGGTAGTATTCAAGGGCGCCCACCAGCGTGGCAAAGCAGCCGCGCTCCACTTGCTTCCTGTGAAGCGAAACCCATTTCTGCTTGCGCCTCACGCTGGCTTCAGCATGAAGGGTGCTCCACGCACCAAGAGAATGATCGAGACGCATGGCCACCCGCAGACGCTACAAACCCGGCGACTTCAACCTCGCGGTGAAACGCGCCAGCGCGGGCCTCGGCCTGTTCGCCGCCGGTCCCATCCCGAAGGGCGCCTGCGTGATCGAATACACCGGCACGCCCATGACCAATGCCGAGCGCGAGGCCAGCAACTCGCTCTACCTGTTCGAGATCCATTCCCGCCTGACCATCGATGGCAGCCCGCGCTGGAACACGGCGCGCTACATCAATCATTCCTGCAAGCCCAATTGCGAAATCGAGATTTACAAGAACCGCGTCTGGATCTTCGCGCTTCGCAACATCAAGCCCGGCGAAGAACTCGGTTACGACTACGGCGAGGAATACGTGGGCGCCTACCTCTCCGGCAAATGCCGCTGCGCCGCCTGCGCGCCCGAAGCGCAACGGACGAAAGCGGCTTAGGCAAACTCCCTACCGCCCTCGTGGTTCGACGGACGTTCGCCCGATTGCGTCAGGCGAACTGCTCACCATGAGGGCTAAGCGTGCACCTGTGTGACGAGAGGACCCTCATGGTGAGCAGTTATCGCGTCAAAGACGCGACAACGCCCGTCGAACCACGAGGGGCCGGGCTCACAGACTGCAATGCGTGCAAAAACGTGTGCCTAGATCCCGCCGCCCGAGATCGAGAACTTGCGGCGCGTGCCCAGCAGCTTCTGCGCTTCGCCAATCGCCTGCGCGGCAGACTCAGCGAGCTTCAAGCGCGGCTCGGACCGCAGCGCTTCCAGCGCTTCGGTCAAATGCGAGATGCCTTCGCGCAGCATCACCGGATCGAACCGCTTCTCCGCCTTGAGGCGCAGCGCGCGTCCAAGCGTGATGTTCGCTGCAATCCAGCGATCCGGCGCTGCCGAACGGTTGATCTCGCCCAGCGTCGAGCGCGCGATCTCCACCGACTTGTCGATCCACGCGTCATCGCCCGCGAAGGCCAGCTGCAGTGCGCCGGCAGAACTATCGTCCACCATCTCGGCCAGCAGCGCCTGATCGGCCTTCGGCTTCGACTGAAGGATCGACAGCACGGATTCAACAACAGGCTGCAGCCGCTCTGCGCGGAAATCCTGCGGACGGCCAAGCGCGGGGCGAAACTGCTTGGCCGCCGCGTACGCCATGGCGCGCGACAGCGCCTCGTTCCACTGATTCCGTTCCTTCGGCATGGCGAGCGTCACCGGCTCGCGCGCCGCTTCGAATGTGTTGGTCGGCCGGCTCAGGATACGCGCGAAGCCCTTGGCCCCGCCCACAGCGCCACGCGGCGCCTCAGCCCACAGGATCACATCCGCCTCGGTGCGCGCGAGCAGTTGCTGCGCACGGGCATCGCCCTCGAGGCTGCCCGGATACGACATCACGCGGAACGGTCCGCCGAACATGTAGTCCTTGAGATGCGTATCGACCGCCTTGTGCAGGAAGCTCGCGATCGCACGCCTGCGTCCCGGCCCGCCACGCACCACGACGATGCGCGCGCCAATCTCGTTCTCGCGGCGGATCGAATTGGCGACCGCGCCACGGCGCATGACGAAAACCAGACGCACCAAACCGGCCAGCGCCAGCACGGCCAGGGCAAGGCCCGCGCCCGCCGCCAGCAGCAGCCCGATACCCGCCAGCGACGGCGAGCCCATGAGCGCTGCTTCCACCGACGCCCAGGCGCCGGACAGAGCTTTGGGGATGCCCGAAAGGAATTCCATTAACCGATCCCGCCGCTTCTGGTTCGCGGCTTTGATGAAACGTTTTAGGGGGGCTGCAATTTCCGCGCAACGGTCCGCGGCGCCCCAGACGCCATTCAGAGGCCATGTGACCTGTCCGTCATGTCCCGCCCGGGCACATTTTCCCGGCGGACGCACCGAAAACCGGCATCCAGGCGGGCTGGCGGCAGGCGGTCCGAGCGGGCATAAGGCCGCTGGCGTGACTCCGTAGCTCAGCCGGATAGAGCACCGGTTTCCTAAACCGGGGGTCGCAGGTTCGAATCCTGCCGGGGTCGCCAGCCATCTTTCCCGTTCCGATCCCAGGTCCGGATCATTGCGATTCGGCTGCCCCGGCCTAAGGTTCGCCAATGGGGCGGGCGGGGCAGTTTCACATCACGCGACAGTTTTCCATCACGCGAAGGGCGGCTTTGGCCGGCATCGCTGTCATCGCCGGCGCCTGCTCGGGCGAAGCCGACCTTGCCGAAGGGGAACGCGGCCGCATCGCCCGGATCATGGATGGCGACGCCCTTGCGCTCGACACGGGCCTCCGCGTCCGTCTCGCCGAAATCGAAGCCCCGGCGCCCGGCTACGACGGCCGCGCCGACGAACCCTTCTCCCTCAAGGCCCGCGCCGCGCTGGAGCGCGCCGCCTTGGGCCGCGAAGCCCGGCTCTGGTATGGCGGCCTCAGCCGCGACGGGTATGAGCGCGCCATCGCCCACGTGATCGCCCGCGACGAGGTCGGCGGCGATGTCTGGCTCAACGGCTTGGTTGCGCGGCAAGGCCTCGGCCGCGTCCGCTCCTATCCCGACAACTCCGTCCGCGCCCGCAGATTGCTCGCCCTCGAAGCCGAAGCGCGGGACGCCAAGCGCGGCCTCTGGGCCGAACCCCACTGGCGTATCCGCACGCTCGACGATCTGGAAGGCGCCCCGAACTATTCCATCGTGGAAGGTGAGGTCGCATCCCTCGGCGACGTCCCCGGCGATGGCGAAGCGCACCTCACCGCAACCGGCATCCGCTTCGACATCGGCGAACGCCTCGGCGAACCAGACATCCAGATCGTCACCGGAACCCGCCTCCGCCTCCGCGGCCGCATCGACACGCGCCCGGTCGCGAAGGGAGCGCCGCCGCTTATCCGGATCACGCATTGGCCGCAGGTAGAGGTGGTGTGATGGCGACAATGCCGAACGCGGACTTCGCTGTCGTGGAAGACGGAAAGCTGCTGGCTTACATCCTGGACCCTTCGCACAAGGATGGCTGGCCAAAAGGGCTCTTCCTCGCCGCGCAGGGCTTTAACGTGCTCGATGTCGAGAGCGTTCGGGATGCGCTCCTGGTTCACGGCCGCACGAACCAGGTTTCGGAGACTGTGCAGACGGCGTTTGGCGTAAAGTACCGCGTTGACGGTCCCATGCGCGCGCCTGCGGGCGATGTTCAGGTGAGGACTGTCTGGCAGATAGACACTGGACAAACCGCCCCGCGATTCGTCACCATGGTTCCATTGCCGAGGCGCCTATGATCGCTGAACACGCATATGCGGTTTTGACCCGCGACATGCCCGAGCACGGGCTCGCGTCTGGCGACGTGGGCGTGGTCATCCACATTCACAGGCAGTCGGGCAAGGACGAGCCGATTGGCTACATGCTTGAGCTTTTCACCGTCGATGGCCGATCGATTGGCGAGGTTTCCGTGCCAGCTGATGCCGTTCGCGCGGTCAACGATAATGACCGCGTTCAGGTGCGCCCCGTCGCAGCCGAGTAACCACCGTACTCAAACGCTCGGAATAAGCCCCGCCTCTTCCGGGTCGCCCACGATCCGGCACAGCGCTGACTTCAGCTTGCGCAGCGCCTGGTGTTCGATCTGGCGCACACGCTCTTTCGACACGCCGAGTTTCTGCCCCAGCGATTCCAGCGTCACGCCGTCCTCCACCAGCCGGCGTTCGCGGATGATCATCATCTCGCGCTCGCTGAGATCGGCGAGCGCTTCGGCCAGCCACTGGCTGCGCGTCTCGCGATCGCGCGTCAGCATCGTCTCGTCTTCGGGCAGGGTCGTGTCGTCCTGCAGGAGGTCCTGCCACTCGGCCTCGCCATCTTCGCCGATCGGCGCGTTGAGCGAACGGTCAGCCGCTGACAGCCGCGAAGCCATGCGATCCACTTCGCGCTCGTCCACGCGCAGCTGCGTCGCCACATAGGTGCGGCTCGCCGGCGACAGTCCGCCGTCAGACGGATCGCGCAGCAGCGCACGCAGGCGGCGCAGATTGAAGAACAGCGACTTCTGCGCCGTCGTCGTGCCCGTGCGCACGATCGACCAGTTGCGCAGGATGAAATCCTGCACGCACGAGCGGATCCACCACGTCGCATAGGTCGAGAAGCGCAGCTCGCGCTCGGGCTCGAAGCGCGCGGCGGCCAGCATCAGGCCGACATTGCCTTCCTGCACCAGGTCCGACATCGGCAGCCCGTAATTGCGGAAGCGCGACGCGATCGCCACGACAAGCCGCATGTAGGCGGTGCAGAGTTCGTGAAGTGCGTCCTCGTCGTGATTTTCCCGCCAGCGCCGCGCCAGGTTGAGTTCGTGTTCCCGGTCCAGCATGGGCGCCGCCATCGCGGTCTTCACGAAGCGGCGGTCTGCGCCGGAGGCTACATTGTCGGCAGTTGCCATGACGAACTCCGGAGGAATTGTCCGAGGCGCGCTGCGGGCGCACCGAATGCGCACCGGGCAGGCCGGCGCTGCACGAACAAATCCACCGGTCCGGGATCGGTTCCTGGGTTCGGCGCAAATTTTAGCCTCACTGCAGCACATAGTTTGCTGGACAGCAGGGGAAAGGGGTGCATGGCAGCGGAAATGAAATGATACGCGCTGGGGAAACCTGTCCCCCGCTTCCGCTTCGCCCGCGCCCCTCTTCTCGTCGACCAGAAGGCGGCTTCTCTTCGGCCAGAAGGCGGCACCGCAACGAAACAGGGCGCCCCCGGCAAAGGGAGCGCCCTGCAATTCACTCTACCTCTTCAGCGGCCTGGTCGGCCGGTTTTCAGGCAGCGCGTTTCGCCAGCGATTTGGAGAGTTTCTCCACCGCTTCGGCGTGCTTGATGTTTTCGACAGCCGCGAGTTCGCGGGCCATCCGGTCCAGCGCCGATTCATAGAGTTGGCGCTCGGAATATGACTGGTCGGGCTGGTCACCGGCGCGGTGCAGGTCGCGGACGACTTCCGCGATCTGGATCAGGTTACCGGAATTGATCTTCGCTTCGTATTCCTGGGCGCGGCGCGACCACATCGTGCGCTTGATGCGCGCGCGGCCCCCCAGCGTTTTCAGCGCATCGCCGACGATCCGGGTAGAGGCGAGGGCGCGCATGCCTGACGAGGCGGCCTTGGCGACCGGCACGCGCAGGATCAGCTTGTCCTGCTCGAACGCGACGACGAAAACTTCCAGCTTCATACCGGCGACTTGCTGCGTCTCGACGCCTGTCACACGGCCGACACCATGCGCGGGGTAGACAACATGCTGTCCAACGTTGAAGAGACCTTCGACGAGCTTGGCTGGCTGCTTTTTCGTCGTCATGCTTTGATCCCTCAATTACTCGCAACAAGTGTCACGGCCCCTCTCCCGCCCACCTGATGGTGTGCAGCTGTGGGCCCAGATCTGTTGCGTTGTGCTATCGCCCGTCGGCGCGAAGCATCACTTAGCACAATTGTAAGGAATTTCAAGCCGTTGCTGCAGCGACACGCACGGCGAATGCCCTGATTCCATTGGGGCTAGCGGCATTTCGCCCCAGGAATGGGCAAACTTATCTCAGTTACCGGAGCCCGGTTTGGGCGAGAATAGCGATTCCAGCTTGTTCTTTACCTTAGCGTAATCGTCAGCATCCGCCGGGGGCGTCCCCTTGAGGGTAATGTTCGGCCAGACCTTCGCGTAGTCGGTGTTCAGCTTCAGCCATTTGCCGTCCTTGTCGTCCTCGGTGTCGGGCACGATGGCCTCGACCGGGCATTCCGGCTGGCAGACGCCGCAATCGATGCATTCTTCCGGGTGGATCACCAGGAAGTTCTCGCCTTCGTAGAAGCAGTCCACCGGACATACTTCCACACAGTCCATGTATTTGCACCGGATACAGGCGTCGGTGACGATGTAGGTCATGGGCAGGCGAACTCGTTTTGCGCGCCGCGACATGCGGCCAGCAGGCGGCCTTGTCAATTCGCAGCGTTGTTGAGGTGAGCTTACGTATCAGGCGGAAGTAAGCGACTGGTAACACAGCGCCGCCTCGCTGGGCGGGCCCCGTCGCGCCGGAAGCGAGACGATCCGCACCAGCTTTGATCCCGACGGGCAGGCAAAGGCGAGGATGTCCCCCGCCTCTACCGGCGTCGCCGGCTTGTCGATCCGGCGCACCTGGCCATCCCGCTCGATCCGCGCGCCGGTCTCCTCGATCGCCTCGCTGGCCGACGTCCGCGCCTTGAAGAACCGCGCCCGCCACAGGAACACGTCAATCCGCATCCGCTCGTCGGTCATGACGCAGCCTTCGCCGCCGCCGGTTGCGCCGGCCGGCGCGGACGCTGCCGTCGCCGCCTGCGCGCCGGCTGGGCGGGTTGCGCGATCACCAGATCCGCCAGCGCCGCAAATGGTCCGCTCGGCGGTGGCCCCGGCCTGCGCTCGGGTTTCCTCTCCACGTCGATCTTCGGACGCGCCGGGAAGCGCCAGTGTGTCACCGCCCCGGTCTCCTTGTCCTTCTGCGCAGGTTTGAGGGCCATGGCCCGCAGCACGTTCGGAAAGTCCGCCGCCGGGCATCCGACCTGCGCCGCCAGTTCCGGCGGCACGATGAAGGCCGACGTCTCCGACCCACGCCGCACCTGCGACAGGGCTTGCGCCAGCCTGTCCGCCATGTCGGCGCGCACCGCGCGCGGTCCCAGCCGCAGATAGCCCGCAGTCCACAGCAGGTTGTCCGGCCAGTGAGTGTCCTTCAGCGCGAATGAGGATTGCGTCGGCGGCTGCCGCGTTGCGCCGCCCGCATGCACCGCCCGCAGGCTCAGCGCCAGCTTCGCGGCAGACGGCTTCAACAGCCCCGGCAACCACGCCGCCAGCCGCCCGATCCGCACGCCCGCCTCGCCCAGCGCCGCCTTGTCGGGGCTAGAGAGCGCCTCTGTCATTGGGCTGTTGCGCCGGTCGAACGCCGCGCCCGCTTCCAGCAGCTGCCACGCCGCGCCACGCACAGCCCCGCGCAGCGCCGGTCCCTCCAGCCGCTCACGCAGGGTGTGCAGCGCCGGCAAGGTCGCGCGCGAATGACCGGTGAACCACGTGGACAGGCGCTGCAACGCCGCCTGCCGCCCTTCGGCCGAGCCATCGCGCGCGCCGATGATCTCGATCCCCGGCGAATGCCAGTCGGCCGCCGCGATCAGCTTCGCAACCGGCGCGCCTGCAAATACGATCGCGGCCTTGTCGGCATCGAAGCTGAACGCCTCGTCCTTGGCCTCGGCGATCTCCAGCAACCGCCGCTCGATCACCGGCCGCAGTGCTTTCAACGCCGCCCCGCGCAGCGCCCGCCCGGAGAGCGACTCGTCGGCCGCCACCGGCTGGAACAACAGCCCGTCGATCCGCCCCACCACATGCCCGCCGATCAGAACCTCGCCCTCCGGCCCGATATCGGCCGGCGCATCCTCGTCCGCCTTCAGCGACTTCAGCAGCGCCGACGTCCGCCTGTCGACGAAGCGCAGCATCAGCGCCTGGTGCAGCGCATCCGACAGCCTGTCCTCGATCTCGCGCGTGCGCCCCTGCCACGTCGCGGCGTTCTCCAGCCAGTCGGCGCGGTTGGCCGCATAGGTCCATGTGCGGATCGCCGCCAGCCTTTGCTGCAGCATGTCGACGTCGCCCTCGGCGCGATCCAGCGGCTCCACCTGCGCATACAGCCACTCGTCCTTGATGCGCGCGCCCGGCTCGATCAGCTTCTCGACGAACGCCTGCACCAGCCGCAGGTGCGCGTCCTGTCCGTGCTTGCGGAAGTCGGGCAGGGTGCACAGATCCCACAGCCGCCGCACATGCGCGTGCGTGCGCGCCGCGCGCCGCACATCCTCGTCCTGCGCCACCGCCGCCAGCGTCAGCTCGTCCAGCGCCTCAGGCGCCCTGCGCAGGATCACATCCGTTGATGGCCGCCGCAGCGAGGCGAGCAGGCCATCGATGCTGCCATAGTCGAGATCGGAGTTGCGCCAGTTGAGATAGTCCACCGGCTCGAACTGGTGATTGACGATCCGCTCGACCGTGTCTTCCTCGAAGGGCGTGCAGTCAGCCGTCTCGCCAAACGTGCCATCGTCGCGAAAGCGCCCCGCGCGTCCCGCAATCTGCGCCAGTTCGTCCGGCCGCAGGAAACGCCGCTGCCGCCCGTCGAACTTGCGGCGGCTCGCAAACGCGATGTGCCCGACATCGAGGTTCAGCCCCATGCCGATCGCGTCCGTCGCGACGATGTAATCCACCTCGCCGCTCTGATAGAGATCGACCTGCGCGTTGCGCGTGCGGGGCGAAAGCGCGCCCATGATCACCGCGCATCCGCCACGCTGCCGCTTCAGCAGCTCCGCGATGGCGTAAACTTCCTCCGACGAGAACGCGACGATGGCCGAGCGCTTGGGCAGCTTGGTGATCTTGATCGGCCCGGCATAGCTCAGCTGCGAGAAGGATCTCGTCGATGGCGACAAAGTCCGCGCCCTCGCCAACCGGCATGGCTTCCACCGTGCAGGCCAGATACCGCGCACCCTCGGGCCGGATGCGCTCCTCGCCGGTGATCAGCGCGCACGCCTTCGCGCCCTTGATCTTCACCATGCGGTCGTAGATTTCCCGCGCCA
Organism: Alphaproteobacteria bacterium 32-64-14; assembly: GCA_002280725.1. GTDB lineage: Bacteria > Pseudomonadota > Alphaproteobacteria > Caulobacterales > Hyphomonadaceae > UBA7672. The sequence continues at coordinate 130,785 of NCEM01000022.1, forward strand.
GCAGGCGCAGTGGCAGGCCGATCATGCCCGTGCCGTGCGCCAGCATGCGCTCCACGGCGAGGTGCGTCTTGCCGGTGTTCGTCGGGCCAAGCACGGCCCGGATACGGGTGTTGTCGCTGGCGGCCACGCGGCGCGCTCCCGATGTGATGTGGATCAGGCGTTCGCGAATTGGCGCGCAAGCGCGCCCTCAAACGAAACTGCGGGGGGAGTGATCGGGCGCCAGCGCATATCCGTCTTCCCAGTCAGGCCGTAGTCGGTCCTCACCTAACGTTGGGGTGCGACAGGCGCATGGTCAACTACCGAGGCTGTGGATGACTTGGAAGAGCCATGACAGACTATGCGACAGGGAACCGCTCCCACCCTCTGTGCGAAGAGGGGGCCACCCCTCACACAGGCTCCCGGAACGCAACAGCGCTAACCCGCCCGCCCATATCTCAGCTTGGTCGCCTGGAAGGTGTACTTGCCGCTCCGCTTCGAGCGCACCTCCACCTTCAGCGGCGGCGTCAGTGCGCCGCCATCAAGCTCGGCCAGGATGAAGTGCGCCCATTCGATATCGGCGCGATCGTCCGCCTTCTGCTGCGCCGACTTCGGGTCGAACCCCGCGATCTCGATCATCTCCGCCTCGCACTTCAGCGCAGGCCCCTTGTAGACGTCCGAGTTCCAAGTAAGCCGCGCGACATAGCGCAGGCGAATGTCATAGCGCTGCTTGCCATCGAACACGCGCAACGGCCCGCCGCACGGGTTCGCCGAACTCGCCTTGATGCGCAGCGTCATGCCCAGGATCGCCGTCAGCGGATCGACCGCCTCGAGACGGTTCATCGCGCTCGCCGCCGGATACCCCCAATTGCCGTACTTGGGACTGACAGCCACAAGCACCTCGCCGCCCTGGTGATCGATCAGGACGCGGCGCTCCTTCGATCCATCCTTCACCGTGCTGTCGTAGTGCGCCGGAAAGATGCCAGCCGGCGTCAGCGCGCCATTGGCCGACATGCTGGCCGAGGAATCGACGAACCAGTCGATGAAGCCCTCGGCCCGGCTGCTCATCGAGATGCGATAGCGGGAGGGGGAAAGGTCGGCGACCAGCGTGGCCGACGCCGTCTTGTGAAGCCCCATCCACGGCACCGGCGTGATGGCTTCATACTCGGCTTCAAGCCGCATGGTCGTGCCGCTGCTGGCGATCAGGGCCAGCGCGTTCTGGGCCGCGAAGGGCAGGAAGCCGAGCCCCCCGGCTGTGATCACGGCAACTAAAAACGACATGAAACCGCTCCGCGACCGGCATCGTGCCTGCCGCTTTCATTCCGTAAAGCGTCAGAATCTGGCTATTTCTCGACAGGCGGCGTTCCCTGTCGCCCATGCCGCAGGCCAAGCGCCAACTTGACAGCCCCCCATCACCTGACTAATGACCCCGCTTCGCTTTCAGCGCCGGGCCCGAAATCCCCGTTTTCAGGGGTTTTTGAACCGCGCAGACCTTCAGGAAGGGTGGGCCATGTCCCGCATTTGTGAACTTACCGGCAAGAAGCCGATGGTCGGCCACACGGTCAGCCACTCCAATATCAAGACCAAGCGGCGCTACCTGCCGAATCTGGTGAACGTCACCGTTCACTCGGACGCGCTGGGCCAGTCCTACGCTGCCCGCGTCTCGGCTGCGGCGCTCCGCACGATCGACAAGCGTGGCGGCCTCGACGCCTTCCTCGCCAAGGCGAAGGACGACGAGCTGTCGGCCAAGATGCTGAAGATCAAGAAAGACATCGCCAAGAAAGCCGCCGCCGCGGCTGCCTGAGGTAGGTCTCCCTGATCGACAAGTTCCAAAACCCCTCGCCCCACGGCGAGGGGTTTTTGTTTTGTCTGGACCGCCGGCTGCGCGCCGCGCCGCATCCTTCGACAGGCTCAGGATGAGGCGCGCCACCACCACCGCCTGTCATCCCGGAAGCGCCCTTCGACGCCGCCTGCGGCGTCGCTCAGGGTAAACCGAGGCGCTGTCCAGGGACCCACCGCGCCAGCGCGACAACCTCCCAGTGGATCCCGGGCCTCGCTACGCTACGGCCGGGA